>NZ_CP033204.1:3562500-4162500 GCF_022701295.1 Sphingopyxis sp. YF1
ATCGGAAGCTGGCGGACGGCTGCGGGCGCGATCATCGAAAAACTGCCATTCAACTCCGCTATCTTATACGTCAGCCCTATACGTCAGCGCACGCCGCAAACCGGCTGAGGATGATTGACGGTTCGAACCCGTTCCTCACGCCGATATCGCGATGCCGTTCCATGCGGGTTTGCCTCCGAGCGGAGCGAGATGCTCCCCATGGCTACGCCCGATGCCTGCTGAACCGGTGTAGCCCCCTCGCGGTTCACCGGCCGAGATAGCCGGGGTGACAGGAAGAAGTCGGGGTACCCGAAGGCAAAGCCGGGAGAGGCCGCAAGCTTGTGCGGCCGCTCCTTCGCCCTCGTATTGCGAATTCCATGCGGGCCCACACCGTTGAGGATCTCAAATATGGGGAGCGGGGAAAAGGCCCCCGAACAAGACCCCAATCATTCAAAATCAGGGGCAATCAGAAGCGATCGCCGACAACCGGCGAACCGCCAAAACCAGCAGAAAACATGAGTTCTTCAATTGTTCGTGACCAGGCACGGACAGAATCTGGAGGCCCGAGCCGGAATCGAACCGGCGTGCACGGATTTGCAGTCCGCTGCGTCACCACTCCGCCATCGGGCCTCATGCCGATCGGCCATCCAGGGGATGCGCCGGGTGGGGCCTGCGCTAGTGATGGGCTTTCCCTGCCTTGTCAAGGATTCGCCGTTGCAGGGCTTGGCGGCGCGCGGCCGGACCGCTATGCGCGGCGCAGCGGGCATCCCGGCTGTATTACTATTGCAATACAGCCTCGCTTGGGCTAGGGCTGTCCGCAACGGGTTTCACTCCAGGAATCGGACTTGCGCGGATGGCGACCAAATTGAACGAGGTGAGTGCCGCGGAGATGCGCGCTGCGATGATCGACAGCCAGCTCCGCACCAACGATGTGATCGACCCCGCCGTCATCGGTGCGATGGGCGCGATCGCGCGCGAGGCGTATGTACCGCCCGCCTTTACGGGCGTCGCCTATATGGACCGTGCCGTCCCGCTCGGGAACGGCCGCACGCTGAACGCACCGCTGGTTACCGGCCGCCTGCTCGTCGCGGCGATGCTGCGCCCGGGCATGCGCGTGCTGCTGATCGGCGCCGCGACCGGCTACACCGCCGCATGCCTCGCGCAGCTCGGCGTCCAGATCCATGCCGTCGAAGAGGAAACCGGCCTCCTCCAAATGGCGAAGGCCGCAACCGCATCGGGCGCGATCGACTGGATCGAAGGTCCGCTCGCCGCGGGCGCGCCCGGCAAGGCGCCGTTCGACCGCATCATCATCGACGGCGCGATCGACGCGCTGCCGCAGGCACTCGCCGACCAGCTCGCCGACGGCGGCCGTATCGTCGCGGCGACGCGCGACGGCGCGGTCACGCGGCTTGTCCAGGGTGTCAAGACCGGCACCACCGTCGCGCTGCGCAGCTTCGCCGACATGGACGTCGCGCCGCTCCCCGGCTTTGCGGCAGCCAAGGGCTTCCGCTTCTAGGGTTTCCGATTCGAAGCGCCCCTCCCCCTCGTTCCAGGCGACCATGACGATGCACGATATCACGACGAAAACGCTCCGTGCCCGCTGGCTCGCCGGACTCGCGCTCGGCACGCTCGCGCTGACGTCGGGGGTGCAGGCCGAAACGCTGCAGGGGGCGCTGTCCAAGGCCTATGAGAACAACCCGACGCTGACCGCGGCGCGCGCCGGCCAGCGCGCGAACGACGAGAATGTGCCGATCCAGCGCGCCGGCGGCCTGCCGAACGCGGGCGCCAGTGTCGACTATCAGGAAAGTCTCGTCATCCCCACCAACGAGCTTTTCTCGCCCAAGCGCTCGCTCGCCATCGGCGGCCAGGTCGAAGTTCCCATCTATCAGGGCGGCGCGGTCAAGAATGCGGTGAAAGCAGCCAAATATCGCGTCGAAGCGGGCCAGGCTGACCTCCGCGCGACCGAGGCGAGCATCTTTGCCCAGACCGTCGGCGCCTATATGGATGTGATCCGCGATCAGGCGATCGTGCAGCTTAACCAGAAGAATGTCGCGGTGCTGCGCACCAATTTGCAGGCGACGAGCGATCGCTTCGAGATCGGCGACCTCACGCGCACCGACGTCGCCCAGTCGGAGGCCCGGCTCGCGCTCGCCGAGGGTGACCTGCGCACCGCCGAATCGAATCTGATTGCCAGCCGTGAATCCTATATCCGCCTCGTTGGCGACGCGCCGGTCGACCTCGAGCAGCCTCCACAGCTGCCGAACCTGCCAACGACCGCCGAGGAAGCCGTCGCGATCGCGCTCACCAACAATCCCGACATCGAGGCCGCGAACCAGCTCATCAACGCGAATCGCTCGGACATCGGCGTCGCGCGCGCCAGCCGGATGCCCAAGCTGTCGGCGACCCTCGGCAGCCGCTACGACAATTTCCTGAACTCCATTCCGCCCGGAAACCCGAGCATCCGGAACACGACCACCCGGGCAACCACGGGCCTGTCGCTGACGGTCCCGATCTTCCAGGGCGGCCGCCCCGCGGCGCAGGTGCGTCAGGCGCAGTCGCGGACGAGTCAGGCAATCGAGAATTATGTCGAGGTCGAACGCGGCGTCATCGCGCAGACGCGCGGCGCCTATGCCGCCTGGCAGGCGAACGAACGCATCATCACCGCGACCCAGCAGGCCGTCGGCGCCAACGCGCTCTCGCTCGAGGGGGTGCGCGCCGAGAACAGCGTCGGCACGCGCTCGATCCTCGAAATATTGAACGCTGAGCAGGAATATCTGAACACCCAGGTCCAGCTCGTCTCGGCGCGCCGCAATTCCTATGTCGCCGCCTTCTCGCTGCTCGCGGCGATGGGCAAGGCCGAAGCGCGCGACCTCGGCATCGAGGGGGGGGGCGCTCTACGACCCCGGCGTCAACTACCAGCGCGTGCGCGGCAAGGTGTTCGACTGGGACGACGATCCCCGGCCGCAGCAGGTCGCGACCGATACACGCTCCGTCCCGGCGGCCGACGCCGGGGTGCCCGCTGCCGACCCGCTGCCCAAACAATAAGGCTTGGCAAGCCTTGCCCCGCGCCGGTAAGAAGATGGTTAACCGTCCGTCTTTCCGGGCGGACCGTAGGGGGCCGTAATGGGCGACATGTCGCGTGAACCTTCGATGGAAGACATTTTGTCGTCGATTCGGCGCGTGATCGCACGCGACGACGCCCCCGGCGGCCGCGAAGCCCGCGTGGCCGCGATGCCCGAGGACGTGCTCGAACTCCATGACGAGGAAGCCGACGAAAGCGACGCCGCGCCCGGCCCCGCCGAGGAACTGGTCTCGGCGGCAAGCGCCGACGCGGCGCGCCAGTCGCTCGATGCGCTGACCGCCGCGGTCGCCCCCGCCGCGAACACCGCACCCGCCGGCCCGTCCGCCGCGGGCCGCACGATGGAGGACGTCGTGCTCGACGCGCTGCGCCCGATGCTCAAGGACTGGCTCGACACCAACCTGCCCCCGCTCGTCGAGGCGATGGTCGCCAAGGAAATCAGCCGGATTACCGGCCGCCGGCTCTAAGCCCGCACGATTGCCGTACAGGAGCAGTCCCGGCTCGGCCCGCGGACCGCTATGGGGTGATAAACCGCCACGGCCTTCTGTCGTCGTCGCGCATTGGCTCCGGTCGGCGCAAGGACCGCGCGGCCTTTCCAAAGGTCAGTAAAGTTCAGCCCTGCGCGCTTCCCCGATTTAGGCCTCGTGCCGGGCTGGACGCTCCCGGCACGGCGCGCCGTGGTCGTATCGGCAAGCCGGGCAGCGACCGCTTTTATCCGCCCAACATGAGCGCCGGACGAAGGCGGGCACAGCCGGACAATCTAGGAAAGGCCTATTTGAAGGCGCTGACCGTTTTGGGGTGGTGAGCGGCTATCTCCCGTTTTCCACCCATAGAATAACGCGGTGCCAGACGGGCACGATAGCGGAGAGCGCGATCATGACGACCGCGGGAATCCAGATGAGTACCGAATAGCTATAGAGATTGAACCACAGTCCTGGATCTTCGCGGTCGGCAGGCTCGATGATCGGAAACGCAACGATCCTGATGACCGATATTAGAAGCAAGGCAACGCCCCACTTCAACAAGCGCGAAGGCTTCAACATTCCGCCAGTTTACCAAGAAGCTGAACGTCCGCAACCGGTCGTCACCTGCCGCCCGCGATTAGAACGTCCTGCCTATCCCGCCCAATCTTCCAGCAAGTATCGCGCGATTGCCAGCGGCGGCGGCGCCACGAAGCTGGCGCCCATATCGCCCGCCAGCGCCGCGCGCACCTCGGCGCGGTCGACCCACATCGCCGCCTCGATCTCGGTCGTGTCGAGCGTCAGCGCCGACCCGGCCGCCACCGCGCGGCAGCCGATCATCAGCGACGACGGGAAAGGCCAGGGCTGGCTGGCGACGTAGGACACGTCGGAGACATGGATGCCCGCTTCCTCGAACAATTCGCGCGCGACCGCTTCCTCGAGCGATTCGCCGGGTTCGACGAAACCGGCGAGCGCCGAGAAGAAACCCGGCGGGAAGCCCGGCTGGCGCCCGACGAGGACGCGATCCTCATATTCGGCGAGCATGATCACCACCGGGTCGACGCGCGGGAAATGCTCGGCGCCGCACGCGCCGCATTTGCGCCCCCAGCCGCCGCGAAACAGGTCGGTCGCGGCGCCGCACACGGCGCAGAAACGGTGCCGCGCGTGCCAGTCCACGAGGCTGCGCGCACCGCCGTAGAGCGCCGCCTCCTCGGTCGATAGCAACGGCAGCAACCGCATCACCGTGCGCGAGCGCGCGTCGACGCGCGCACCGGCCTCCGCCTCGCGCACGAAGCGCGGCGCGCCGGCATCGTCGATGCCCAGCAGCATCAGCGCGCGATCGTCGCGCGCGTCGAGCGGCTCCCAGAGCAGCCCGCCGCGCTCGCCCGGAACAAAATCGATCCCGTCGAGCGCGAGGCACGTCGCGCGCGGATCGGCCGCGGCCGCGGCAAAGGCGGCGGCGTCGGTGCGAATCTGGTCGGCGCGGTCGAGCCGCGCCCCGGTGAACCCGAGCGGTAGCGGCATCAGCGCATCACATCCTGAAAGACGGTCTCGCCGAACTTGCCCTGAAAACTCACCGTCTCGGGCGGCATGATCTGCGTATAGCCCCCGACGCGATAGCCGAGCCCGCGATGGACGAAGCCGATCGTCCCCGCCGCGCCGGCCCAGCCGAAAATGCCTTCGCCCCCCGGCGAGGTCGGCAGCGACACGCGCCCCCCGGCCCCGAAGCCCTGTCCGTCGATGAAACTGCCCTTGCGGTCGACGCTGTGGTCGATCAGGTTCGACATCGCGAGCCGCGCGGTCTCGGTCTTCATCACGCGCACGCCGTTCGTTTCGCCCTCGCCGAGCAGCATCGCGAGGAAGCGGTCGTAATCGCGCGCGCTCGACACCAGCCCGCCACCGCCGAAGGGATAGGGCGGCTGGTCGAGATAGATCGAACTGGTCGCCGGATCGAAGGGGATCAGCGCGCCGCCGAAGGCCGCATAATTGCTGGTGAAGCGCGCGACATCCTTCGCCGCGACCGAAAAGCCCGTGCTCGCCATGCCGAGCGGATCGAACAGCCGCGCTTTCAGAAAGGCGTCGAAGCTCTGCCCCGACGCGACCTCGATCACGCGCCCGAGCAGGTCGAGACTGATCGAATAGCTCCACTTCGTCCCGGGTTCGTAGACCAGCGGTAGCGCCGCAAGCCGGTCGGCCATCGCCGCCAGGCTCGGCGCCGGCGTGACCGGGGCCAATCCGGGAATCGGCAGACGGCTCGCCCGCCCGCCGACGATGCCCGCATCGTCATAGGCCTTTTTGATCGGCCCCTTCTGGATGATATTATAGCCGAGCCCCGCGGTGTGCGTCAGGAGCTGGCGCACCGTGATCGGTCCCTTCGCCGGCCGCACGTCGGTGATCGACCCATCGGGCGTATTCTGGACCTTCATGTTCGCAAAGGCGGGCAGGAAATCGGCGATCGGCTGGTCGAGCTTCATCCTGCCGTCCTCGATCAGCAGCATCGCTGCGATACCGGTGACGGGCTTGGTCATCGAATAGAGCCGCCAGAGCGTGTCGGGGCCGACGGGCACGCCGTCGCTCAGCGACTGCACCCCGGCGCCGAAGAAGCTGGCCTCGGCCTGTCCCTTGCCGATCGCGGCGAGCGTGCCCGCGAGCTCGCGGCGGTCGACGAAGCCCCGGATGAACGCGCTGGTTGCCGGATAGAGTGCGGTGCTATCGGCCTTCCACGCCCACGCCGCCTGCGGCAGCAGCGCGGCGCCGCCGCCGAGCGCCAGCCCGCCGAGCAGGGCGCGGCGCGTCACCATCATGTTCATTCGTCTCTCTCCCGCATCTTGTCGGCCAGCTTGCGATAGAGCGTCGGCAACCCCGCCGCGTCAAGGTTCGATATCGGCCACCATTCGCCTTCCGCTGCGGCATCCCCGACTTCGGAAGAGCCTTCGGGGGAGCCCTCGGGCGGGGGGTCGCGGCGAACGAGCGTCAGCGTCAGGTCGAAGTGGGTGAAGCCGTGATCGACCGACACCAGCCCCGATTCGCGCGGACGCGCATCGCTCCATTCGCTTCCCGGCAGCGCCCGCATCCCGCCCAGCATACCCTTGTCGGGACGCCGGACGAGCCACAGCCGCCCCGCCTGTTCGATCCACCAGGCGGTGCCGTGGCGGTGCGGTTTCGCCTTCCTGGGCGGCTTGACCGGCAGCCGTTCGATGTCGGCGCGTCCGCGCGCGCAGCAATCGGCCATCAGCGGACAGATGCCGCACGCGGGGCTGCGCGGGGTGCAGATGGTGGCGCCGAGGTCCATCAGGCCTTGCGCGAAATCGCCCGGCCGGTCCGCCGGGACCAGCGGCGCCAGCGCTGCCTTGATCGCCTTCTTCGCAGCGGGCAGCGGCGTCTCGATCAACCGGTGGCGGGCGATCACCCGCTCGATATTGGCATCGACCACGACCGCCGGCCGGCCGAAAGCGATCGCGGCGACCGCCGCAGCGGTATAGTCGCCGACCCCCGGCAGCCCGCGGAGCGCCGCCTCGCTGTCCGGGAAGCTCCCGTCCAGATCGAGCGCCACCGCCCGCGCGCAGGCGAGCAGATTGCGCGCGCGCGCGTAATAGCCGAGCCCCGCCCACGCCGCCATCACGTCGGCATCGGCGGCGGCGGCAAGGTCGGCGACCGTCGGCCAGCGCGTAGTGAATTTCTCGAAATAGCCCGCGACCGCCGCAACCGTCGTCTGCTGCAGCATCACCTCGGCCATCCACACGCGATAGGGGTCCGGCACCGCATCGCTGCCCGGCGGCACGCGCCAGGGCAGCGCACGCGCGGCGCGGTCGTACCAGGCCAGCAGCCGCGCCGCGAAGCCGTCGTCATGTTCGGGATGGTGGACGCTCACCCCCCGCCTATGGCATGGCGCCGGGGATGACGAAAGAGACGGGGCAGGACGGCGACAAGCCCAAGGCGAAACGCAAGGCGAAATCCGCCAAGCCGCCCGCGCGCCCCTATGAACGGCCGCGCGGCGGCGAGGCGCGCGCCATCTCCGACCTCGTTCCCGAAATCGGCCGCACCGCTTTCCGCAAATTCGGTTTCATCCAGTCGTCGGTGGTCAGCCGCTGGCGCGAGATCGTCGGCGACCGCCTTGCCGACGTCACCCAGCCGGCAATGATCCGCTTTCCCGCCGGGCAAAAGGCGGGCGGCACGCTGCACCTGACGATCAGCGGCGCGCACGCCCCGATGCTCCAGCATGTCGCGCCCGACATCATCGCCGCGGTCAATCGCTTCTTCGGCTATGCCGCGATCGCGCAGGTGCGCATGACGCACGGCCAGGTCACCCCCGCCGCGCCCGTTCAGCCGCCAGCAATGCTCAAGCCCGTACCCGCCGAACTGGGGGACAGTTTGCGCGACATTGGCGACCCCGAGCTTCGGACCGTCCTCGAACGGATGGCCGCCGGGCTCGCGACGCCGCCCAAGCTCCCCCGCATCAGTTGAGGATATCGATGGTCGCATATTCTTTCCGAACCGCTTTCGCGCGCCGCGCCGCACTCGGCGCTCTCGGCTCGGCCGCGCTGCTGCTGTGCACCGCGGCGGCCCCCGCCAAGCCGGCGGCGGCGCCGCGCTGGTCGAGCACCGTGTCGACGACCGCGATCGGCGCCTACAGCGTCGGCAACCCCGATGCGAAGGTCAAGCTGATCGAATATTTCAGCTACACCTGCCATGTCTGCGGCGACTTCGCCAAGGCCGCGGCGGTGCCGCTCAAGACGCTCTATGTCGACAAGGGCCTCGTCCAGGTCGAATATCGCAACCTCGTGCGCGATCCGGTCGACATGACGGCGGCGCTCCTCGCGCGCTGCGGCGGGGGCAAGGCGTTCGGCGGCAACCATCAGGCGATCTTCGCCGCACAGCCCGCGATCCTCGCCCGGATCACCAAGGCGACCGACGCGCAGAAGGCGAGCTGGTTCGAGGGATCGACGGGCGAACGCGCGCGCAAGATCGCCGCCGATACCGGCCTCACCGCGCTGATGACCGCGCGCGGTTACACCGCGGCGCAGCAGAACGCCTGCCTCGACGATGGCGTCGCGCAGGCCGAACTGACCGGCATGTCCAACATCGGCCGCAACGCCGACCGCGTCACCGGCACGCCGAGCTTCTTCATCAACGGCCGCAATGCCGAAGTCACCGCCTGGCCCGCGATCAAATCGAAACTCGACCTCGCGCTCAAGGCCTCCTAATCAAGGCCCCCGAAAGCCCGCCATTCCCCGATCCGTGGAGAGACAAGACATGACCCTGCTGCGTACCGCCCTTCTGACCTCGCTGGGCGCTCTCGCCCTCGCCGCCTGCGGCGACAGCAAGACCGATCCCGCCAAGGAACAGTCGGTGATCGCCAAGGTCGCCGCGCCCGCGGGCAAGAGCTGGTCGCAGACCGTCGCCGTCACCCCCGAGGGCGGCTATCTGATGGGCAACCCCGATGCTCCGATCAAGGTCGTCGAATTCGCGTCGCTGACCTGCTCGCACTGCGCCGATTTCTCGAACGCCAGCCACGAGGAACTCAAGCGCGACTTCGTCGACACCGGTCGCGTCAGCTTCGAACTGCGCAACTATGTTCGCGACGCGATCGACGCGACCGCCGCCGCGGTCATCCGCTGCGCCCCCGCCGAACGCTATTTCCCGCTGATGGAAAACACGATGGCGGCGCAGGCCGAGATCTTCAAGAACGCCCAGGCGAACGAACAGGGCTATGCCGCCGCGATGGCGCTGCCGCCCGCGCAGCGCTTTCCTGCGCTCGCCAAGGCGACCCAGCTCGACACCTTCTTCCAGTCGCGCGGCATGACCGCCGAACAGATCAACGCCTGCCTTTCGGACGTTTCGAACATCGAAAAGCTCGAAAAGGGCGTCAATGCCGCGAACGAGCAATATACGATCCCCGGTACCCCGGCCTTCATCCTCAACGGCCAGCTGGCCGAGGGCGTCGGCACGTGGCCCGATCTGCGCGACCGCCTGCGCACGATGGGCGCACGCTGATCAAAACTCGCCCCTCCCTCTCGGGGGAAGGGCGAAGCCGCGCCGCACGCCGTTCCCCGCCCCCTTGCGACTCCCCCGCGCACGCGGCATGACGGCGTTCCAGGGGGATATGTGACAGCCAGGTTGCACCAGCTCCGATTCGCCCGACTGCACGGAGCCGCTTCGTGCAGATAAAGCGCCTGCGCCTTACCGGCTTCAAAAGCTTCGTCGAACCTACCGAATTGCGCATCGAACCCGGGCTGACGGGGGTCGTCGGCCCCAACGGCTGCGGCAAGTCGAACCTGCTCGAGGCGATTCGCTGGGTGATGGGCGAATCCTCCCCCAAGTCGATGCGCGGCGGCGGGATGGAGGATGTCATCTTCGCGGGCACGACGTCGCGCCCGCCACGCGACTTCGCCGAAGTCGCGCTGCACTGCGACACCGAAGGCGCGCTCGTCGCCGGCCTCTCCGATTCGAGCGACGGCGACGATCTGGAAGTCATCCGGCGTATCGAACGCGGTGCAGGGAGCGCCTATCGCGCCAACGGCCGCGACGTGCGCGCCAAGGACGTCGCGCTGATCTTCGCCGATGCCGCGACCGGCGCGCACAGCCCCGCGCTCGTCAGCCAGGGCAAGATCGCCAACGTCATCGCGGCGAAACCGACCGACCGCCGCGCGATGCTCGAGGAAGCCGCGGGTATCGCGGGCCTCCACGTGCGCCGCAAGGACGCCGAGCAGAAATTGCGCGCGACCGAGACCAACCTCGGCCGCCTGTCCGAAATCGTCGCCGACATGGAGGTGCGCGCCAATGCGCTGCGCCGGCAGGCGCGCGCGGCGGAGAAATACAAGAAGCTCAGCGACGACATCCGCATCGCCGAAGGGCGGCTGATCTATGCGCGCTGGCGCGACGCCGCCGCCGCCGCCGATCAGGCGCGCCGCGACGCCGACGCCGCCGAGGCGGCGGTCCGCGCCGCGCAGGACAAACTCGACACCGTTGCCAAGGCGCAGACCGAGGTCGCGACACGCGTCGCCGACGCCCGCGCCGCGGCGCAGACCCAGCGCGACGCGCTCGCCGACGTGACCGCAACGCAGGTTCGGCTGGCGGGCGAGGAGCGCGCGGCGCGCCAGCGGCTCGACGATCTTGCGGTCCAGCAGAAACGCATCGCCGACGATCGCGCGCACGAAGGCGAACTCGCGCGCGAGGCGCATGGCGCGCTCACCGAGCTCGATGCCGAGACCAAGGCGCTTGCGCAGCAGCTTGCCGCGCACGAAGCCGGCCAGGCGGCGCTGGTCGAAGCGAGCCAGGCGGCACAGACGCGTCTGCGCGATGCCGAAGTCGCGCTGGCGCAGGCGCGCGCGCAGGCCGCCAGCGAAGCCGCCGATCGCCGCATCGCACTCTCCGCGCGCGACGGCGCCGACGCCGCGGTGCGCCGCATCGCCGGCGAGGCCGCGCGCGTCGAGGCCGAGGTTGCCGCCCTCGGCGACAGCGCCGAACTCGCGCAGCGCCAGGCCGACGCGGCCAGCGCGGCAACCGACGCCGAAACGGCGATCGGCGCCGCCGAGGCGGCACTGCACGCGGCCGAGGCGGACCGCGAAGCCGCTGCCGGCGCGCTTGCCGGGATCGACGCCGCCCTCGCCGAAGCGCGCGCGGCCTTCGCCGCGCTCGAAAGCGAGGCGGCGACGCTCGCCCGCGCGCTCGCCGCCGCGAAATCGGACGCCAACCCGATCCTCGACCAGCTCCGCGCCGCGCCCGGCTTTGAAGCCGCGCTTGCCGCGGCCCTCGGCGACGATCTCGATGCGGGCACCGACGCAGACGCCGCCCGCAGCTGGCGCGGCGCCGAGCGGGCCAGGGGTGATCCACCGCTGCCCGCCGGCACCAGCGCGCTCGCCGACGTCGTCACCGCGCCCGCCGCACTCGCGCGGCGCCTGATGCAGGTCGCCGTCGCCGATCACGATGACGGCCAGCCGCTCGCGGTCGGCCAGCGCCTCGTGACGCGCGACGGGGTGATGCGCCGCTGGGACGGCTTTGTCGCGCGCGGCGACGGCGCCACCGCAACCGAACGGCTGACCCGCCAGAACCGCCTCGACGAACTCGCCGCGCAGCGGCCGCAGGTCGAACTCGGCATGGTCGAACTCGGCGACCGCCGCGCCGTCGCCGCGGCCGCACTGGCCGCCGCAACCGACGCGGTGTCGGCGGCACGGCGCGCGCTGTCCGATGCCGACGAGCGCCGCCGCACCATGCTGCGCGCCGCTGACCAGGCACAGGCCGCGCTCGATCGCCATCGCGACGCCGCGAGCCTGTTCGACCGGCGCCGCGCCGAACTCGCCGACGACCGCGCCGACGCCGACAAGGAACTTGCCGCACGCGAAGCCGCGCTCGCCGCGCTGCCCGATGATGCGATCGCACGCGCCGCGCTCGATGCGCAGGATCAGACGGCCGAACGCGCGCGCGCCGATGCCGGAGCCGCGCGCGATGCGCTCGCGGCACACGAGCGCGCCCTTGCCGCGCTGAGCGAGCGCCAGGCGGTCGTGGCCGCCGAGATCAAGAGCTGGAAGGCGCGCGCAGGCGAGGCGGCGCGCCGCGTGACCGAAATGGAAAAGCGCGCCGAAGCGCTTGCCGCCGAAGCCGCCAAGCTCGCCGACCTTCCCGACAGGCTGGGCCGGCAGCGCAGCGAAGCCGAGGAGAAGCAGGCAAGCCTGCGCACGAGCGTCGCCGAGGCCGAAACGCACGAGCGCGAGGCCGAGGCGGCGCTGCGCGAAGCCGAGGCGGCGCTCGGCACGATCCGCGAAACCCTCGCGAGCGCGCGCGAGACCCGTGCCGGCGCGGTCGCGCGCTCTGAAAATGCCGAACTCCGCCGTATCGAGATGGGCCGCCTGTCGGGCGAGCGGTTCGAATGCCCGCCGCCCCTGCTGCCCCAAAAGGCGGGGTTTGAAAGCGCGAATGTCGGCGAGGTCAGCGCCGAATCGGCGCAGCACGACCGGCTGATCGCCGAGCGCGAACGGCTCGGCCCGGTCAACCTCGTCGCCGCCGACGAGCTCGCCGAACTCGATGTCGAACGCGAGAAGAACGCCGCCGAGATCGAGGAGCTGCAACAGGCGGTGAACCGTCTGCGCGGCTCGATCGGCAATTTGAACCGCGAAGGCCGCGCCCGCCTGCTCGCCGCCTTCGAGACGGTGAACACCCATTTCCAGCGCCTCTTCACCACGCTGTTCAACGGCGGCCAGGCGCATCTCGAACTCGTCGATTCGGACGACCCGCTCGAAGCCGGGCTGGAGATCATGGCGCAGCCCCCGGGCAAGCGGCTCGGCACCCTGACGCTGTTGTCGGGCGGCGAGCAGGCGCTGACCGCGGTCGCGCTGATCTTTGGCCTGTTCCTCACCAACCCCGCGCCGATCTGCGTCCTCGACGAGGTCGACGCGCCGCTCGACGATGCCAATATCGAGCGTTTCTGCGATCTGCTCGACCGGATGAGCCGCGAGACGAACACGCGGTATCTGATCGTCACCCACAATGCGGTGACGATGGCGCGCATGCACCGCCTGTTCGGGGTGACGATGATCGAAAAGGGCGTCAGCCGCCTCGTCTCGGTCGACCTCGGCGGGGCCGAGGAACTGCTCGCGGCGGAATAGCCCCGAAACGCGGTTCGGCCACGCGCGTGTCCTAGGGCGCGTTGCCCACCACCAGCATCGCCGCAAAGATGAGCAGCCCGGCAAAGCGATTGCTGCGGAACTTGGTGAGCGCATCAGCATCGTTCGCCGGGTCGAGCGTCACCACCTGTCCCGTCAGGTGCAGCGCGGCGGGGATCAGCGCGACGAACACCAGCGGATCGGGCCGCACGTTCCACAGCGCGCCCGCCCAGCAACCGAGCGCCACCGCATAGCAGAGGCCGACGCCCGCCTTGACGTGACGGCCCATCGCGCGCGCGCTCGATTTCACCCCGACCAGCGCGTCGTCCTCGATATCCTGCAGGGCATAGATGGTGTCGTAGCCTATCACCCACGCGATGCAGCCGGCATAGAGCAAGGGCAGCGCCGCCCCCGGCTCGGGTCCGACCGCCGCCCAGCCGACGAGCGCGCCCCAGCTGAAGACCAGCCCCAGCCACGCCTGCGGCCACCAGGTGATGCGCTTCATGAAGGGATAGGCGGCGACCAGCGCAAGGCTGAGCAGCGCGATCAGCTGCGCGCGCAGCGGCAACTGGATGAGGACGACCAGCCCGACGAGCGACAGCAGGATCGTCCACAGCCACGCGTTGCGCAGCGATACCGCCCCGCTCGCGACCGGTCGCGTCGCGGTACGCGCGACCCGGGCGTCGAGGTCGCGGTCGACGATGTCGTTATAGACGCAGCCCGCCCCGCGCATCGCGATCGCGCCGAGCAGCATCCACAGGAACAGCGGCCAGTGGCTGACCGCCCCGCCGGCGAGGGCGAGCGCCCAGGCGCAGGGCCAGTAGAGCAGCCACCAGCCGATCGGCCGGTCGAGGCGCGCGAGCAGCGCATAGGGTCGCGCTCCGGCGGGAAGCAGGGCGAGGAACCCCTGATGCTGGCTGTCGGGAGGATGGGTCGCGGTCATCGGCACGCGCGCCTTAGCAGCCGCAGCGCCCGCGATAAATGGCTGATTGGAGGTCGCGCATCCGCGCGCCGGTCAGGTGCAGCTCGCCTTGGTGCCGGGCCCGTAGACCTGCGTCATGTCGCGCGTCTCGCGCACGTTGAACGCCGCGGTCGAGCGGATCGTCCGCTTGCCCAGCCATTTGCCATAGAGCATCGGCTGATATTCATAGACGATCTCGACGAACATCACCGAGCTGCCCGCCGCCGCCTGCACCTCCTGGCCTTCCTTGCCCATGCCCGGGAAATCCTTGCCGGTCGCGCCGGTGCCCTCGACGCCATAGGCCGAGCTTTCCTTGAGGTCACCATAGCAGCGCTGCCAGTGGATCCATTGCCCGCCATCGCTGTTCCGCTCGAGGCTCGACAGGATGATCCGGCCATGCGCCTTGAAATCCATGTTACCGCCCTGCTTGTCGACCCCGGCAAGCACCTCGTTGATATCGGTCTCGCGGACCTGCGGCAGCGCGAGGCTGCTGCCCGCGGCGATGCGCGAGGCATTGTCGGCCGCGGCCAGTCCCATCTGGCTGACGCGCGTGTTCATCAGCGTGAGATTGGCGATCTCCAGCCCCGCGAAACCGATCAGCACGAGCAACGGAATGGCAAAGGCCATCTCGATCATCACCACCGCGCGGACGTCGCGCAAAAGGCGCCGCGCCACGCGGCGCGTGCGGCACAACAGGCGGATAGGGCGGCTCATGTGCACGGATCCGGGATCGAGTCGGTGCCCGTGGCATAGGGCTGGTTGCGCAGCACGGTCGACGAGCGAAGCGTCGTCTTCTCGTCCTGCCCCAGCATCCGCCACACCGGCAGGATGCGATCGAACTCCATCGACGCGGTATAGAGCACGACGTCGTCGGCGCCGCCGTTCCCGGTGCGGCCGCGGTCGGCCTCCCACGACCCGCTGCGATTGACGTCCTCGAAACATTCGCCGAGGTCGTATTTGCCGTTCTTGTTGGCGTCGGTGTAGCGTTCTTCCATGCCGACCTGGTCGAAACTGTCATAGGTCTTGCGCTCGAACTTGACCTCG
Organism: Sphingopyxis sp. YF1; assembly: GCF_022701295.1. Classification (NCBI taxonomy): domain Bacteria; kingdom Pseudomonadati; phylum Pseudomonadota; class Alphaproteobacteria; order Sphingomonadales; family Sphingopyxidaceae; genus Sphingopyxis; species Sphingopyxis sp. YF1. The sequence goes on from NZ_CP033204.1 coordinate 3,577,624, forward strand.
GCGTCCTTGAACACGCGCTTCACCTGGTCGCGCACGAGCGTGTCGAGCGCGCTCTGGTTGCTCACATAAAGCTCGAGCGTCGAATCGCGACCCGCCTTGCTCACCGCGCCCTGCAGCACCTGCTGCGCGTACATCTGCCAGCAGAAGTCGAAGATCCCCATCAGGATGAGGAGGAAGACCGGCGCGGTGAGCGCGAACTCGACCAGCGCCACGCCGCGGGTGTCGCGGCGCAGGCGCCGCAGCAGGGCATGCCGGCGCGTCACTGCGACAGCCTCAGCTTCGAAATCTGCCGCGCGATCGCCTGGAAATTGTCGTTGAGTTCCTCGGAATCGTCCGATTCATACGCCTTGCCCGACGAGGCGCAGTTGTCGAGATAGGTGTTGGTCCCAACCCCGAAGGACACGACCCAGATAGTGATGCCCAGCCGCTGCGCGCGGCGGCACAGCTGGACGAAGCGGTTGTTGTGGCGCGCGACCGCATCATCGTTGCTCGTCGCACCGATACGCTTCATCACCTGCTCGACGCCCTGGTGCGACAGATTGTCGCGCGGCGCGGTCATGTCGCCGTCGGTCATGAACAGGATGTGGCGGCTGATCGGACGGTTGTTCGTCGCGGTCGCATTTTCGCTCTTGAACAACCCGGTCGGCGAGATCAGGCGCGCCCCCCACGCCATGCCGGCGTCGTGATAGGTATAGCCCTTGGGCTGCAGCGCGTTGATGTAGCGTTCGAAGTCGGCCCGGTCGGTCTTGCTGACCTTCTTGAGTTTCATCGCCGCGACCGGGCAGGCACCATAGTCGCTGCTCGACGAGCGCGCCGCGAAGCTCGAGCTGTTCGTCGTGCTCGTCGAATCGGTTGCCGACGAGCGGCCGAAAGACACTTCGGACAAGAACATCAGCCATTTGCTGCTGTCGTCATTGTCGTCGGGCACCATGTCGATGTCCATATCATAGGCTTCGTCGGGGGCGGTCGTCGTCGGCCCGAAGGGGGTCGTCGCACGTTCGACGATGCAACCGTTCCAGTTGACCGACACGTTGGCGCCATTGGTGCCGGTGTTGGTCACCAGCGGCGAGCCCGATTTCAGCCCGGTGACGTCGAACGAACGGTTCTGGTAGGTGTAATTCTGGAACGTCTGGATCGGCTGTTCGGTCACCGTTTCGGTGTAGGTGCGCGTGAAGGTCATCGTGCGCTGCTGCAATTTGCAGTTCTTGCCCGACGTGACGTAGCGATAGTTGTAATAGGTATATTTCTGGCTGGCATCATAGGTCGTGATGCGGTTGCCGTCGCCGTCGGTGAACTGCGCGGTCTGGTTGCGCGTCGGCGTGCCGCTCGTCGTCGGGGTCGTGTCGGGCGGCGGGGCCGAAGCGTTGGTACAGAAACTGGTATTGACGTTCGAACCATTGTTCCACGTCCCCGACGACGTGGTGCCGTCAGTATAGGTGTCGCTGACCTCGCTCGACGCATTGCCGAAGGTGATCTTGAAATTGGGCGTGCGCGACGGCAGCGTGACCTCGTCGGCCAGCCAGTCGGGGTCGGCATCGAGCAGGATCTGCCCGACATTGACCGTCGAGCTGTAGGGGACGACGCCGAAGCGCAGCTGGCCGTCGCCGATGTCGGCGTTGGTCAGCGTGTCGAAAAAGTCCATCGAGGCGCTGCGCAGGCCCGCGATCTTGGTGACCGTATCGGACCCGTTCGCGCGCGCCATCGACCCCGTCACGTCGAGCACGAGCATGACGTCGACGTTCGAGATTTCGAGCTTGGCGGTGCAGGTCACCGCGAGGTCGAACTCCCTGTTGCCGAAGATGTACATGAGCACGGTCGGCAGCGTCGCGCTCGCGGCGCCCGACACGTCGGCGGTACCCAGCGGCTGCGAGGTGAAACTGATGTCGGTGCTGCCATAGGTTTCGGTCGGAAAGTTGAAGGCGAACATCTTGTTCGCTTCGGCCCTTGCCGCGTCGGTATAGCCGCCCGCCGCCATCGCGCGGCGTCCCGCGAGCACGCCCGCGTCGCACGCCTGCTGCAGGCGGAGCTGCGCCATATAGGCGCGGCCGATATCGATCCCCGACCCGACGATCCCGATCACCGGGACGATCGCCGCGGCAGTCAGCATCATCGCGTTGCCGCGCTGGTCGCGCAGTAGCTTCCGGAAACCGTTCAGGATACGGCGAAAGGTCCCTCGCATGGTCACAACCCCTCTTCGACCGCCACATCGCCCCAACAGATACGTGGCTGGTATGCTGCACCTAGGATGGAACTGCTTACCAAATGGCTAATCGCGGGGCGGCGGGAGGGGCGACGGGGCGGGCTTCTGACCCGATTCGGGACGCAATCGTCGCGCGGCGGCGCGGGCTGTGCATTTTGTCGCACTCTGCTATCGCTTCGTCATGCCCGCCACCCCCGCCTGGCCACCCGCCAGCACCCCCCGCCTCTTCCTCGACACGCCGCTGGCGCCCGATGCCGCGCCGGTCGTCGACGGCCCCGCCGCACATTATCTGCTCAACGTCATGCGGATGAAGGCAGGCGATCCGCTGCTGCTCTTCGACGACCGCAGCGGCGAATGGCTCGCAACCATCGCCGACGCGGGCAAGCGCGCGCTGACGCTGCGTATCGAGCGCCACATGCGCGACCGCGAGAGCGTGCCCGACCTCTGGCTCTGCTTCGCGCCGGTGAAGAAAGCGCGGCTCGACTGGATCATCGAAAAGGCGACCGAGCTGGGCGTCGCGCGGCTCCAGCCGGTGATCACCGAACGCACGATCGTCGAGCGCGTCAAGCAGGAGCGCCTCCACGCGCAGATCGTCGAGGCGTGCGAACAATGCGGCCGCACCGCGCTTCCCACGCTGGCCGACCCGGTCAAATTGCCCGCGCTGCTCGCGGACTGGCCCGCCGACCGCGCGCTCCTCTTCGCCGACGAGGCGGGCGGCATGCCGCTCGCCGACCTCGACGCGCCGGCCCCCGCCGCGATCCTGACCGGCCCCGAGGGCGGCTTCACGCCGCGCGAGCGCGAAGCGCTGCTGGCGCACGCCGCGATGCGGCGCATGACGCTCGGGCCGCGCATCCTGCGCGCCGAAACCGCCGCGATCGCCGCGACCGGCATCTGGATGGCGCGCCACGGCGACTGGTCGCCCGCCGCCTGATGGCCCGGCCCGATGTCCCGAAAGCGCCTATTCGACGCGCGCGCGGAAACGGATCGTGAAACTCGGCTGACTCGTCGCGCTCGTCGCGTGGCTCATATTGCCCGACGGCGCGATCCGCAGCCCGGTCACCGCGGGATCGTAGCTCCCCGTGGGGGTGTAGCTATATGGCGCGCCACCGCCGGGCTGGTTCGAATAGCTCACATTGGCGCTGCCGAAGCTCAGCCCGCTGGTCGGCGATCCGTTGGCGAAACTCACCGACCCGACCTGGAATGCAACGCCGGGCGGCAGCGGGTCGGCAAGGATGATATTGTTCGCGCGGTTGCTGTTCGATCCCGTGCCGATGCTGGTGACGGTGATCGCATATTCGACGATCGCGCCGGGAATCAGCTTAGGATTGACGGCGCCGTTCACCGGATCGGACACCGGCGCCGAACTTTTGGCGATCGCCAGCTCGCCGCCCGTGGTGCGGACATTGGTGATCGTGCAGCTGACGATGTCGCCCATCTGGAGCGTGATCGTCCCCGGCGCGGCGCCGGGCAGCGTCGTCGTCGACCCGCTCCAGCCGTTGCTGCACGCCATCGTTGCATCGTAGCGGATGAGGTCGCTCGTCCCCGCCGCTGCCTCGTCGAGCGCATAGGCGGTGCTCGCCGCGAGTTGCACCAGCCCGGTATCGCCCCCCGTCACCGTCGTCCCGGTACCGCTGGTGGTCGATGTCGCCACGACCGTCGTGCCGTCGAGAATGCGCACCGCGAACTGGTCGCCCGCATAGCGCCGCCCGCCGCTGCCGAGCGCCTTGCGCAGCTGAAGGTGCGGATAGGCGATGTTGGTGAAGGTACAGGCGATCGCGTCGCCGAACTGGAGCGGGGGCAGGGCGTAGGAGGTTGTCTGCACCCCCGATGGCAGCATCGTTGATGACCCGGAATTGCCGTTGGTGCAGCTCAGCGTCGAGCGATAGCGCGACAGCGCGCTCGCGCTGCCCGTCGCCATCTCCTCGCTCAGCGTGACCGACAGGCTCGAAGCGAGGCTGACCGGCGCCGCGGCGAAGGGACCGTTGCCCGTCCCGCTCGTCACCCCCTGCGCGAGGTCGCTCGCCGATCCGGTCGTGCGGACGCGGAACAGGAACTGGTCGCTCGCATCGACGCGCGCACCGACGATCTGTTTCGACAGGCGGATCGACGCAAAGCGCACCGCGAACATCACCCCTTGCAGGCCGCCCGAGGTGACCTGCGCGGTCACCGTCGTCGGGCTGTTCGACCCGACGATATAGGCGCCCACCGTGCCCGTGGCGCCGGTGACGGTGAAGGTCGACGTGCCGACCCCCGATCGCGACGGATAGCTCGTCCCGCTCGTCGGCGGCACCTGATCGAGCAGCTGCCACGCGCCGCCGTTGGTCGAAAAGACGAGCGATTCGCCCTCGTTCGACGATTCAGCATCGGCGACGACGAAGCTGTAGACCGAAGAGGAAGCGCCCGCCGGCGGCGTCACCGCGATGCCGCTGATCGTGATCGTGCGCGTTCCGGCGGCGGTCGAATAGAGGACCGGGCGCCCGGGAATGCCGAGAAAGGCCGAATTGCCGACCGCCGCGCCGCTCCAAGAGGGTGCCGCGACCGCGCTGAACGCGCTTCCCGAGGTCGGCGTCACGCGCAGGTTGAAACTGAGCACCGACCCGTCGGTGAGCGTGAAGCTCATATTCTGCCCCGCCGCACTGCGCGCGGTCGTGTCGTTGTAGCCCGAGAGATTGAGCCAGCAATAGGTCTCCCACCCAGCAGGCGCGGTGCCTTGACCCGTCGCGGCCGCGCAGCTTTGCGCGTGCGCCGGCGCGGCGCCGAGCAGCATCGCGGCCGCCAGCAGCAGGCATGCCAGAATGGGGCGGAAAAGGCGCGCGCCAAGCCATGCGCACGCCGGCCAGTCCGCGTCCCGCCACCCACCGGTCCGCGGGACGGTCTGGTCCCTCGTCATGCGGTTCGAATGCCACGGAAAGGTTAATCCGTGGTCAACCGCGTTTCGCCCGATTGCATTTTTCGCGCGGCACCCTAATTCCCGGGCATGAGCACGCGGACGGTTTCAGATCAAAACGATCCCATCATCGAAAGCCGCGACCAGCTCGCGGTCCCCATGGCCAAGGGCGAGAAGCCCAAAGAACGCTGGCGCATCGGCACCGAGCACGAGAAATTCGTCTATCGCACCGCCGATCATCGCGCCCCCTCCTACGACGAGCCCGGCGGCATCCACGACCTCTTGATGGCGCTCACACGCTTCGGCTGGGAGCCGGTGATCGAGGGCGGCAAGGTCATCGCGCTCGCGGGCAGCGACGGCACCGTCAGCCTCGAACCCGCCGGCCAGCTCGAACTGTCGGGCGCGCCGCTCGAAAATCTGCACCAGACCTGCGCCGAGACCGGCCGTCACCTCAAACAGGTGAAAGAGGTCGGCGCCGAACTCGGGCTCGGCTTCCTCGGCCTCGGCATGTGGCCCGACAAGACCCGCGCCGAACTGCCCGTCATGCCCAAGGGCCGCTACAAGATCATGCTCGAACATATGCCGCGCGTCGGCAGCATGGGGCTCGACATGATGCTGCGCACCTGCACGATCCAGACCAACCTCGACTATGCGAGCGAGGCCGACATGGTGCAGAAATTTCGGGTCAGCCTCGCGCTGCAGCCGCTCGCGACCGCGCTCTTCGCTTCGTCTCCCTTCACCGAGGGCAAGCCCAACGGCTATATGTCGTACCGTAGCCACATCTGGACCGACACCGACCCCGCACGCACCGGCATGCTGCCCTTCGTGTTCGAAGACGGCTTCGGCTACGAGCGCTATGTCGACTATATGCTCGACGTGCCGATGTATTTCGTCTTCCGCGACGGCAAATATATCGACGCCGCGGGGCAGAGCTTCCGCGACTTCCTGAAGGGCGAACTCCCCGCGCTGCCCGGCGAACTCCCGCGCCTCTCCGACTGGAACGACCATCTCTCGACCGCCTTCCCCGAAGTGCGTTTGAAGAGCTTTCTCGAAATGCGCGGCGCCGACGGCGGCCCGTGGAACCGCATCTGCGCGCTGCCCGCCCTGTGGGTCGGACTGCTCTACGATCAGGGCGCGCTCGACGCCGCCTGGGATCTGGTCAAGGGCTGGAACATCGACGAGCAGCAGGCGCTGCGCGACGCGGTACCGAGCGAAGGCCTCGACGCGCCCGCGCCCGGCGGCGGCACCGTCGGCGAGCTTGCGCACCGCGTGCTCGACATCGCGGCGGCGGGCCTTGCCGCACGCGGCGAGGTCAATTCGATGGGCGACAGCGAGGTCGGCTTCCTCGAACCGCTCCGCCGCATCGCCAAGAACGGCAAATCGCCCGCGCACGACCTGCTCGACCGCTACGAGGGGCCGTGGGGCCACGACCTGTCGAAAATCTACGACGAGCTGAGCTTCTGACGCACGGCGCCGCGCGTCAGGCGAACGCCCCGACGCTCTCGATGAACTTGATCACCGAAATCGGTTTCGAGACATAGGCCTCGGCACCCGCGGCGCGGATCTGTTCCTCGTCGCCCTTGCCGGCGTAGGCGGTCACCGCCATGATCGGCACCGCGCGCAGCGTCAGGTCGGCCTTCATCTGGCCGATCAGTTCGAGCCCGCTGACGTGCGGCAGCTGGATATCCATGATGATCAGGTCGGGCGCCAGCTCGCGCGCCTTCGCCAGCGCGTCGCGCCCGTCGCGCACCGGGTGCGCGCTATAGCCATGGGCGTTGAGAAGGTCGCAGAAGAGGCGGAGGTTGAGTTCGTTATCCTCGACGACCAGGACGGTCTTGCCCATGATTATTCGCTTCCCCACCTTGCGTCGGCGGCCGGTTTAGGCGAATCGGCGCGACGATACAATTGCCCTCCCGACGAAGGACGACTGGTCTTGCATGATGCGGACGAAGCGCTGGCGCTGAACGCGCTGGGCTGGATATTGACCGACGAACCGCGCGCCGAGCGGCTGCTCGGCACGACCGGGCTGAGCCCCGAGACGCTGCGCGCCGGGCTCGGCGACCGCGCGACGCTTGCCGCGATTCTCGCCTTTCTCGCTGCGCACGAACCCGACCTTGTCGCGTGCGCCGACGCGCTCGATATCAAACCCGAAACGCTGGCCGCCGCCGCGCACCGGCTCGAAGGCCACGAAAGGACCGCCCCATGACCCGCCCGCTCGTCATCACCGATTGCGACGAGGTGCTGCTGCACATGGTCGTGCCCTTCGCCCAGTGGTGCGACGCCGAACATGGCGTGCTGTTCCGCATGGAGGACGCGAGCTTCGCCAACGCGCTGAAGCGCAAGGAATGCGGTACCCCGCTCGAGGCGAGCGAGGTCTGGCCGCTGCTCGACGGATTTTTCCGCGCCGAGATGGGGCGGCAATATCCGATCCCCGGCGCGCTCGCGGCGATGGCGGCGATTGCCGAACAGGCCGACATCGTCGTTCTCACCAACGTCGGCCCCGAACATCAGCAGGGCCGGATCGACCAGCTCGCGGCGCACGGCTTTCATGCCCCGGTGATCGGCAGCCGTGGCGGCAAGGGCGAACCGGTGCGCCGTCTGGTCGAGGAATATCGGCCGTCGATCGCGCTGTTCATCGACGACCTTGCCAACCATCATCATTCGGTCGCGATCGAGGCCCCCGACGTGTGGCGTCTCCACCTCGTCGGCGAACCCGCGATCGCCGGCAAGATCGCCCCCGCCCGCCATGCGCACGCGCGCATCGACGAATGGGCGGCGGCGCGCGACTGGATCCTCGCGCGCCTTGCCGAAAATGTCGCCGCTCCCGCTCCCGAACAGTGATAAGGAACATGCCCATGGATATCGCCGCCAAACTCGCCGACCTCGGCCTCACCCTGCCCCAGCCCGCCGCGCCGGTCGCCGCCTATGTGCCCGTCGTCGAGCACGGCGGCCTGCTGCACATCAGCGGACAGCTCCCCTTTCGCGACGGGGCGCTGGTCACCGGCCGGCTCGGCACCGACCTCGACGAAGCGGCGGGCTATGACGCCGCGCGCCTGTGCGCGGTCATGCTGACGGCGCAGATCGGCCAGGCGGTCGGCGGCGACTGGTCGCGCGTCGAAAGGATCGTCAAGCTCGGCGTCTACGTCAGCAGCAGCCCCGATTTCACCGCGCAGCCCAAGGTCGCCAACGGCGCGTCGGAGCTGATGGAAGCGCTGTTCGGCGACGCGGGGCGCCATGCCCGCAGCGCGGTCGGCGTCGCGGTGCTGCCGCTCGGCGCCGCGGTCGAAGTCGACGCGATCGTCGCGGTGCGTCCGGCGTAAGGACCGCATGGCCGAGGCCGACCCGCCCCCACGGACAATCTCGCTCGGCACCGGCATCGCCGGTCTCGATGCCGGTGCGTGGGACGCGCTCGCCGGCGGGGGCAACCCGTTCGTCGGCCACGCCTTCCTGTCGCTGCTCGAGCAATCGGGCAGCGTCGGGGCGGGCACCGGCTGGCAACCCGCGCCCCTGCTGGTCGAGGATGACGCCGGCGCGCTCGTCGCCGCGGCGCCCGCCTATCTCAAGGCGCACAGCCAAGGCGAATATGTCTTCGACCACGCGTGGGCCGATGCGTGGACGCGCGCGGGCGGCGACTATTATCCCAAGCTGCAAATCGCGGTGCCCTTCACCCCGGTGCCGGGGCCGCGACTGCTCGCGCACGGCGATGCCGACGCCGCGCTGCTGATCCGTGCCGCCGAAGCGGTGGTGCGCCAGAACGGGCTGTCGTCGGCGCACACGACCTTCGTCGATCCGGCGCAGCTGCCGCTGTTCGAAAGCGCGGGCTGGCTGCTGCGCCGCGACATCCAGTTCCATTTCGCCAATGCGGGCTATGCAGGCTTCGACGATTTCCTCGCAACGCTCAACGCCGCCAAGCGCAAGCAGCTCCGCAAGGAACGCGCGCGCGCGGTCGAGGGCCTGCGCATCGAGCAAGTGACCGGCGCCGCGATCGGGCCCGACCATTGGGACGCGATGTGGCTTTTCTATCAGGACACCGGCGCACGCAAATGGGGGCAGCCCTATCTGACGCGCGAGGCGTTCGACCTGATGGGCGCGTCGATGGCCGACGACATCATCCTCGTCCTTGCCTATGACGGCGATGGCCGCGCGGTCGCGGGGGCGATGCATTTCGTCGGCGCCGACACGCTCTACGGCCGCTACTGGGGCTGCCTCGCCGACATCCCCTATCTCCATTTCGAGCTTTGCTATTATCGCGCGATCGACATTGCGATCGAACGCGGGCTGGCGCGGGTCGAAGCGGGGGCGCAGGGCGGCCACAAGCTCGCGCGGGGCTATGGGCCCGTCGCCACCTGGTCGGCGCATTTTATCGCCGATCCGGGATTTCGGCGCGCGGTCGCCGATTATCTGGAAACGGAACGCCGCGCCGAGGAAGCCGAAATGGAATGGCTAGAAGGGCATCTGCCATTCAGGCGAGCGGATTAGCGCGACCGGCGGGAATTTGGTTCGCATCAAGGCACGAAGATGCCGCGGCGGCTGCGATGCGGCCCTCTCCCTCAACTCGGGAGAAGCAGGGGGCCTGACGGCCCAAGCCAACCTCTTCGTGTCTTTGTGTCTTTGTGCGAAATTTCAGGCCGCGAAGCGCCGTGCCGCCGGGCGGCGGGCGGTCTCGTCGAGCCAGGCGCGCGCCTGGCGCTGCGCTTCGGCGATCTCGTCGCGGCTCATCTCGTCGGACAGGTCGGCGCGGCATTGCTGGCCTTCGCGATTGCCGCCGAGCGCCGCGAGGTTGAACCATTTATGCGCCTGGATCAGATCGACATCGACCCCGCCGCTGCCGGTCGAGAAAGCGATGCCGAGATCGAAATAGGCATTGGCGTCGCCGCGTGCGGCATCGAGCAGCCGGCTTTCGATCAGAAACTGTGCGGACTTCAGACTGTTCGCCATGATAACCCCCTGTCGCCTCCACCCCACATGGAGACCTCGGGACCGAACCTTGCGGATCATGGTCAACAAAACGTTAACGACAAATGCATTTTTTCGGGGATAACCGAAAAAATATCGTAAAAACGGATATTTATCCTTCCGTCACCCCACCGGGTGATTGTCGATCAGCCGCGTCTTGCCGATCCGCGCGGCCGCCAGCAGCCGTGCCGGGGCGCGAAAGGCGGGGAGCCGCTCGAGGCTGGCGGCATCGGCCAGCGCGACATAATCGATGCTGTCGAACCCGCCTGCGAGGATCGCCGCCTCGGCCGCGGCGAGGCTCTGCGCGACGTCGGCGCCGCCCGCGATCGCCGCCGCGGCGGCCTTGAGCGCCGCCGGAAAGGCGGTCGCCGCCGCGCGCTGCTCGGGCGAAAGATAGGCGTTGCGCGACGACAGCGCGAGTCCGTCGGCGTCGCGTGCGATCGGCGCGCCCAAGATATCGAGCCCGAAATCGAGGTCGCGCGCCATGCGACGGATGATCGCGAGCTGCTGCCAGTCCTTCTCGCCAAAGATCGCGATGTCGGGGCGCACCTGGTTGAACAATTTGGCGACCACGGTCGCGACGCCGTCGAAATGCCCCGGCCGTGCCGCGCCGCAATAGTCGGCACCGAGTTCGGCGACCTCGACATGCGTGCCGTGGCCCGCGGGATACATGGTCGCCACATCGGGTGCCCAGAGCAGGCTGACGCCTTCCTGCGCGAGCAGCGCCGCGTCGCGCGCCTCGTCGCGCGGATAGGCGGCGAAATCCTCGTTCGGCCCGAACTGGGTCGGATTGACGAAAATCGACACGACGACATGGTCGGCGACGCGCTTGCCCATGCGGACCAGCGACAGGTGCCCGTCGTGCAGCGCGCCCATCGTCGGAACCAGCGCCACGGCCTTGCCGTCCGCTTTCAGTGCCGTAACGGCACGATGCAGCATGGCGATGTCACGGATGATTTGCACGCTCGCCTGCCCTCCGATATTGGCGACGCCAACGCCACCCCACGCGGCAGCCATGCCGCGCCGACAGGAAAATCGCAACGCCCATGACGACCCCCGTGCCGATGCCCGCGCCGCACCGCATCATCTTTGCCAATGAAAAGGGCGGGACGGGCAAATCGACCTGCGCCGTGCATTTCGCCGTGGCGCTGGCGAGCCAGGGCTGGCGGGTCGCGGGGCTCGATCTCGACCCGCGCCAGCGCACCTTTCACCGCTATCTCGAAAACCGCACCAACACGATGAAACGGCGCGAGATAGCGTTGCCGATCCCGCGCTTCGAGGTGTTCGAAGGGTCGACGATCGAGGAACTCGACGCACAGGTCGCGCGGCTGAGCGCGGGCGCCGACTATTTCATCGCCGACACGCCCGGCCGCGACGACGTCTTCGCACGCCACATGGCGACCAGCGCCGACACGCTGGTCACCCCGATCAACGACAGCTTCATCGACTTCGACCTGATCGGCCAGGTCGATCCCGAAAGCTTTCAGGTCACCCGCCCCAGCTTCTATTCGGAGCTGATCTGGGACACGCGCAAGGCGCGCGCCAAGAGCGACGGGCGGACGATCGACTGGATCATCCTGCGCAACCGCCTCCAGCACGTCGACGCGCACAATATGCGCCGCGTCGGCGAGGCGCTGAACCAGCTGTCACGCCGCGTCGGTTTCCGCGTCATTCCGGGGCTCGGCGAGCGCGTCATCTACCGCGAACTCTTCCCGGCCGGGCTCACCCTGCTCGACAAGGCGCATCTCGGCGGCATGGGAATGGGCCATGTCGTCGCGCGGCAGGAATTGCGCGAAGCGATGGCGGGACTCAACCTGCCCGCGCGCGAACGGCTGCACCCCGACGGCGACCTGTTCGCCGCGGCCTGATCCTTCTCCCCTTTCCCGAAACCAAAGCGAGAGCCGAGCATGACCCCGATCACGACGCATGCCTTCCACCCGACGATGCTGCGCGAATATGACATTCGCGGCGTCGTCGGCGACACGCTGTCGGCGACCGACGCCTACGCCATCGGGCGCAGCTTCGCGACGCTGATCGCGCGCGCCGGCGGGCGCCGCATCGCGGTCGGCTACGACGGGCGCCTCTCGTCACCGAGGCTCGCCGACGCGCTGATCGAAGGGATCAACGCCGCGGGCGTCGACGCACTCAACGTCGGGCTCGGCCCGACCCCGATGCTCTATTACGCCGCGTCAACCGAAGAGGTCGACGGCGGCATACAGATAACCGGCAGCCACAATCCCCCCGATTACAACGGCTTCAAGATGGTGTTTCAGGGACGCCCCTTCTACGGCGCCGACATCGCGGGCATCGGCGCCATGGCCGCGGCGGGTGACTGGGAAAGCGGCGAGGGATCGTCGGAGAACATCGACATCGTCGACGCCTATGTCGACCGGCTGGTCGAGGGTTTCGCCGGCGGCGCGTACCGCATCGGCTGGGACGCCGGCAACGGCGCCGCGGGCACGGTGATCGAAAAGCTCACCGCGCGGCTGCCCGGCGAGCATTTCCTTCTCTACACCGACATCGACGGCCATTTTCCGAACCACCATCCCGATCCGACCGAAGAGAAGAATCTGGCCGACCTGCGGGGGCTCGTCGCCGAGAGGAACCTCGATTTCGGCGTCGCTTTCGATGGAGACGGCGACCGCATCGGCGCGATCGACGGTGAGGGCCGGGTGATCTGGGGCGACCAGCTGCTCCAGATCTACGCCGCCGCGGTGCTCGCCGACCGCCCGGGCGCGACGGTGATCGCCGACGTGAAGGCGAGCCAGGCGCTGTTCGACCGCGTCGCAGAACTCGGCGGGCAGCCCTTGATGTGGAAGACCGGGCACAGCCTGATCAAGGCCAAGATGAAGGAAACCGGCTCTCCGCTCGCGGGCGAGATGAGCGGGCATATCTTCTTCGCCGACCGCTATTACGGCTATGACGACGCGCCCTATGCCGCGGTGCGGCTGATCGAGGCGGCCACCAAGCTGGGAGCGAGCGTCACCGACCTGCGCGGTGCGATGGCGCCGATGGTCAACACCCCCGAGCTGCGTTTTCAGGTCGACGAGGTCCGGAAATTCGCCATTGTGGACGAAGTTCTCGCGCGCCTCTCCGAAGCCGGGGCCCGCGTCGACCGCACCGACGGCGCACGCGTGCTCACCGACGACGGCTGGTGGCTGCTTCGCGCGTCGAACACCCAGGACGTGCTCGTCGCCCGCGCCGAGGCGAAGGACGAGGCGGCGCTCGCGCGGCTGATGGCGGCGATCGACGAACAGCTCGCGCTGTCGGGGGTCGTGCGCGGCGAAACGGTCGGTCATTGAGTGCCGGCGCCGGCGTTGGGAATCCCCCCCGATGGCGCGCAACCAGAGGGATCAGATCGCCGTCCGCCGCAATTCCACCCTGCAAAAATCTTGCCAGATTGACGCTACCGCCGCTCCTCGGTTAATCCACCGCGCATGACCGACGAAACCAATCTGGCCACGCCCCCCGCCCCCGGCGACCACGGCGTCGCCGAGCATGTCTCGCACGTCCAGCAGGATGCGGCGGCGGGCAACGGCCTCGCGGTCATCTCGATCGCCAAGAGCTACGACAAGCGCGTCGTGCTCTCCGACGTGTCGCTGTCGGTCGGCAAGGGCGAGGTCGTCGGGCTGCTCGGCCCCAACGGCGCGGGCAAGACGACCTGCTTCTATTCGATCATGGGGCTGGTGAAGCCCGACGCCGGGCGCATCATGCTCGACGGCGCCGACATCACCGCGCTGCCGATGTACCGCCGCGCAATCCTCGGCCTCGGCTACCTGCCCCAGGAAACCTCGATCTTTCGCGGCATGACGGTCGAACAGAATATCGGCGCGGTGCTCGAACTCGCCGAACCCGACCGGATCGCGCGCGAACGCCGGCTCGAGGAGCTGCTCGACGAATTCGGGCTGACCCGGCTGCGCAGCGCCGCGGCGATGGCGCTGTCGGGCGGCGAACGGCGCCGCGCCGAAATCGCGCGCGCGCTCGCCGCCAACCCGTCGATCATCCTGCTCGACGAACCCTTTGCGGGCATCGACCCGCTGTCGATCAGCGACATCCGCGACCTCGTCGCCGACCTCAAGACGCGCGGCATCGGGGTGCTGATCACCGACCATAATGTCCGCGAGACGCTCGACCTCGTCGATCGCGCCTGCATCATCTACGACGGCAAGGTGCTGCTCGCGGGATCGCCCGCCGAGCTCGTCGCCGACCCCGAGGTGCGGCGCCTCTATCTCGGCGAGGGTTTCTCCCTGTGATGCGGTGACACGCTGATGGCGTTGGGTCCGCGCCTCGATCTCCGCCAGTCGCAATCGCTGGTGATGACGCCGCAGCTCCAGCAGGCGATCAAGCTGCTCGCGCTGTCGAACCTCGAGCTCGACGCCTATCTGGCCGAAGCGCTCGAGGGCAATCCGCTGCTCGACACCGCGCCGCCCGACGGCGACACCGGCCCCGACGACACCCCCGGCGACGCGCCCGCGATCGAGGCCGGGTCGCTCGACGCCGATCAAGCGCTAGCGGCCGACAGCGGCACGCGCGACGACCTCGACGTCGACTTCACCGAGGAACGCTTCCACCACGACAGCGCGAGCGACAGCGTCGGCCTGTCGGGCGGCGATAGCGACGGCATCGATTTCGACAGTTTCGCGGACCATGAAGGCACGCTCCACGACCATCTGCTCGCGCAGGTCGGCGAACGCTTCGACGGGATCGAGGCGATGGTCGCGGCACAGCTCGTCGCGCTGATCGACGAGGCGGGCTATCTGCGCGCCGACCTCGCCGACCTCGCGCAGCGGCTCGGGGTGCCGCTCGCGCTGGTCGAAGCGGTGCTCGCCGGCGTGCAGGGCTTCGACCCCTCGGGGGTCGGCGGGCGCGACCTTGCCGAATGCATCGCGATCCAGGCGCGCGAGGCCGACCGCTACGACCCTGCGATGGCGACGATGATCGCGCACCTCGATCTCGTCGCCAAGGGCGCCTTTCCGCAGCTCAAACGCATCTGCGGCGTCGACGACGAGGATCTCGCCGACATGATCCGCGAGCTGCGCGGCTACGACCCCAAGCCCGGGCTGCGCTTCGGCGGCGGCGCCGCGCAGGCGGTCGTTCCCGATCTCTACATCCGGCGGACCGCCGAAGGCTGGGCGGTCGAGATCAACGGCGGAACCCTGCCGCGCCTGCTCGTCAATCGCCGCTATTACGCCGAACTGACGCAGGGCGCGGCCGCAAAGAGCAAGGCGTGGCTCTCCGAACAGCTCGCGGGCGCCAACTGGCTCGTGCGCGCGCTCGACCAGCGCCAGCGCACGATCGTCAAGGTCGCAAGCGCGATCGTCAAGCAGCAGGAGGGCTTCTTCCTCCACGGCGTGTCGCACATGCGCCCGCTGACGCTGCGCCAGGTCGCCGAGGACATCGGCATGCACGAATCGACCGTCAGCCGCGTGACCAGCAACAAATATCTGAGCTGCGCGCGCGGGCTGTTCGAACTCAAATATTTCTTTTCGTCGGGTATCTCGGCAACCGAAGGCGACGGCGCGGTGTCGGCCGAGGCGGTCAAGAGCCGGATCAAGGCGATGATCGAGGCCGAGGACGCCAAGGCGATCCTGTCCGACGAGACGATCGCCCAGAAATTGTCCGCCGAAGGCCACGACATCGCGCGCCGCACCGTGGTCAAATATCGCGAGGCGATGGGGTATGGCTCGTCGGTGCAGCGGCGCCGGCAGAAGGCGCTCGCGGGATGAACATCCGCCGAGCCCGGGGGCGGACCGGACCCCCGCTAACCGATTGCTAACCACGCCGCGCCTAGTTTTTCCGCGCAAAGGAGCCGCGCCCCCGTGACCGAAACCTCCCCGCCCCATCCCTTCACCATCCTCGTCACCGGCGGCGCCGGCTATATCGGCAGCCATGCGGTGCTCGCGCTGCTCGATGCCGGCTGGCGGGTGGCCGTGCTCGACAATCTCGTCACGGGCTTTCGCTGGGCGGTGCCCGCCGGCGCGGCCTTCTACGAGGGCGATATCGCCGACGCCGCGCTCGTCGCGCGCATCGTCGCCGAACAGGGGGTGGGCGCGATCATGCATTTCGCGGGGTCGGTCGTGGTGCCCGAATCGGTCGCCGACCCGCTCAAATATTATGACAACAACAGCGCGCGCAGCCGGTCGCTGATCGCCAGCGCCGTCGCATCGGGAGTGCGCCACTTCATCTTCTCCTCAACAGCCGCCACCTATGGCATTCCCGACAGCGTGCCGGTGCGCGAGGACGCGCCGCAGCGGCCAATCAACCCCTATGGCATGTCGAAGCTGATGACCGAGGCGATGCTGGCCGACGTCGCAGCGGCGCACGATTTCAACTATTGCGCGCTGCGCTATTTCAACGTCGCGGGCGCCGACCCCGCGGCGCGCAGCGGCCAGTCGACCGCGGGCGCCACGCATCTGATCAAGGTTGCGGTCGAGGCCGCGCTGGGCCAGCGCAGCCATGTCGACGTCTTCGGCACCGACTTCGACACCCCCGACGGCACCGGGGTGCGCGACTATATCCATGTCAGCGACCTTGCCGCGGCGCATCTGCTCGCGCTCGACGCGCTGATCGCCGACCCGGCCACCAGCCACAGGCTCAACTGCGGCTATGCCCGCGGCTTTTCGGTGCTCGAAGTGCTCGACGCGGTCGACAAGGCGACGAATCGCCCGATCGAGCGGCGCATGGGGCCCCGCCGCGCGGGCGACCCCGACGCGCTCGTCGCCGACAATGGCGCGATTCGCGCCGCCTTCGGCTGGCAGCCGCGCTATGCCGACCTCGACACGATCGTCGCCCACGCGCTGGCGTGGGAACGCGCGCTGGTCGAACGGCGCGGCGCGGCCTGATAGGTCCCCCGCCGCGTACGCGGCGATGTTTTGCCCCCAACCCCCGTTGACTTTCGGGCTGCTTCGCCATAGTTGCGCCGCTTCGCGTGCAACGCCAAGTTTATCGGACAAGAACCATGAAGATTCGCAACAGCCTGAAGTCGCTGAAGGACCGCCACCGGGACAACCGCGTGATCCGCCGTCGCGGCCGGACCTATGTGATCAACAAGACCAACCGCCGTTTCAAGGCGCGCCAGGGCTGATGCCCTTGCGCGGGGCGTTTCCGCCCCGTTTGCTTTTGCTGAACAGCGTAACGCCGTCGGACCCTTCCGGCGGCGCTTTCGCGTACCCGGAGGCGAAATGATCGACCGCTGCGTGATCTTCGATGTCGGGCGTGTCCTCTTCGACTGGGACCTGCGCTTCCTGTTCGCAAAGCTGATCGCCGACGAAGGCGAGCTCGAATGGTTCGTCACCCATGTCGTGACGCCGCAGTGGCATTTCCAGCACGACGCCGGCCGCCCGCTCGCCGAGATGCTTCCCGAACTGAAAGCCGAATTCCCCGATCATGGCGCGCTGATCGACGCCTATGCGACGCGCTTCAACGAGACGATCCCGGGTCCCGTGCCGGGCAGCCTCGAACTCGTCGAACGACTCGACGCCGCGGGCGTGCCGCTCTTCGCGATCACCAATTTCGGCCATGACTTCTGGGAAGCCTTCCGCCCGACCCAGCCGGTGTTCGACCGCTTCCGGGGCATCATCGTCTCGGGTACCGAGAAGCTGATGAAGCCCGACCCCGCGATCTACACCCTCGCGATCGAGCGATTCGGCATCGACCCCGCGGGCGCGCTGTTCATCGACGATGTTGCGAAGAACATCGCGGGCAGCGAATCGGTCGGGATTGCCGGGCATGTGTTCAAGGACGCAGCCACGCTGGAGCGCGAGCTGGGAGCACGCGGATATCTGCCCTTCCGGTGAGTCGGGCGGACCGCCTTGCACGCCTCGATGGGCGCCGCGAAGAGCTGGAAGCCGAGTACCGGCTCGTGCTGATCGAAGCGCTACGCAAGGTCGCGGCAGGATCATGGGGCCTGTTCGGGCACAATCAGGACCGCTGGACCCGTGAGAAATGGGCGCCCGTCGTGACCGACCTGTGCGACCGCGGTCAGGAAATCGATCGGATGCGGGATCAGCTCGGCCTCCAGCCGTTCGCCCTGCACGAAGCGTTCGAGGCGTCGCGCGGGCCGGTTCCATCGAACGCCCCCGGCGAGCCGAAACAAGCGAAGGCCTGGCGCGAGCAGCTCGGAGAGGACATTTAGAGCATCGTGCGTTAAATTCGCGTCATCTCTAAACCCGTTTGTGCTGAGCTTGTCGAAGCACCGTTCTTCTTCTTCACCGTTGAAAGAAAGAACGGCCCTTCGACAAGCTCAGGGCAAGCGGAAGCGGGGGCAGCGCGTATTCGCAAAGGGCAGTCTACAATGTCCCCAATCCGACCATTTCCAGGAATTTGTCAAAACTGGATGCGACAAATACTGCGCTCTTGAGTCCTGCCACCATATCGACCGTAACAACAGGCGACGGCAGATTTTGGCGTAGATCGATTGCGAGATACTCGCCCCCCGCCATTGCCGCCGAAGACAAACAGGACGTCCGCCTCTGATCGCTCAAAACTGCCGCCGCTCCGCAGCCTTTCTATCGCCTCTTCGGCTGAATCGAGGCAAAAATAGAGCGGCGAAACTGGCAGTGACCCTTCGCCGCCATCACTGAAGGACAGAAGCGTGAAGTAGCTGGCCGGGATCCCAACCGGGGCAGCCTTACGCAGCTCATCAAGCGTTCCGGGCAGCGCGCCCGGAACTCCGTACCATTCGCGTCCTTCAAACATCGCTGTTCGCCCTATTTCTCCACCCCCAGCTGGGTCAGTACGAACGCAAACTCCTCGGCATCCTCGCGCAGCGCGCCCCAGCGGCCCGACTTGCCGCCGTGTCCCGCGCCCATATTGGTGCGCAGCAGCAGCGTCGTGTCGTTGGTTCGCGTCGCGCGCAGCTTCGCGACCCACTTCGCCGGTTCCCAATAGGTCACGCGCGGGTCGTTGAGCCCCGCCGACACCAGCATCGGCGGATAGGCTTTCGCGGTGACATTGTCGTACGGGCTGTAGCTCAGCATATAGTCGAACGCCGCCTTGTCGGTGATCGGATTGCCCCATTCGGGCCATTCGCCGGGGGTCAGCGGCAGCGTTTCGTCGACCATCGTGTTGATCACATCGACGAAGGGCACCCCCGCGAGCACCGCACCCCACAGTTCGGGTGCCTCGTTGTAGACCACCCCCATCACCTGTCCGCCCGCCGAGCGGCCCTCGACCGAAATCTTGCCGGCACTCGTATATTTCTTGTCGATCAGGCCTTTGGCGACGTCGATGAAGTCGTTGAACGTGTTCTTGCGCTCGGTCGTCTTGCCCGCGAGATACCAGCCGCGGCCCATATCGTCGCCGCCGCGAACGTGCGCGATCGCATAGATCATTCCGCGATCGACAAGGCTGAGGCGCGTCGTCGAAAAGCCCGGCGGGACGCGGTAACCGTAGGAACCATAGGCATAGAGGTGCATCGACGCGCTGCCGTCGCGCTTCGTGCCCTTCTTGTACACGAGCGAGGCGGGAACCATCGTCTTGCCGTCGCGGCTCGGCAAATTCACCCTTTCGGTTACATATTGCGTCGAATCATAACCCGAAGGAATTTCCTGTACCTTCAGCGTTTCGAGTTTTCCGCTCGCCAGATCATAGTCATAGACGGTGTCGGGAGTGACCATCGATTCATAGTCGATGCGCAATTTGTCCTGATGATATTCGGGATTGTCGCCGAGCCCCGCGACATAGGTCGCCTCGGGGAATTTGATCCGGCCGGGGGTCAGCGGCGTATCATATTTGCGGATATCGACCTGATCGAGCCCGTCCTCGCGGCTTTCGAGCACGAAATAGTCGCGGAACACCGAGAAGCCGGTGATGTAGCTATGGTCCGATCCGGGAATCAGCGTCTTCCAGTCACCCGGCGCCCTGATGCTCGCCGTGGCGACGCGGAAGTTGGGATGTTCGTCGTTGGTGTGGATGTAGAGCGTGCCGTCGCGCTCATCGACGCTGTACTCGCGGCCCTTCTTCCGCGCCGACACGAGCTGCATCTTCGCCTCGGGATTGTCGGCGGGGAGCAGGTAGACCTCGCTCGTCTCGTTGTCGCCCGTCGCGATCACGATATAATTGTCTGCGGCGGTCTTGCCGATCCCGACCCCGAAGCCGATGTCGGCTTCCTTGTAGAGCAATTTGTCGTCGGCCACAGGCGTGCCGAGCTTGTGCAGCCGGACATTGTCGGTGCGCCAGTTCTCGTTGGCGAGGCCATAGAGGATCGCGTCGCCCGCCGACGTCCAGACGAGCGACGACAGCGTGCCCGGGATGACGTCGGGCAGCATTGCGCCGGTCTCGAGGTTGCGGATGCGCGCCTCGAAGCGTTCGGAGCCATTGTCGTCGAACGAATAGGCCATCAGCTTGCCGTTCGGGCTGACCGAGACTTCGGCGAGGCGGAAATATTCCTTGCCCTCGGCCATCGCGACCTCGTCGAGGATCAGCTGCGTATCGCCGGCGCCCGATGCGGGTTTGCGATACCATTTCTTATATTCGGCGCCCTCTTCATATTCGACCCAGTAGAGCCAGTCGCCGTCCTTCTGCGGCACGCTCGAATCGGCCTCCTTGATGCGCCCCTTCATCTCCTGGAAAAGGGTTTCGACCAGTTCGGCGTGCGGCTTCATCGCCGCGTCGAACCAGGCATTCTCGGCCTTCACATAATCGAGGATGTCGGCGTCATCGACCACCGGATAGCTCGGGTCGCGCAGCCAGTGCCAGGGATCCGACAGCGTCTTGCCGTGCAGCACCATTTCGTGCGGGCGCTGCTGGGCGACGGGGGCCGCGGACGGCGCGGGGGTCTCGTTGGTCAATGCACTCTCTTTCTCTTCGGCCAAAGCGCCGGGGATCGCGACAAGCGGGGTGGCAATTGCCGCCATAAACATCCAAATAGCGCGCATCGAAAAACTCCCGCGGAGCCGCCCCCGGTGGGCAGGATCGCCAGCGATGTAGGAATAAGGAAGCAACCATGTCCAGCCCCGTTCATGCCGAGCGCCTCGCGCGGGTCCGCGCCGAACTGGCCGCCCGCGGCCTCGACGGCTTCATCGTGCCGATCAGCGACGAACATATGAGCGAATATGTCGGTGACTATGCGCAGCGCATGGCATGGCTGACCGGCTTCGGCGGCTCGGCGGGAACCGCGGTGGTGCTGCCCGCCAGGGCCGCGGTGTTCGTCGACGGGCGCTACACGGTGCAGGTCCGCGACCAGGTCGACGGCGCGCTCTTCGACTATGTCGGGGTGCCGCAGTCGAGCATCGCCGAATGGCTCGGCGCGAATGTCGCCGCGGGGCAGACGATCGGCTACGACCCCTGGCTGCACGGCATCGACTGGGCGCGCGCGCTCGACAAGGCGCTGCAGGCCAGGGGCGCCACGCTCGTCGCGGTCGACGCCAATCCGCTCGACGCCGCGTGGGATGACCAGCCCGCGCCGAGCGACGCCGTCGTGAGCGTCCACGACGCCGCACTGGCCGGCCAGAGCGCGGTCGAGAAACGCGAAATCATCGCCGACTGGCTGAAGGCCAAGGGGCTCGACACGACGGTGATGACCGCGCTCGATTCGATCGCCTGGACCTTCAATATCCGCGGGACCGACGTCAGCCACACGCCGGTCGGGCTCGCCTTTGCGCTGCTCCATGCCGACGCGACCGCCGACCTGTTCATCGCGCCCGAAAAGATCACCGACGCGGTGCGCGCGCACCTCGGCAACAGCGTCCGCATCCACGATCGCAACGCTTTCGAGGCCGCGCTTGCGGACCTTGCGGGCAAGAAGGTCGCGGTCGATCCCGACCGCGCGGTCGCGGCGATCTTTACCGCGCTCGAAGCCGCGGGCGCGGAGATCGAACGCCACCGCGACCCCGCGGTGCTGCCCAAGGCGATCAAGAACAGCGTCGAACTGGGCGGCACCCGCGCCGCGCACATCCGCGACGGCGTCGCGGTCTCGCGTTTCCTCCGGTGGATGGAAGCGGTCGCGCCCGAGGGCGGGCTCGACGAACTGGGCGCCGCGGCGAAGCTGCGTGCCTTCCGCGACGAGGGCGGCGCGCTCAGGGACCTGTCGTTCGACACCATCTCGGCCGCCGGCCCCAATGGCGCGCTGCCGCACTACAAGGTCGACGAAACCACCAACCGCGCGATCGAGACCGGCACGCTCTATCTCGTCGATTCGGGCGGCCAATATGCCGACGGCACGACCGACATCACGCGAACGATCGCGATCGGCCAGCCTACCGCCGAGATGCGCCGCCGCTTCACCCAGGTGCTCAAGGGGCATATCGCGCTCGCGACCGCACGCTTCCCCAGGGGGACGCGCGGCAGCCAGCTCGACATCCTCGCGCGGCAATATCTCTGGGCCGACGGGGTCGATTATGCGCATGGCACCGGGCACGGCGTCGGCACCTATCTGGCGGTGCACGAAGGACCGCAGCGCATCGCCAAGCCGTCGGGCGGGCAGGCCGGGACCGAGGAGCCGCTGCACGCGGGCATGATCCTCTCGAACGAGCCGGGTTACTACAAGGCGGGGCATTTCGGCATCCGGATCGAGAATCTGGTGATCGTGACCGCGCTCGCGATCGACGGCGCCGAGGAAGAAATGCTGGGGTTCGAGACGATCACCTTTGCGCCGATCGCGCAGGATCTCGTCGACGCGTCGCTGCTGTCGGCGGCCGAAGCCGACTGGCTCGACGCCTATCACGCCGCGACGTTCGACAAGCTGGCTCCGGGGATGGACGATGGCGATCGCGACTGGCTCGCGACCGCCTGCGCACCGCTCGACCGCACCCCCGCCGCGCTCGCCGCCTGATCGCGCGATGACATCCCCCCGCAGCGAGGTGCCGCTCGGCGATTTCCGCGTCCACGAGACGGTGCGCGTCCGCTTCAACGAGATCGATGGCCAGAATATCGTCTTCAACGGCCATTATCTCGTTTACGCCGACATCGGCGTGACCGAATATTTTCGCGCGCTCGGCGAGGGGCAGCCGGGGCCCTATTTTCACCAATATGGTACAGATATCCGCGAAACGCATTGCGAGATCGATTATCATGCCCCGGCGCGGCTCGACGAGCTGATCACCATCGCCGCGCGCGTCAGCCGCTTCGGGCGCGACAGTTTCACGCTCCATTGCGGTATTTTCCGGGGAGAAGAGCGCCTCACCGACATCGAGATCGATTATGCCCATCTCGATCTCGACAGCGGACAACCGACGCCGCTGCCGGGGAGCTTCATCGCCGAGGTGCGTCGGTTCGAAAAACGCACCCCCATACAGGCCTGATCGGTTCGCCGGCGCCCTATCACATTGAAAACAGGTGGAGGCGCTGTTCAACGCCCAAACCGGAGACGCAAAAAAAGGGCCGCCCCGAGGGGCGGCCCGTGAAAGTTTTGGGAGAGGATGCCTAAAAGGCAAGTGTGATATTGCACTGCACAATCGATTCCGCAACTGCGAAATAAGCATCCGTAGTTGCATTTTTTGCAATCACTGTCGCCGGGGTTGCACACGGTGCATTCGCGTCGCCCCTCGCAAATTGCCGCGACATCGCCTAAATTATGCGCATGCGCATGTTCAGCAAACCCGACCTTGGCGGCGGCCTCTCCGATTTCTGGGGCTATATCCGCGAACCGCGCCCGCATCGCTGGGCGATCTGGGGGGTCGCAATCGCGCTGACCTACGTCGTGTTCAGCGGCGTGTCGCAATATCTGATCCCCTATGAAGAGCCCAAGGCGCAGATCATCTATTTCGAAAACTGGTCGGCAAAGCGCAGCGATGCCGAGATTCGCGCCGACTGGGTCGCCCGCGCGAAGGAGACGACGCGCCGCAACGCCGAGAAGCGCGCCGAATATCAGCGCCTCGCCGACATGATGGGGGTCGAATATGATTCGGCCGAAGCCGACAAGGTGACGCGCGAAACGCTGGGCGACGAAGCCGCGGCCAAAGCGAAGAAAAAACCGGCGCCGGTCCAGACGCGCTCGACGCTCGCCGAACGCGCGGCCCGCGGACCGCAGCCCGCCGCGGTCGCCCCGAAGAACCCCGACTGACCTTCGCGATGCCGCGCCCGCCCGCCGACGCCGACTGGATGGCGGCCGCGATCGCGCTGTCGCTGCGCGGGCGCCCCGCGTCGGCGCCCAACCCCAATGTCGGCTGCCTGCTGGTCCGCGAGGGCCGGGTCGTCGGGCGCGGCTGGACCCAGCCCGGCGGCCGTCCGCATGCCGAGGCGATGGCGCTCGCCGCCGCCGGCGCAATGGCGCGCGGCGCGACCGCCTATGTCAGCCTCGAACCCTGCGCCCACGCGAGTCCGCGCGGCCCCGCCTGCGCCGATTCGCTGGTTGCCGCCGGGGTCGCGCGCGTCGTGATCGCCGCGCAGGATCCCGATCCGCGCACCGACGGGCGGGGGATCGCGCGGCTGCAGGCGGCGGGAATCGAGACCGTCCTCAACCTCGCGCCCGCCGCCGCGCGCGCCGCGATGGCGCCCTGGTGGACGCGGCGCACCGCCGGACGACCCTTCGTCACCCTCAAGCTCGCGACCTCGCTCGACGGATGCATCGCGCTGGCCGACGGGACAAGCCGATGGATCACCGGCGCGCGCGCGCGCGCGCACGGCCATCTCGAACGCGCGAAGCACGAGGCGATCCTCGTCGGTCGCGGCACGCTCGACGCCGATTCGCCGCGCCTCGACGTCCGTCTGCCCGGGCTCGAAGACCGCAGCCCGCGCAAATTTCTGCTCACCCGCGGCGAGGCCCCCGACGGCTGGACCGCGGTGGCATCGCCCGAAGCGATCCCCGATATCGATTCGCTGCTCGTCGAGGGCGGCGCCGGCGCGGCCGCCACCTTCCTCGCTGCCGACCGCGTCGACCGGCTGCTGCTCTATCGGGCGCCGATCCTGATCGGCGCCGGCCGCGCCGCGCTCGGCGACATCGGGCTGGCCGGTCTCGACACGGCGCACGGCCGCTGGCGCCTCGCCGACAGCCGCGCGCTTGGCAGCGACCAACTCGACGTCTACGAGCGGACGCGAAGGGAATAGCGACCTATGTTCACCGGCATCATCACCGACATCGGCACCATCCGCAACCGCGAGGATCGCGGCGATACGCGGCTCGTCATCGGCACCGTCTACGACGTCGACGGCATCGATCTCGGCGCTTCGATCGCCTGTTCGGGCGCGTGCCTGACGGTGGTCGACAAGGGGGTCGACGAAGGCAGCAACGGCCCGGGTGGATGGTTCGCGGTCGACGCGAGCGCCGAGACGCTCGCCTGCACCGCGCCCGGCATGTGGGACGCCGGCCGCCGTCTCAACCTCGAACGCGCGCTCCGGGTCGGCGACGAACTCGGCGGGCATATCGTCACCGGCCATGTCGACGCGGTGGGGCGGATCGTGTCGGTCGCGCCGGCAGGCGACAGCGTCACCGTCACCGTGTCGGCCCCCGCGACGCTGGCGCCGCATATCGCGCCAAAGGGTTCGATCACCCTCGACGGCGTATCGCTGACCGTCAACAATGTCGCCGACCAGGCCGACGGCAGCGCGCATTTCACGCTCAACATCATTCCGCACACACAGGCGCTAACGACGCTCGGCGAGGCGGTGGCAGGGCGCCCGGTCAATCTCGAGATCGACATCCTCGCACGCTATCTCGCGCGGATGCAGGCACGCGGATAGGACGCGCATCGACGAGGGAGAGCGGCCGCATGACCGGGACGACAGGAGGATCCTGCCTGTGCGGCGGCATCCGCTTCGCCATCGACGGGACAATCGGACCCGCCGGGCAATGCCATTGCTCGAAATGCCGCAAGGTATCGGGCACCGACGGCAATGCGGTCTTCTACGCACCCGCCGCGGCCTTTCGCTGGCTGGCAGGCGAGGAACGGATCCGGCGCTTCGCCGTTCCCGACGGCGGCGGCTGGGCGGCGCATTTCTGCGGCCGGTGCGGCAGCCCGGTGCCGCTGCCCGCTGGCGACGGCAAATTCTTCTTTGTCCCCGCGGGGCTGCTCGACGACGATCCCGGGTTTCGCGGCTATGCCGCGCATATCTTCGTCGGCTCGAAGGCGCCCTGGGTGTGCATCACCGATTCGGCGCCGCAATATGAGGCGGGTTTCGATTCGGCGCGGATCGATTCCGCCTAGCCTTCGGTCCATCCCGCCGCCAGCTCGGGGTCGGCCGCCAGCATCGATCGCCGCATCGCCAGCCGCCCGATCCTCAGCAGTTCGGCCTTGCGCCGCGCGGGCGCGAGGGTGCAGCTCGCGGCTTCGCGGACCACCGCGGCGCCATAGCGATCGGCGACGATCAGTCCCGACGTTTCGGGACGGTAGTCAGGGGTGTCGAGGATCGCGGGGTCGAGCCCCGAAGCGAGCGCCCAATAGAAGCGGTCGCACCAGTCGCAATAGTCGGGCCATTTGCCGTCGCCGTGCAGGTCGGCGCGGCTGACCTTGATCTCGACGATGGTGATATGGCCGCGGGCATCGATCGCGGTGAGGTCGGTGCGCCGCCCGTTGGGCAGCGGCACTTCGGGAATCGCGACGAGCCCCTGCTGCGCGAACAGCCGGCACACGCCGCGCGCGACATCGGCGGCGGTCAACAGATCACCGGCCATCGGATCGATACGTGGTAAAAGCCATCATTCCCCAACCGCAGCCCCGAGCCTGTCGAAGGGCGCCTATCCCGAGAAGCGCCCTTCGACAGGCTCGGGGCTGCGGTGAAAAATCAGCTGCCGCGTCGGGCGCTCAGAAGGGAACGTCGTCGTCCAGATCGTCGTCGAACGGCGGGCGACCACCGCCCGAACCGCCACCCGACGACCCGCCGCCGCCCTGATTCCAGCCGCCGCCCGAGCTTCCGCCCGACGACCCGCCGCCCTGGTTCCAGCCACCGCCACCGCCGCCGCTGCCCCAGTCGTCACCGCCGCCGCCGCCACGCGAACCGCCACCGCCGCCGGGGGCGCCGTCGAGCATGGTCAGATTGCCGCCCATGCCCGCGATCACCACCTCGGTCGTGTAGCGGTCGTTGCCGTCGCGATCCTGCCATTTGCGGGTACGCAGGCTGCCTTCGATATAGACCTTCGAGCCCTTTTTCAGATAGCGTTCGACCACCCCGACCAGCCCGTCGCCGTTGATCACGACATTGTGCCATTCGGTGCGCTCCTTGCGCTCGCCGCTCATCCGGTCCTTCCACTGTTCGCTGGTCGCGATGCGGATATTGGCGATCTTGCCGCCGTTCTGGAACGACTTGATTTCGGGATCGGCGCCCAGATTGCCGATGAGAATTACCTTGTTGACGCTGCCAGCCATTGCCGTTCCGTTCCCGCTGATTGAGAGGACGATCAGCCGAGCCCGAAAGCGACCGCCGTCCAGTAAGTGATGCCTGCTGCGGCATAAGCGAGCGCGAACAAATAGCCAACCATGAACATGGGCCATTTCCACCCGTTGGTCTCGCGCCGCGTGATCGCGATCGTCGAAATGCACTGCGGTGCAAAGACGAACCAGGCGAGGAAGGCGAGCGCGGTGGCGAGGCTCCACTTGCCCTGCAGCCGCTCGCCGAGCGACTGCGCGACCGCTTCCTCGTCGTCGCCCGCGTCGATCGCATTGGCGGTCGCCATCGCCGATACCGCGACCTCGCGCGCCGCCATCGCGGGAATCAGCGCGAGCGCGATGTCGTGGTTGAAACCGATCGGCTTGACGACGACCTCGAGCCCGCTCGCGATGCGTCCCGCGACGCTGTAGTCGACCTGGCTCTCGCCCTCGGGCGCCTGCGGGAAGGTGAGCAGCAGCCAGAGGACGACGGTGGTCATCGCGATGATCGTCCCCGCGCGGCGCAGGAAGATCCACGCGCGTTGCCACAGGCCGATCGCGATGTCGCGCAGCCGCGGCATCTGGTAGCGCGGCATTTCCATCATGAAGCCCGCCGAGCGCCCCTTCGCCACCGTGCGGCGCAGCACATAGGCGACGACCAGCGCACCGACGATTCCCGACAGATAGAGCCCGAACAGCACGAGGCCCTGCAGCCCGACCGGCGAGCCGCCGACGGTCTGCGCCGGGATGAACGCGCCGATGATCAGCGCATAGACCGGAAGCCGCGCCGAACAGGTCATCAGCGGCGCGATCAGGATCGTCGTCAGCCGGTCCTTTTCGTCGGGGATCGCGCGCGTCGCCATGATGCCGGGGACGGCGCAGGCGAAGCTCGACAGCAGCGGGATGAAACCGCGCCCCGACAGGCCGACCTTGCCCATCAGCCCGTCCATGAGGAATGCCGCGCGGGTCATGTAGCCCGACGCCTCGAGCAGCAGGATGAAGAGGAAGAGGATCAGGATCTGCGGCAGGAAGACGATCACCGCGCCGACCCCGGCGAGCAGCCCCTCGACGACAAGCCCGCGCAGGAAATTGTCGGGGAAGGTCGCGACCACCCATTGCTGGATCACGCCGATCCCGCCCTCGAGGAAGTCGGCGGGCGCCTCGGCGGCGGCGTAGACCGCCTGGAACATCACGAACATCAGCGCGAGCAGGATGACGAGCCCGAAAATCGGGTGCAGCACGACATTGTCGATCCGCTGCGTCCAGCGGCGCACCTGCGTCTCGTCGAGGATCGCCGCGCGCGCGATCGCGCGGGCACGCTGGTGCAGCGTCGCATCGTTCGTCTCCGCGGGCACCGCGGAACCGCGCGCGGCATGCGACCGGATCGCGCCGTCGACCGCTTCGAGCAGTTCGGCAAGGCCGCGCTTGCGCACCGCGACCGTCGGCACGACGGGCACGCCGAGTTCCTGCGACAGCCGCGCCGCGTCGAGCGTCAGCCCGTCGCGTTCGGCGAGGTCGACCATGTTGAGCGCGACGACGGTCGGCAGCCCCAGCGCGAGCAGTTCGAGCGCGAAGCAGAGGTGATTGTCGAGGTTCGCGGCGTCGAGCACGACGACCAGCGCGTCGGGGCGTGCCTCGCCCTCGCGCCGGCCGAGGATGACGTCGCGCGTCACCGCCTCGTCGAGGCTCGACGGCGTCAGGCTGTAGGTGCCGGGCAGGTCGATCAGCGCGATCGGGCGTCCGTCGGCGAAATTCGCATGGCCAGTCTTCCGTTCGACGGTGACGCCCGGATAGTTGGCGATCTTCTGCCGCGCGCCAGTCAGCGCGTTGAACAGGCTCGACTTGCCGGCATTGGGATTGCCGACGAGCGCAATCGAAGGGATCGCGCCAGTCATGCCGCCGCCTCGACCGCGATCGCCGCGGCCTGCCGCGCGCGGATGATCACCTTCATGCGCCCGACGACGAGCGCGAGCGGATCGCGCGAAAAGATGCTGCCGCGGTGCAGCGGGGTGACTTCGCACCCTTCCATCAGGCCGAATTCGCGCAGGCGGCGCCCTTCGTCGTCGGACATCGCATCCCAGTCGACGCGCGCGATCCGGACCGCGACGCCCAGGGGCGCCCGATCCAGCCTGTTCTCGAGCAAAGCAGTCATTTGCGAGCGATTATCAATAACGACAGGGGAGCGCCAGCCCTCCTTTGTAATTTTTGATTACCGCCCCGGGTAGCGCAGCCGCCCGACGAAGCGCGCGAGGCTCGGGCGTTCGATGCTGCGCGCGGCGCGGCGATGCTTCCAGCTTTCGAAACGCATCACCCCGTCGATCCGCCGTGCGAGGAAAGCGCGCGTGTCGGCGAGTCCCTCGCTCTCGTCGTTGAGCAGCACCGCCATCGTCGCGCCATAGACGCTGCCGAGGATCGCGCGCTTGCTGTAGTGATTATAGTCGGTCGCCGTATCGCCCGCGAGACGCC
This sequence comes from Sphingopyxis sp. YF1, assembly GCF_022701295.1. Lineage (NCBI taxonomy): Bacteria > Pseudomonadati > Pseudomonadota > Alphaproteobacteria > Sphingomonadales > Sphingopyxidaceae > Sphingopyxis > Sphingopyxis sp. YF1. The sequence continues at coordinate 3,607,373 of NZ_CP033204.1, forward strand.
ACATGGCGTCGGCGGCGCGCCAGCCGAGCTTCGCGGCGAACGGCACATTGGTCGGCAGCGCCAGCAGCGCCAGCGCGCGGCGCAGCGCCTCGCGATTCGGCGCGAGCAGGTCGATCCGCGCCTCGACCAGCGTGGTGATCCGCTCGCGAATCTTGAGGGCCGCCAGCCGCTCGGCGGGCCATTGCGCCGCCATCGCCGCGTCGACATCGGCAAACCAGGCATCGACCATGTCGCGCGCGCCACCGGGAAAGGCGAGCCGCGCGACGTCGGGATCGACCCCGGCGCGCCCCGCGGCGTCGCGCAGCGCCGCCTCGCCGAAGCCGTCGAAGGCGGCATTTTGCACGATCAGCGGCGCGAGCGCAGCGCGAATCTCGTCGAGCGTCGGGTCGGCGGGAAGGAGGACAGCCATGTCCGTCAGATAGGCCGTTCGGCGCGGCTCGGCAACCGGATCAGCACCAGCGCCGCGCCGACCATCACCCCGCCCACCACGTCGACCGCGGTCAGCGTCTCGCCGAAACCGATCCACCCCGCCAGCGCGGCGACCGCCGGCTGGACGAGCAGGGTGAGCCCGATGATCAGCGGCGAAAAGCGCGGCAGCGCCCAGATCAGCAGCCCCTGCCCGACGATCTGGCTCGACAGCGCGAGCGAGATCAGCGGTGTCCAGTCGGTCGGCAGGAACGCCTCGCCCAGCGCCGCCGAGGTCAGAAAGAGGATCGGCAGCCCGGTCGCAGCCGAAATGCTGAGCGCCGACCAGGGGCCGATATCGCCGCGCACCCGCTGCATCAGCAGGACATAGCCGGTGTAGAGCGCCCCCGCGAGCAGGCTCAAGAGATCGCCGACCAGATAGTCGGGCGACAGTTCGTAGCTTTGCCCCATCAGCAGGATCGACCCCGCAAAGGCGAGCAGGATCGCGATCGCCTGCCATCCGCGCGGCAGCGCACGCGCGAGCATGATGCTCCAGATCACGAGCAACAGGCTCGCGGCATTGCCGAACAGCGTGGCATTGGCGACCTTGGTCTGGAGGATGCCGAGATGCCAGGCGGCCAGGTCGAGCGCGAAGAAGACTCCGGCACCGACCGCGATCGACAGGTTGCGCGACGACGGCCAGCCGCCGCCCTCGCGCCGTGCGAGCAAGAGGAGCAGCGGCAGGGCCAGCGCGAGCCGCCAGAATCCCGACGCGACCGGGCCGGTATCGGCGAAGCGCACGAGCATCGCACCGAAGGCCAGCGCCAGGTTGCCGCCGAGCAGCGCCAGAAAGGCCCAGCGTCCGGGCTGTGTCGCTGCACTGTCGTCGATCACCGCTTGCCTCGCACTTAGATTTTCTTTTGCTACCCATGCTTGCGCATCGCGGCGCCCGTCCATAGCTTCGCTGCCCATAGCGGCAAGCCCCGGCGGGCGCCGCTCTAAAAGATGCCGAGGAGAAATTTATGTCCGCATCGCTTTTCGATCCGATCCAGCTGGGCGCCATCACCGCACCGAACCGCATCATCATGGCGCCGCTCACCCGCGGCCGCGCCGGCCCCGGCTTCGTGCCCAACGAACTGGCGCGCGACTATTATCGCCAGCGCGCCTCGGCGGGGCTGATCATCTCGGAAGCGACGGGGATTTCGCAGGAAGGCCTCGGCTGGCCTTCGGCCCCGGGCCTGTGGACCGAGGCGCAGGTCGAGGGGTGGAAACCCGTGACCGACGCGGTCCACGAAGCCGGCGGGCGCATCGTCGCGCAGCTGTGGCACATGGGGCGCCTTGTCCATTCGGTGTTCAACGACGGCAAGCAGCCCGTGTCGGCATCGGCGACGCAGGGAATCGGCCGCGCCCACACCCCGGTCGGCCGCCGCGACCTCGAAGTCGCGCGCCCGCTCGAGCTGGATGAAATCCCCCGCGTCATCGCCGATTATGCCAGGGCCGCGGAAAATGCGAAAAAGGCGGGTTTCGACGGGGTCCAGCTACACGGCGCCAACGGCTATCTGATCGACCAGTTCCTGCGCGACAATGCGAATCTGCGCGACGATGACTATGGCGGCCCCGTCGAAAACCGCATCCGCCTGCTGCGCGAAGTCACCGAAGCGCTGATCGGCGTGTGGGGCGCGGATCGCGTCTCGGTGCGCCTGTCGCCCAACGGCGATTCGCAGGGGGTCGACGACAGCAATCCGGCACCGCTTTTCACCGCGGCCGCTGCCGCGCTCGACGCGCTCGGCATCGCCTTCCTCGAACTGCGCGAACCCGGTCCCGACGGTACGTTCGGGAAAACCGATGTCCCCAAACAATCGCCCGCGATCCGCAAGGCCTTCACCGGTCCGCTGATCCTCAACAGCGACTATACGGTCGCCCTCGCCGAGGAGGCGCTCGCCAGCGGCATCGCCGACGCGATCGCCTTCGGCCGCCCCTTCATCGGCAACCCCGACCTTGTCGAGCGCATCCGGACCGGGGCCGGATGGTCGGCCGACAATCCGCAGACCTGGTATTCGCCGGGCGCCGAAGGCTATACCGATTACCCGGCCTTGCAGGTCGCCTAAGCGTCCTATCCTCCCCGTGGCGAAGCCATGGGGAGGCGGCAGCGGCGCGAGCGCTGACGGAGGGGCTTTGGCGCAACGCCGTGCCCCTCCACCATGTTTTGGATGGCCCCTCGCCGCCACCGCGCGGCAGGGCGAATCCGTTTCCAGAGCGTTTCAAGTCAGCTGGACTCGCCTGACGACCCGGAAAACAGAGCAGAACAGAAATCTGGAGTGCCGGTTTTGATTCGATCAAAACCGAACGCACTCTAGTTGCGCTCGGCGAGCGCCTTGTCGACGATCCCGGCACCGATCGGACCGAGCACCGCGCTGCCGAAACGGAACAGCAGGAAGGCGCCGACGAACAGCAGCACCGGCTGGATCAGCAGCGCCACGACCGCCGCGATCAGCGCGACGAAGAAGAGGGTGACGAAGCCGCCGCTCAGCACCTGCTGCCCCTTGGGCCCGAGTTCGATCGTGCGCGGCCCCTTGGCATCCCACCATTTTCCGGTGACGATCGTCTTGCGTCCGCCCGCACCGGCCCGGGCCGCGGCCGGCGGACGTTGCGGAATGCGCGCCGCTTCGGTTTTCGCGGCCGATTGCGGCGCCTCCTTCCACGGGCGCTTGCCGTTCATGTCGGCGACCTTGGCCGCCATCGAATTCGCCGCAGGCCGCGGCGCTCCCTCGCGTGGAGGCGGCGCGGGCGCAGCGGCGGGGCGCGCCGTTTCGGTCGCGCGCGGCGCCGGACGCACCGGCTCATTCCCCATGCGCCGGTCATATTCGGCCATGCGCTCGGCGGCGCTCGCCGGGGTCTGGCCGGTCTGCCGGTCGATGACCACCAGCCGCCCGCCGCGCTCGACGACGGAAAAGCGGCTGGGAGGCGGTCGATCAACCAATGCCGAATTGTTCCTTCAGGGCCAGCATCGCGAGCGCAGCCTTCGCCGCTTCGCCACCCTTATCCTTGCGCGTCTTGTCGGCGCGCGCAAGCGCCTGTTCTTCATTTTCGACCGTCAATATGCCGTTGCCGATCGCAAGGCCATCGAGCGTCAGCGCCATGATGCCGCGCGCGCTCTCGTTCGAGACGACTTCGAAATGATAGGTCTCGCCGCGGATCACCACCCCCAGCGCGACATAGGCGTCGAACCGCCCGCTGTCGGCCGCGAGCGAGATCGCCGCGGGAACTTCGAGCGCACCGGGAACGGTCACCGTTTCGTGGCTGTGCCCTTCGGCCTCGAGCGCGCTCCGCACGCCGTCGAGCAGCATGTCGTTGAGGTGGCTGTAGAAACGGGCTTCGACGATCAGAACATGCGCCATTATGCGGCCTCCCCGGGGATCGAACGTTCGCCGACGACCGATAGGCCATAGCCTTCGAGGCCGACGAGATTATTGTGCGACGGCGTCAGCAATTCCATCGCATGGACGCCAAGGTCGGCGAGGATCTGCGCGCCGATGCCATAGGTGCGCAGATCCATGCCGCCGGTCGGCGGAGGCAGCGCTTCGGCGTCGGCCGAACCCGGCAACGGACGCATCAGCATCACGATCACCCCGGCGCCGGCCTCGCCGATCGCTTCCATCGAGCGCTGCAGGCGGCGCTTGCGCGCGCCCGGACGCCCCATCAGATCGTCGAACAGCGACACCGGATGCATGCGCACCAGCGTCACGCCCCCGGGATCGACCGCGCCCTTCTGGAGCACCAGATTGACCGTTCCGTCGATCTTGTTGCGATAGGATTTGAGCCGCCAGTCGCCGCCATAGTCCGATTCGAAGGGTTCGTCGGACACGCATTCGACCAGCCGGTCGGTGCGGCTGCGATAGGCGATCAGGTCGGCGATGGTGCCGATCTTGAGCCCGTGACGCCGCGCGAAGGGGATCAGGTCGTCGAGCCGCGCCATCGATCCGTCGTCGTTCATGATCTCGCAGATCACCCCCGAGGGGTTCAGTCCCGCGAGCCGCGCGATGTCGACCGACGCCTCGGTATGGCCGGCGCGGACGAGCACCCCGCCGTCGCGCGCGATCAGCGGAAAGACATGGCCCGGCGTGACGATGTCGTCGCGGCCCTTGGCGCCGTCGATCGCCACCGACACGGTGCGCGCGCGGTCGCCCGCCGAAATTCCCGTCGTCACCCCCTCGCGCGCCTCGATCGAGGTGGTGAAGGCGGTTTCGTGCCGGGTGCCGTTCTGGCGGCTCATCAATTCGAGCCCGAGCACGTCGACGCGCGCCCTGGTCAGCGTCAGGCAGACGAGCCCGCGGCCGTGCGTCGCCATGAAGTTGATCGCGTCGGGGGTCGCCATCTGCGCCGGGATAACCAGGTCGCCCTCATTTTCGCGATCCTCGTCGTCGACGAGGATGAACATGCGGCCGTTGCGCGCCTCGGCGATGATGTCTTCGGGGGTCGCCATCGGCGACAGGTCGCTGCCGTGGGCAAGCCAGTTTTCAAGCTTGCGCAGCGTATCGGCCGTGGGGTTCCAACCCGGCGAATCGAGGTCGCGCAGGCTGTTGGCGTGAAGACCGGCGGCGCGCGCGAGTCCCGAACGGGACATGGCGCCGTCATCGACGATGGCGCGGATGCGCTCGATGAGTTGCGTGGACATGCACCGCAGTTTTCACATTGAGATGTGATTGTCAATCAACAAATCACATTGAACGCACGGCGCGGCTCATTTCGGGCCGAAGGTCGTCCCCAGTTCGCGCACCGGCGCGTCGGCCCTGGCGTCGAGCATCGCGAGCAGCTGGCCGCTGCGGTCGTCGCGCTTCGCATAGTCGCGCGCCGACATGCCCGCGATATGATCGGCCTTGTCGGGATTGGCGCCGCGCCGCACGAGCAGGCGCACCACACCGCTGTTCTTCGCCTGCACCGCGAGGATCAGCGCGGTTTCGCCGCGCCGGTTGGTCTGGTCGACGGGCGCCTTGCCGTCGAGCAGCTCCTCCGCCATCTCGGTCGAATTGAGCAGCGCGGCGTGCATCAGCGGGGTCACCCCCTGGCGATCGGCGATCGACGGATCGGCGCCCTTGCCGAGCAGGAAGGCCAGCCAGGTCGTGTCGCGCCGCTTCACGACGATCGCCAGCGCGGTTTCGCCGGTCTCGGGGTGGCGCGTGTTGACCAGCGCGGCGTCGCCCTTCAGCGCATCGGTCGCCTTGGTTCCGTCGCGGCTCTCGACCGCCTGCAAAAAGGCATAGCCGCCGCGGAACTGCGCCTGCGCCGGCGACAGCGAGGTGGCGAGCAGCGACAGCGCGGCAAGACGAAAGAGGGCACGACGGACCATGGTAACGGAACCTTGCAGAAACGGCCGGCGCCTCCCCCCGGGGCAACGACAAAGGTTGATTTTCGGCGCCTGGCCCCGCAAGGCTGGCCCCATGATGAACATCGCAATTATCGGCCAAAAGGCGTTTCGCGCAAGCCTGATCCTCACGACCGCCGCCGCGCTCGCCGCGTGCGACGCCGGACCGGCCGCCCCAGCGCAGAATAGCCAGCCGCCGCTCGCCGGCGCGCGCATCGGCGGCCCGTTCACCCTCACCGACCAGAATGGCAGGACGGTCAGCGATACCGACTTCGCCGGTCAGTATCGCCTCGTCTATTTCGGCTACAGCTTCTGCCCCGACATCTGTCCCGTCGACCTCCAGAAACTGATGCGCGGGCTGTCGCAGTTCGAAAAGAGCGACCCGGCGCGCGGCGCCAGGATCCAGCCGCTCTTCATCACCGTCGATCCGGCGCGCGACACCCCCGAAGCGCTCAAGCCCTTCGTCGCGCGCTATCACCCGCGGCTGCTCGGGCTGACCGGCACCCCCGAACAGATCGCGGCGGTCGCCAAGGCCTTTGTCGTGACCTATCACAAAGTCGAGGGGTCGGCCCCCGACCGCTATCTGATGGCGCACAGCCAGCTCGCCTTCCTGATGGACCCGGCGGGCAAGCCGCTCGCGCTGGTGCCGCTCGACGATCCCTCGACCGACGTCGACGAGGGCGCCCCCGACAAGGTCGCCGCCGACCTTGCCAGATGGGTGAAGTGACCACCGCGCGCAAATTCTGGGAAGCACCGCTCGCCAGCCTCGACGCCGGCGAGTGGGAAGCGCTGTGCGACGGCTGCGGCAAATGCTGCCTGCACAAGATCGAGGACGAGGACACGGGACGCATCTACCCGACCAATGTCGCCTGCCGCCTGCTCGACCTCGGCACCGCGCGCTGCGGCGATTACAAGCATCGCCGCCGCCACGTTCCCGACTGCCTGACGCTCACCAAGGCGAGCGCGCCCGAAATCGAATGGCTGCCGCAAAGCTGCGCCTATCGCCTGCGCGCCGAAGGGCGGCCGCTGCCGGGCTGGCACTATCTGATCTCGGGGGACCGCGACGCGGTGCACCGCGCCGGCGAATCGATCGTCGGCTGGACGGTCGGCGAACAGGTTGCCGGCCCCCTGGAAAATCACCTTGTCGAACGCGTCGTCTGACCTCGCCGCCGCCGAGGGACCGCAGATCTTCGTCGGCGACGATCCGTGGCCGGTGCGCATCGTCCGCCACGCCCGGTCGCGCCGCTACCGGCTCGTCTTCGACGCCGCGCGCGCCGAATTGCGGCTGACGCTGCCGCACCGCGGCAATGCGGCCAAGGCGCTGCGCTGGGCAAGCGAGCAGCAGGACTGGCTGGCGCAGCAGGTCGGCAAGGCCGTGCTCCCGGTGATGGTCGGCCCCGGCACGACCGTGCCGCTGTTCGGCATCGGCCGGCTGGTCGGGTGGGACCCGGCGCTGCCGCGCACGCTGCGCATCGAGGAGGACCGGCTGAGCCTCGGCGGCCCCGCCGAAAGCGTCGGGCGCCGCGTCGAGCGCTGGCTCAAGGCGCAGGCGCTCGACCTGATGGAGCGCGAGAGCCGCGCGATCGCGGCGCGCGCCGGGCTGGTCGTCGGGCGCGTCGGCGTCGGCGATCCGCGCAGCCGCTGGGGCAGCTGCACCCACGGCGGCGATCTGCGCTACAGCTGGCGGCTGGTGATGGCGCCCGACCACGTCCGGCGCGCGACCGTCGCGCACGAGGTCGCGCACCTCAGGCATATGGACCATGGCCGCGCCTTCCACGCGCTCGTCGACGAACTGCACGACGGCGACGTCGCCGCGGCGCGCGACTGGCTGCGTCGCGAAGGCCGTGGCCTGCATCGCTACCGCTTCGGCTGACGCGGCGCGCGCGAAACCAAATCGCAAGAGGTGGGCGCTATCGAGGCGCGCTCATGCAGGCGGCGGCGGTGAACGGGAACGATGAGAGCGACTGAAGCGCGAACCCCGGTCAAGTCGGTCCTGCTGCTGCTCGGCCTTGCGTTCGATTATCCCGAGATCGGCGCGCGCGTCGCGGCGCTCGGCCCGTCGCCGCAGCTCCTGATCTACGCCGGCCTCTATGCCCTGCTCGCCGCCGCCCTGTGGTGCGCGGCTTTCGTGCGGTCGCCGCTGCTGCGATGGGGATGGGCGTCGATCCTCGCGCTCGCGGCGCTGCTGGTGGGCAGCTTCCAGGCCGCCACTGCCGACGCGATGAGCTATGACGCCTTCATCACCATGATCCATTCGGCGGGGTTCGCGGGCGACGCCATGGCGCAACATGGTCGCTCGATCGCGCGGGCGGCCGCGGGCGCGCTGCTGCTGTTCGTCGGCATCGGCCTGAAACCCGGGCCGCGGCGCCCCGTCCCGCGGGCCGCGACCCTCGCCGCGCCGCTTGCCGGTCTCGCCATCCTGTCGGCCATGCTGTTCGTGCGCGGCGGCGAAGGCGCGCGCGGGCTGCCCGTCGCCTGGACCGGAACCGCCTATGCCGCGCTCTATTCGATCGAGGCGGCCGCGCTGCCCGCGCTGTCGCGCCAGCCGGTCCGCCTCGATCCGGGCCGCCCGGCCGACGACGGCGACATCGTGCTGATCGTCGATGAAAGCATCGCGGGCCGCTATCTCGACATCAACGACCCCGCCGGGGTGCGATCGGGCCTCGCCGCGCCGCCGCCGGGGGTTGCGGTCGGCAATTTCGGGATCGCCGCATCGATCACCCACTGCAGCTATGGCAGCAATCTGACGCTGCGTTACGGCGGCACGCGCGACGCCTATCAACAGGTCAATGCGGTGATGCCGTCGATCTTCGCCTATGCCAGACAGGCGGGATACAGCACGACCTATATCGATGCGCAGCGCGTCGGCGGCGAATATCAGAACGGGATGGACGACGCCGAACGGCGCGATATCGACCATTTCGTCCAGTTCGGCGACACCCCCGTCGTCGAGCGCGACATGGCCGCCGCCGATGCGCTGATCGCGCTGCTCGGCAACGCGCGCCGCGATTTCATCCTGATCAACAAGATGGGAGCGCATTTTCCGGTCGCCGGCAAATATCCCGCCGACGCGCAAATCTATGCACCGGCACTGCCGCGCGACGAAACCGCGCTCGTGACCGAAATGCGATTGCCCGAAAATCTCTACAGCGGCGCCGAACGCTGGCGCCTCTATCGCAACGCCTATCGCAACACCGTGGCGTGGACCGTCGGCGGCTTCTTCGACCGCCTGTTCGCCCGCGCGCGGCTCGACGGGGCGCTGATCGTCTACACCGCCGACCACGGCCAAAATTTGCACGAGCGCGGCGATCGCGGAACGACGACCCATTGCAGCTCGTCACCCGCCGCCGAGGAGGGCGCCGTACCGCTGGTCGTCATCGGCGGGTCAGGCCGCTGGACGGCCGCGGCGAAACGGGGCTTCGACGCATCGAGCCACTACCGCATCTTTCCGACCCTGCTCGCGGCGATGGGCTATGATCCGCGCGCGGTCCGGGCGCGCTATGGCGAGGGGCTCGATTCGCCGCACCCCGACCCGGCGACCTTCAACGCGCTGTTCAACGCACGGCTCGGACGCCAGCCGCAATGGGTCCCGGTGCGCCGCGCATTGGTGGCGCGTCCCCCGCGCGGCGATTACGCCGCCGCCCCCTGATTCGCTTCGCCCGTGCCGTCACGCGGCGGCACCATCTTCGGCGGCGCGACCTTGACCGCCGGCGGATTGCGCGGCGCCGGGGCCGGCGCCTTGGCTGCGCCATTGGCATCGGACGAGCGCCGCCCGGTCTGCTCGTCGAGCCAGCGCTGGTCGAGCACGGGGGGCTCGACCGTCTCGGGCGCGGGATCGCCCTCGACCGGCGGACGGCTGTCATAGGGCAGCTCGATCGGCATGCCATTCTCGTCGACCATCCCGCCTTCGCCGGGCTCGCCGAGATAGGCGTCCTCTTCGTCCTCGAGCTGCCAGTCGGGCAGCTTTACGTCGGTGTCGAACTGCTCGACCGGGCGCCGCGCCACCGCGACGCGCATGAAGTCGGCAAAGGCCTTGGCCGGGGCGCGCCCCCCCTGCAATCCGCCGACCGCCTTGGCATCGTCGCGCCCCATCCACACGCCGGTGGTCAGCCCGCTCGAAAAGCCGAGGAACCATCCATCCTTGTTGCTCGACGTCGTTCCCGTCTTGCCCGCGACCGGCCGGCCGATCTGCGCGGCGCGCCCGGTGCCCGTGGCGACCGCGCTCTGCATCAGGTCGGTGATCCCCGCGGCGACCCAATTGTCGACCAGCACGGTGCCGCGCTCGGCGGGACGCTGGTAGAGCAGGCGCCCGTCGGCGGTGGTCACCTTGGTGATGCCATAGGGCACCGCCGACACGCCCTTGCGCGCGATCGCGGCAAAGGCGGCGGTCATGTCGATCACGCGGACGTCGGAGGTGCCGAGCACCATCGACGGCTGGGTGTTGATCGGGGTGGTGATGCCGAAACGCCGCGCCATATTGGCAACGGTCGAATAGCCGACCTCGTCGCCCAGCTTGGCCGCGACGGTGTTCACCGAATAGGCAAAGGCGCTGCGCAGGTCCATCGCGCCCGAAAAACGCCCCGACGAGTTGCGCGGGCTCCAGCCGCGGATCGTCACCGGCTCGTCGACCACCTCGTCGTTGACCTTATAGCCCGCCTCGAGCGCAGCCATATAGACGAAGACCTTCCACGCCGATCCGGGCTGGCGCACCGCCTGCGTCGCGCGGTTGTAGTTCGACGCGACATAATCGGTGCCGCCGACCATCGCGCGCACCGCGCCGTCGCGGTCGATCGACACCAACGCGCCCTGCGCCCCGCCGGGCACATTGGCCTGGATCGCCGCGGTCGCGGCGCGCTGCATATTGAGGTCGATGGTGGTGTAGACGTCGATCGCCTCGCTGCCCTCGTCGATGAGCATGTCGAGCTGCGGCAGCGCCCAGTCGCTGAAATAGCGCGCGCTGTTCTGCCCGGTCTCCTGCGCCAGCTGGACGTCGGCAGGCTTGGCCCCGTCGGCCTGCGACTGGGTGATCACCCCCGCGTCGACCATCACCGAAAGCACCACCCCGGCGCGGCCGAGCGCGGCCTGCGCGTCGGCGGTCGGCGAATAGCGCGACGGCGCCTTGACCAGTCCCGCGACCACCGCCGCCTCGGACAGCGACATCTGCGTCGCGCTGTGGCCGAAGAAACGCCGTGACGCAGCATCGATGCCATAGCTGCCGCCGCCGAAATAGACCTTGTTGAGATAGAGTTCGAGGATCTCGTCCTTCGAAAACTTCCATTCGAGCGCCAGCGCGAGCACCATCTCGCGCGCCTTGCGGCGGAAATCATAGCTGTTCGACAGGAAGATGTTGCGCGCGAGCTGCTGCGTGATCGTCGAGGCGCCCTGCATGCGACGCCCGCTGCCGCGGTTCTGCAGCGCGACCACCGCCGCGCGGCTCATCCCGACCGGGTCGAGCCCGGGGTGATAGCGAAAGCGCCGGTCTTCGACCGCCACCATCGCATCCTGCATCACCTGCGGCGTTTCGCTGAGCGTCAGCCAGCGTCCGTAATTGGGGCCGAGCGACAGGAACACCGTACCGTCGGCGGCATGGACGCGAATCGTCTGCCCGGCGGGTGATTTCTTGAGTTCCTCGAAGCTCGGAATGCGCTGCACGGCGATGCCGACCGCGACCGCCAGCGCAACCACGCCGACGAGCGCGAGCCCGAGGCCCCAGCGCCACGCACGGCGCAGCCACACGCGCCAGCGCGGCGGCTCGCCGCCCGATGGTGCGCGCTTGCCGTTACCCGACGACGATGATTTACCCGAACTTGCCTGCTGTCTTTCGCGGCGCAAAGCCGATTCCCTTCCCTCGCTGCGCCCCTGTACGCGTCAGCCCCGAGGACTGGTGGTCAGCCCTCGCCGGTCTGCGCGTCATCCGGCCCGCGACCGGCGAAGTCAAGCGCCGCGCTGTTGATGCAGTAACGCAGCCCCGTCGGCCCGGGGCCGTCGGGAAAGACATGGCCGAGATGGCCTTCGCATTTCGCGCAGCGCACCTCGGTGCGGACCATGCCGTGGCTCGCGTCGCGGTGCTCGGTCACCGCGCTGTCGGCGGCGGGCGCGGTATAGCTCGGCCAGCCCGAGCCGCTGTCATATTTGGTGCGGCTGTCGAACAGCGGTTCGCCGCAGCCGGCGCAGCGATAGACGCCGTCGCCCTTGTGATCGGTATATTTGCCGGTGAAGGCGCGCTCGGTGCCGCCCTCGCGCAGCACATGGTGCGCCATCGGGTCGAGCGGCCGGTCGGGCTGTGAGTCGGTCATGCTGGGGAAGCTCCTTCCTGCGCGCCGATGGGCGGCGGCGCCTGTTGCGCCTGATATCGGCGCCGAAGCCGGGCTCCGCAAGGGGAAGCCGCCCGAACCCGCGGCGAGAAGGAGGGCGAACGGATTCAGCCGCCCGGCAACCGCGTCGCGCGTGTCATTCCGCGGACGAGCGGCGGGGCGAGCGCCGCCGCACGAACCATCAGGGGTCCGCCCCGCCGGCTCTCCCCCACGCGCCACACGATGTTCGCGAGCGCGAAGGGGCGCACCATGCGCGCCGCCAGCGCCCGCTGGAACGCGGGTGCCGCGTCGGCTGCACCGCGGCGCCACGCCGCCACCGCGGCTTCGGCGCTCGCGAGCGCGATGCCCATCCCTTCGCCCGCCAGACTCGGGATCACCCCCGCCTGATCGCCGAGTCGGAACAAGCCCGGCGTCGTGATGCCGCTCCGCCATCCATAGGGTACATGCCCGATCGCATCGATCGCGACCGTCCAGTCGGCCCGGGCCAGCCGTTCGCCCAGATGCGGGTTCGTGTCGCCGAGCCGGCGCAGCAATGCCTCGGGCGACGCGCCCAGCTGCGACTTGTGGACCGCGAGACACAGGTTCGCGCTGCCATCCTCCTGTCGCACCAGCCCCGCATAGCCGCGATCGAACAGGTGCAGCTCGACCGCATCCTCGACCAGCCGGTCGAGCGCCGGGTGCGGCGGCAGCCGCAGCCGCAGCCCCATCACCGGGTCGGCGCGCTGCCACGTCGCGGGCTCGCGCGCGAAACCCCGAAAGCCATGTTTGCCGGCGGCGAGGAAGGTCGACGGCGCGCGCAGCGCCGCGCCGTCACGCGTCCGCACCGCGCCGTCCTCGATCGCGGTCGCGACGATACCGCGTTCGAGCCCCGCGCCCGCCGCGACCGCCGCCGCCTGCAACGCCGAGTCGAGCCGCCGCCGCGACACGCCCATCGCGGCGGCGGGCAGCGGGGTTTCGCTCTGCGCCTCGCCGGCGAACAGCCGCACACGGCGCACCACCTGTCCGCCGAGCATGTCGGCCCCGATCCCAAGCGCCGCCAGCCGCGCCAGCGTCGGCCAGCTCAGGAAACCGCCGCACAGCGCGTCGCCCGTGTCGCGCGACCGTTCGAGCAGCAGAACACGCGCGCCGCCCCGCGCCAGCCCGATCGCCGCCGCCGCTCCGGCAGGCCCGGCACCGACCACGATCGCGTCGGGGGCGCCCGTCACCGGATCACCGCACGCGCTCGACGCACAACCGGTAGGGAAAGCTGCGAAAGATGCGCGCCGGGACGCCGGGCAGCGCCTCGGCGAGCAGCGCGGCCCATTCGCCGCGCCGGAAACTGCGTCCGACCGACAGCTGCCCGTCGCGCCGCACGATCGGATCGACCCGCGCGAGCGCCGCGAGCAGCGGGAACCCCATGAAGGGCAATCGCCGCCGATGCAGGTCGTTGACCAGCCAGCCCAGCGCCGCCTCGCTTTCCATGAAAGCCAGAAAATCGCGGCGCTGGCCGGGCGTCATATGATGCGCGACAAGGCTCGACACGATGATGTCCCAGCCGTCGCCCGCCAGATCGCGATAATCACCGGTGACCAGCCGCGCCCGCGCGCCCAGACGCGCCGCGGCGACCGGCGCGCTCTTGGGGTTGAGATCGACTCCCACCAGGTCGAGCGCAACGCCGCGCCTGTCGCCCCAGCGCGCGATCCGCGCGAGCATGTCCCCCGCGCCGAAACCGACGTCGAGGATTCGCCATGGCCGGTCGCCCGTTCCGCGCCCCCGCACCCGGTCGAGGAACGCCAAGGTCGGCCGCGCCGCGAGCGTCAGCGCGTTGATCCGCGACAGGTCGCCCAGCACTGCCGCATAGCGCACGGGCGCGAGGTCGGCGGCGTCCATCTCTTCCTCGGCCTCGATCGGCGCAGCGAGGCTGGCAAAGGGGGTCATGGAGCGGTGAAGCGGATCGCCTCGGCGGCGAGGCCGGGGCCAAAGGCGATCGCGACTCCCTCGCCCTGCGCGCCGCGCGCCATCATCCGCGCGAGCACGAACAGGATCGTCGCCGACGACATGTTGCCGCACGCAGCGAGCACCGCGCGGCTGTCCGCGAGCGCGTCGGCGCGCACCCCGAGCGCCGCCTCGACCGCGTCGAGCACCGAGCGGCCGCCGGCGTGCACCGCGAGCAGCGGCGGCGGCCCGCCGTCGCCGAACAGCGTGCGCTGGACCGCCGCATCGGACAGCGCCGCGCGCAGCCGCCCGGGCACCTCGCCCGACAGCTGCATCGCGAACCCCCTGTCGCCGATGTCCCAGCGGATCAGGTCCGCGCTGTCGTCGAGCGCGAGGCTGCGCCCTTCGCCAAGGGATATCCCGCCGGGTGCCGCCGACACGATGCCCGCCGCGGCGCCGTCGCTGAACTGGAGCATCGCGAGCAGCGGCTCGGGCGTGTCGGCGAGGCTGAGGTGCAGCGTCGACAGCTCGACGCTCACCACCAGCACCACCGCTTCGGGGTCCGACCGCACGATATGGCGCGCATTGCGCAGCGCGGTAACCCCGGCGTAACAGCCCATGAAGCCGATCAGCACGCGCTCGACCGTCGGCGCCAGCCCCAGCCGGCGCGCGATGATCTGGTCGATCCCCGGCGCGACGAAGCCGGTGCAGCTCGCGACCACCAGATGCGTCACCCGCGCCAGCGCGAAGGCATCGCCGAGCCTTGCGATCGCGGCGAGCGCGAGGTCGGGCGCATGATCGGCATAGGCGGCCATCCGCGCCGAGGTCGGCGGCAGACCGGGGACGTCATAGAATCCGCCCGGCGCGACCGGCGATCCGCCCGCGGGCGTCGGCGGCAGCACCGACCAGCGGTGCGCGATCCCCGACCGTCCCGCCATGCGCGCGAACAGCGCGCGCATCCGGTCGTCGGCAATCCGCGGCGTCGCCCATTCGATGAACGCCTGGTGGATATCGTGACCCGGCGTCGCGGTGGCGAGGGCGTTGAGCCGGGCGGACGGCGTGCTGGTCATGCGGCGGGTGTGACCGAAAAGCGGGGGACTGGCCAGCGGATAAGCGCCTCGCCAGCTTTACCGCGGCTTAACCATGAAGCGCCTATCAAAAGCGGGTGAAACTGCGCGCCTGCCTCACCCTCGGCTTCCTGTTCGCCGCCCCCGCGAGCGCGGCGGCACAATGCCTGCTCTGCGGCAATGCCGACCCGGCGGCCCGCAGCGCGAGTCGCCCCGCCGAAGCGCCGCTGCGCGTCGAAGTCGACACCCAGCTCGATTTCAGCCGCGTCGCGGTCGGCGCAGCGGGCGGCACGGTCGACCTCGACCCGCTCTCGGGCGCGCGGCGGCTGAGCGGCGACGTCATCGACCTCGGCGGTTTCGCGGTCACCGGCACCGTTACGGTGCGCGGCGAACCCGGCGCCGCGGTGCGCGTCCTGCTGCCGGCGGCGGTCGATCTCGAGGGGGGGTACGGCCGCAGCGCGCGCGTCACCGGCCTCGTCACCGACCTCTCCGCCGCGCCGCGGCTGGGTCCCGACGGCCGGCTGCAATTCCGCTTCGGCGGCCGCCTCCGGATCGCCGGGCTCGACGACGGCGACTATCGCGGCCGGATTCCGGTGACGGTCGAATATCAATAAAGCGTCGGCGCCGGCGGGCGCGGCACGCAAAGACCCTCCCGCCGGGGTCGCAACGGCGGGAGGGTCCTGCAGGACCGGCCGCAAGGCCGGCACCGGAAGCGCGCGCGGATCGCGTCAGCGATTGCCCGAATCGCGCGGCACCTGCGGCGCGGGGAGCAGGATGCCGATCAGATAGGCAACCGGATTGGTGCGCAGCACCGGCGCGGCGGGTGCGGGCTGCGCCGACTGCGCCATCGCGGGAACCGCGGGCAGCGCCACGGCGAGCGCGAGGAGGGGAGCGAGGAGGGAACGCTTCGTCATCGGGGTCATCTTTCCTGAAAGGCCGTGCGGGCCGGCGGGCAAGCCGGCCCGGCGGCGGGTCAACGGCCGCGCGGAGCGGCTTCGCGGACCTTCTGCACCGCGGGAAGCAGCAGGCCGATCAGATAGTTGATCGGGCCGTTCGAGATCGTCATGCCCTGCTGCGCGGGCTGCGCCGACTGGGCCATCGCAGGGGTCGCCGACAGCGCGAGGCCGAGCGCGACGACGGGGGCGAGGAGCATCTTCCTGGTCATGGGTCTTTCCTTTCGAATGGGGTCAAAATCGGTGTTCGGTTCAAAATGGGGTCGGGGTGTTCCCGATGCCCCGCTTATGTCCGCACCGCCGCCGCACGACCGTGAGCCACATCACTGGCCGCGAAAAATGTTCGCAGCTCCCTGAAATTGCAGCAAAAGAAAATCGTCCGGAAAGGTCGGACCCGCGAATCGGCGCGAATCAGCCGCGCTTCAGCCGCACCAGCGCGGCGTCGAGCGCCTGGAGGAAGGTCGAACGGTCGGCCTTCGAAAAGGGCGGCGGTCCGCCGACCCCGTCGCCCATTCCCGCGCGCAGGTCGGCCATGATCGCGCGCGTCGCGATCGCCGGGCCGATCGACGCCGCGGTAAAGGGCTTGCCGTTCGGGGCGAGCACCATCGCCCCCGCCTTGAGCGCGCGGTCGGCGAGCAATATGTCGGCGGTGACGACGATGCTGCGCGGCGTCGCCGCGTCGGCGATCCAGTCGTCGGCGGCGTCGAAACCATCGGACACCACCACCCGCTCGATCAGCGGGTGCTCGGGCACGCGCAGCCGGCTGTTGCTGACGATCTTGACCGCGACCGCGTGCCGCCACGCGACCTTGTACACCTCGTCCTTCACCGGGCAGGCGTCGGCATCGACCAGGATCGTGACCGGCGCACTCATCCGTGCGCCCCGTCCCAGAAGAGCTTCGCGCCGAGCAGCACCATCAGCACATAGACAAGCACATAGAAGCGTTCGGGGTTCATCCGCTTCATCCAGCGCACGGTGAGCAGCGTCGAGACGATCGCGAGCGGCATCAGCAGCAGCGCCGCGACGACCACCTCGTGCGGAAAGGCGCCGAGCGCGAGATAAGCGGGCACCTTCATCCAGTTGACGATCGCGAAGAGGATCGCGCTGGTGCCGATAAAGGTCAGGTGCGGCAGCTTGCGCGGCGTCACCCACATCTGGAACGGCGGCCCGCCCGCGTGCGCGATCTGGCTCGTCAGCCCCATGATGCCGCCAAAGATCGTGCCGACCCAGCCCGGCGACCGCGACGCCGCGACGATCCGTCCGCCGCGCTCGACCCACAGGCGATAGAGGCCGAAAGCGAGCGTGATCGCGCCCAGCGCCGCCATCAGCTGCGCCTCGTCGACGCGCTCGGCGTAGAACCAGCCCGCCGCGACACCGAGCGCGGCGCCGGGTAGCATCCAGCCAATGATCCAGCCGTCCCACGTCTTGCGGAACGCCCAGACGCTGATCACATCCTGCACGATCAGCACCGGCAGCAGCAGCGCCGCGGCGGTCGCGGGGGGCAGCACGAGCGCCGCGAGCGGCGTCGCGAGCGCGCCGACCCCGGCGAGCCCGCCCTTCGCCATGCCGAGCAGGATCACCGCGGCGACGAGCACGGCGAGCGTCACGGGGTCCGCCAGGATGCTCACCGGCGCGGGCTCATTCGGCGGCGGGACTTTCGGGCAGCGCCCAGTCGATCGGGCTGCGGCCGTGCGCCGCAAGGAAGGCGTTCGCCTGGCTGAACGGCTTCGACCCGAAAAAGCCGTTGTGCGCCGACAGCGGCGACGGATGCGGTGCGCGCAGGATCAGGTGCGGGCTGCCCGTCGCCAGCCCGGCGACGTTCGCCGCCTTCTTCTGGGCGTGGCTGCCCCACAAGATGAAGACCTTGGGCGCGGGGTCGGCGGCGACCGCGGCGACCGCGGCGTCGGTGAAGCGTTCCCAGCCGCGCTTCTGGTGCGACGCGGCAAGGCCGGCCTCGACCGTCAGGCAATTGTTGAGCAGCAGCACGCCCTGTTCGGCCCAGCTTTTCAGATAGCCGTGGCGCGCCGGCGGGATGCCGAGGTCGTCCCGCATTTCCTTGTAGATATTGACCAGGCTCGGCGGGGTGCGCACCCCCGGCTGCACCGAAAAGCACAGGCCGTGCGCCTGCCCCGGTCCGTGATAGGGATCCTGCCCCAGGATGACGACGCGCACATCCTGCGGCGGGGTGGCGTCGAGCGCCGCGAACCAGTGCGCGGGCCGCGGATAGATCGTCTTGCCGCGGGCGCGCTCGTCGGCCAGAAACGCCTTCAACTGCGCCATATAGGGCTGCTCGAACTCGCCGCCAATGTGCGCGAGCCAGTCGGGATGAAGCTTCACTTCGGCCATGATGCGGCTTCACCAGAGGCGCGCGGGCTTGTCCAGTCCCGTTCCCCTGCCTTTTTGGGCGACGCGATCGCGGGCGATCCGAATGGCCGCTAACGACCGGGAGCGGCCATCGGAAATCCTCCCTGTCGCGCAGCGATGGGGAGGTGGCAGCGCGAAGCGCTGACGGAGGGGCTATGGCGCAGCGTTGCCGCCCCTCCACCACCGCCTGCGGCGGCGGTCCCCCTCCCCATGGCCTGCGGCCACAGGGAGGATCGCTAGTCACAGCTTCCCACCCCAAAAACCGCCCTGCCCGGCTTCTACAGTTTCCCGCGCACGCTCAGGAAGAAGCGGCGGCCGAGATAATCATATTGCGTCCCGAAGGCGGGCGCCTGTCCGATCACCGGTGCGGTTCCCGCGACCACGGTCGACACCCGCGGCGGCGGGGTATCGAACAGATTGGCGACCCCCAGCGTGATGCGGAAGCGTTCGGCGACATCGCGGCTCAGCGACAGCGAATGATAGAAGGTCGCGGGCACGCTGACGTCGGGGCAGAAACGCCCGCCCGGACGGAAGCCCGAGGTGCGGCAGGGATCGCCGCCCTGCGCGCGCAGCAGGTCGGCCATGTTCGATGCTGCCCCGGTGACGTCGAGCCCGTAAAAGAGCGTCCAGCCGTCCTTCATCCAGCCGAGGTTGAAGTCGCCGACCCATTTCGGATTGCCGATCTTGCCGTTGTCGTCGATCGTCGTGCCGGGGAAGAGTTCGACCTTGTCCTCGATCTGCCAGGTCATCTGCGCACGGAAGGCCAGCGCGCCGAGCTTGCCGAGGTCCTGATCGACCGCGAGCGACAGGTCGACGCCGCGGTTCCGCTGGCGGCTGATGTTGACATAGCGATCGGTCACCGTCGCGACGCTCTGCGCGTCGGGCCCGGCCGCCGTGCGCGTGAACAGGCCGCAGAAGGCCTCGGTCGCGAATTTGTCCGAATCATAGCAGCTGGTCAGGATGTTGCCCGCGCCGAGCAGCGTGATCTCGTCCTTCACCTTGATGTCGAAATAGTCGACCGCGAGGCGCGTCTTGAGCCCGCCCCACAGCGCGCCCGACAGATCGGGGGTGAGGATGACCGACACCGTTTTCGCGGTCGAGGTTTCGGGTTTCAGCCGGCCGAGGCCGCCGCCCGAGGTGATCGTCGCGGGGCCGACGCCCCCGGCATAATCGGGGTCGATGCCGTCGGCGGCGCAATTGTCGAAAACGCGCTGGCTGATCGCCCCCGCCGCGAGCCGTGCCGCGGTCTGGATGCACGGATCGATATCCTGCTGGCCGAGGAAGCCCGTCTGGTCCTGCAGGAAAAGTTCGAACAGCGCCGGTGCGCGGAACGAGGTGCCCCAGGTGCCGCGCAAACGCAGCCAGTCGTTGACCGCCCAGTCGGCGCCGACCTTCCACGTCGTGTCGCTGAAATCATCCCGCGCGCCCGAGCGCGAGGTCGCCTCGACATGCGTATAACGCGCCGCACCCGACAGCGTCAGCCGCTCGATCATCGGCACGCCTTCGAGCAGCGGCAGTTCGACCTCGCCGAACACTTCCTTCGACACGGTACGCCCGGCGGTAATGCCCGAGGTCGTGAAATTGGCGACATTGCCCGCGAGCGTCGCGGCGCCCGGCGTGTCGGCGATTTCGTCGCGGCGGATGTTCGCCCCGAACGCCGCGCCGACCGGTCCCGCGGGCAGGGCGAACAATTTGCCCGTCACCAGCGCCTCGGCCGACGTCTGCTTGAACAATGTCCGCCCGGTCTCGCGTCCCATCAGGAAAGCGCGCTCTTCGGGGGTGAAGTCGCCGCGCAGCACGCGCGGATCGGTAAAATCGACATCGATGCACGGCACGCCGCGGATCGCGGTCACCGTGCCCGCGCACGAGCGCGTGCGCAGCGTCTGCGACGCGAGCGCGTCGCGATAGATGATATCCTGCGCATAGCGGGCGTCCGACCGGCTGTGCTGGCCGTAAACGTCCCATTTCCACGCCGCGCCGATCGTCCCGCGCAGGCCAAGGACGCCGCGATAATAATCGACGTCGGCCTCGCTCTGCGATTTCACCAGCACCCGCGGACGCAGGATCAGATTGCCGACGAAGTCGCCGTTGAGCGGATCGCCCAGATCGCCGGGATCGCAGTTGAACGCGGCCGGATCGCACAGGAAGAAGGGCAGCATCGACGCGCCGGTGAATTGCTCGAGCGTCATCAGCTGGACGCCGTTGCCCGCCGACTTGCGGTTGCTGAACAGGAATTCGCCATAGGCGGTGATCCCGTCGGTGATATCGTAGGCGCCCTCGGCGAAGGCGCTGATCCGGCTGACGCGCGAAAACACGTCCGAATCCTGTTCGGCGGGCTCGAACTGGTTGAGCGCGCCGGTCGATGGTCCGTCGAAATTGACCCCGAAGAAATCGGCGGGCCCGAACACCCCAATCGGGTTGTAGGCGTTGATCGGGATCCCGACGCCCGCGAATTCGGCGCCATATTGGCCCGCATAGATCGCCTGCCCGTTCGGCGCGATCAGCCCGGGGCCGAAGGTCGGAAAGCCGTCCGGGTCGACCCCCGAAAAATCGCTGAACACGATCATGTTTGCCTGCGTGCTGCTGCACGCCGGGCGCCCGGTGCGGAAATCGACGATGTCGGCGCGGCTGCCATCGGCTTCGCGCTTCAGATATTCTTCGGAGCAGAAAAGGAAACCGCGGTCGCGGCGGGTGAGGTTCTGCTGGCGGAAATAGTCGACCGTCGCGAAGACATGCCCGCGCTCGAATTTCCTGCCGAAGCTCGCATCGACGCCATAGCTTTCGCCCCCGCCATGCTGGGTGACCGAAGAAAATCCGCCGCCTTCGAAGCCGTCGAGGTCGTCGCGGGTCAGGATGTTGACCACGCCCGCGACCGCATCGGAGCCATAGATCGACGAGGCGCCGGTCTTGAGGATCTGGGCCTCGCGCACCACCGACAGCGGCAGCACGTTGAGGTCGAAGGGCGCGACCGCGCCGCGGATGCCCGCGGGACCCGCGCGCCGGCCGTTGATCAGCACCAGCGTGCGTTCGGCGCCGAGCCCGCGCAGCGACACCGTCTGGACGTCGTTGCCGCCGTTGGCGACGAAGCGGTTCGACAGCGCCGAGGTGATCTGGACCGAACCCTGCGCGGCGGGCGTCGATTGCAATATCTCGGCGAGCTGGACCTGCCCCTGCAATCTGGCCGAATCGGAATCGACGATCTGGATCGGGTCGGCGCTGGTGAATTCGCTCTTCGCGATGCGCGATCCGGTGACGACGATCGTATCGCCCTCCGTCTGCGCCGCGGCGGGTGAGGCCGCGAGCGCGATCAGCGAGGCCGTGGCGGCCAGAAACACCTGGGAGCTGGTGCCCGTTTTCATGAATTTTGTCCGAACTAGAAGTTGATCCCGCCCCCCGGCTCCGCAAAACTACGCCCGGTCGCCTTTCGATATGGTTACTGCGGCATAAAATTTCGTCGCCCGCGCGCCGGTGCCGATGACTTGTCGTGTACGCCGGGCGCGTCTAGGCACGCATCCGAAAGGATCGCGCGATGAGCAAGGCGATGGGCGAAGCACTGGGGCGGCTGGAGGCGGTCGTGCACGACCGGCTGGCGGCGGGCGAGGCCGAGGCCTCCTATGTCGCGAGCCTCGCCGCAAAGGGCCGCGGCAAGATCGCGCAGAAGCTCGGCGAGGAAGCCGTCGAGACGGTGATTGCAGCGATCAGCGAGGACGATCCGGCGCTGATCGGCGAGGCGAGCGACCTCGTCTTCCACCTCTCGATCCTGCTCGCCGAACGGGGCCTTGGCTGGGACGCGATCGCCGCCGAACTCGACCGCCGCCACGGCACCTCGGGCCACGCCGAAAAAGCCGCGCGCCAGCCATAAGCACAGGAGTCCCCATGCCGATCGACGCCACCCTTCCCTATGACGCGACCAACATCTTCGCGCGCATCCTGCGCGGCGAACTGCCGTCGAAGACCGTCTACGAGGACGAGTTTGCCCTCGCCTTCCACGACATCAACCCGCAGGCGCCGACGCACATCCTCGTCATCCCCAAGGGCGCCTATGTCAGCTGGGACGATTTTTCCGAACGCGGCAGCGAGGCCGAGATCGCGGGCTTCGTCCGCGCGGTGGGCCGCGTCGCGCGCGACCTCGGGCTCGTCGCGCCCGGCTATCGCCTGCTCGCCAATATCGGGCCCGACAGCCACCAGGAAGTGCCGCACCTCCACGTCCACCTCTTCGCGGGCCAGAAGCTCGGCCCGATGCTCGTCCGCTAGGCCTTTTCGCATCGGTCAATGACCGCGATCACAGCGCTGCGCACCACTGCGGTTAACCGTGCGCCACATGCGGCAACGGGTGGACAGACGCGCCTGTTTCCAGCAGGATAGAGCCTCGGGACCGGCAGGAGTATTGGGCGATGGCGGCATGGCAAGGCTGGGGCAAGACGCTGGCCGCAAAGGCGAAATTCGCGCTCCTCGTCCCGCTCGCGGTACTCGTCGCGGCGGCGGGCGGCGACACCACGCCGCAGGTCATTCTCGCCACCCCGGGCAGCGCGGGCAACGGCGACGGCACGATCAGCCGCTTCACCCTGCGCTTTTCGGAGGACATGGTCCCGCTCGGCGACCCGCGCGCCAAGCCCCCCGCCAAGCACGACTGCCCCGTTCCCGGCACCGGCCGCTGGGTCGACACGCGCACCTGGGTGCTCGAATTCGACAAATCGCTCCCCGGCGGGGTCAGCTGCGCGGTCGAGCTCACCCCGAACCTGCGCACCGCCGGCGGCACGTGGGTCGGCGGCAACAGCCGCTTCGAGCTCGATTCGGGCGGCCCCTCGGCGCGCGCGGTGCTCGTCGGCGGCACCTATGACGGGATCGAGGAGGATCAGATCTTCCTCGTCGCGACCAATGTCGGCGCCGACCGCGCCTCGGTCGGCCGCTACGCCTATTGCGCGGTCGACGGCATCGGCGAGAAGATCCCGGTCGACGTGCTCAAGCCCGAAACCGCCGCCGAAATCCTCGACGGCCTCGGCAACAGCAGCTGGCAGCGGCAGGAATTCGCGTACAACGGCGGTCTTCCGCTGCAACTCCCCGCCGCGGGCGCCGATCGCGCCGCGGTGCTCGAACGCATCGTGCCAGTGAAATGCCGCCGCCCGCTGCCCCCCGGGCGCGAGATGGCGCTCGTCTGGGACGCGCGCATCAGCCAAGCGGGTGCGCCGGCGCGCACCGCGGGGCGCGACCAGCGTTTCGACTATGACGTACGCCCCGCCTTCACCGCCAAAATGTCGTGCAGCCGCGTCAATCCGCAGGCGGGATGCAACCCGCTCAAGGACATCACGCTGAGCTTCGCCTCGCCGGTCGCGCGCGACACCGCGCTCGCCGCGACGCTCAGGACCGCCGACGGCAAGAGTGTGGCGCCGAAGCTCGACGACGACGACAAGAACGATGCCTTCGTCACCGCGGTCCGCTTCACCGGCCCGCTGCCGCAGAATGTCGATGCAACGCTCGTGCTCCCCGCCGACGTCACCGACCAGAGCGGCCGAAGCTTGCAGAACCGGACGAATTTCCCGCTCAAATTCCACATTGACCGCGCGCCGCCGCTGGTCAAGTTCGCCGCCGAATTCGGCATCCTCGAGGCGAGCGAGGGCGGCGTGCTGCCCGTCACCGTGCGCGGGGTCGAGGCGTCGATGGTGCAGTCGAACCTCAAGATGCCCGCCAGCCTGCTCAAGGTCGGCGACGACGATGCCGCGATCGCGCGCTGGCTGAAACGCGTCGCCGACGCCGACGACACCGACTATCGCGAGGAAAAGGACGCGAGCGGCAAGGACGTCACGGTCAATTACACCGGTACCAAGTCGGTGTTCGACGGCGCGCCTGCGGGCGGCGAGCGCCGCGACCTGCAACTGTCCCCTGCCGCGGGCGGCAAGGAGTTCGAGGTCGTCGGCATCCCGCTCGGCGAAAAGGGTTTCCATATCGTCGAGGTCGCGAGTCCCGAACTCGGCGCCGCGCTGCTCGGGCGCAAGGCAACACGCTACGTCACCACCGCCGCGCTCGTCACCAACATGGCGGTGCATTTCAAATGGGGCCGCGAAAGCTCGCTCGCGTGGGTGACCTCACTCGACACCGGCCTGCCCGTCGCGGGCGCCGAGATCCGCGTCACCGACAGCTGCACCGGGCGCCTGCTCGCGCGCGGCACCGCCGACAAGGCCGGCCGTCTCGCCTTTGCCTCGGGCCTCCCCAAGCCCGAAACCTATTCGGGCTGCGAGGAAAACCCCGACCCGGCAGTGAGCGAAGGCCATGCGCTGATGGTCAGCGCGCGCAGCGGCGACGATTTCAGCTTTACCCTCACCGACTGGGGCAGCGGCATCCGCCCCTATGACTTCGACCTGCCCTATGGCTGGTCCGAACGCGACGACATCCTCCACACGCTGTTCGACCGCGCGCTCGTCAAGGCGGGCGAGAGCGTCCATATGAAGCACATCCTGCGCCGTCCCGTCGGCACCGGTTTTTCGACCCCCAAGCCGATGGCGGGCAAGCTCCGCCTCGTCCACCGCGGTTCGGATACCGAGTTCGAGATGCCGTTCAGCATCGACACGGGCGGCAGCGGCGAAAACGTGTGGAACGTGCCTGCGTCGGCCCCGATGGGCGATTACGACCTCGTCTTCGTGACCAAGGACAAGGACGGCGAGGACAAGACGATCTGGACCAGCCAGTCGGTCAAGGTCGACGAATATCGCCTGCCGACGATGAAGGCGACCGTGACCGGGCCCAAGGAGGCGCTGGTGCGCCCGGGGCAGGTGCCGCTGTCGCTGTTCGTCGGCTATCTGTCGGGCGGCCCCGCACCGAACATGCCCGTCGAGCTGCGCACCAGCTTCGCGCCGCGCTGGTCGCCGCCCGAGGATTATGCCGACTGGGATTTCGACGGCCGTCCGGTGAAGGAAGGCATCGTCCAGCTCGACGACAGCGGCGAGGAGCCCGAGGCCGACCTGCCGCTTGCGCGTTCGGTGCCGCTGCGCCTCGACGCCAACGGCGCCGCGACGACCAGTGTCATGGTCGACCAGCCGATCGTCGAACCGACCCAGATGGCGGTCGAGATGGATTATGAGGACGCCAATGGCGAGACGCTGACGTCGAGCCGCCGCATCACCCTCTTCCCCTCCGCCGTTCGCTTGGGCCTGAAGACCGATGGCTGGCTGATGCGCGACAACGACCTGCGGCTCAATTTCGTCGCGCTCGGACTCGACGGCAAGCCGATCGCGGGCCAGCGTGTCCAGGTCGCGCTCTACAGCCGCGAGATCATCACCGCGCGGCGCCGCCTGATCGGCGGCTTCTACGCCTATGACAACCAGATGCGCACGAAACGCATCGACGCCGCGTGCAGCGCCACCACCGACAAGCTCGGCCGCGCGCGCTGCGCGATGGCGCCCGGCATTTCGGGCGAGGTCACCGTCGTCGCGACCACCGTCGACGCCGACGGCAACGAAGCGCGCGCGGTGCGCTCGGTCTGGCTCGCGGGCGACGACGACTGGTGGTTCGGCGGCGACAATGGCGACCGCATGGACGTGATCGCCGAAAAGCCGCGCTACGCCGCGGGCGACACCGCGAGCTTCCAGGTCCGCATGCCCTTCCGCGAAGCGACCGCGCTCGTCACAGTCGAACGCGAGGGCGTGCTGTCGAGCTTCGTGATGCCGCTCAAGGGCACCGATCCCGTGGTGAAGGTCAAGCTGCCCGCCACCTATGCCCCTGACGTCTATGTCTCGGTGATGGCGGTGCGCGGTCGCGTGACCGGCCAGGAAAGCTGGTTCCGCAAGATGAAGCGCGCGGTAGGTTTCCAGATCGAAAATAGCGAGGGCGCCCCGCCGACCGCGCTCGTCGACCTCGCCAAGCCCGCCTATCGCATGGGCATCGCGCGCATCAAGGTCGGCTGGGAAGGGCATCAGCTCGCGGTCAAGGTCCGCGCCGACAAGGAAAAATATGCCGTTCGCGAAACCGCGAAGGCGAGCATCGAGGTCAAGGCGCCCGGTGGCAAGCCGCCGGCAAACGCCGACGTCGCCTTCGTCGCGGTCGACGAGGCGCTGCTCCAGCTCGCGCCGAACGACAGCTGGAAGCTGATCGACGCGATGATGGGCCAGCGCACGCTCGACGTGCTCACCTCGACCGCGCAGATGCAGGTTGTCGGCAAGCGCCACTATGGCCGCAAGGCGCTCGAACCCGGCGGCGGCGGCGGCGGCGACCTCAGCGGACTCACCCGCGAGGATTTCCGCCCGGTGCTGCTGTGGAAGGGCCGCGTCCCGCTCGACGCCAAGGGCCGCGCAACCGTCGACGTGCCGCTCAGCGACAATCTGTCGGCGTTCCGCCTCGTCGCGATCGCGACCGACGGGTCGCAATATTTCGGCACCGGCGAAGCGAGCGTCCGCACCGTCCAGGATCTCGGCGTCTTCGCCGGGCTCCCCGACCTCGTGCGCACCGGCGACACCTACGACGCGCGCTTCACGCTGCGCAACGGCACCGACAGGGCGATGACGGTCACCGCCACGCCGACGCTGTCGCCGGCGGTCGCGACCGCGCCGCCGCTCACCGTCACCATCCCGGCGGGCGGCGCGGTGCCGATCAGCTGGTCGATGACCGCACCCGAAAGTGCGGGTCCGCTCGAATGGACCGTCGAGGCCGCGACGAAGGACGGCAAGGCGCGCGACCGCCTCGTCTTCGAACAGATCGTCGAGCCCGCGGTGCCGGTCGAGACCTGGGCCGCCAGCCTCTTCCGCGTCGGCCCCGACACCAGCCTGCCGATCGGCATCCCGACCGGCGCGCTCGCGGGCGGCTATGTCGATGTCGCGCTCGCGGGCACGCTCGCGCCGCCGCTCGCCGGGGTGCGCGACTATATGGCGCTCTACCCCTATAATTGTTTCGAACAGTCGGTTTCGCGCGCGGTCGCGCTCAACGACGTCGGCCGCTGGCAGGCGCTGGCGGGCGCGCTCCCGACCTATCTCGATAAGGACGGGTTGCTCCGCTACTGGCCCAACGACCGGCTCGAGGGCTCGGCCGAACTCACCGCGCACGTGCTGGCGATCACCGCCGCCAACGGCTTTGCCATCCCCGAGGATTCGAAGGCGAAGATGGTCAAGGCGCTGCAGGCGGTGGTCGAAGGGCGGCTGTCGCGCCGCGGCTACGGCCCCTACGACATCCGCCCGGTCCGCGTCGCCGCGCTCGCCGCGCTCGCGCGGAGCGGGGCGTCGAGCCCGCGCCTCGTCGCGGCGATCGACATGGTCCCCGCCGACATGGCGACGGGCACGCTCGCCGACTGGCTGATCGCGATCGAACGCACCCCCGGGGTCCGCAACGCCCCCGCGCTGCGCACCGCGGCCGAGGCCGAACTCCGGAAGCGCCTCGTCTACGAAGGCACGCGCGTCGATCTCGTCGACGATGCGAAGGCGCCGTGGTGGATGATGGTCAGCGGCGACGAGATGGCGATCAAGGCGCTCGACGCGGTGCTCGGCCGCAAGGGCTGGGAAAATGACGCGGGCAAGCTGATGGTCGGCGTCGCGCAGCGCCAGCGCCGCGGCCATTGGGACACCACCCCCGCCAACGCCTGGGGTTCGGTCGTCGTGCGCCGCTTCGCCGAGCTGTATCCCGCCAGCGCGATCACCGGCGTCAGCCGCATCGAGCTGATGGGCGCCAGCGCGACGCAGGCGTGGCCGCTTCCCGATGCGGTCAGCCCGCTGCGCGTCCCGCTCGCCGCGGGAACGATGCGCCTCGCCCACGACGGCACGGGTTCGCCGTGGGCGGTGGTCAGCGTCAAGGCCGCGGTGCCGCTCAAGGAACCGCTCAACGCGGGATACCGGATCAAGCGCAGCGTGAGCGTCGTCAAGGCGGCGACCCCGGGTACGCTGACGCGCGGCGACGTGATCAAGGTGCGTATCGAGGTCACCGCCGCCGCCGGCCGCACGTGGGTCGTCGTCAACGACCCGATCGCGCCGGGCGCGACGATCGTCGGCAATCTCGGCGGCCAGTCGCAGATGCTCGGCGAACAGGCCGGTGGCGACGGCGCGCAGCCGAGCTATGTCGAACGCGGCAAGGACAGCTGGCGCGGCCATTTCGGCTGGATGCCCGCGGGCACCCACGCGGTCGAATATGTCGTGCGGCTCAACGGTTCGGGCAAATTCACCCTGCCCCCGACGCGCGTCGAGGCGATGTATTCGCCCGCGATCCGCGGCCAGTGGCCCAACGCGCCGCTGACCGTGGCGAGCGTGGCGCCGTGATGGTGGGCTGTGTGCGAATAAGATCCTCCCTGTCGCGCAGCGATGGGGAGGTGGCAGCGCGAAGCGCTGACGGAGGGGCTTTGGCGCTGGCGTCGCAGCCCCTCCCCCATCCTTCGGATGGTCCTCCTCCCCATGCCTGCGGCACGGGGAGGATTCTTTAGGCCGCTCAGTCCATGCCCGCCAAATCCCGCATCCGCGACGCCCTCGCCTGGCTCGCGCTCGCGCTGCTCATCCTCACGACGATCGCCCACCTGCTCACCAAGCCCCCGGCGATGCCGTCCTACGACGAGGTGCGCCAGGGCTGGAAACCCAGCGAGGCGTGGCTCTACGACCGCGACGGCCGCCTGCTCGACAGCGAGCGCGTCGATTTTGCGCGGCGCCGCATGGCATGGGTGCCGCTCGCCGACATCGCGCAACCGGTGCGCAGCGCCGTCGTCGCGAGCGAGGACAAGCGCTACTGGTCGCACGGCGGGGTCGACTGGCTTGCGATCGCCAGCGCCGCGAGAACCCGCCTGAACCTCGGGGGGACCGGCGGGCGCTCGCGCGGCGCCTCGACGCTGCCGATGCAGCTTGCGGGTTTCCTTGCACCCGACCTCGCGCTCCCCGGCCAGCGCGGCTGGCTCGCCAAGCTGCGTCAGATGCGCGCCGGACAGGCGCTCGCGGCGGACTGGAGCCGCGAGCAGATGCTCGAGGCCTATTTCAACCTCGTGCCGCTGCGCGGCGAGACGCAGGGGATCGGCGCCGGGGCGCGCGCGCTGTTCGGCAAGAAACCCGCCGACATGGACCGCACCGACGCCGCGCTGTTCGCGGGCCTCCTCCCCAACCCCGCCGCGGGCGCCGAGGCGCTCGGCCAGCGCGCCTGCCGCGCGGCCCGGGCGACCGGGCGCGCACCAAAGGACTGCGGCCCGCTCCGCGCCGCCGCGGCGACGCTCGTCTCGGGCGAGCGCATCGCCGAGCTCGATCCGGCGCTCGCGCCGCACCTCGCAGTCCGCCTGCTCGACAAGCCCGGCAAGCGCGTCACCACCACGATCGACCGCCGCATCCAGGAAGCCGCGATCGTCGCGCTCCGCCGCCAGCTTTCGGGGCTCGGCGCCGACCGCGTGCGCGACGGTGCGGTCGTCGTGCTCGACAACGCGACCGGCGACGTGCTCGCCTATGTCGGCGGCGTCGGTCTGAAATCGACCGCGGCGCAGGTTGACGGCGCCAACGCGCGGCGGCAGGCGGGCTCGACCTTGAAGCCGCACCTCTATGCGCAGGTGATCGAGCATCGCTGGCTCACCGCCGCGTCGATCCTCGACGACAGCCCGGTCCAGCTCGACACCGCCTCAGGGCTCTATGTGCCCAAGAATTACGACCACAGCTTCAAGGGCCCGGTCAGCGTCCGCCAGGCGCTCGCCGCCTCGCTCAACGTCCCGGCGGTGCGCGCGCTCGTCATCGACGACGTCCAGCAGTTCCGAGACCGGCTGTGGGCGCTCGGCTATCACGGCATCGTCGAGGACGGCGAATATTACGGCTTCAGCCTGGCCCTCGGCTCGGCCGAAGTGTCGCTGGTCGAACAGGCCAACGCCTTCAGGACCTTTGCGAATTCGGGACAATGGTCCCCCGTTCACTTCACCGCAGCGCGCGACGATCGCGACGGTCCGCGCGCGGTCGTCTCCCCGGCTGCCGCCTTCATCGTCGGCGATATCCTCGCCGACGCGACCGCCCGCGCCGACGCCTTCGGCGCCGACAGCGCGCTGCGCCTGCCCTTCTGGGCGGCCGCCAAGACCGGCACCTCGAAGGGCATGCGCGACAATTGGTGCGTCGGCTGGTCCGACCGCTTCACCGTCGCGGTGTGGGTCGGCAATCTCGAGGGCGATTCGATGCGCGCCGTCTCGGGCACCTCGGGCGCCGCACCGGTCTGGCGCGACGTGATGATGGCGCTCCACGCCGGCAATCCCGGCAAGCCCCCCGCCATGCCCGAGGGGGTCGAGGCAAAGCAGATCGCGCTCCCCGGCACGCGCGAACCGCCGCGCCGCGAATATTTCATCCGCGGCACCGGCCAGGCCGAAATGGCGGCCGCCCCCGCCGCCGCGCGGCGCCCGCGCATCACCAGCCCGGTCAGCGGCAGCGTCTATGCGCTCGACCCCGACATCCCGATCGACCGCCAGCGGCTCGCGGTCGCGGTCAGCGGCGAGGTTGCGGGCTATCGCCTGCTCCTCGACAAGACCCCGCTCGGCGACGCCGATGCGGGCCAGCAGATCCTGCCGCGCCCCGGCGCGCACATGCTGACGCTCGTCGATCCCGGCGGCCGCATGGTCGACCGCGTCCGCTTCACGGTGCGCTGACCCCACGCGCCCTTTTGCCGGGCGGCCGGACATGTTTGCCCGACCCCGGCCATCCCGCCGCGACTCGCCGCTTTCGGCCTGTCACAACTCTGAAATTAAGTTGCGCTGACGAGCGGAGCGGCTAGTCTGCGCGGCCAGGAGACGGGCGCCGGTCGTGGCGGCCCGACAAGGGGACATTCTCTATGTTGTTTGACCGCGTAAAGCCGCTGGATGCCATTTTGGCGACGGCGGAGAAAAAATCGCTTACGCGAACGCTCGGCGCCTTCCAGCTCACCATGCTGGGGATCGGCGCCGTGATCGGGACCGGGATTTTCGTGCTCACCGCCGAAGCCGCGCAAAAGGCGGGCCCGGGCATGATGATCAGCTTCATCATCGCCGGCTTCGTCTGCGCCTTCGCCGCGCTCTGCTACGCCGAAATGGCGTCGATGGTGCCGGTGTCGGGTTCGGCCTACACCTACAGCTACGCCGTGATGGGCGAGCTCATCGCATGGATGGTCGGCTGGGCGCTGATCCTCGAATATGCGGTCGCCGCGGGCGCGGTGTCGGTCGGCTGGTCGGGCTATGTCGTCGGGTTGATCGAGCATAGCTTCGGGATAGACATACCCGCGAAATTCGTGCTCGGGCCGTTCGACGGCGGCATGATCAACCTGCCCGCGATGTTCATCGCCGGCGTGGTCACCATGCTCCTCGTCATCGGCACGCGCGAATCGGCCACGATCAACGCCATCCTCGTCGTCATCAAGGTGACCGCGCTGACGCTCTTCATCATCCTCGCCGTCCCGGTGATGAACATGGAGAATTTCGAGCCCTTCGCGCCGCTCGGCATCGGCGGCATCGGCGCCGCCGCGGCGTCGATCTTCTTCGCATATGTCGGCTTCGACGCGGTTTCGACCGCGGCCGAGGA
This sequence comes from Sphingopyxis sp. YF1, assembly GCF_022701295.1. NCBI lineage: Bacteria > Pseudomonadati > Pseudomonadota > Alphaproteobacteria > Sphingomonadales > Sphingopyxidaceae > Sphingopyxis > Sphingopyxis sp. YF1. Next base: position 3,639,212 of record NZ_CP033204.1, read on the forward strand.
AACCAAGAACCCGCAGCGCAACATGCCGATCGGCCTGATCGGCAGCCTTGCGATCTGCACCATCTTCTACCTGCTCGTCGCCGCGGGCGTCATCGGCTCGGTCGGCGCGCAGCCGGTCGGGATCGACGCTGCCGCGGGCCACGCGCTCGAACCCGGCAGCCGCGAGCTTGCCGCCGCGTGCGGCGCGATCGGCGACCAGGCAGTCGTCTGTTCGAAGGAAGCGCTTGCCTGGACGCTGCGCGAAATCGGCTGGCCGCAGATCGGCAACCTGATCGGCCTCGCCGCTGGCCTCGCGCTGCCCTCGGTCATCCTGATGATGATGTTCGGCCAGACCCGCATCTTCTTCGTGATGAGCCGCGACGGACTGCTGCCGCAGGCCTTCTCGAAGATCCACCCCAAGTTCAACACGCCGCACGTGATCACGATCATCACCGGCATCGCGGTCGCGCTGTTCGCCGCCTTCTTCCCCGTGGGACAGCTGGCGAACATCTCGAACTCGGGCACGCTCTTCGCCTTCGCCGCAGTGTCGATCGCGGTGATGGTGATCCGCCGCACCGATCCGGGCCGTCACCGGCCGTTCAAGACACCGCTGATCTATATCACGGCGCCGATCGCGATCTTGGGGTGCCTCTATCTCTTCTTCAACCTCGACCAGAAGAGCATCAACCTCTTCCTGATCTGGGCGGGGGTCGGACTCATCGTCTATTTCCTCTACAGCCGCTCGCGCAGCCATGTCGGGCGCGGCCATGTCGAAGTGCACGAGGACGATGCCGACGCGCCGCCGCCGCCGGTTCCGCCGGTGCCGTCGTTCAAGGATTGACGGGAAAGGGGGCGTCGGCCCCCTTTCTTTTTGTCCTCAATAGGGGCTCTTCGGCGCGGTACCCGGACGGGTAAAGAGCTTGCCGCGTTCGGCCCACAGCACCAGCAGCAGGCCGGCGGCGGCGCTGGCCAGAAAGGCGTAAGCGAGCGGCAGCGTCGTGCCGTCATATTGCTGGCCGATGAAGGCGCCGAGCAGCGCCGCGACAAGCGCCTTGGCAAAGCTCTGATAGGAGGAGGCGATGCCGGCCATATGCCCGAAATCCTCCATCGCGATCGATCCGAAATTGCTGCCGATGAAACCGATCAGCCCGACGTTGACCATCATCAGCCCGGTGAACATGGCGAGCGTCTCGGTGCCGCCCAGCGCCGCGGCGACTTGCGCGATCGAGGTCGCCATGAAAGCAAAAACCGCGGTCTGCGACACCCGCCGCGCGCCGAAGCGCTCGACGATCGCGGCGTTCGAGAAATTGGCGATCGCGATGCCCACCGCGACGCAGGCGAAGACGAGCGGGAAGAGCGACTGCGCGTCGAACACTTCGGCGATGATCTGCTCGCTGCTGTTGAGATAGCCGAACAGCGCCGCCTGCATCACCCCCGAGGCGAGCATATAGCCCGCGGCGCGGCGGTGCCGCGTCACCGTCATCCAGCCCGCGACCATCGTCCGCGCGTCGAGCGGCCGCACATCGGCGGGGTCGAGCGTTTCGGGCAGGCGGCGCAGCCACAGCAGCATGACGACGCCCATCGCGGCGAGGACGAGGAAGATCGCACGCCAGTCCGCGAGCGCGGCAACCCCGGCGCCGATCGTCGGCGCGATGATCGGGACGATCATGAAGACGAGGAAGATCAGCGACAGCCGCTTCGCCATCGCGTCGCCCGAAAACAGGTCGCGGATCACCGCGACGACGATCACGCCGAGCGCGGCGCTGACGACGCCATGCCCGAAACGCAGCGCCAGCAGCATCGGAAAGCTGGTCGCGAGCCCGCAGCCAAGCGCAAACAGCGTGTAGGCGATCAGCGCCGGGACGAGCACCCCCTTGCGCCCGAACCGGTCGGCGAGCGGACCATAGACGAGCGCGCCGAGCGCGGTCCCGAAGATATAGATCGAGATCACATATTGGCGATCGTTCGCAACGGCGACCCCGAGCCCCTTGGCGATCGCAGGGAGCGCGGGCAGCATCGCATCGATGGCGAGCGCGTTGAGCGCCATCACCATCGCCATCATCACGACCATCTCGCGCGGGCCGGGAAGTCCGGGCCGGGTCGTTTCGGGCGGGGAAGAAACAGGAATATTGTGCATTGCAACAGCGCTATGCGCCCGCCCGCCCGTTTTGGATAGCCCCCGCCGATCCCGGCGCGACGCAACGAACCGACGGAAGGCAGCTTTGGGGTGGGAAGCGGACGTTCGCTTCCTGCCGCTCCTCCCTGTCGCGCAGCGATGGGGAGGTGGCAGCGCCCTTCGACTGCCTTGCAGGCGCTCAGGGTAAACTGCGCCGAAGGCGCAGCGCTGACGGGAGGGGCTATGGCGCAGCGTTGCCGGCCCCTCCACCATCCGCTTCGCGGACGGTCCCCCTCCCCATCGCTGCGCGACAGGGAGGATCCTGTGGCCGCAGCCGGTCGTCTGCCCGAAAACGACCGACAGCCCGGGCCAGGTTTTGCCGGAAGGACACCCGGCCCCAAAGGCCGGCGCGTCATCGCCGCGGCTTTACGGCTTCGCGCGCGTGTTCCATCAACGCAAAAGGGCCGCCCCTTTCGGGGCGGCCCTTCGCTTTTCGCAGATCGGTGACCGGTCAGCCCTGGCGGGTACCGGTCATCGCCATCGAACCGAAAGCGCCGGCCTTGATCGTGCCGGTCAGCGCGTCGCCGTCGATCGTCGCTTCGCATTCGAGCGTCATCGGCATCGGCACCTTCATGTTCATGGTCCAGGTCAGCTTGTTGCCGTCGACCTTGCCATTCTCGACATCGAGCGAACCCATCGCCCCGGCGTTCTGGCCGGTGAAGCTGTCACCGCTGGTGGTGACGGTGAACACCGACTTCTGGTCGCCCATCGGCGACTTGGTTACGCAATCATAGCTGCCATCGACTTGAGACATCCGGGCTCTCCTACTGAAACTGATGTTAGTTAGCGGGAGACACCGTTTCCACGGTCAGCCCCAATCCGTCAAGCTGCGGTTTCACCACCGCCGCGTCGCCGACGACGACATAGACGAGATCGTCGACGCTCAGCGCCTGGCGCGCCGCGGCGTCGATCTCGGGTGCCTTCATCGCCTCGTAGGTTGCGGGCAACGTTTCGTAATAATTGTCGGGACGGCCGAACTTCACGATCGACCGCAGCCCGCCGAGCACGTCGCCCGAGGTTTCGAAACTGCCCGGCAATTCGCGGACGCTGCCGTTGATGGTGCGTTCGAGCTCCTCGGCGGTCACCCCCTTGTCGCCGAGGAAGGCCGTGAGGTCGCTGCGGAACTCCTTGATCGAATCGCCCGTGCGATCGGCCTGCACCGGTGCCGCGGCCACCCAGGTCAGCCGGTCCTTGTCGCCCGAGATGCGCGTGCGAACGCCGTACGACCAGCCCTTGGTCTCGCGCAGGTTCATGTTGAAGCGCGAGAGAAAGTTGCCGCCGAAAATGTCGTTCGCCGAACGCAGGACCTCGAGCTGGTCGCCGCCCTTGGCATCGAGCACCTTGCCCGCGAGGATCACCGACTGCGGCGACTTGGGTCGGTCGACGAGCAGGATACGCGGCTGCGGCTTGGGGATCGCGATTTCGAAATGCTTGACCGGCTTCGCCGTCGCCGGCGCCTTCCAGTTGCCGAAGGCTGCGTCGAGCTGCTTGGTGACCGCCTTCAGCGTGGTGTCGCCGACGACGAAGATGCGCGCCGTGTCGGGGCGGATCCACGTCGAATGGAACGCCGCGAGCTGCGCCTGCGTCGCGGCGGTCACCGCCTTGGCGTCACCGAGCCCCGACGGCGGAATGCCGTAGGGATGTTCGGCTCCGTAAAGCGCGGGCATCAGCACGCGGCTGGCGATCGCGTTCGGATTGTTGAGTTCGGCCTTGAGGCGGTTGAGCTGCTGCGCGCGCACGCGGTCGAGCTCCTTGGCGTCGAAGGCGGGGTTGCGGATATAGTCGGCGAGCAGGGTCAGCGACGGCGCGAGGTTGGGCTTGAGCGCGAACAGGCTGAACACCGTCTCGTCGGCGTTGGCCGACCCGTCGATCTGTGCGCCGAGCCGCTCCTTCGCCTCGGCGAAGGCGATCGAGTCGAGCGTCTTCGTGCCCTCGTCCATCAGGCTCAGCATCAGCGACTGGGTGCCCAGCGCGTCATGCGGATCGGCGGCATAACCGGCATCGAAGCTGACCGCGACATTGACCGTCGGCACCGCCGAGCGATGCGCGAAAACGACCTCGATGCCGTTCTTGAGCCGGGCGCGCTCGATCGCGGGGAAGTCGAGCGCCTTCAAGTCGCTCACCGCGGGAAGCTGCGAGCGGTCGGCGATCGACGTACCCATCCCCATGTCGGGGCCGACGTCACCGAGCGCGGGGTTCCAGTAGCGGTCGGGCTGGACGAAATCGCCCGCCTTGCCCGCGATCACCGCACCGCCGCGATTCTCGCCGCCCTCGGTCCGCTCGCCCGGCGTATAGGTCAGCGAAAAGGCAGGACGCGACAGCCATTTGTTCGCGATCGCCTTCACTTCGGCGGGGGTCGCCTTGGCCATGCGGTCGAGCTCGACCTTGTAATAGCCGGGGTCGTTCGAATAGAGCGCGCCCTCGGCAAGCGCGACCGCCTTGCCGCCGAAGCCGCCGACCGATTCGAGCCCCGAAATCGCCCCGCCGACATAGCTCGCCGCGGCGCGCTGCAGTTCGTCGGCGGTCGGGCCGCTCGCCAGATAGCTTGCGATTTCCTCGTCGAGGCGCTTGGCGACATGCGCCGGGTCGACCCCGGGTTTCACGTCGGCCTGGATCAGCAGGATGCCGGCATCCTCGAATGGCTGCGCGCCCGCCGACACGCTCACCGCGATCGGATCCTTGCGTACCAGCGCATTGTCGAGGCGCGACGACGACAGGCCGCCGAGCACGCTCATCGCCATCTGCAGCGGCACCGCGTCGGCGTCGTTGAGGCCGGGGATCGCCCACATGCGATAGATGCGCGTCGTCGGGATCAGGTCCTTGACCTCCTTCGCGAGCGGCGCGGGCAGCGTCGGCACCGCGGTCGCGGGCGCGGTGACCGCGGGGCCGCGCGGGATGTCACCGAACCATTCGGTCACCTTCGCCCTGGCGGTCGGGACATCGATGTCGCCGGCGAGCACGAGCACCGCATTGTTCGGACCGTAATTGTCGGTGAACCACTTCTTCACATCGTCGAGGCTCGCCGAATTGAGGTCGCCCATCGAACCGATCGTGCTGTGGTGGTAGGGATGCCCCTTGGGGAAGAGATTCTCGAAAATCTCGTAGCGCAGCAGGCCATAGGGATTGTTGTCGCCCTGGCGCTTTTCATTCTGGACAACGCCGCGCTGGTTATCGAGCTTGTCCTGCGTCACCGCGCCGAGCAGATGGCCCATGCGGTCGCTTTCGAGGAACAGCGCGCGATCGAGCGCGCCCGTCGGCACCGTCTCGAAATAATTGGTGCGGTCGACGTTGGTGGTGCCGTTGAAGTCGGTCGCGCCGACCTGTTGCAGCGGCTCGAAGAAATCGCCGGGGGCATTTTCGGAACCGTTGAACATCAGATGCTCGAACAGGTGCGCGAAGCCCGTCTTGCCCTTGGGCTCGTGCTTCGACCCGACACGGTACCACACCGACACCGCGACGACCGGGGCCTTGCGATCCTCGTGCACGATCACGCGCAAGCCATTGTCGAGCGTGAAGGCCTGATACGGGATGTCAACCGCCTTTACGAGTTCGGCGATCGGCGCCGGATCGGTGGCCTTGGCTTTGGCGAGCGCCGGCCCGGCGGCGACGAGCGAAGTCGACAGCGCCAGCGCCAGCGCGAAACGATGAAAGCGAGCCATGAAAATCCCCTAGATCAAGGCGGGCAGGCGCGGTGCGCCTGCGTCAGTTCGATGTGCCGGACGGCACTGTATCAGCGGTTTAGGACAGCGCGCCGCGGCGTTCAAGGGCGATAGACGCGCGGCTTCGTCGCCCATAGCGCGGCGGGATCGAACAGCACGGGTTTCAACTGGCGCCGGACGAACAGCGGTGCCTGATCGTTGTAATGCGGACTGTCCGGCCGCGTCGTCGCCGCCCCGAAAGGCTGGATCGATTCCGAATGCAGCCGCCCGTCGCGGTCCCACGTCACGAACATGATGAAGCTGTCGCCGTGGCGGACCTTCAGCCGTCCGTCGGGCTCGGCATCCCACAGCGTCGACGCGCGGATCGTGTCGTTGCCGCCGTCGAGCGGCAGGTCGACGCGATGCTCGCCCTCGCCGTGGCGCAGCCGCAGCAGCGTGCCCAGCCGCGGGTCGAGCGTCCCGAAATATTTCTGCAGATGGTCGGCGGCTTCCTTGAGCGTCGCGCGCGGATCGGGACGTTCGGCGAGCCGCTGGTAATGGACGCGGTTCGCGGGGCGCAGCACCATCAGCGCGAGCGCGTCGCCCTGCCCCTTGCCGTCGAGATTCCAGTCCCATGCGCCGAGCAATGCCTGCGCCTTCGCGAGTTCGGGATCGTCGGCGAGCTTGAGCGCGAGGATGCGGTCGATCCACGCCTTGGCATAACCCGTCCGCGCGTAGGTCGTGTCATATTTGATCGCTTTCAGCCGCGCTTCGTCGATCGGCCCCGATGCCTCGAACAGGTCGATCAGCCGCGACGCGCGGTTGCTCATGTCATCCTCGATGCCGAGCAGCGGAGAGAAGGCGGCGGCGTCGAGTTCATCGCCGGGGCCCGCGGCGACCCACGGCGCATTGTTCGCGTTCATCACATAGCCCGAGCGCGGATTGACGAGCGCGGGCACGCGGTCGAACGGCAGCGTCCTGGTCCACAGCGTCGCCGACGTGTCGCCGGGCAGAATGCCGCGCCAGTTGTATCCCGCGGGCCGGTCGGGGAACATCGCATTGTAGAAAAGGCCGATATTGCCCTCGCGGTCGGCGTAGATGAAATTGGTCGCGGGCACGCCCTGTCCTGCCATCGCGGCGCGCCATTCGCCGAAATTCTTCGCCTTGTTCAGCCGGTAATATTGGGTGACCATATTCGCCTGGTCGATCCCGGCGTAGCGGATCGCAAAGGCGCCCTTGTCATTCTTGATCACCGGGCCGTGTACCGATCGATACACCATCTTCGGCACCGGCAGCACGAAGGGGCCATATTTGACCTTGAGCCACACCCGTTCGGCCTCGAGCGGACGCCATCCGCCATCGAAGCGGTAATTCTCGCCGCTGTCGTCGAGCGTCAGCTGATAGATGTCGATCAGGTCGGGCCGGTTCACCGTGTTGGTCCAGCCGAGATATTTGTTGTGGCCGAGGAAGGGGTAGGGCGAGCCGGGGAAGTTCGCGCCCGCGAAATCCCAGCCCTCCTCGCTGTGGACGACGAGTTCGTACCACGCGACGCCGCCGGTCCACGGCTGGTGCGAATTGGAGACGAGCCGCGTCGCGCCGTCGGCCGCACGGCCCGGCGCGACCGCCATCGCATTCGACCCGTTGGCGGCGGGATCGCTGCCGAACGGCGTGTCCTTGCGCGGGATCAGCTTGCCCGTCGCGTCCATCTCGGGCCCGCCCTCGCGCCCCATCACCTTGTCCTCGACGAGGCTGCCGAGCACCGAATCGAGCCCGAAGAAAAAGGGCGAGCGCAGCACGAAGCCCGCGACGACATCTTCGCCGGTGACCGGGAACAGCCCCGACAGCCGGACCTCGTCGGGATGCTTGTCGGCATAATGGTTGAGCCCCGCGGCATAGGCGGTGAACAGCGCGCGCACGTCGGCGGGGAGCCGCGGCCAGTCGCGCGCGCTGGTCTTGCGGATGTCGAGCAGCGCGGCGGCATAGTCGATCGCGGCGCCGTCGGGCCCGAACATCGCCCCGGCGCGCCCGCGCGTCATCGCCAGCACCTCCTGCAGCGTCGCAAAATCATCCTCGGCGTGCGCGTAGGCGACGCCATAGGCGACGTCGGCGTCGGTCTTGCCGAAGATATGCGGCACCCCGAAACGGTCGCGCGCGATGCGGATATCGGCGGGCGAGAACGCCGGCGCCTGCGGCGGCCGCGCGGTGAAGGGCTCCCACACGGCGAGCGTCACACCCGCGAGGGCGAGCAAGATCAGCATGGTGATTCCCAGCCTGCGCAACATGTCGGTCCCCTCGCTCGCGGATGGCCTGTCTGGCGGCGGCGGTGCCCGATGGCAAGCGCCTGTCGTTCGTCGAGCGGCGATTGCAGGCCGGGCCGGTCGTGCTAGGCGATGGTTCGGACCAAGACCGACGGAATAACAGGGAGTTCCTTCTTCATGCCTACCAAGAGCCTGCTGCTTGCCGCGTGCCTTTCCTTCGCCTCGCTGACCGCCCCCGCCGCGATCGCGCAGACGGTAACCGGGTCAGGCGTCGCACCCGGTACCATCGCCAACAGCCCCGAACGGCCGATCGGCTTCGCCGCCGCCGCCCCGGCGCGCGGCGTGCTCGTCGTGCTGATGGACAGCGCCGCGCTGCCCGCGCTCGACGCGGTCGGGATCGGCACCGCCGAACGCGCCGCGATCGAGGCGGCGGTGGCCGGCGCCAAGTTCGAGGGCAAGGCGAATGCGACCTTGTCGCTGCGCGGTATCGGGGCACACAACCGCATCCTGCTCGTTGGCACGGGCAGCGCCCCGACGCTGCTCGCGCGCGCCGAAGCGGGCGGCAAGGCCGCGCAGGAGGTCCGGTCCGACGCCCAGCCGGTGACGCTCACCGGCGCCTTCACCGGCACCGAGGGCGCCGAGGCGGCCTATGGCTTCGCGCTCGGCCAATATCGCTTCGACCGCTACAAGACCGTCGACCGCAAGCCGCCCGCCACCGACGCGGTGACGATCGTCGGCGGCGATGCGGCCGCCGCCGGGGCCACCTACGCCGGGCGCTACCAGCCGCTCGCCGACGGGGTGCGCCTGTCGCGCGACCTTGCCAACGAACCGGCCAATGTCGTCTATCCCGAAAGCTTCGTGGCCGACGTCCGCAAGGCCTTTTCGGGCGTCGGCGGGGTCAGCATCGAAGTGCTCGACGAAGCCGCGATGCGCAAGCTCGGCATGGGCAGCATCGTCGGGGTCGGCCAGGGCAGCCCGCGCGGATCACGCATGATGCTGGTGCGCTATCGCGGCGCGGGATCGCCCGATGCGCCGCTGGCGCTGGTCGGCAAGGGCATCACCTTCGATTCGGGCGGCATATCGCTCAAACCCGGCGCGGGCATGGGCAATATGAAGGGCGACATGTCGGGGGCCGCTTCGGTGGTCGGCGCCGCGCTGTCGCTCGCCAGGTCGCGTGCGCCGGTGCATGTCGTCGCGGTCGCCGCACTTGCCGAGAATATGCCCGACGGCAACGCCCAGCGCCCCGGCGATGTCGTGCGCACGATGTCGGGCAAGACGATCGAGATGGTCAACAGCGACGCCGAAGGCCGGCTCGTCCTCGCCGACGCCAATGAATATGTCGCGCAGGCGTACAAGCCGCGCGCGATCGTCAATATCGCGACATTGACCGGATCGATCGTCGGCGCGCTCGACGACCAATATGCCGGTCTCTTCGCGCGCGACGACGCGCTCGCCGCGCAATTGCTCGCCGCGGGCGCCGCGAGCGGCGAGGAACTGTGGCGCATGCCGCTCCATAAAAATTACGCCGACCGCGTGAAATCGGACATCGCCGACGTCCGCAACAGCGGCGGCGGCGGCCCCGGCGCCAGCCTCGGTGCGCATTTCATCGGCTTCTTCGTCGACGAAAAGATGCCGTGGGCGCACCTCGACATCGCCGGCGTCAACCGCAGCGAGAGCAATTCGCCGCTGGTCCCGAAGGGCATGACCGGCTTCGGCGTGCGCCTGCTCGACCAGCTCGCGCGTTCGGGGGACTGATCGCGCCGGTTTTTCCCGCCGCTCCGGCATCGACCGGGGCGGCGGGGGCCGATGGCGCCCGTCGCGTCGCAAGCCCCTTGTGTTGCCCAAAAGCAACACTATCTCTCAATCAGAGAAAGGGGCTTTCCGAATGAACCTCGAAAAATTCACCGATCGCGCCAAGGGCTTTTTGCAGGCGGCGCAGACGATCGCGATCCGCATGAACCACCAGCGGATCGCGCCCGAGCATGTCGCCAAGGCGCTGCTCGAGGACAATCAGGGCATGGCCGCAGGGCTGATCGCGAACAGCGGCGGCGACACCGCGCGCGCGGTGCAGGGCATCGACGTGCTCCTCGCCAAGGTGCCCGCCGTGTCCGGATCGGGCGCCCAGCAAACGCCAGGCCTCGACAATGATGCCGTGCGCCTGCTCGACCAGGCCGAACAGGTCGCCGCGAAGGCGGGGAGCGAATTCGTCGCCGTGCAGAACATCCTGCTCGCGATGGTTCTCGCGCCGAGCACGCCGGTGGGCAAGGTCTTTGCCGATGCGGGCGTAAAGGCCGACGCGCTGAACGCCGCGATCGCCAAGCTGACCGGCGGCCGCACCGCCGACACCGCCTCGGCCGAAGACCGCTACGAAGCGCTCAAGAAATTCGCCCGCGACCTCACCGAAGTCGCGCGCGAGGGCAAGCTCGACCCCGTGATCGGCCGCGACGAGGAGATCCGCCGCACCGTGCAGATCCTCGCGCGCCGGACCAAGAACAACCCCGTGCTGATCGGCGAACCCGGCGTCGGCAAGACCGCGATCGCCGAAGGCCTCGCGCTGCGCATCGTCAACGGCGACGTGCCCGACAGCCTGAAGGACCGCCGCCTGCTTGCGCTCGACATGGGCGCACTGATCGCGGGCGCCAAATATCGCGGCGAGTTCGAGGAGCGGCTCAAGGGCGTGCTCGACGACGTCAAGGCGGCCGAGGGCGAGATCATCCTGTTCATCGACGAGATGCACACGCTGGTCGGCGCGGGCAAGGGCGAGGGCGCGATGGACGCCTCGAACCTGCTCAAGCCCGCGCTCGCGCGCGGCGAACTCCACTGCATCGGCGCGACGACGCTCGACGAATATCGCAAGCATGTCGAAAAGGACCCCGCGCTCCAGCGGCGCTTCCAGCCCGTCTTCGTCGGCGAACCGACGGTCGAGGATTCGATCTCGATCCTGCGCGGGATCAAGGAGAAATACGAGCTGCACCACGGCGTGCGGATCACCGACGCCGCGATCGTCGCCGCGGCGACGCTGTCGAACCGCTATATCTCCGACCGCTTCCTGCCCGACAAGGCGATCGACCTGATGGACGAGGCCGCAAGCCGCATCCGCATGGAGGTCGAATCGAAGCCCGAGGAGATCGAGAGCCTCGACCGCCGCATCATCCAGATGAAGATCGAGGAGGCCGCGCTCGGCAAGGAAAGCGACGCCGCGTCGAAGGACCGGCTCGCGACGCTGCAGTCCGAACTCGCCAATCTCGAGCAGCAGTCGGCCGAACTCACCCAGAAATGGCACGCCGAAAAGGACAAGATCCACGCCGAGGCGAAGATCAAGGAAGAGCTCGACGCGGCGCGGTCGGCGCTCGATCAGGCGCAGCGCGCGGGCGACCTCGCGAAGGCCGGCGAGCTCAGCTACGGCACCATCCCCGGCCTCGAAAAGCAGCTCGAAGCGGCGCAGGCCGCGGCAGGCAATGCGATGCTGCGCGAGGAAGTGACGGCCGACGATATCGCAGCCGTGGTGAGCAAGTGGACCGGCATTCCGGTCGACCGGATGATGGAAGGCGAGCGCGAGAAACTGCTCGGCATGGAAGAAACGCTGGGCAAGCGCGTCATCGGGCAGGACGAGGCGGTCCGCGCCGTCTCGACCGCGGTCCGCCGCGCGCGCGCCGGGCTGCAGGACCCCAATCGCCCGCTCGGCAGCTTCCTCTTCCTCGGCCCCACGGGGGTCGGCAAGACCGAGCTCACCAAGGCGCTCGCGCGCTTCCTGTTCGACGATGACAATGCGATGGTCCGCATCGACATGTCGGAGTTCATGGAGAAGCACAGCGTCGCGCGCCTCGTCGGCGCGCCCCCGGGCTATGTCGGCTATGAAGAGGGCGGCACGCTCACCGAAGCGGTGCGCCGCCGGCCCTATCAGGTCGTGCTGTTCGACGAGGTCGAGAAGGCGCATCCGGACGTGTTCAACATCCTGCTCCAGGTGCTCGACGACGGGCGCCTGACCGACGGGCAGGGCCGTACGGTCGACTTCACCAACACGCTGATCATCCTGACCTCGAACCTCGGCAGCCAGGCGATCGCGGCGCTGCCCGACGACGCCCCGGTCGAACAGGCCGAACCCGCGGTGATGGAGGTGGTGCGCGCGCATTTCCGGCCCGAGTTCCTCAACCGGCTCGACGAGATCGTGCTCTTCCACCGCCTCGCGCAACAGCATATGGGCGGCATCGTCGATATCCAGGTCGCGCGGGTGCAGAAGCTGCTCGCCGATCGCAAGGTGACGCTCGACCTGACCGACGCGGCGCGCGCCTGGCTCGGACGGGTCGGTTACGACCCCGTCTATGGCGCAAGGCCGCTCAAGCGCGCGGTGCAGAAATATCTGCAGGATCCGCTCGCCGACCTGATCCTCAAGGGCGAGGTCAGGGACGGTTCGACGATCCGCGTCGACGAAGGCGACGGCGCGCTGAAGCTGGCTGCAGCGTAACAAAAAGGGCGGCAGAAATGCCGCCCTTTCATTTTTGAAGCGAAGGCCGCCCCTAGGGGCCGAAATTCCGCCCCAACCAGCGCGCATGCGCCGGAACACGCGGCGCAACATCATACCGCTGCTGATCGTCGCCGCCCGATCGCGCAGCACGCGCTGCGAAGCGGACTCACTCAATCCGCTGGTGAAAAGCCGGGACCAAACAAGCGAGGTTCATCGTCGATAAGCGGATGCTCGTTTTCGCCGCTCGCCAACGGGGCGTGCCGAAACCGGCCACGTCTTGGTAGCGCGTCCCACAGCCGCTTTCGCGGGCATAAAAAAGGCGGGCACGAGGCCCGCCTTTCTCATTTCGCCATTGGCGGATCGATCAGAACTTGATCGTCGCACCAACATAGAAGCGGCGACCGAAGACGTCATAGACGTCCGCGGCGGTTTCGGTGCCGGTCGGCGAATTCGCGAACGGCGTTCCGGGCAGGAACGGCGCCTTGCTTCCGAACAGGTTGTCGATGCCTGCGTAGAAAGCAAAGTCCTTGTTGTCGCCCACGTCGAAGCGCGCCTGGACGTCGTGGTAGAAGCGATCGCCGACGCGGTTCAGTTCGTCGAGCGTCAGCTTGTCACCATAGACGGTGGTGTCACCGATATAGTCGATGTCGCCCACGGCCTTGCCCAGATAGTTGATCTGCCAGCTGAAGGTCAGCGGACCCTTCAGATAGGCCGCGCGCACCGACGCCTTGTGCTCCGAATAGCCGACCTCGCCCGCCAGATCGCGCACGGTTGCCGACGGGTCACCCTGCGACTTGAAATCGATCAGGTAGGTGTAGTTGCCCGACAGCTCGAGACGGTCGTCGCCCCACAGGCCAAGCCCGGTGCGGTAACGCATGCCGACGTCGATACCCTTGGTGCTCAGCTTCGCCACGTTGAGCAGCGTTGCATCGACCCGCGTGACGCGGCCCGTTGCAGCGTTGCGGACGACATTATCGCAGAAGGTGTCGTTGCTCGTCAGCAGGCACTGCTTGATCGACTCGTCGCGCTCGATCACATTGATCGCGTCCTTCACCTTGATGTCGAAATAGTCGACCGTCATGCTGAACCCGGGCAGGATGCGCGGCTGGATGACGGCACCGATGGTGAGCGTCTTCGCCGTTTCTTCCTTGAGGTCGGGATTGCCCCCAACGAAGCCGTTGATGCCCTGAATATCCGCGAGGGAGTACGCAAACGAGCCGTTCGCCGCGATGGCGGCGGCAATCGCCGGAATCGCGCGGCAGGCATCGTCCGCCGCATTGGTGCGGCCAGCGGTTACGCCGTTGCACGGGTCCGAAACCGCAGCGAAGGTTTCGCTGGGAGGCGAAGCGAATTCGGAGATATTCGGGGCGCGGTTGGCCACCGAATAGGTCGAACGGAAGCCGAGGCCGGGCACCGGCGACCAGTCGCCGTTGACGCTCCACGACACCACGCCGCCCACCTGACGCTGGCTGTAGTCGGAGTAGCGTACTGCACCGCCGACCGACAGATTCTCGAAGAAGGGACGATCGCGCAGCAGCGGCACATTGACCTCCCCGAACACTTCCCAGACATTGAACTTGCCCATCGTGTCGGGGATTTCATTGCCCGAATTGCCACCGCTGTTGGTAAGGGCGTCAAGGTCGTCAACGCTCTTTTCCTTGCGATATTCGGTACCGAATACAACGCCGACGTCGCCCGCGGGAAGCGCGAAGGGCGTACCCGACACAACCGCCGAGAAGACATGCTGCTGCTGAACGGTTTCCTGCGACTTGGGAACCACCGCCTGGACATAGGCCGATGCTTCGGGGCTGGCGGTGCCGAACCCGAAGATGTTGATCGGCTGGCACCCTTCGGCGCGCGCGGCGTCGCTGCGGCACACGATGCTGCCGTCGCCGAGCCTGATCGAATCGAGCGCGTTACGGTAACGTGCGCTGTCGATGTCCTCGCTGGCAGTGAAGTCCTTGAAACGGCCATAGACATAGCTGGTTTCGAACTGCCACTTGTCGGTGATGTCACCTTTCAGCCCGGCGACAACGCGCCAGGTGTCGCGCGACGCGCGGTTCGAACGGTTGAACACCTCGTTCTGGCGGCGACGGAAGCCGAGCGACGTGATCGGTGCGGCGAGGCCTTCGGGGGTCGCATTATAGGCGGCGATCTGGTCGCGCACGTCCTGCGGGATGAAGGCGTTGGTGAGCGGAATGCCACCATCGTCATAGAGGTCGGTGTAATCGAGCGGTGTCGCTTCCATCTGCGAACTCGACTTCACCTTGGCATAGGTGATTTCCGAGAAGGCCTTGATGCTGTCGGTCAGCTCATAGTTGATCACCGCATTGGCGAGGTAGCGTTCGACCGGCACCGAAATGCGGCGGACGCCGTTGCGGTTGAAACCCGTGCCGCCACCCGCGATCAGATTGTTGTTCTCGTCGAACGAGAACAGGCTGCCGCCATTGAACCCGTCGGCGAGCTCGCCAGCGGCATCGAGCAGCTCGAACCGCCCCTGCGCCGAATAGGTCGAATAAGCGTCGGGACCGCAAATGTCGAAATAGCAATCCTCCGCCGACATCGCGCGCTTGCGCGACAGCAGGCCCGTGTCCTTGTCGTAGGAGAAATTGAGCATGATCGAGCCGCGATCGTCGGCACCCCAGCGGGTGCCCGCGGTGATGCTCGCGAAATAGCGCGGATTGTCGCCCTTTTCGGTCACATTATACTGGCTGCGAACGCGAACACCCTCGAACGAATCCTTGAGGATGAAGTTCACCACGCCGGCGACCGCATCCGAACCATAGATCGACGAGGCACCGCCGGTGGTGATGTCGACGCGCTCGATGAAGTCGGTCGGAATATTGTTGATATCGACCGCCGACGAACCGGCGAGACCCGCGATGTAGCGGCGACCGTTGACGAGAACGAGCGTCCGGCTCTCGCCGAGGTTGCGCAGGTTGATCGTCGCCACGCCATTGGCGCTGGTGGAAAAGTTGCTGTTGGTGCGGCTCGTGCCGATGCCGACCTGCGGCATTTCCTGAAGCACGTCCTGGATGTTGATCGCGGCGTCGCGTTCGAGCGACTGGCTGTCGATCACGGCGACCGGAACGACCGAATCGAGGTCGGGGCGCGCGATACGCGAGCCGGTCACGACAATGACGTCTCCGCTCGCGGCTTCATCTGCCGCGGCGTCCTGCGCGATGGCGGGAGTCGATACGAGCGCGACACCCAAAACCACCGGGGCGACCCCAAGCTTCAGCTTGGAGAACTGGTTTTTCTTCAAAATTCAGACCCTTATACTGTACACACATCACCGGGCGAGCGCGAACCGGTCCAAGCCGGTCCGGACCCGCGGTTCCGGAGGGGGTCCCCGCTGACGGCCGATGCTTAGCGAGTAAAGTGAATTACCCGTATCGACGGGAATTTGGGTCCCAACTGTGCCCCATATGCAACAGTTGCAAAAACATGTCGTAATACAATGACTTCCCGCAAGCCTCTTGAGTAATTTTGTGTCGGCGACGGCGCAGCCCCCCGGGTCACGGCGCCATCACCGGCGGCGCGTTCGGTGACTCGAACATTTCTGTCGGGAGCGGCGCGATCGCCGGCACGGCCAGCCGAACGGCGTAGCCTTCGTGAACGACAAGCCCCAATGCGAGGGAAGATTGCGGCGGCGAAGGCGCAATTGCCGGCGGCGCGGGCGCTCAGGCTCCGGCCATCGACGCCAGCCACGCCGGGTCAGGCTGGTCGGCGTCATAATATTCGAAGATCAGGTGGATGCGCGGCTCGCTGCCGCCATTTTCGACGGCGTGAATCCCCATATTGTTTACCTCGGCCGCCTCGCCCTCGGGCAGATGGAAACCCTGCCCGTCGATGCGGAAGGTCACGCGGTCGCTGGTCTGGATCGGGACGTGAATCTTGTGCGGCCATTTCGCGGCGGGGTTGGCGTCGCGGTGCGGCCGGATCACCCCGCCCGCCGGCATGCGCGCCAGCATCACGCGCGGGAATAGGCCGTTCGCATAGCCATAATCCGCGGTCGCCGCGGCGAGGACGGGCGCAAGCAGCGGCTCCCATTCGGCCCAGAGCGGACGCGCGTAAGACTCGCGCCAGTCGCGCACGCTCGACACGAAGCGAAAGACGATGTGTGCAGTCGCATCGAGCGCTTCGAAGCGGTTGGGCTTGTCCGCATTCTCGGCCTGCCAGAGGCTCTCGGGAATCGCGAGCACGGCCGCCTTGAGGGCGCCGATGTCCACCGCGCCCAGCCGCCTGATACTCGTCGTCTTTCGCGGATTGGGATACATGCTTGGTCTCGCTTGCCCGGCGTCAATAATCATAGCCGAAAAGATCGAGGTCGCGGGCATAGATTTTCGCGACCCCGTCGATCGTCTCCTGATCATAATAGTCACGGTAGGCGCCGCGGCGCGAGCGATTGGCATGGTCGAGCGGCGTCGTCGCGATGCCGATGCGCGCGGCGATCGCATCATAGGACGCCTGCATCTCCTCGACCTTGCCGACCGCATCGGCCAGCAGCGCGCCATCGGGACCGGTGATGAACAGGTGCTGCGGGCGAAAGATGATGTGCTGCATCGGCGGCGCGGTGAACAGGAAATGGCGCATCACGCGCTTCGGATCGCGATCGAATGTTCCTTCGCGGCTGGTCGCGAAGGCGCAATAGGAAATGAAGCGGTCGAACGGATTGCGCACGAAAGCGAATTTCAGATAGCTGCCGAACGCCTCCTCGCCGAGGAACGGCCGCACTTCGGCGAGGCTGATGTGCCCGTGCCCGATCCGCGCGAGCTCGGGGATCGGAAACGCCTTTTCGACAAAAAGGCGCGCCTGCTCCATGTCGTCGGGGCCGAGGTGCGTGCGCAGCGCGTGGCGGACCGAATGCGTCCCCGTCTTCGGAATCGCTGTAAAGACGAAGCGGTGCCGGTGCGAAACGATCATCGGGATCAGGCGGCCGCGGCGGTCATGCCGGCCGGCGAAGGCGCGGCAACCATGAAGATCAGTTCGGCGAGCGCCCGGTCGAGCGGCACGTCGTTGTCGAGCAGTATCCGCGGCGCGCCGAGCCGTTGCAGGTCGCGCTGCACCGCATCGATCAGCGCGCGATATGCCGGGAGGCCCGCGGGATCGATGCCATGCTGCGCCCACAATGCGCCCCACGCGTTCGCGAATTGCTCGAGCCGCGCCCTGACTTCGTCGAGGGCGGGCGACGCCGGACATTGGCGCGTCAGGAAATCGGCGTGGCAGCGGACTTCCCAGACCGACATGATCGCTGGCAGGTTCACCTGCTCGAACGCGAGCGCCTCGGGCCTGACCGATCCCGGCGCGACACGCTCGACCGGCTGACCGTCACGCCCCGCGCGCCTCGCCGCATCGATCATCGCCCACAGCCTTTCGCCGCCGACGGTGTCGAGGACGAGGTGCACGCGCTTCTGGTCGCCGGCGTTGCGGACATTGTGGAGGCAGAAGCTGTCGAACAGCCAGCATTCGCCCGGCGCCATGTGCACCGTTTCCTGATCACAGCTGAACGCGACACCCGGATTGGTGACCACGGGAATGTGGATCCGGATATGCGTGCGCCAATAATAGCCCACGTCGACATGTTCGGGCACCACCGCACCGGGCGCGAGCCCCATCAGCCGGCTTCGCCCCCAGACCGCCCCGAGATCGGCCATGATTTCCATGATATAGGGGCATTGGCGCAGCGCGTCGGTCGGCGCCATCGGCCCGCTGAAGCCGTTCGAAACCTGTCCCGCGGGGGTGATGAGCGGCACCGCGTCATTGCCCGGCAACCGGCCGGGATGCGGCAGCCACGCCGATTGCGGCAGCGCCGCGACCTCCTGCTCCAGCGTCTCCGCACAATATTGACGGGGCAGCTTGATCAGCGGCGCGCCGAGCTTCATCGCGTCATTCCCGGCGAATTTCGACCTGCGGCCGGTCGACGGTTTCCGACAGGTCGCGCCGGTGCTGTTCCGCAATCGCGTCCCACTGCCCGGCCGTCTTGCACACTTCCTTCTTGAAGCGCGTGCCGGTCTGCTGCGTGCGCTTGCACACCATCCTGTCCTTCGGATTGGCCTTCGCGGCCTCGGTGGAGCCGGCGGAGTCGGACGCGATGGCCGGCGCACCTGCGAGCAGGGGAACGACGGCCAGAATCATCCAGTTCAGTTTGCGCATGACAACTCGTCTCCAGAGCAATATCGCTGTCGTCGATATATTCGCTCGCCCCCCCGGCTGTCAAACTGCCCAAGGTGCCTGGTCTCGCCTGAAAACCGCAGGAAAAGCGCTTCCGATGAGCTCCGATTTCGCGCTGTCCGACCGCATCGACTGGGACGGGATCGCGCGGCGTTTCGCAGCCCATGGCCGTATCGAAATCCCTTGCCTGCTTGCTGGCGGACAAGCCGCTGCGCTGCGCGAGAATCTGGCCGTCCGGACCGACTGGACGCTGGTGATGAACGCCGGCACCAACGTCTATGAAATGACGCGCGACGCCTGGGCGACACTCGACGGCGCGCAGCGAGCCGAGCTCGACCGGCGCATCGTCGCGGCGGGGCGCGACGGATTTCAGTATCGCTACGAAGCGATCCGCGCGCCCGATGGCGGCGACGCCGCTTCGCACGACCCGGTCGCCCGCTTCGTCGCCTTTCTCTCCTCGCCGACGGTCCTCGGCACCATCGGCGACGCCATGGGCGTCGGCGATCTCGCTTTCGCCGACGGGCAGGCGACGCGCTATGACGCAGGGCATTTCCTGACCTGCCACGACGACGATGTCGACGGCAAGCACCGCCGCGCCGCCTATGTCTTTTCGCTGGCGCCGCGCTGGCGCGCCGAATGGGGCGGCCTGCTGATGTTCCACGGCGAAGACGGCAATATCGACGAGGCCTTTGTCCCGCAAATGGGCGCGCTGCGCCTGTTCGCCGTCCCGCAACCGCACAGCGTCAGCTATGTGACGCCGCTCGCTCCCGAAGCGCGCCTGTCGATCACCGGCTGGCTGCGCGCCGCAGGTTAATCGAAGCTGTAACCGTAACGTTCGACCCACGGCTCCAGGATCGGCAGGATTTCGCGCATCTGCGCTTCGTATCGTTTCCAGCGCCCGCTCGCCGACGCATAGATCGGCTCCATCACCTGCGCATAGCTCGGCGTGCGGATATAGCCGCGCGCCGCAGCGGTCTTCTGATGGTCGAGCGCCGCCTCCTCCCAGTCGAGCCCGAGGAAGTCGAACAACGGCCGCACCGCCGCACCGGCGTCGGCGACCATCGCTTCGTAGCGCAGCATCCGGACATCGAGCGGAAAAACCGCGCGGCAGGTTTCCCAATATTGAAAGATGCGATCATAGGTGCGCGCGGCGTTGGGCAGGTCGAGAAAGCTCGCCATCGCCTCGGTCGGCTTGAAATTCTGCATGAAGCAGCTGAGCACGACGTCGCAGGGATGCCGCATCGCAAGGATGATCTTTGCGTCGGGGAAAAGCCTGTGGATCAGCGGCATGCGGATCATCGACAGCGGATTCTTGTCGATCACCAATTGGCCCGCGGCCGCGGGCGACGCCTTCTCGAGTTCGGCAAAATAACGATCGCGCAAGCCGGCGACGCCGGCGGCATCGAGGCCCGCGATTGCGTCGAGGTCGCCGACCGATTTCGACAGCGTCTCGATGATCGGCAGTTCCTCAAGCACATGAACGCCGCTGTGCCCCATCAGGATCGTGTCGAGCAGCGTGGTTCCCGACCGCGGGAAACCGACGAGGAAGGCCGGCGCGGGACGCGTTCCGGATGTCGGGCCGGCGGGCCAGCCGGCGAACCACGCGGGCGTCGTGCGTTCGTCGAGGCGGGCGATGCCGCGCTGATAGGCGCTGCGATCGACGCCGACGCCCATCGGGCTCTGCGCCTGCGCGCGGTTCATCTCGTCGTAGAAGGTGATCGCGTCCTCGGTCCGGCCGAGACGGTCGGCGAGCTGACCGGCGAACTGCGCCTTGATCGACGGGTTGATCGCGGGCGAATGGAGATCGCGAACGAGATCGAGCGCCCCCGCGCGGTCGCCTTCGCGGCTCAACCGGAGCGCCCGCAAATAATCGATTTCGTCGCCCGCCAGCTTCGCCCCCTCGGCGGCCGCGATCAGCTGGTCCAGTTCGTCGACACGATTGGCCTTTTCGAACAGGATGCCGAGATTGAGATAGCCGGGGATGAAGTTCGGGTCGGCCTTGATCGCGAAGCGCAGCGCGCGCTCGGCCTGGTCGTTGTTTTCCATGTCGAGGAAGGCGACCGCGATCGCAAGGAATATCCGCGGGTCGTTGGGATCGAGCCGCGCCGCGGTGCCGAGCGCGCGGAGCCCGCCCTCGAGATGGTTGATGCTGGTCAGCGTGCGGCCGAGTTCGAGCAGCGGCGCAGGATCCTTCGGCGCGAGCAGCGCCGCCTTTTCCAGAATCAGGCACGCATCCTCGTAGCGGTCCATCGAGATCAGCACGCGCCCCATATTGGTGTGAACGAGCGAGGATTTCTCGTCGATCTGCCGCGCATGCTGGAATGCCGTCAGCGCGCCCTCAAGGTCACCCGCCTCGTGCCGGGCGTTACCCAGATTGTTCCACGCGGCGAAATCCTCCGGATTTTCGGACACCAGCTTTTCATAGGCCCAACTGGCCTCGGTCGTACGGCCCTGCGCCTTCAATATCTGCGCCTGCATCGCCTGCAGTTCGCCCGATCCCGCAAGATCGCCTTCGGCGCACACGCGCGCGGCTTCGTCATGCTCGCCGAGGTCGGAGAGCGCGCGCGCAAGATTGATGCGGTTATCGGTCGTATCGCCGCCGTTGGCGAGCGCCCGGCGCAGATAACCGGCCCCTTCGCGTAGCGCGCCGGCCTGACAGCTGACGACACCGAGCAGCTGGAGCACGGTCGCATTGGCGGGCTGGGCGCGCAACGCGGCCTCGCCCTGCGCACGCGCAGTGGCAAAATCGCCCCTGGCATAGGCGGCATAGGCGGCGCGCAATCGATCGGTCACGGTCATCGTCCCTGCGTATAAAAAAAGAGGGCGGGACACCAGTCCCGCCCTCTCCTTGTTCGTGACGTCCGAAGCTTAGAACTTCAGGCGGGCCGACACATAGGCGCGACGACCGATGACGTCGTAGAGCGACGGATCGGTGCCCGACTGGACGTTCGGCGAGTAGGTTTCCGGCTTGCGGTCGAACGCGTTGTTCAGACCGATGCGGAAGGTCATCGCATCGACTTCGGCCTGGAGTGCGAAGTCGAAGTAGAAGACGCTGCCCGGACCCGTGAAGGTTTCGCCGACATACTGGCGCGCCGCACGGTTTTCCATCGCATCGATGAAGCGGATGCGGCTGTCGAAGCTCAGTTCACGCGTGATGTTGAACTTGGTGTTGAGCGTCGCCTTCCAGCGCGGGAAGCTCGTGCCGAGACCCGCACCGAAGTAGGAGGCCGTACCGGCATAATCGGTCTTCAGACCGCCGAGACCGACGTTCTTGAAGTCGATCAGATAGTTGACCGCCAGGTTGAAGTTCAGCGCGCTGTCTTCGTTGATGAACTCGGTCGGCAGGCGGTAGCCCAGCTGAACGTCGACACCCGAGGTCTTGACCGACCCGGCGTTGACGAACTGGAAGTAACCATTTGCGTCCCCGCCCAGCGAAGCGGGAAGGTAGATACCGGTCATCGAATCGCCCGAACGACCGATCGCGCCGCAGAACGGGTTCGCCGCATCAAGATTCGGATTGATGTCATTATAACCATAGCAGGATGCGATGATTTCGTTGACGTCGGGGTTGAGGATCGTGTCCTTGATCTTGATGTTGTAATAATCGATCGAGCCCGTCAGGCCGGCGACCTGGAACACCGCACCGACGGTGAAGGTATCCGATTTTTCCGGCTTCAGATTTGCGTTGCCCGTCGTCGTGATGAACGCCTGTGCGCCCGGCGAGGCGACGAAGCTGTTGATGTTGGCATCGCTGACACCGCCACCGCGGACGGTATCGGTGCACAGCTTTGCCGCCGCAGCGCCGCCCGTCTGGCGGAAGTTGCTGTTGACCGAGCAGGGGTCAAAGATCTGCGGGAAGCTGCCGCCGCCCGAGAACAGCTCGCCGAAGTTCGGCGCACGAACCGAGTGCTGATAGCTGGCACGCAGACGAACCTGATCGATCGGGCTGAAGGTGACGGTGCCACCATAGGTCCAGTCGTTCGACGGCGCGCCGTTGACGCCATTGGCGATGTCGTTGAAATCGCTCTTCGAATGGCGAGCAGTCAGCGACAGTTCCAGATTGTCCATGATCGGGGCACGAAGTTCGCCGAAGAAGTCGAGGAACTTGTTGGTGCCAAGGTCGGGCGTGCTGGTGTTGAAACCGGCGATCGGACCGAACAGCGCACCCGGATCGAATTCATATTTGAACTTGCGCTGCTCGACACCGAACACGACGCCCAGCGGGCCGCCCGGCAGATCGGTCAGTTCGCCCGAAACATAGGCCTGCGCGACTTTCTGGGTGAAGGTCGTCTTCGTCACACCGACTTCGTCGACAAAATCGACGCATGCCTTCGAGAAGGGCTGGATACCGAACGGGTTGAAACCGCCTTCGCAGAGGCTCTTGCCGCCATCCGGCGCTTCGAGCAGCTGCTGGACTTTCTGGACGTTGACGTTGCCCGTCGCGCGCTGGTCGATCGTGGTTTCGCCCCAGCTGTAATAAGCTTCGTAACGCCAGCCGGGAGCGAATTCACCGCGCAAGCCGACGAGGCCCTGGATGACTTCATTCTCAAGCTGCTGCTCGCGCAGGCCGGTGCCGAGGAAGCGATAACCGATGCGGATGCCTTCATTGGCGCCAGAGCCGGTCAGGTTCGGGTCATCACCGGTACGGCTGTTGAGCAGCGTCCGCAGGTCGTTCGACACGAAGGGGTTGGTGACCGGAACGACGAAACCGGTAATACGACCGCGAGTCACGCCCTCGCCCGGGCCCGTGTCATGAAAGTTGGTCACGAGCGGCGAGCGCGCGTTGAGCACCGAAGCCCCCGTGTTGCCGGGGTTCACGATACCCGTCGAAACCGGGGTCGGAGCCAGCGCAGTCGCCGAATTATAGTTGGTGTAGCCACCCTGCACGAACACGTCGAACGCCGGATTGATCTCGTAGTTCGCCGTCAGGAACGCCGATTTGCGCTCCAGCGGGAGGACGAGAATATTCACGATGTCGAAGTTGTAGCTGTAGAAATCGGGGAAGAAGTTGAGGTTCGGGTTCGCCGGCGAATCAAGGTCGTACCGGAAGTTCGACACATCGAGCGGGCTGTTGAAGGAGCCGCGGCCGAACAGCGAGCCGTCCGAGTTGAAACCAAGCTGGGCGGTCGACGGTACTTGACCCGGTGCAACACCATAGCTGGCGAACAGCGCGTTGACAGCGGCCTGACTGATCGGGTTGCCGGCGCTGTTCGTGTACGAACCGGTCGGGAACGACAGCGTCGTCGAGGTCGCCTGCGACGCGAAGTCGCGCTGCGCCTTGATCATGCCCTGACGCTTCGAATATTCGGCCGAGAAGGCGATGTTGCCTTTGCCGTCGGCGAAGTTGCCGCCGATGATGCCGCTGATCTGATATTCGCGTGCATCGGTTTCGGGGATCGAGTTCGAATAGCTCGCACGGAGGTCGATGCCTTCGAAATTATCCTTGAGGATCAGGTTGACGACACCCGCGATCGCGTCGGCGCCATAGGCCGCGCCGGCACCGCCGGTCACGATTTCGATGCGTTCGATCAGGCCCTGCGGGATCGTGTTGAGGTCGACCGTCTGGTCCGACGCCGACACCATCGGGCGGCGGCCGTTGATCAGCACGAGGTTGCGGTTCGAACCGAGGCCGCGCAGGTTGATGTTCGACTGACCGCCGTTGCCGGGGTTGTTCGAGGTGGTCGTGCCGGCCGGGTTGACCTGCGGCAGCGTGTTCAGGAAGGTGTCGAGCGTGACGTCGGCGTTTTCGACCGTCGCTTCACCGCTGACAACCGCAACGGGGCTGTTCGAATCGAGGTTCGGACGCGCGATGCGCGAGCCGGTGACGACGATGGTCGCGTCGCTTTCGGCTTCGGGCGCTTCCTGCGCATGAGCGGGAGCCGAAACCATCGCGACGCCCAAGACGAGGGGCGCGGCGCTCAGTTTCAACTTGAAATATTGGGTTTTCTTCACAGTGCAGTCCCTTGCTACTGATGGATGAGTTACCCGGACCCCCGTCGCGCAGGCCATAATTCCAGCGTACAGATGCCCCGATAGCATGGGGGATGACCTTTCATTCATGTAGAGTAAAGGAAATTCCCGGCGCTTTAGGCCGTTTCACGCGCTGTTGTGACGTATTTGCAACAACCGCCGGACCCGGCGAAATACAATGACTCGTCGCAGCGTTAACGGCGACATATTGTTGCAACGGTTACCAGTTCGGCCGCGCGTCAGCCCGCCATCGGCGCCGCGACCTTGGCGGGATCGATCCGCGCGCCGCGCCATGTCATGCCCCAGTGCATGTGCGGGCCGGTCGCACGCCCGGTCGCACCGACGGTGCCGAGCCGCTGCCCCTGCACGACGCGGTCGCCCACCTTCACGTCGAGCCGCTGGCAATGGAGGAAGGCGCTGTTGAGCCCCATGCCGTGATCGACGATGAGCAGATGTCCCTCGAGCGTGAAGGGCGCCGCCGCCGCGAGCACGACGACGCCGTCGGCGGGCGCGACGAAGGGCGTGCCCGCGAGCACCGCGACATCGGCGCCGCTGTGATAGCTTCCGGGCTTGCCCTGATAGACGCGCTGCGCCCCGAAGAAGCCCGACCGGCGCCCCGACACCGGCCAGACGAAGCGCTGGCGCCAGCCATCCGACGCGTGGTCGGTCGCCCGCGCCGCCGCGATCTGCTCGAGTTCGGCGGGACGGCGGCGCGCGAATTCGGCATCGCTCGACGCGCTGCCGCGATACGGCGCGTTGATATGCTCGATCCGCCACCGCCCGGGCGCGACGATGAGGTCGCGCGCGACCGTGCGGCCGTCGGCGAGCGTCGCCACGAGGCGCGCCACCGGCCCGGCGTCGCGGTCGAAGGCGATCAGGAAGCCGCCATCGCCGGCGAGCGCGACCGGCTTGCCGTCGAGCGACAGCGTGCGCGTCCCGCCCGGCGCCTGACCGAGCAGCACGCCGCCCTGTTCGGGCGATCCGGCCAGTGCGAAATCATGAAGGACCGGCGCAGCCGGCACGACGGGCAGAGGCGGCGCGGTGTGCGCGGGCGCGTCGCGGACGGCATCGGGCGCCGAGGCCGTCGCGGCGGCATCGACCGGCGGCACGCAGCCTCCCGCGGTCGCGAGCAGCCCCAGCGCGATCGCGCCGAACCGCCAGTCGTGCGCGCCGATCATGCCTTGGCGTCGAGCGCCGCCTGCACCGAAATCGCCGCGCTCGCATAGGGCTCCTGCCGCGCGACCGACCAATAGCGCAGCTCGTCGAGCCCGATCGGCGCACCGCTGACCGCGCACAGCACATGGTCGCCCGGCGCGAGCACCCGATAGCCGTTGGGGCCGTAATGCAGGCGGGCGAGGCGGTTGCGGCTGGCGATCAGCATGATTCGGGGTCCGTTTCGAAAAGGATCATCGCCGTGACCATAGCAGGCCGGCGCGCCGCGGCCACCCCCTGCACCGCTCAGAAAAGCTCGCCCTGCCCTCGCCCCGGCGCGGACGCCCCCGGCTTGCGCGCCGGTCGCGGGACAGACGGAGGTCCCTCTTCTCCCTCGCCACCGCCCACCGCGACGGGAACCTCGCCGTCGGCGAACTGGAGCCGCAGGTGCGCGGCGGCGCGCGCGCGCGCGGCGCTGGCGACGATCGCGCCGTCGGCGTCGCGCACCATCGCATAGCCCTTCGACAGCAGCGCGCGCGGGTCGAGGCTGTCGAGCAACCGCCCCAGCCCTTCAAGCCTGGCGCGGTCGCGGTCCCACGCCCGCGCCAGCAGCGCCGGACGCAGCGCCCCCGCGCGCGTCGCGAGCCGTTCGGTCGTCACCGCCAGCCGGTGGCGCTGCGCGCGGTCGAGCCGCTCGCCGGCATCGTCGAGCCGCTGGCGCTGCGGCGCGTAGAGCGCCTCGCGCTTCGGCAGGTGCCGCGCGAGCGCCGCCAGCCGCTCGCCGGACAGCGCCTGCTGCCGGTTCGCCGCCGCGATCATCCGGCCGTTCCACGCCGCGAGCTGCGCCATCAGCTCGGCGCGCACCGGCACCGCCATTTCGGCGGCCGCCGTCGGCGTCGGTGCGCGCACATCGGCGGCATAGTCGGCGAGCGTCACGTCGGTTTCGTGCCCGACCGCACTGATCGTCGGGATGCGGCAATCGGCGATCGCGCGCACCACCACTTCCTCGTTGAACGCCCACAGATCCTCGATCGACCCGCCGCCGCGCGCGACGATCACCAGGTCGGGGCGCGGCACCGGGCCGCCGGGGGAAATGGCGTCAAAGCCGCGGATCGCGTTCGCCACCTGCCCCGCCGCGCCGTCGCCCTGCACCAGCACCGGCCAGACGATGACATGCGTCGGGCAGCGGTCGGCAAGGCGGTGGAGGATGTCGCGGATCACCGCGCCGGTCGGCGAGGTCACGACGCCGATCGTCCGCGGCAGATAGGGCAACCGGTCATATTTGCGCTCGCGGTCGAAAAGTCCTTCGGCGCCCAATCGTGCTTTGAGCTTTTCGAAGAGCAGCATCAGCGCGCCTTCGCCCGCGACCTCGAGGCTGTCGACGACGAGCTGATATTTGGAGCGGCCGGGATAGGTGGTGAGCTTGCCGGTCGCGATCACCTCGATCCCGTCCTCGGGCCGGAAGGCGAGGCGGCCCGCCTGCCCCTTCCACATCACCATGTCGATCAGCGCATTGTCGTCCTTGAGCGCGGCATAGAAATGCCCCGACGCCGCGCGTTTCGCCCCCGACAGCTCGCCGCGCACGCGCACGCGCGCAAAGCCGCCCTCGACCGTGCGCTTGATCGCCGCCGACAATTGGCTGACCGACAAAGCCGGCGCATTGTCGCCGGGCGCGGCCTCGGCTAACAGCCGCGCTTCGGTGCCATCGTCGGACGCCGGATCGGGAAAAGGGACTGACATGAATATCCTGCTCATCGGGTCGGGGGGCCGCGAACATGCGCTGGCGTGGCAACTGGCACAATCGCCGAGTTGCGCCAAGCTCTATGCCGCGCCGGGCAACCCGGGGATCGAGCTTTACGCCGAATGCGTCTCGATCGCGGTCGACGATCTCGACGGGCTGATCGCCTTCGTCCGCGCGCACGGCATCGACTTCGTCGTCGTCGGCCCCGAAGCGCCGCTCGTCGCGGGCCTCGCCGACCGCCTCGGAGAGATCGGCATTCCCGCCTTCGGCCCCTCGGCCGCGGCCGCGCGGCTCGAAGGGTCGAAGGGCTTCACCAAGGATTTATGCGCGCGCGCGGGCATCCCCACCGCCGCCTATGTCCGCTGCACCAGCGCCGACGAAGCGCATGCCGTGCTCGAAGGCTTTTCGATCCCCGTCGTGATCAAGGCCGACGGGCTCGCCGCGGGCAAGGGCGTGATTATCGCCGAGACGCGCGAAGACGCCGAGGCGGCGATCGCCGACATGTTCGACGGCGCCTTCGGCGGCGCCGGCGCCGAAGTGGTGATCGAGGAATTTATGACCGGCGAGGAGGCGAGCTTCTTCGCGCTCTCCGACGGCAGCGACGTCATCGCGTTCGGCAGCGCGCAGGACCACAAGCGCGTCGGCGACGGCGACACCGGTCCCAACACCGGGGGCATGGGCGCCTACAGCCCCGCGCCCGTGCTCACCCCCGACCTCGAAGCCGCCGTCATGGACCGCATCATCCGCCCGACGGTCGCCACCCTCGCCGCCGAGGGCACGCCCTACGTGGGCGTGCTGTTCGCGGGGCTGATGCTCACCGGCGAAGGCCCGAAGCTGATCGAATATAACTGCCGCTTCGGCGATCCCGAATGCCAGGTGCTGATGATGCGCTTCCGGGGCGATTTCGCCGCGTTGCTGCACGCCGCGGCGACCGCGGCGCTCGCCGCTGCCGAGCCCCCCGCCTTCGCCGCCAACTATGCGCTCACCGTGGTGATGGCGGCCAACGGCTATCCGGGCACCCCCGAAAAGGGCGGCGCGATCCGCCGCATCGCCGACGCCGAAGCCGGCGGAGTGCGCGTCTTTCACGCCGGCACCGCGCGCACCAACGGCGCGATCGTCGCCGCGGGCGGGCGCGTGCTCAACGTCACCGCGACGGGCAAGAGCGTGACCGAAGCACAGGCGCGCGCCTATGCCGCGGTCGACAGGCTCGATTTCGCCAGCGGTTTCTGCCGCCGCGACATCGGCTGGCGCGAAGTCGCGCGCGAAGCGCTCTGAACACCGACGGGCTGGTCGCCGGCCCCGACGCCCGATAGGCTCACAGCAAAGCAGGAGTGGACGAGATGATGTGGCTGCAGGAAAACTGGATCGTCGCGGCGGTCGTCGCGATCGTCGCGATCGTCGCGATCGCGCTCCTCTGGTGGCTGTTCGCACGCCGCAAGCCCGACGAAATCGCGCCGCCCGCCGCCCAACCGGCCAAGCCCGCCAAGCCGCTCGAGCCCGCCAGGCCCGACATCGTCGTCGCCGAACCCGCCTTCAAAAAGGCCCCGCCCGCGCCGGCCGCCCCGATCGTGCAGACGCCCGCGCCGCCCACCCCGCCCGCTGCCGCGGTGGTTCCCGAGGAACCGACGGCAGCCGCAGCGCCGCCCGCCGAAACCCCGGTGGCGGCCACCGAACCGGTGGCGACACCCGAGACACCGGCGCCCACCCCCGCAATCGCGCCCGCCGCACCCGAAGAGCCAGCGGCCCCAGCCCCCACATCTGCGCCCGCCGCCGCAAAGGCCGACAATCTCCAGCTGCTCAAGGGCGTCGGCCCCAAGCTGGCCGCGCTGCTCGGCGGCCTGGGCGTCACCCGTTTCCAGCAGATCGCCGACTGGACCGATACCGACATCGCGGCGATCGATCCGCAGCTCGGCGCCTTCCAGGGCCGCATCGCGCGCGACAATCTGGTCGACCAGGCCGGCTATCTGGCGCGCGGCGACAAGCCCGGCTTCGAAGCGAAATACGGCGCGCTAGGCGGCGAGCTCTAGGCCCGTCCGACCGGTTGCCGACGTCGGACCGCCCTGCGGCACAGCGATGGGGAGGAGGCGCCCGCCTGCCGCCTTGCAGGCGCTTCTTCTGATCCGGATCCCAATCCGGAAAGGCGGAAACGCGCCGAACGTCCGCTCGCCGGTCCCGACGACGCCGCCTATGCGTTGCGTGCCGTCAGCCCGCCGTCGACGGGGATCACCGCGCCGGTGATATAGCTGGCGGCGGGGAGGACGAGGCCGAGCGTGACATGCGCGACCTCCTCGGGTTCGCCGTAGCGGCGGAGCGCGGTGCGGCGCTTGGCAAAAATGGCCTTGTCCTCTTCGGGCACCTTGTCGGTCATCCCGGTACGGATCGGGCCGGGGCAGATGCAGTTGACCGTGATGCCGTCGCGCCCGAGATCGACCGCGAGGCCGCGCGTCAGCCCGGTGACGCCCGTCTTGGCCGCGACATAGGGCGTGTCGCCGGGCGTCGCGCCGAGGCCCTCGGTCGAGGCGATGTTGACGATGCGCGGCGCATCGCTTTGCCGCAGCCAGGGCAGCGCGGCGCGCACCATGCGCTGGTGCGCGGTGAGCATCACCGCGATCGCGCGGTGCCAGATCGCCTCATATTCGTCGCCCGCGTCGAGCGGGGCAAAGCTGGAGACGCCGGCGTTGTTGATCAGGATGTCGATGCCGCCGAAGGTGGCCGCGATCTCGGCGACCACCGCCTTGATCGCTTCGCCGTCGGCGACGTCGAGCGCAAAGGCCTGCGCGTTCGGCCCGGCCTCGGCGACGACCGCTTCGCACGCGGCGCGATCGAGGTCGGTGACCGCGACCTTCGCGCCCTCGCTCGCGAGCAGCAGCGCGGTGGCGCGGCCCATGCCGCTCGCCGCGCCGGTGACGATCGCGACGCGGCCGGCCACCGAGCGCGAGCGGTTCGGGGCATCGCTCAACGGAACGGCGGCTCGTTGAACGCGCGGAGTTTGCGGCTGTGCAGCTTGGCGCCTTCGTCGCGCATCGTCTCGCACGCGCGGATGCCGATCTGGAGGTGCGCGGCGATCGCTTCCTCGTAGAAGCGGTTCGCCTGCCCGGGCAGCTTGAGTTCGCCGTGGAGCGGCTTGTCGCTGACGCAGAGCAGGGTGCCGTAGGGCACGCGGAAGCGATAGCCCTGCGCGGCGATCGTCGCCGATTCCATGTCGATGCCG
The DNA here is from genome assembly GCF_022701295.1 of Sphingopyxis sp. YF1. Taxonomy (NCBI): domain Bacteria; kingdom Pseudomonadati; phylum Pseudomonadota; class Alphaproteobacteria; order Sphingomonadales; family Sphingopyxidaceae; genus Sphingopyxis; species Sphingopyxis sp. YF1. Next base: position 3,669,976 of record NZ_CP033204.1, read on the forward strand.
ATCGCGCGCGACTGCGAGAAGCGCAGCGCCGAATCGGTGTAGCGCAGTTCCCAGTTGCGGTCGTCGGTGGTGACGACGGTGCCGGTGCGCATGCGCTTCTTGAGGTCGGCGCCGCTGGTGCCCGACACCGCCTCGGCGGCGCTCGCGAGCGCGAGCTGGACTTCGGCGATCGCGGGGATCGGAATTTCGGGAGGCAGGACGCTGTCGAGGATATGGTCGTCGCGCAGATAGGCGTGCGCGAGCACATAGTCGCCGATGCGCTGGCTGGGCCGCAGCCCGCCGCAGTGGCCGATCATCAGCCACGCCTCGGGCCGCAGCACCGCGAGATGGTCGCAGATCGTCTTGGCGTTGGCGGGGCCGACCCCGATGTTGACGAGCGTGATGCCCGCGCCGTCGGGGGCGATCAGGTGATAGGCGGGCATCTGGTGCCGGCGCCAGGCGCTGTCGGCGACGAGCGCGCTGGCGTTGACGCCGGGCTGGTCGACGTACAGCCCCGCGGCGCCCGCGAGCGCGGTGTAGCGGCCCTGGCCGACCTGCGCGCCCGCCCAGGCGACGAATTCGTCGACGTAGCGATGATAGTTGGTGAAGAGGATGTAGCGCTGGAAATGCTCGGGCGCGGTGCCGGTGTAGTGGCGGAGGCGCGCGAGGGAGAAGTCGGTGCGCAGCGCGTCGAACAGCGCGAGCGGCTGCGGCTTGGCCGGGTCCATGCCGAACAGCCCGTCGGCGAGCTCGTCGCCGATATCGGCGAGTTCGGTGGTCGGGAAATGGCGCGCGAGTTCGAGCGGGGTGATGCGGCCCATGTCCGACCCGTCGCTGGCGTCGAGCACGTAGGGGAAGGGAATCTGTTGCCCGGTGCGCGTCACCGACAGGGTAACGTCATAGTGGCGGACGAGCAGGGTGAGCTGGTCGCGCAGGTAATCGGCGAACAGGTCGGGACGCGTCACGGTGGTGACGAACTCGCCGCCGCGTTCGAAGCGGCCGAAGGAGAGGTTGTGCCCGTCCTGTCCTGCGCGCAGCTCGCCGCTGGTGGTGAGGCGGATCGCGGGATAGTCGAACAGCCCCGTCGCGGCGGCGTCGGCGGGGGGCAATGTCCCGTCGCGGACATAGGCGGCGATCGCCGATTTGAGGTTGCCCACCGCGGCGCGGAACCTGTCCTGAAGCTCGGCGATGATCGCGTCGACGCGCTCGGCGACTTCGGGGGCGGCGGTGTCGGGGGTCTGGTGCGATGAGGTCGATGTCATCGCGGCGTTCTTGCACGAAATTGTGACAGATGGGAAGGGGCCGGACATGATCCTCCCTTTCGCGCAGCGATGGGGAGGGGGACCACCGCGAAGCGGTGGTGGAGGGGCCGCAACGTCGGCGTCAAAGCCCCTCCGTCAGCGGCTCCGCCGCTGCCACCTCCCCACGCCTGCGGCGCAGGGAGGATTGTATCGCCGTTACAGCTGTTCGAGCATATGGTCGGCGCTCGACACCTTGAATTCGCCGGGGGCTTCGACGTTGAGCTGTTCGACGACGCCGTCGTTGACGATCATCGAGAAACGCTGACCGCGCTTGCCCATGCCGAACGCCTTGCCGTCCATCGTCAGGCCCACCGCTTCAGCGAAATCGCCATTACCGTCGGCGAGCATCGTCACCGCGCCGCCGGCCTGCGCATTCTTGCCCCACGCGCCCATCACAAAGGCGTCGTTGACCGCGGTGCAGACGATCTCGTCGACGCCCTTGGCCTTGAGTTCGTCGGCCTTGTCGACGAAGCCCGGCAGGTGCTTGGCCGAGCAGGTCGGGGTGAAGGCGCCGGGGACCGAGAAGAGTGCGACCTTGCGGCCCTTGAAATAATCGGCGGTGCTGACCTGTTCGGGACCGCTTTCGGTCACCTTGACCAGCGTGGTCTCGGGCAGCTTGTCTCCGGTCTGGATCGTCATCTCGGCATCCTTTCATTGGGGGGATTGGTCGGGGCGTGACATTGGGTGCGCGCGGGCGCGAGTCAAGGATGACGACACGGCGGCACGGAATTTCAACGCCGCGGCAAGGCCATGGATGCCGCGCCGACCGGAGGGTCAGTGCCCCGCGGTGCCGAGCCCGTCGATCTTTTTGGACTGGCGCGCGATCAGCCCCGGGAACCAGCGCGCGATGCGCGACAGGCGGCGCGCCATCTTGCCGACGGGGACATGGACGCTTGTCCCGTGCACCGCGCCCCACGCCGCGCGCGCGACATCGTCGACCGGCGAGATTTCGAAGCCGCTGGCCGACAGGCGGTTGCGCGCGGGTTCGTTGCTGTCGGCGCTGACCTGGTCGAGCAGCGGCGTGTCGATGAAACCGGGCATCAGCGAGCGGACCTTGATGCCATGTTTGGAAAATTCGATTTCGAGCGCCTCGGTCAGGCCGCGCACCGCGAATTTGGTCGCCGAATAGACCGCAAGCCCCGCGACGCCGTAGAAGCCCGAGGCCGACCCCGTGTTGAGGATCGTCGATCCCGGGGTCGCCCTGAGCAGCGGCAGCGCGCAATAGATGCCGTTGACGACGCCGCCGAAATTGATCGCGATCAGCCGGTCGGCTTCTTCGGGCGCCATGTCCATATATTGCCCGCCCGACCCGATGCCGGCGTTGTTGAACAGCACGTCGAGCCGTCCGCCGCTTTCCTTTGCGAAATCGGCGAGCGCGGCGGTCCACTGGTCGCGGTCGCGCACGTCCATGACGTGGCGCGAGGCGGCGCCGTCGGGGAGCAGCGCCGCGGTCTCGTCGATCCCGGCCCGATTGACGTCGGCGATGCCGACGAACCAGCCCTGGCCTGCGAAGTGGCGCGCGGTCGCGCGGCCGATGCCCGAACCGCCGCCGGTGATGAAGATCGCCTTGCGCGCCATTGACCTCTCCCTCCTTACATGATTGTCAATTGGATGCGGCAAAGCCGCGGCGTGCGTCAAGCGGCAATCGTGCTTGGCAGCGCGCGGCGTGACTGGCAGTCAGGACGCAGTCCAACGGGGAGGGTGAAGATGCTGCTGGCAGTGAACGGGTTCATCGCGATGGCCGCGCTGGGCATGGCGCCGGACGGACAGGTGCCCCCGGTCCCGCCGCCGCCAGTCATCCTGCGGCCCCCCGCTCCGCCGCCGATGGCGCCGAAGCGGGTCGGACTGGAGGCGCCTGGCCATCCGGTCGGCAATCCGGGGCAATGGGTGACCAGCGACGATTATCCGGTGCTGGCGATGCGCGAGCGGCGCGAAGGCACGACGGGCTTTCGCCTGACCTATGATGCGAGCGGAACGCCGACCCGCTGCGATGTGACGTCGAGCAGCGGGCACGAGGACCTCGATGGCCGGACCTGCGACCTGGCGATGGAGCGCGCGCGTTTCCGGCCCGGCACCAACGCGGCGGGCGACGCGGTCGGCGGGACCTACAGCAACCGCGTGCGCTGGACGATGCCGGGGCCCTTTCCCAATCGCTTCGCCGACGGCGCGATCAGCCTCGAATTCATACTCGGCGCCGACGGCGAGCCGCGCGGTTGCAAGGTCGAGACATTCGGCGATCCCGGCGGCCTGCCCTTTCGCGGCGAGGATGCGTGCACGAGCGTTCCGCGGTTCGAACCCTTCCGCAACGCCGACGGGACGGCGGTCGAGCGGCGCGTCCGGCTGGACATGTCGGTCAGCGTGACCGATACCGGACCGGCCGCACCGCGCAAGCCGTCCCCCTAGACGCCGCGCCGCTTTCACCCTATGTTCAGCCTCCGGCATGCTATATATCGCGCGCCGGACGAAAAGAGGGGCATTTCTTTGCGTTTATTGTTGACCCTGTTGGCCTTGATCACCGGGCTCGCCGGCGCGGACCGCGCCATGGCGGCTCCGGCGGCGCCGGTCGCCATGGGGTCGCTGCTCCTGCTCGCCGAAACGGGCGGGCAGGCGGAGGCCAATGACGCCGACCGGCGCCCCGCGGCGGCGACGCAGACCCGCCGCACCACCACCGCACCTCCCGGCCGCAAGCCGCGCAAGACCGCGCCGCCGCACCTGCCCGGCCTCCTCATCGGTAGCGACCGCGCGCTCGAATAGCCGCTGACGGCGGGGCGCCGACCGCGCCCGCACCCCAGGATTTCCGGCCTGCATGCGCAGGACCCGGCGACCGTCATACGGTCTCACCCCATCATGTTTTCAAGGAAAATCCCTATGTTCGGCAGCATTGCCAAGAGCCTGTTCGGCTCGTCCAACGAGCGTTACGTCAACTCGATCCGCAAGATTGTTGAAAAGATCAACGCCTTCGAGCCGACGCTGCAGGCGCTCGACGACGACGCGCTGCGGGCGCAGACGCAGCTGTTCCGCGACCGGCTCGCCGCCGGCGAGACGCTCGACCAGATCCTGCCCGAAGCCTTTGCCACGGTGCGCGAGGCCGCGATCCGCACGCTCGGGATGCGCCATTTCGACGTCCAGATGATCGGCGGCATCGTGCTCCACCGCGGCGAGATCGCCGAGATGGCGACGGGCGAGGGCAAGACGCTGATGGCAACGCTCCCCGTCTATCTCAACGCGCTCGAGGGCAAGGGCGTGCACGTCGTCACGGTGAACGACTATCTCGCCCGCCGCGACGCCGAGTGGATGGACCAGGTTTACAGCTTCCTCGGCCTGACGACGGGAATCATCGTCCCCAACCTCACCGAGACGCAGCGCCGCGAGGCCTATAACTGCGACATCACCTATGCGACGAACAACGAGCTGGGTTTCGACTATCTGCGCGACAATATGAAGTTCGACCGCGAGCAGATGGTGCACCGCGAATTCAACTTCGGCATCGTCGACGAGGTCGATTCGATCCTGATCGACGAGGCGCGCACGCCGCTGATCATCTCGGGCCCGACCGACGACAAGTCCGAGCTCTATATCCGCGTCAACGAAGTGGTGCTCCAGCTCGTCGACGAGGATTATGAGAAGGACGAGAAGCAGAAGTCGATCAGCCTCACCGAGGACGGCACCGAGCATGTCGAGCGGCTGCTCGAGGCCGCGGGGCTGCTCCAGGGCAACAACCTCTACGACATCGAGAACACGCAGGTCGTCCATCACGTCAACCAGGCGCTGAAGGCGATCCAGATGTTCCGGATCGACACCGACTATATCGTCAAGGACGGCAAGGTCGTGATCATCGACGAATTCACCGGCCGCATGATGGACGGGCGCCGCTGGTCGGACGGGCTGCACCAGGCGGTCGAGGCGAAGGAAGGCGTCAACATCGAGCCCGAGAACCAGACGCTCGCCTCGATCACCTTCCAGAATTATTTCCGCATGTATCCCAAGCTTTCCGGGATGACCGGCACCGCGGCGACCGAGGCGGCCGAATTCTTCGACATCTACAAGATGAACTGCGTCACCATCCCGACCAACCGCCCGATCGCGCGCAAGGACGACGAGGACGAATTCTACAAGAATATCACCGACAAGTTCGGCGCGATCGCCAAGACGATCCGCGAGGCGCAGGAGCGCGGCCAGCCGGTGCTGGTCGGCACGGTGTCGATCGAGAAGTCCGAGCTGCTCTCCTCCTTCCTCGAAAAGGAAAATGTCGCGCACAGCGTCCTCAACGCGCGCTTCCACGAGAGCGAGGCGCATATCGTCGCGCAGGCGGGCCGCGCGGGCGCGGTGACGATCGCGACGAACATGGCGGGCCGCGGCACCGACATCAAGCTGGGCGGGAACGAGGATTTCCGCATCGACGACGAGCTGAAGGACATGCCCGAAGGCCCCGAGCGCGACGCCGCGGTCGCGCGCATCAAGGCCGAGGTCGCCGCCGAGCGCGAGGCGGTGAAGGCCGCCGGCGGGCTGTTCGTGCTCGCCACCGAGCGCCACGAAAGCCGCCGCATCGACAACCAGCTGCGCGGCCGTTCGGGGCGCCAGGGCGACCCCGGCCTCAGCAAATTCTACCTCTGCCTCGACGACGACCTGCTGCGCATCTTCGGCCCCGACACGCTCTTTTCCAAGATGATGAACAAGAATCTGGAGGATGGCGAGGCGATCGGGTCGAAGTGGCTGTCGAAGGCGATCGAGACCGCGCAGAAAAAGGTCGAGGCGCGCAACTACGACATCCGCAAGCAGGTCGTCGAATATGACAACGTCATGAACGACCAGCGCAAGGTCATCTACGAACAGCGCGGCGAGATCATCGACAGCGAGACCGTCGACGAGGTGATGGCGGCGATGCGCGCCGAGACGGTGAATGCGATCGTCGCCGACGCGTGCCCCCCGGGCAGCTATCCCGAACAGTGGAACATCGAGCAGATGAAGGAGCGCGTCGCGAACATCCTCGACCTTGCGCCGCCGATCGACGACTGGATGCAGGAGGATGCGGTCGACCCCGAAATCTTCGAGGAGCGCATCCAGCAGGCGGCCGACGCGGTCGTCGCCGAAAAGTCGGCGCAGGTCGACGCGGAGACATGGCGCGGGATCGAGAAGTCGGTGCTGCTCCAGACGCTCGACCATCACTGGAAAGAGCATCTCTCGACGCTCGACGCGCTTCGGCAGGCGATCTTCCTGCGTGCCTATGCGCAGAAACAGCCGATCAACGAATATAAGCAGGAAGCCTTTGCGCTGTTCGAACGCATGCTGTCGAACATCCGCGAGGATGTGACGCGTACTGTCGCACGGCTCGATTTCCGGTTCCAGGAACCCGAGCCGATGCCGCTGCCCGACCTGCCCGATTTCCTGACGACGCACATCGATCCCTTCACCGGCGACGACAACAGCGCCGACGTCGACGGCGGGTCGCTGGGCGTGATCGCCAACACGCTGCCGCCGATGCAGGCGCCGCGTCCCGACCTGCCGCAGGGCGAAAACCCCTATGCGGAGCTCGAGATCAGCCGCAACTCGCCGTGCCCGTGCGGATCGGGACGCAAGTACAAGCACTGCCACGGCGCGCTGTGACGATGGACGCGGGGCGGATCGAGCTTCGGCTGCGCATCCGCCCCGGCGACGCCATCGCGATGGGGCCGGGCAAGGCCGACCTGCTCGAAGCGATCGACGCGCATGGATCGATCTCGGCCGCCGCGCGGGCGATCGGCATGAGTTATCGCCGCGCCTGGCTGCTGGTCGAGGAAATGAACGCCTGTTTCGCCGCGCCGCTGGTCGAGACGCGGCCGGGAGCGGGTGCGCAACTCGGCGATACGACGCGCGTGGTGCTGGCGGCCTATCGCAAGGCGGAAGCCGCGGCGAAGGAGGCGGCGATGCGCGAGCTGGCGATGGTCGGAGCGATGCTGAAGGCAGAGTGAGGATTTCGGGGGAACAGACGTTTCCATTGTCGTCACCCCAGGTTGAACACGGGATGGCGAGTGGCCGCTAACAACCGGGAGCGGGCATCGGAAATCCTCCCTGTGGCCGCAGGCCATGGGGAGGGGGACCGCTCGCGCAGCGATGCGGTGGAGGGGCCGAAAGGCCCTGCGACGCCTGACGGCGTCGGCCCCTCCGTCAGCGGCTGACGCCGCTGCCACCTCCCCATCGCTGCGCGACAGGGAGGAGCGGGGTCGCTTCGACGGCTACGGGCCTGTCTTTCATCGTCACCCCGGACTTGATCCGGGGTCCATGACTTCGACGCTGCTATGGATCCCGGATCAAGTCCGGGATGACGAAGGCAGGCGGGAACGTCCGCTCCCCACCCCATTTCCGCCGTTCGCTGTCGAACTGGACCGAATGACCGCTAACGACCGGAAGCGGCCATTCTTCTCCCCTCCCGCTTGCGGGAGGGGTGGGGGTGGGCCGCGGCGTCGCGATGGCCCACCCCGCTGCGGCTAGCCAGCAAGCTGGCAAGCCTCGCTGCCCCTCCCGCACGCGGGAGGGGAAACCGGTTCGTCGCTCAATCCGCAGCTCCCCACCCCAAAGCCGACATCGGCCCCAGAGTGACAGATCGCTACGGCGCCCGCACCACCAGCGCGCGGACGCTCGCGGTTTCGCCCTTGGTCAGCGCCAGATCATAGTCCCCGGCCACAAGGTCGAACCACACGATCTTGCGGATGCCCGAACAGGCGGGGCCGTGGCCGTGGTCGACCGATGCGAGCGTCCGGCCGTTCGCGATGAGGTCGATCCAGACCTTGCCGTCGGCGGCGACGCCGTAGCGACCCGCGCTGGCGATATGCAGGCTGCGCGTCACGGCGCCCTCTGTCATCGCGAGGGTCACCGCGCGGCCGGGCGCCAGCGGTCCGGCCGCGTCGCCGTCGGCCGCGGCCCAGGGCGCGAGCGGCGTTCCGCCGAGATCGGCGGGGGCGGGGCAGGCGGCGGGATCGGCGGCCGCGGCCGGCGCGGCGGCACCCGCGAGCAGGGCAAGGAGGGCGAGGCGAAGCGGCATGGCGGGCGGGTCTCCTGCGGACTGGCAAAGCTATATTTCCGTGTATATGGCTTTGCGGCGCAGGCAAGGGGATGATCATGGCGGGGCTGGCATTCGCGTTTCTGGTGACCGCATTGCTCTATGCCGCAGTGGGCTTCGGCGGCGGGTCTACCTATACCGCGCTGCTGATCCTCGGCGGGATCGCGGTCGGGCTTGTCCCGGCGATCAGCCTCGCGTGCAACGTCATCGTCGTGAGCGGCGGTACGATCCGCTTCGCGCGGTCGGGCGCGATGCCGTGGGCGAAGGCGCTGCCGCTGATCGCCGTCGCGGCGCCGCTTGCCTTCCTCGGCGGGCTGACCCCGGTGAAGCAGGGCGCGCTCGTGATGCTGCTCGGCGGTTCGCTGCTCGCCTCGGCGATCGCGCTGCTCGTCCAGCCGCAGGCGGCGAAACCCGTCAACCTGCCGCCGAAGCTGCTGCTGCCGATCGCGGCGGGGCTCGGCTATCTCGCCGGGGTCGTCGGCATCGGCGGCGGCATCTTCCTTGCCCCGATCCTCCACCTCGTCCGCTGGGCCGAGGCGCGCGCGGTCGCGGCGACCGCGAGCCTGTTCATCCTCGTCAACAGCCTGTTCGGGCTGACCGGGCAGCTGATCAAGGGGCAGGGCGGCGCGATGGTCGCGGCGGTGGCCGACCACTGGCCGCTGCTGGTCGCGGTGCTGGTCGGCGGCGCGATCGGGACCCAGATCGCGGTGAAGACCGGGCCGGCGGTGCTGATCCGGCGGCTGACCGCGCTGCTCGTCGGGTTCGTGGCGGTGCGCTTGCTGTTCGGCTTTTGAACGATCCTCCCTGCGGCCGCTGGCCATGGGGAGGTGGCAGCGCGAAGCGCTGACGGAGGGACGATGGCGCGACGTCGCTGCGCCTCCACCAAGCGTCGCATGGCGCCCCTCCCCATGGCTTCGCCACAGCGAGGATATTGGTTTCAGAGCCATCTTGTCTTCCGGCGCGGCGGTGCTAGCATCGCCTTCACAAGTCTGACGGCCGCGTAGCCGGCAGGCGCGCAGCAGCTGGAACGATCGGGCGCCGCGACCCTCGCGGCGGTTTGGGCATGTTGCGTGGAAAGGACAGGCTCCATTAGCTTCTTCGACGAGATGCAGGGCCAGGGGGGTGACATTCGGGCACCCTATCGGGAATTTTGCGAGTGGTTCGACGCGGAGGAGCCGGCGCGCATCCACCGCAAGGCTCAGCAGGCCGAAGCCTTTTTCCGCACCACCGGGATCACCTTTGCCGTCTATGGCCAGGACGAGGCCGACGAGCGGCTGATCCCCTTCGACGTCGTGCCGCGGATCATCGCGGCGAGCGAGTGGCGACGGCTGTCGCGCGGCATCGAACAGCGCGTGCGCGCGCTCAACGCCTTTCTCCACGACATCTACCACCGCCAGGAAATCCTCCGCGCCGGCCGCGTGCCCACCGAACTGATCGCGCGCAACGAGGCGTTCCTGCCGATGATGATGGGCATGGATCCGCCCGGCGGCGTCTATACGCACATCAGCGGCATCGACATCGTGCGCACCGGCGCCAATGAATTCTACGTGCTCGAGGACAATGCCCGCACCCCGTCGGGCGTGTCCTACATGCTCGAAAATCGCGAAACGATGCTCCAGATGTTCCCCGAGCTGTTCGCGAAGGTGCCGGTGCGCGAGGTCGGCGACTATCCGATCAACCTGCTGCGCTCGCTCTCGGCCTGCGCGCCGCCGGCCTGCCAGGGCACCCCGACCGTCGCGGTGCTGACCCCCGGCATCCACAACAGCGCCTATTTCGAGCACAGCTTCCTCGCCGACCAGATGGGCGCCGAACTGGTCGAGGGGCACGATCTGCGCGTCGTCGGCGGGCGCGTCGCGATGCGCACGACGCAGGGGTACCGGCCGATCGACGTTCTCTATCGCCGCGTCGACGACGATTTCCTCGATCCGCTTAATTTCCGGCCCGATTCGGTGCTCGGCGTGCCCGGCATCTGGGACGTCTATCGCGCCGGCGGCATCACCATCGCCAACGCGCCGGGCACCGGCATCGCCGACGACAAGGCGCTCTACAGCTACATGCCCGACATCATCGAATTCTATACGGGCGAAAAGGCGCTGCTCCCCAATGTGCCGACGTGGCGCTGTTCGGATCCCGAACATCTGAAGGAGGTGCTCGACCGCCTGCCCGAACTGGTGGTCAAGGAAGTGCACGGATCGGGCGGCTACGGCATGCTCGTCGGCCCCGCCGCGAACCGCAAGGAGATCGCGGCGTTCCGCAAGAAGCTGGAGGGCAATCCCGCCAACTATATCGCGCAGCCGACGCTGTCGCTGTCGACGGTGCCGATCTTCACGCGCCACGGCCTTGCGCCGCGCCACGTCGACCTGCGCCCCTTCGTCCTGATGTCGCCGCAGGGCATCACCATCACCCCCGGCGGGCTGACCCGCGTCGCGATGACCAAGGGCTCGCTGGTGGTCAATTCGAGCCAGGGCGGCGGAACCAAGGACACCTGGGTGCTGGAGGATTGATGGTGATCATCCTCCGTTTCCGTCATTGCGAGCGAAGCGAAGCAATCGAGGGCGGTTCACACCCATCCTGGATTGCCGCGTCGCCTTCGGCTCCTCGCAATGACGAAGTCCTTGGGGAGGCGCGCCCATGCTAGGCAAGACCGCCGGCTCGCTTTACTGGATGGCGCGCTACCTCGAACGCAGCGAGAATAATGCGCGGCTGATCGAGGCGGGGTTCCGCATCGCGCTGACGCGTTCGAACACCGCGCCGGCCGAGTGGCGATCGGTGCTGGTGACCGCGGGATCGGACTGGCGGTTCCGGCAGGCGCACGATGCGTATCACTCGGCGCGCGTCGTCGATTTCCTGCTGCGCGATCCCGCCAATCCGTCGAGCATCCTCTCGGTCGTCAAGCAGGCGCGCGACAATGCCCGGACGGCGCGCACCTACCTCACCCGCGAGGTGTGGGAGGCGGTCAACACGAGCTGGATGACGCTGAGCGGCCTGCTCAAGCGGCAGGTGCGCGAGGACGACCTGCCCGACGTGCTGTCGGCGATCCGCCAGCAGAGCGCGCAGGTGCGCGGCGCCTTCACCGGGACGATGCTGCGCAACGACGGCTATAATTTCGCGCGGCTGGGCACCTTCCTCGAACGCGCCGACAACACCGCGCGCATCCTCGACGTCAAATATTTCCTGCTGCTGCCCTCGGTCGCGCATATCGGCGGGTCGATCGACAATGTGCAGTGGGAAACGATCCTGCGCTCGGTGTCCGCACACCGCGCCTATCGCTGGCTCTACGGGACCGAGATCAGCGCGCTCAAGATCGCCGAATTCCTGATCCTCTACAAACAGATGCCGCGCAGCCTTGCCTTTTGCTGCGACAATATGCGCGAAAATCTCGACTGGCTGCAGCGCGGTTATGGCGAGGAGACCGCGGCGGGACGGATGGCTGCCGCGATCTGCGACGACCGGCTGTCGCGCCCGATCCAGGCGATCTTCGACGGCGGGCTGCACGAATATATCACCGATTTTCTTCGCGCCAACGCCGCGCTCGCGCAGCAGATCGAGCGCGATTACCGTTTCGTGGAATAGGGGCCGCCATGCGTCTGCGCGTCGAGCACACCACCCGCTATCATTATGACGCTCCCGTCGCCTATGCGCTCCAGCAGGTCCGACTGACGCCGAAGGAACGACCGGGGCAGCAGCTGATCCACCACTGGGACATCGCGGTCGAGGGCGGCGAGCGCCAGCTTCACTACACCGACCATCACGGCAACGGCGTCGATCTGGTCGCGGTGCACGGCGGCGCCGACGAACTGGTCATCCGCTGCACCGGCGAGGTCGAGCTGGTGACGTGGGACGGGGTGATCGGCCCGCACCGCGGCGCGATGCCGCTGTGGACCTTTCTGCGCCCGACGCTGCTGACGCGCGCCGGGCGCGGGGTGCGTGCGCTGGTCGCCGAGCTGGGGCGCGACTTCGCCTCCGACATCGAGCGCGCGCATGCGCTGTCGGCGGCGATCATCGGCCGGCTCGCCTATCGCATCGGCGTCACCGATGCCGAGACGACCGCCGAACAGGCGCTCGGCGGCGACGGCGGCGTGTGCCAGGACCATGCGCATATCTTCATCGCCGCGATGCGCCACCTCGGTCATCCGGCGCGCTATGTCTCGGGCTATCTGATGATGAACGACCGGACGCACCAGGACGCGACGCACGCGTGGGCGGAGGCGCATTTCGAGCATATCGGCTGGATCGGCTTCGACGTCAGCAACGGCCACTCGCCCGACCAGCGCTATATCCGGGTCGCGACCGGGCTCGATTATCGCGACGCCGCCCCGGTTCGCGGCATGCGCTATGGTGCGGCGCAGGAAAATCTGGTTGTCCAATTGCAGGTCCAGCAATAAGCGGACGGCATTCGGGGCGGAGAAACGGGATCTGATGACCTATTGCGTCGGCATGCGTTTGAACAAGGGGCTGGTGTTCATGTCGGACACGCGCACCAACGCGGGCGTCGACGACATTTCGCAGGTCCGCAAGATGCGCAGCTGGCACCTGCCGGGCGAGCGCGTCATCACCTTGATGTCGGCGGGCAATCTGGCGACGACGCAGGCGGTGGTCAGCCTGCTCGACGAACGCACCAAGGCGCCCGAGGACCGGCACCCGTCGATCCTCGCCGCGCCGTCGATGTTCGCGGTGGCGACGATCGTCGGCGAGACGCTGCGCCAGATCGTGATGCGCCACAGCCCCGAGGGCCCCGCCGCCGAATCGCTGTTTCGCGCCTCGCTGATCGTCGGCGGCCAGATCAGGGGCTCCGAACCGCGGCTGTTCCTGATCTATCCCGAGGGCAATTTCATCGAGGCGGGCGAGGACAATCCCTTCTTCCAGATCGGCGAGACCAAATATGGGCGGCCGATCATCGTGCGCTCCTACGACCCCGCGATGTCGTTCGAGGATGCGGTGAAACTGCTCTGCGTCTCGTTCGATTCGACGATCCGCGCCAACGCCGGGGTCGACCTGCCGATCGACCTCAAGATCCACGAACGCGACGATTTCGTGAGCGTGCGCGAACGCCGCTTCGAGCGCAACGACCCCTATTTCGAAAGCGTGTCCGACGGCTGGGCCGAGGCGCTGGGAGTCGCGCTGGCGGAACTGCCCGACTTTCATTTCTAGTCGGGGCCGGGCTGGGCCGACGGTCAGGCGGTCCGGCGCGGCGGCGGGGCGCCGGGAAGCAGGATCGTCGCGAGCCCGAGCAGCGGCAGCCAGGCGCAGAACTCATACACCCACACGATACCGTGGATGTCCGCCAGCTGCCCGAGGCCGGCCGCGCCGATCCCGCTGATCCCGAACATCAGGCCGAACATCAGCCCCGACACGAGGCCGACGCGTCCCGGGACCATCTCCTGCGCATAGACGACGAGCGCGGCGAACGCCGATGACATGATCAGGCCGATCGAAATCGCGAAGACCGCGGTCCAGAACAGGTTGGCGTGCGGCAGGATCATCGCGAACGGCGCGACCCCCAGGAAGGATGTCCAGATGACCGCCTTTCGGCCGATCCGGTCGCCCACCGGACCGCCGGCAAAGGTTCCGGCGGCGACCGCGGCGAGGAAGCAGAAAAGATAGAACTGGGATTCGCGCACGCTAAGGTCGAAGCGCTCGATGAGGTAGAAGGTGAAATAGTTGGTGAACGCGCCGATATAGATGAATTTCGCGAACATCAGGATGCCGATCGCCGACAGGGCGCGGACGATTTCGCGGCGGCTGTACGGTGAAACCTCCGCCGGGCCCCTGGCGACCGGCTGCGCTGCGGCCTCCCTGATGCGCCAGCGGGTCACCGCGAACAGCACCCAGATCGCCGCGATGGCGGCAAAAGCGAGCCAGCCGACGGCGGTCTGGCCGAAGGGCAGGATGATCGCCGAGGCGACGATCGGACCGAGCGCCGAACCCGTGTTGCCGCCGACCTGAAACGCCGACTGGGCGGTACCGAAGCGCCCGCCCGACGCCATGCGCGCGACGCGCGAAGCTTCGGGGTGGAAGGTTGCCGACCCCACGCCGATGACGGCCGATGCGAGGATCAGCGCCGGATAGCTGGTTGCCATCGCGAGCCCGCCGATGCCGACCAGCGTGACGAACATTCCGAGCGGCAGCAGATAGGGCAGCGGGCGCTTGTCGGTATAAAGGCCCACCCACGGCTGGAGCAGCGATGCCGTGAACTGGTAGATCAGCGCGATCCAGCCGATCTCGCCGAAGCTCAGATGATATTTGTCCTTGAGCATCGGATAGATGGCGGGAAGCACGGCCTGGATCAGGTCGTTGAGGAGATGCGCGAAGGCGACCGCGCCGACGATCTGCACGACCAGCTTCGGTCCCTCCTGCCGCGGCGCGGCAACGGGAGCGAGATCGGGAGATGCAGGCAGGCGGGCGGTGGTGTCGGTCATCGCGGGGGCTTTCAAAAATGTCCGGCGCGCCTATCAGCCCCATCCCTTTCCCGCTTTGTTGTATGAGCCAATCTTTTCTGCGAATGGGACATGATGGATTTTTACCCCGACGCGAATGATCATGTCGCGCGCCCGCTGGTCGCGATCGGCCACGACTATCCCGATTCCTACGAGCTTGCCGAACATCGCCATCGCCGCAGCCAGTTTCTCTACGCCGCGACGGGCGTGATGGCGGTGAGCACGCCTAACGGAGCGTGGGTCGCCCCGCCCGAACGCGCGGTCTGGATTCCCGCCGGCACGCCGCATTCGGTCCGCATGGTCGGTGCGGTGCAAACGCGCAGCGTCCTTGTCGAACCCGGTGAATGCGCGGGGCGGGGCGGCGAATGCCAGGTCGTCGGCGTCTCGTCGCTGTTGCGCCAGCTGCTCGGTGCCGCGGCCGAGGTGCCGCCCGAATATGAGGTTGCGGGGCGCGACGGACTGGTCATGCGGCTGCTGATGGCGGAAATCGAGCGCGCGCCGTCGATCCCCCTCGCGGTGCCCTTTCCGACGCACGCGGCGCTCGCCCGGCGGTGCCACGAATTTCTGGAACGGCCGAGCGCGGCGACGACGATCGACGAATGGGCGGGCGCGATGGCGATCAACCGGCGCAGCTTCACGCGGCTCTTCCGCCGCGAAACGGGGATGAGCTTCGCCGAATGGCGCCAGCAGGCCTGTCTGTCGGCGGCGCTGCCCAAGCTGGCCGCGGGCGAGGCGATCACCTCGATCGCCTACGACCTCGGTTACGACGGCCCCGGCAATTTCTCGACGATGTTCAAGCGGATCCTGGGGGTCGCGCCGAGCCGGTATCTGAAACCCTAGGCGCCGGCATGGCGCAGGGGGGAAACGACCGGTTGCGGACAGATATCCTTATCCTCCCTGTGGCGAAGCCATGGGGAGGTGGCAGCGCGCAGCGCTGACGGAGGGGCGAGCTCCATCACCCGCTGCGCGGGCGGTCCCCCTCCCCGTCGCTGCGCGACGCGGGGAACAGAAGAAAACAGCCGGTTGCGGGCAGGCACAGGCTTGCCGACAGCAACGACGACGTGGTGCACCGACGCCGGCGAGATTGAAATTTCGCACGAAGACACAAGGATCACGCCCCATCGTCCTCGAAGAGCGCTCGCCAAGGCCACCAGGTGCCCGCTCACCCCCGAGCCGGCGCCCCCGCGCACCGCCCCACTCAATCGAACACCGACCACCCCGCCGCATAGGCGAAATGCTCGAGCGCGATCGCGCCGACCAGCGAGGTCCCGGCGTCGTCGAGCCCCGGCGACCAGACCGCGATCGATCCCTGCCCCGGCGCGATGCACAGGATGCCGCCGCCGACCCCGCTCTTGCCCGGCAGGCCGACGCGAAAGGCGAATTCGCCCGAATTGTCGTAATGGCCGCACAGCATCATGATCGCGTTGATGCGCCGCGCGCGATGCGCCTCGACGAGCTGTTCGCCGGTCAGCGGGTCGCGCCCCGCCATCGCGAGGAACAGGCCCGCGCGCGCGAGTTGCCGGCAGCTCATCGCGATCGCGCATTGCCGGAAATAGACGCCGAGCGCGGTTTCGACGGGGTGACGGAGGGTCCCGAACGCATCCATGAAATGCGCAAGGCTGCGGTTGCGCGCGCCGGTTTGCGATTCGGACAGCGCGACGTCGAGGTCGATGCCGACCCCGTCGTCGCCGGCGCGGGCACGGACGAAGTCGAGGATTTCCTGCGTCACGACATCGGCGTCGCGCCCGTCGATCAACCGGTCGGTGGTGGCGATCGCCCCCGCGTTGATCAGCGGGTTGCGCGGAATGCCCGCTTCGCTCTCCAGCTGGACGATCGAGTTGAACGCGCTGCCCGACGGTTCGCGGCCGACGCTGTCCCACAGGCCGGTGCCGACGCGGCGCAGTGCGAGCGCCAGCGTGAAGACCTTCGACACCGACTGGATCGAAAAGGGCATGTCGGCGTCGCCCGCGACATGGAGCGTGCCGTCGGGGAGCGCGAGCGCCATGCCGAAGCGCATCGGATCGACCCGCGCCAGCGCCGGGATATAGTCGGCGACCTTGCCCTTCCCGCGATGCGGCAGGGCGATGTCATAGGCTTCGGCCAGGCAGCGGGCGAGGTCGGGCATGCGCCCGATCTATCGCAGGATCGCCGGCGGATGAAGCCCCGATGCCGCTTGCGCCCGGACGTCCGGCACCGCATGCGCCGCGATCATGCTTAACCCCATCATAATTTTTGTCCGCCACGGCGGCGCGATGCCATGGACGTTCCTCCGCACTGCAGCTCTGGCGGCGATCCTGACCCTGCTGGTCGTGGCGCCCTTTGGCTCGGCGTCCGCGCACGCGTCGGCACCGCCCCGGATCGACAGCCTGTGCTGGGCAACGGCATCGCTGTCGCAGCCGTCGGCGCGAATCGCGACGTCGCGGCTGGCGTGGCGCTGCGGCGACCGGCGCCATTCGATTGCCGCCGAACGGGTGCTGCTGCGGTTCGATCTCGGCGCCGGCGACCCGCCGCCGCGCTATCTGTTCGCGCGCCGCGCCGCACTCGAGGCGGCCCACGTCCTCGCGATCGATGCCGACGGCGTCGTGCGCCGCACGAGCGCGCCCGCGCGCGCGCTGCTCAACGCCCGCGACGGCGGATATTTCAAGCTGCCGCTGCCGGCGGTCACGCCGCACACGCGCCAGATCATCGTCGCGTTCGACCGGCCCAGCCACACGATGACGCTCAAACGCGCCTGGCTCGCCGCGGACGACCCCGGCGCCGGGCCGGTTCCGACCCGCGCGCTGCTCCTCCTCGCCGGGCTGAGCGGCATGTTGCTGATGCCGCTCATCTTCAACGCCGCCTTCTATCGCATCCTGCGCGAGCCTTTCGTGCTCTGGCATTCGGCGCTGACCGTCTCGCTGATGCTCACCGTCCTCGTCTCGTCGGACCTGTCGGCGCCGCTGCTCGGCTTGCCGGTGATGACGCTCAGCTGGATGACGACGCTCGTCTTCGGCCTGTCGGTCGCCTCGGGGGCGATGTTCACCTACAGCTTCGTCGAACCCGGCCAGCTGCACCCCCGCCTGCGGCGCGCCCTGCCCTATTGCGCCGCCGCCGCGGTGGCGCTGAGCGCGTTCCACGCCGCCTTTCCGTTCGTGGCGCGCCCCATCCAGTCGACCGTCTACACCGCAGCCTTCGCGCCGATTCTCGCGCTCTTCATCTGGTCGATGGCCGACGCGCTCCGGCGCGGCAGCCGGGCGGCCAAATATCAGGCGATCGGATGGGCACCGATGGTCGTCGTCGGACTGATCCGGCTGGTGACCGGGCTTTCGCCCGCGCTGGTCAGCCACGATGCGATGCTGCTCTTCTATCTGGGCTGCGTGTTCGAAGTCCTGTCGACCGCGATGGGGGTTGCCGACCGCTTCATGACGCTCAAGGACCAGCGCGACCGCGCGCAGACCGAGGCCGAACTGCTCGACCGTCTGGCCCGATGCGATCCGCTGACCGGCCTGTCGAACCGGCGCGCGCTGGAGGAAGATTATCCCGAGGCGCGCGCGCAGGGTTTCGGCGCGCTTGCCGTCCTCGACCTCGATCATTTCAAGGCGATCAACGACGCCCATGGCCACGGGGTCGGCGACGCCGTGCTCAAGGCGACCGCAAAAGCGCTCCAGCCCGACGCCGATGTTCGGGCGTTCCGGCTCGGCGGCGAGGAATTCGTGCTCCTGCTGCGCGGCGATGATCCCGGCGAGCAGGCCGAACGCCGGCGACAGGCGATCCCCGCCATCGTCGCCCAGGCGGTGCCCGGCCTTTCGGGTCCGGTCACCGCAAGCATGGGGGTCGTCGCGCTGTCGCCCGACACCCCGGCCGACGGCGGCTTCAACGCGTCGTTCGAACGCGCCGACACATTGCTCTACGACGCCAAATTGGCGGGCCGCAATCGCGCCCGCTCCGACATGTCCGGCAGCGCGCACCGCACCGTCGCGGACAGCGCCGCCGCCTGGAGCGTTGCGGCCCGCTGAGCCTGGCCGACACCCCGCAAAATACGGTAAAAACGGAAGGCTCCTATCCCGATCGCATCCGTCTTGGCCATTGCGAGCGAAGCGAAGCCATCTCGCCATGATGACAAGGGGGCCACCGATGCCAGGGGGATGAGCGCCGATCGCGAATCGGGCGTAGCGGTTCTGATTCCATCGAAACCGGACACACGCGGGTGGCTTTCACGAACCGCGTGCCGATCCCGCCCGCCGCTGTTCGGCGATGCCGCATCCTCAGATATATATATTTTCATTTTTACGAAAATATTATAGATTGGAGAAATCAAATCCGACTCGGGAGACAGGATATGGTCGAAGCATCGCGCCCCAAGGGGCTTGCCAGCGCGGTCAGCTATCAGGACAGCAAGGCGGCGTTCCGCTGGCTGGAACGGGCGTTCGGATTCGACCCCCTGTTCGTGCTGCTCGACGAAGCCGGCGACCTCGCGCACAGCGAGATGGGCTACGGCGACAGCGTCGTCATGATCGGCAATGAATGGTCGGACGACCACAGAAGCCCCAAATCGATCGGCGGCAAGAACACCCAGTCGGTGCATGTCCAGCTCGCGGCG
The DNA here is from genome assembly GCF_022701295.1 of Sphingopyxis sp. YF1. Classification (NCBI taxonomy): domain Bacteria; kingdom Pseudomonadati; phylum Pseudomonadota; class Alphaproteobacteria; order Sphingomonadales; family Sphingopyxidaceae; genus Sphingopyxis; species Sphingopyxis sp. YF1. The sequence goes on from NZ_CP033204.1 coordinate 3,689,308, forward strand.
GGAGAGGATATCGACGCGCACTGCGAAACGGCGCGCGCCGCGGGCGCCGACATCATCGCCGAACCGGCAACGCAATTCTACGGCGACCGCACCTATCGCGCCCGGGATCCCGAGGGACATATCTGGACCTTCGGGGTCACGGTCGAAGCCCGCACCGCCGCCGAATGGGATGCCGAGGGCGGCTTTACCACGCAGACGCGGCTCGACGATTGAACGCGGCGATCGACCGCACGCTCGCCGCGCTCGCCGATCCGAAACGGCGGCGCGCGGTCGAACTGCTGGGGCAGCGCCCGCACAGCGCGGGCGAACTGGCGGGCGCGCTCGGGCTGGCGCCGCCCGCGATGAGCCGCCATCTGCGCGCGCTGAAAGCGGGCGGGCTGGTCGAGGACAGCCACCAGGCGTTCGACGCGCGCGTCCGCATCTACCGGCTGCGCGACGGCGCGACCGACGACCTCAAGCGCTGGCTCGCCGAGACCGAGGCGCTGTGGGCCGGGCAGCTCGCCGCCTTCAAGGCGCATGTCGAGCACGGCGGGTGAGCGCCGCGGTGATCGTGGCGCTGCGCGTCGCGGCGTCGCCGGGGCGCGCGTTCGACGTCTTCACGCGCGAAATCGGCACCTGGTGGCAAAGCCACCCGCTGTTCGCGCTGTCGCCGGACGGCGACGGCACGCTGCGCTTTGATCCCGAGGGGCCCGACGGCCGGCTGGTCACGCGCTTCGCCGACGGGTCGGAGTGGGAGATCGGACGGGTCGCGTGCTGGCGGCCGGGCGAACGGCTCGCCTTCGGCTGGCGGCTTCCGAGCTTCGCCGCCGGTCAGGCGACCGCGGTCGATGTCCGCTTCGAGGCGGTCGGCGCCGAAACGCGCGTGACCGTCGAGCATCGCGGCTGGGACGGCATCCCGCGCGGGCACGCCGCACGCCACGGGTTCGACCTGCTGCTGTTCCAGCGCCGGCTGGGCGAACACTGGCGCGCGCGGCTCGCCGCGCTGCGCGGGCACGCCTGATCGCAGCGGCGGCGCCGCACGTCGCGCGCCCTCAGCGCGCGCGCGCCGCCTGGTGCGCGATGTCGGTGATCAGCTTGCGGAACAGGACCGCGCCCGCGGTGCCCGATGCCTTGAGCGCGCGTTCGCAGTCGAGCAAGCGCGTCATCAGGCGCGCGATGCGCACCGAATCCCAGATATGCAACTGCGCGGTCACCGCGTCGCGTTCCTTCCAGAACACCCCGCTGCTCTTCGCCGCGACGACGCTCGCGGGGTGCGCGCCGGCGTCGACCTCGGCGCGCAGCCGCGCGAGTTGCATCGCGCGGATCGCGAGCGCGCGGATCAGCCGGATTTCGGCGACCCCGACCGCCGCCGCCTGCGCGAGCATCGCCGGCAGCTCGCGCACCTTGCCGCCCAGCGCGACGTTGATGCATTCGCTGACATCCTCCTCGTGCGTCGCGGCGCCTAAGGCTGCAATGTCGGCAGCGCTCACCTGCCGCCGCCGATCCACCCCCGCATCGAGATAGAGCGCAACCTTCTCAAGCTCGCGCCGCATCAGTGTCTGGTCGCCCGAGACGAGATCGATCAGCGATTGAGCTTCCGCGTTACCGAGCCTCAGTCCCTGCTCGTCCGCCGCGCTGATCGCAATGCCGATGAGCGCGCGACGATCGGGTTGATAACAAATGGCAGCCACGGCGTGCGGCGAGCCTTCAACGAGTTTGACGAGCTTCGACTTGGCAGTAATCGAAGCGCCGGTTGCAATCACCGGGTTGACCGCAGTGTCGGCGACAAGCAGGGCCTCGACCGCAGCAAGGCAATCGTCACCGCTGCCAGCGATTTCGAGCCGGATTACGCGCGCACTGGCGAAAAGCGACATCGACGCCGCCTCCACAGCAAGTAGCGAGGGGTCCTGCGACAATTGACTATTCGAGAAATCGGCTCGCTCGGCCTCCCTGCCCGCAAGACCGATCAACCGTGCGCCAAGCGTTTCCATCGTCGCATCGTCGGGACCGGTGAGAAGGACGAAACGGACCGCGGGGTCGAGCCGTGTCTGGCGCTCGAGATCGCCAGGCTTGACGGTCTTCACAGCGCCGGTGTGACGGGTGCGTCGGGCGCGCGCGCGCCGCCACGATCCGCGAAAACCGCAATGCGGGCAACGATCTGATCGGCGACGGCCTGCGAAAGACGTTCGAGCGCGGTCGATTCGGCGGCAATCGTCGCGTATTCGCTGCCGACGACATCGATGCCGGCGTCGGAGAAGGCCGTCGCGTCGAGCAACACCTGCCCCGTTGCCGAATCGACAAGCTGGTAGCGCGCGCGCAAGGTGCGGCGTTCGCGCGTCACCGCATCGTCGGCGCGCACACCGAAGCCGGTGATGCTGTCCTCGAGCCGCACGTCGAGCCGCAACCTCTTGCCGGCGCCTTCGCCATTCTGCGCCGCAACAAGCCGGTCGCGCAGCGCGTTGCGCACGAGCCAGCCCTGATGCCCCTCGATCGGCGCAACATCGATGTCGGACAGGATCGTCGCGACCGCCCCATCGCTGCCGCTCGCATAGAGCGGGCGCAAACCGCAGCCGCCGACGAGCAGCGAAGCCGCGACAAGCAAGGAGATGAAAAGGCTACGCATCCATGACCCTCATGCTCCCTATCTCCGTTCGTGTCGAGCGCAGTCGAAACGCGCCGTCCAGCATCGCGGCTTCACTCAACGCGAACGAAAAACAGGAAGGCAGGTTCCGGTCCATCGGCATCAAGGGACGATATTCACCAACCGGTCGGGAACCACGATCACCTTCTTCGGCGGCGCACCGGCGAGCAGTTCGACGATACGCGGACGTGCAAGCGCGGCCGCCTCGATACTCTCCTTATCGCGCCCTTTGGCCAGCGTCATCGTATCGCGCAGCTTGCCCGCGACCTGGATCGCGATAGTCACTTCGTCATCGACGAGCAGAGCGGGATCGGCGGCGGGCCATTCGGCATCGGCGATCATCGCCGTCGTGCGCTGGCCCGCCGGCAGCGCCGCCCAGGCTTCTTCGGCGAGATGCGGCAGCATCGGTGCGACGAGCAGAATCAACGTGCGACATGCCTCGGCGCGCGTTGCCGAAGGCGGCGCCTTCTCGATGTCGTTGGCGAGCGCGTGAATCTTGGCCACCGCCTTGTTGAAGCCCAACGATTCGATATCCGTCGCAATGCCGGCGATCGCCTGATGCAGCTTGCGCGCCAGTGCCTTGTCTTCGCTCCCGTCGCCGACATTCCCGGTTTCGCCGAACAGGCGCCACAGGCGCTGGACGAAGCGCCACGCGCCCTCGATGCCCGCCTCGCTCCACGGCAGGTCGCGCTCGGGCGGGCTGTCGGAGAGCATGAACCAGCGCGCGGCGTCGGCGCCATATTGATCGAGGATGGCGTCGGGATCGACGACATTCTTCTTCGACTTCGACATCTTGATCACGCGGCCGACGGTGACCGGCGCGCCGTCGGCGTCGAGCGTCGCGCCGTCGGCCGAGCGGCTGATCTGGTCGGGGGTGAAATAGAGCGGCGGCAGGCCTTCGCCCTGTTCGCGGCTGTAGGTTTCGTGCGTCACCATGCCCTGCGTGAACAGGCTGGCGAAGGGTTCGACGATGTCGATCATCCCCATCTTGTGCAGCGCGCGCGTCCAGAAGCGCGCGTAGAGCAGGTGAAGGATCGCATGTTCGATGCCGCCGATATATTGATCGACGGGCAGCCAGCGGCGGATCACCTCGGCATCGAAGGGCTTGTCCGACGGAGAGCTGGCGAAGCGCAGGAAATACCAGGACGAATCGACGAAGGTGTCGAGCGTGTCGGTCTCGCGCACCGCTTCGCCGTCGCACGACGGGCAGGCGACGTGCTTCCACGTCGGATGGCGGTCGAGCGGGTTGCCGGGGACTGAGAAATCGGCGTCCTCGGGGAGCACGACGGGAAGCTGGCTCTTGGGCACGGGCAGCAGGCCGCAGGCGTCGCAATGGACGAAGGGGATCGGGGTGCCCCAATAGCGCTGGCGCGAGACGCCCCAGTCGCGCAGGCGCCACACGGTCGTGCCCTTGCCCCAACCCTCATGCTCGGCGCGCGCGATGATCGCAGCCCTGGCCGCGTCGATGGTCATGCCGTCGAGGAAGTGGCTGTTCACCAGCTTGCCGGGGCCGACATAGGCCTCGTCGCCGGTGAAATGCTGCGCGGTCTCGTCGCCATCGGCGATCACCCGGTGGACCGGCAGTTCATATTTGCGTGCAAAGTCGAGGTCGCGCTGGTCGTGCGCGGGGCAACCGAAGATCGCGCCGGTGCCATAGTCCATCAGCACGTAGTTCACGACCCACACCGGCAGGTGCCAGTCGGGATCGAGCGGATGCTCGACCGCAATACCGGTGTCAAAGCCCATCTTCTCGGCGGTATCGAGCTGCTCGGCGGCGGTGCCCTGACGGCGACATTCGGCGATGAACGCCTCGAGTTCTGGCGAATCCTTGGCGAGTTTTTCTGCGAGCGGGTGATCGGGAGAGATCGCCGCGAAGCTCGCGCCGAACAGGGTGTCGGGACGCGTCGTGAAAACGTCAAAGCCCGGCGCGCCGCCGGCGAGCTTGAAGTTGAATTCCAGCCCCTGCGACTTGCCGATCCAGTTCTCCTGCATCAGACGCACCTTGTCGGGCCAGCCGTCGAGGCTGCCTAGCCCTTCGAGCAGGTCGTCGGCAAAGTCGGTGATCTTGAGGAACCACTGCGACAACTTCTTCTTTTCGACGAGCGCACCCGAGCGCCAGCCGCGGCCGTCGATCACCTGTTCGTTCGCGAGCACGGTCATGTCGACCGGGTCCCAGTTGACGTAGCTTTCCTTGCGCGCGACCAGCCCCGCCGCGAACATGTCGAGGAAAAGCGCCTGTTCCTGTCCGTAATAGTCGGGCTCGCACGTTGCGAGTTCGCGGCTCCAGTCGATCGCGAGACCGAGGCGCTTCAACTGGCTGCGCATGGCGGCGATATTGTCGCGCGTCCAGCCGCCGGGGTGCACGCCCTTTTCCATCGCCGCATTCTCGGCGGGCATGCCGAAGGCGTCCCACCCCATCGGATGAAGCACGTCGTGCCCGGTCATCCGCTTGAAGCGCGCGAGCACGTCGCCCATCGCATAGTTGCGAACATGCCCCATGTGGATGCGCCCCGATGGATAGGGGAACATTTCGAGGATATAGGCTTTCGGGCGGCCCTCGGTATCGGAGGTCGCAAAGCTGTTCGCGGCATCCCAGGCCGCCTGCCAGCGGGCGTCGGCAGCCAAGGCGCCAAAGCGCGGTTCGCGGGTCATGTCTTGTTTCCCGTTGATCTGGAGCGGCGCATGCGACGCGCCGTCGGATTAGCCTTCAAACGCGCCGCGGCGCAGGTCGCGGGCGCGAGTGAGGATGATTTCCTCGAGCTTCTGGACGGTCGCGGCCTGGACCGGCGCGTCGACCCAGGTGCCGTTCTGCGCGATCTGGCGCGACGCGGCGATGCGCAGCGCGTCGGCGCGCAGATCCTGATCGAGGATCGACACGGTGACCTTCATCCGTTCGTTCGGATTGCCCGGATTGGCGTACCAGTCGGTGATGATGACGCCGCCCGACGAATCGGCCTGAAGCAGGGGCATGAACGACAGCGCATCGAGCGAGGCGCGCCAGAGATAGGAATTCACACCGATCGTCGTCACCTGGCTCGCCGCAAGGTCCGCACGCGGCCGTTCCTTGCCGCCGCATGCCGCAAGGCCGAGCGTCGCGACGCCAAGCAGCGCGAGCGAGACCGGACGGCGACCGAGCGCGGCGAGGACGTTGAGCTGGGGCATGCCGAAATACCTTATCTTTGTTGCGCGGGCGCGGCCGGCGCGGCTGGAATTGCAAGCGTCTCTATCGCGCCTGCCGCGCGGCGGCAAGCGCGGCAATGCGCCGGTCCGCGCCATTCATCCGCGAGCAAGATTGGCGCCCATAATTGCGCCTGGGCCGGCCGGCCACTGTGGTGATCGCGCCACAATAGCCGTGAAAATAGGATGCGAAGCATTTGTTTCTTGCGAATCGCTGGAAAAATCGGCTGAGGCGGCCTATCTAGGAACGGAACTGGGGTTGGAGTCGCAGACAATGCCGCGCAAACCGCGACATTTTTGGAAAAGCGGGGTCGTCGCATTGGCGACGCTTTCGCTTGCCCTGCCCCCCGCACTCGCCGCCATGTCGCGCGCCGACCGTATCCGCGAGACCTCGCTGTCGGACGCCCTGCTCGGCCAGTTCACCCCGGCGTCGGGCGACCCGCGACTGATCGCGCGTTATGCACAGGTTTCCGCAGACGCCCGCCGCAATTTCAGCTTCACCCCCGCGGTGACCGACGAAAATCGCAAAAATCGTGCGATTACCGTGGTGATTCGGGCCCGCGACGACGCCTCGAACGCGGCGCGCGCCGCCTTGCTCGGAACGAACCGCAAGGCGCCGGTCACGATCGCACCCGTTGCCTATAATCTGGGTGCGTCAGTCGGCCTCGAGAAATTCGTCACACCGACGCTGCCGCGCGGTGTCGACCTGCGAAACCTGCCGCAAGCGCAGGCCCCCGAACGTGGCGAGAGGAAATCGCGTTTCGCGACTCGGATGCTCACGCGTCCGAGCGAACCCGCGGGCGCGACCGATCGCGTCACCTCGCCCGGCGACGATCAGACCGTCGATGTCATCAGCAGCTATCGCCTGACCAGGAACCTCGATGTCACCGCCGGGGTGCGCTATCGCACCGACGACGGTGTCCAGCCGCTGACCGACGCGCGGCGTGACAGTCAGGCGGTCTATGTCGGAACGGCGTTCCGCTTCTAAGTCGGGCGCCGCGGCGCCTTTTCCAGCCAGTGATCGATCGCCGCCCAACCGGGGGTGAGGCCGTGTGACGCGCCGGTGCGGCGCAGCGCGCGCGCGCGCGCGGGGTCAAGGCCGCCCAGCGCGACAGGATGCGCACCGGCCTGCCGCGCGAGGCGCAGCCAAGCCTTGCGGCCAAGCGCCGGCGCGCCGGGATGCGAGCGCGTCGGATGCAACGGCGACACAAAGGCCAGATCCGCCTCAACACGCCGTGCGACGCGCGCTTCCCGCGCGTCATGCACCGGCATCGCGACAATCAGGCCAAGCGCGCGCCCGCGCGCGGCCAAGCGCGCCAGCGGCTGGCGCAAATGAACGCCGTCGGCACCCCAGCGACGGGCAAGCACCGGCGTTCCGGCGAGCAGGACGACATGGCCCCGCGCGCGCGCAAGACGGACGAGGCGGCGCAGAAGTCGCCAGCGCGCACCGGCCACAAGGCCGTCGTGGCGAACGACGATTCCGCTCCCCGGCGGCATCGCGCGCACCGCGGCGAACAACGTATCGCCGAGGCGCGCGTCGGTGAACAGCCAGATGAGGGGCAAGGGGTGGCGCCGGCGCATCGCCTTTCCTATAGGCGCACCGCCGCCGCGCGCAACGCGCAGCGCCAGCGAGGAACGGACGATGGAGAACGCAACGCAGCGATTGGACGGAGTCGAGGCGCGAATCGCCGCGGCGGCCGGACGCGCCGGACGGAAGGCCGATACTGTGACGCTGATCGCGGTGTCGAAGACGCATCCGGCCGAGGCGATTCGTCCGCTGATCGCTGCCGGGCAACGCCATTTTGGCGAGAACCGGGTCCAGGAAGCCGCGTCCAAATGGCCTGCGCTGCGAACCGAGACACCCGATATCACGCTCCATTTGATCGGCCAGCTCCAGTCGAACAAGGCCGACGAAGCAGTGGCGCTGTTCGACGCGATCCATTCGGTCGACCGGTCGTCGCTGGTCCAGGCGCTGGCCAGGGCATGCGCAAAGGCGGACAAGCGTCCACAACTGTTCGTACAGGTGAATATCGGAAACGAAGCACAGAAGGGAGGCTGCACGGTCGCCGATCTGCCGGCACTGCTCGCCGAGGCGGCTGACGCGGGCCTCACGATCGATGGGCTGATGGCGATCCCTCCCGCCGATGTCGCGCCCACCCCCTATTTCGCGCTGCTCGACGAGCTCGCCGAACGGCACGGCCTGTCGCTACGCTCGATGGGGATGAGCGGCGACTATGAAAGCGCGGTGATGCTGGGGGCGACACACGTCCGCGTCGGCACCGCGCTGTTCGGCGCCCGCTGATCCCCGCATCGGCGCATTCGACGCGCCATTGGAGCGCCGTTCGCGAGCAGCATTGAACCGGCATCGCGCGCAGGTTAAGCCTCGCCATGCTTCTGACTCTTATGGCCGCTCTGGTATCGCCGCCCGAACCGGTGCCCGCGCTGCGCGTCGCCACCTACAGCTATCCGCGCTACGACCGCCGCATCGCGCTCGAACCGCTGGCGCAGACAGTTGCGCGAGTCTCGGGACGACACGCCGAAATCATATTGCTCGATACCCCCGACGCGCTGGCGAAAGCGATGTGCGACGGCAACGTCGACGTTGCGATGACCAATCTGGGCGCCTTCGTCGCGATGCGTGATTGTCCGCAGGTCGAAGCCGTCGCGGTACTCGACACGCCCGACACGGTACTCGAACGCTATCGCGGCGTCCTGCTTGTACGCGGCGACACCGGGCTGGAAACGCTGTCGGAGCTCAAGGCAGCCGCCGGCCGGCTGCGCTACAGCGAAGTGCTGCCGGGTTCGACGTCGGGCGCACTCGTCCAGGCGGACGCCCTGCGCACGGTCGGCGTCCGGGCATCCGATTTTGCCGCACGGCGCCATGCCGGCACGCACGACGCCGCGATGCTCGACCTGCTCGACGGGCGTGCCGACATCGCCGCTTTTGCCGAGGAACCCTGGCGGAAACTGCAAGCCGAGGCCCCCGAACGCGCGGCGATGCTTCGACCGTTGTGGCGGTCCGGGCCGCTACCGCCCGGCCCACTGGTGTGTCGCACGAGCGCCGCGGTCGATTGCAAGGCGCTCGGCGCCGCCCTGCTCGGCCCGGCGGGCGAGGCGCTGGCTGGCCCACTGTCCGAAGGCTGGACCGAAACCGCGGGCGCGGTGCGCTTTCGCGCGTTCGAGGCGGACCGGTACGACGCGTTCAAACCCGGATAACTTGGACGGCGCACGAAAAAGGGCGGCACGCGGCCGCCCTTCCGGATTCCGGCGTTCGCCGGAATGATGCCGTTTCGCCCACGCGCCGTCAGCGCGCGGCGCGATGCATCACTTGATCTTGGCTTCCTTGAACTCGACGTGCTTGCGCGCGACGGGGTCGTATTTGCGCTGCGCCATCTTCTCGGTCATCGTGCGCGGGTTCTTCTTGGTGACATAGAAGAAGCCGGTGTCGGCGGTGCTCACCAGCTTGATCTTGATCGTCGTCGGCTTGGCCATGGCCCTGTTCCTCGAATGGCTGCGCATCCGCCGGATCATCCGGCACATGCGGCGGGACTGGGGGCCCCGGCGGTTGGTGTGAAAAACAATGAGGGCTGCGCGGTTCCGCGCTGCCCCCATATATCCGCGCGCCAATGACGAGATTCGGCGCTTGTGTCAAGTCAAAGCGACGGGCGGCAGCGTGCGAAGCACCGCCCATCACTGCGGTCAGGCGTTGCGGATTTCGAAGCGCACCGTCATCTCTTTCCAGCTTTCCTCGGGCGCGCCACCGCGCGTCGCAGGCTTGAAACGCCATTTGGCGAGCGCGCGTTTCTTCGTCGCATCAAAGAAGCCGGGACTGTCGGTACTGACGAGTTCGACAGCTTTCACCCGGCCATCGGTGCCGATCAGCACACGCACGCGTGCCACGCCCTCGATTCCCTCACGCTGTTCGCGCAGCGGATAGTCGGGCTGAAAACTCGCGATATGACGCTGATCGAGTTGTGCGAGAACGAGCTTGGGCGGCGGCGCAGGCGGGTCGACCGTGACCGCCGGCCCCGACCCGGCAAGCGGCGTCACCGGAATCGGTGGCAATTTTTCGGCGGTGGGAACGAAGATATCCGTGATCGGCGCCGTCTCGACCAGGGGCTTCGGCGCGACGAGTGGCGTCGAGCGCGGCAGCGGCGCGTCGGGGACCGGTTCAATTTCGCGCGGTTTCTCGACCTTGATCAGCGTGCCGATGATCGGGTCCGATTTCGGCTTTTGGTCGACGATCATCGGCGACAGCGCGACCGCAATCACCAGCGCGACGGGCAGCCCGATCGCGAGTCCCGCCGCAACGGGGCGGTGCCCGGCACCGGGGTTGTAGCCGCCGCGCGCGAGCGCGGTGTACGGTTGCCGTGACGAAAACACCGATGATATCAGGGGAATCAGGGTCATGGCCTCTCTCCTTGCCGTGTGCGACCCGGCGCCTCGCGCTGATCGCTCTTGTTCGTCAGGTCGAAATAATGAGATATTATAACATACCAACAATTGTCAAGCAGCAAGATCGGCAAGGGAGAGGCTCGCCGGTCAATCGAGAACAAGGTGCAAGCCGGGTCGCCACCGCCCCCATGACCCATGGAACCGGCGCGATCGGTCGCAGGTCAAGGAGCGCCGCGCGAGTCCGCGGCTGGGAAGTACCTTGCCGCCTGTCGCGACGCCCTACGCCGACAGCCGCGCAATCGCAGCGCTCTTGTCGATCAACGGCAAGAGTTCGGCCATTTCGGGGCCATGATCACGCCCGGTCAGCGCGCGGCGCAGCGGCAGGAACAGCGCCCGCCCCTTCATTCCCGTCGCCGCCTTCACTGCGCCGGTCAGCGCGTGCCACGGGTCGGCATCCCAGTCGATCGCGGGCGCAGCGGCGGCGGCGGCGGCAATCACCGCCCGGTCGGCTTCATCGGCAGGCGGCGGCGCAAAGGGGCCGTCGAACACCGCAACCCACTCGGCGGCTTCGGCGACCGTCATCAGATTTGGGCGAATCGCGTGCCAGCGCGCGGCGGTGATCGCAGCGGGCAGCCGGCCCGCGACCATATCATGATCGGTGTGATGCAGGATCTTCTGGTTGAGCAGCGCCAGCTCGGCCTCGTCGAAACGCGCCGGCGCGCGGCCGAAGCGCGAAAAATCGATGCTTTCGATCAGCGGCTTCAGCGAAGTCACCGGTTCGACCGGGTCACTCGTCCCCAATCGCGCGAGCATCGCCGCGAGTGCGACCGGCTCGATCCCCGCGTCGCGCAGGGCTTCCATGCCGAGCGAACCGAGTCGCTTCGACAATTTACCCTCGGTCCCGACGAGCAGCGCCTCGTGCGCGAACGCGGGGGGCGCCGCACCGAGCGCCTCGAACATCTGGATCTGCGTCGCGGTGTTCGACACATGATCCTCGCCTCGCACAACATGGGTGATCGCCATATCGATATCGTCGATCACACTCGGCAAAAGATAGAGCCAGCTGCCGTCGGCGCGGCGCACCACCGGGTCGGACATGGTTTTCGGATCGAAATGCTGGTTGCCGCGCACCATGTCAGCCCATGCGATCGGCGCATCATGATCGAGGCGAAAGCGCCAGTGCGGCGCCACGCCCTCGGGCACCGGGGCATCGGCCGGCTTGCGCTCGTAAACCGGGGGCAGCCCACGCGAGAGCAGGATCTTGCGGCGGATATCGAGCTCCTCCGGCGTCTCGTAACAGGCATAGACGCGCCCCACCGCCTTCAGCTTCGCAAACTCGCGCTCATACTGCGCAAAGCGCGCCGACTGGCGCTCCTCGCCATCGACATCAAAGCCCAGCCACGCCAGGTCGGCGCGGATCGCATCGACATATTCCTCTTTCGAGCGCTCAAGGTCGGTGTCGTCGATGCGCAGCAGAAAGCGCCCACCATGTTTTCGCGCCCACAGCCAGTTGTGGAGCGCGGTGCGGACATTGCCGACATGGAGGGTTCCGGTCGGCGAAGGGGCGAAGCGGGTCACAACTGTCATGGCGCGCGCCTATAGCCCCATGCGGGGTTGGATGGCGATAGCTATCCGGTTGCGCCGCTCGGGTCACAGCCCCGCCCTCGCCCTTTTGGATCACCCGGTCCGGAATCCGTGGGTGATCGGATAGCGCCGGTCGCGCCCGAAATTGCGTGTCGAGAGCTTGACCCCCGGCGGCGCCTGACGCCGCTTGTATTCGGCGAGCATCAGCAAGCGCTCGATCCGTGCCACCACGTCTCGGTCAAAGCCGTATTTCGCGACGACATCGTCGACACTCGCTTCCTCTTCGACGAGCATGTGGAGCATGCGGTCGAGGTCCGCGTAAGGCGGAAGGCTGTCCTCATCCTTCTGGTCCGGACGCAGTTCGGCGCTCGGTGGTTTCGTGATGATACGTCCGGGCATCACCGGCGTCACCCGATTGCGCGAGAGGCGCGGGACGTTCGCGTTGCGCCAGGCGGCCAGCGCGAAGACGGTCGTCTTGTACGCGTCCTTGAGCGGGTTGTAGCCGCCCGCCATATCGCCGTAGATGGTCGCGTAGCCGACGCTCATCTCGCTCTTGTTGCCGGTTGTCAGCAGCATCGGAGCGAACTTGTTGCTCAGGGCCATCAGGGTTACGCCGCGGATACGCGACTGGACATTTTCCTCGGTGATGTCGACGTCGCGGTCGGCGAAGCTGCCCGCGAGCATCGCGTCGAAGGCCTCGACCGCCGGGACGATCGGGATAGTGTCGAGCCGGCATCCGGTCATCGCCGCGCAGCCCGCCGCGTCGTCGAGGCTTTCCTGGCTGGTGAAGCGGCTCGGCAGCATCACGCACCAGACCTTGTCGGGGCCGAGCGCGTCGGCGGCGATCGCAGCGCAGATTGCCGAATCGATCCCGCCCGACAGGCCGAGCACGACGCCGGGAAAGCCGTTGCGTTCGACATAGTCGCGCAAGGACAGGATCATCGCGCTGTAGATATCGGCAGGATGATCCTCCCATGCCGCGATGGCACCCTCGGCGCAGCGCCAGCCGCCAGCGTCGACAGCCCAGTGGGTGACGCGCTCCTCTTCATCCCAGTCGGTCAAGCGGTGCGCCGCCTGTCCGTCGCGGTTCAGCACGAACGAACAGCCATCGAAGACCAGTTCGTCCTGCCCCCCGACGCGGTTGAGAAAGATCAGCGGCAGCTTCGTTTCGGCCACCCGTGCCGCGAACACCTTGCTCAGCCGCCGCTCGTCCTTGTCGATCTCATAGGGGCTGCCATTGACCGAGATCAGCAGTTCGGCACCCTGCGCGGCGAGATGCGCGCTCACGGCAGGGAGCCAGCCGTCCTCGCAGATCGGCAGACCGAGCTTCACCCCGCGCCATTCGACCACATCGGGCAACGGGCCTGCGGCGAAGACACGCTTTTCGTCGAAGGTGCCGTAATTGGGAAGTTCGTGCTTCCGGCGCGTCGCAACGATCCGGCCACCGTCAAGCAAAGCGACAATATTGTAGAGGTTTGCGCCATCGCTCTCGACCGATCCCACCAGCATCGCGGGGCCGCCGTCGGCCGTGTCCGCCGCCAGCGCGTCGAGCATCGTCGCGGCGCGTTCAGCGAGCGCGGGCTTGAGCACCAGATCCTCGGGCGGATAGCCGATCAACTGGAGTTCGGGATAGAGGATGAGGTCTGCATCGCGATGCCGCGCCCGCACCGCGCGCATCGCAGCGGCGTTGGCGGCAAGATCGCCGACCGCCTGCGTCATCTGGGAAAGGACGATGGTCAGCTTGGCCGTGTTGCTCATGGATCGAGCCATAAGCCGGACGGGCACGATTGCAATCTTGCAGACTTGCCCGGACATCTGGCACCTGAACCAAGCGGAAGGGGTTGCGCATGGCTAGGCGGGACAAGCGAGGGCGTGACGCGGCAATTCTGGTAGCGATCGCAGCCGCCTTTGCCGCCGTTTATTTTCATGTGCGAAGCGACACCCGCGCCTTTCAGGCGCTCGTCCAAGCCGGGGGCGAGCCCCGCTTTGTCGCGGTCGAATGGATGCGTTGCCGCGAATTCCCCGGCCAGACGCCGCGCCGCGAAAAACTGAACCGCTTTCGCGGCAGCGCCATGCCGCCCGCCGTAGAACATCGGCACCGCTTCGAGATTCTCGATCGACGTGACGGCTATGCGCTCGGCAGTGTCGATGGAGAAGTGTGCTGGCTGCCCGAATGGGCGCTTAGCGGCAACGAACCCCGCTGGCTTCCCTGCGACCGGCGCGGCGCCGACTATTATACGCCCTATCCGCCGGGATGGGTCGAACCCCCGCCGGCATTCGGCGGCCCGGGACGTTCCTGCTGCTGCGACACGGAGGGCCGGGCACAGGGCAACGCAAGATGACCCTTCCCCTCCTCGCCTTCGCTGGCTAAGGGGGCGCGCAATCCCAACCGCGCGAAAGGGCCTTGCACCCCATGAAACTCATCTCCGGCAACAGCAATCTGCCGCTGGCCCGCGCCATCGCCGATTATCTCGAGCTGCCGCTGACCGATACCAGCGTCCGCCGCTTCGCTGACGAGGAAGTCTTCGTCGAGATCCATGAGAATGTCCGCGGCCAGGACGTCTTCGTCGTGCAGCCGACCAATTTTCCGGCGAACGACAATCTGATGGAACTTCTGATCATCAACGACGCGCTGCGGCGCGCCTCGGCTAAGCGCATCACTGCGGTCGTTCCCTATTTCGGCTATGCCCGGCAGGACCGTAAACCCGGGCCGCGCACGCCGATCTCGGCCAAGCTCGTCGCGAACCTGATCACCACCTCGGGCGCCGACCGCGTGCTCGCGATCGACCTGCACGCCGGGCAGATTCAGGGCTTCTTCGATATCCCGACCGACAATCTCTACGCCGCGCCGGTGATGAGCGCCGACATCCAGGCGCGTTTCGGCGGCAAGAATCTGATGGTCGTATCGCCCGACGTCGGCGGCGTGGTTCGCGCCCGCGCGCTCGCCAAGCGCCTCGACAACGCACCGCTGGCGATCGTCGACAAGCGCCGCGAACGCGCCGGCGAATCGGAAGTGATGAACATCATCGGCGACGTGAAGGGGCGCTTTTGCATCCTGATCGACGATATCGTCGATTCGGCCGGCACGCTTTGCAACGCCGCCGCAGCGCTGAAGGCGGCGGGCGCCGAAGGCGTCGTCGCTTATTGCACCCACGGCGTCCTGTCGGGCGGCGCGGTCGCACGCGTCGACGCGAGCGAGCTCACCGAACTCGTCATCACCGACTCGATCCAGCCGACCGACGCCGTCAACGACAGCGGCAAGGTCCGTGCGCTGACCGTCGCCCCGCTGCTGGGCGAAGCGATCAAGCGCATCGCCGACGAAAGTTCGGTCAGCAGCCTGTTCGACTGAGGTCGCGCGCGCCGCATTGCCTTGCCGTCGCTTTGCGCCCAGACTTGGGACGAGGAAGGCATGACATGGGGCACCGCGATGGCAGACGGAATGCAGATTGCCTGACCAGCGATCACCGCGCCGGCGCCGGTTCGTCCGGCGCATGCTGACGGCGCTGGTCTTTGCGACCGGAAGCTTCGTACTGCTCGCACTGGTGCTGTGGCTCGCCTTCCCGCTGCCGTCGCTCGACGGCCGACGGAGCAGCGAAGCAATTTCCGATCCGGCCGCCGCCGTCGCGGCAGCGATCGCCCCCGTGTCGGCGCAGCATCCGGGGCAGAGCGGGATATATCTGCTGCCCGACGCGCTCGACGCCTTTGCCGCGCGCGTCGAGATGATTCGCGCGGCCGAGCGGTCGGTCGACCTGCAATATTATATCTGGAACGACGATCTGTCGGGACGGCTCCTGCTCGCCGAGCTGGTCAAGGCCGCCGACCGCGGAGTTCGCGTCCGCCTGCTGATCGACGACAACACGACGGCGGGGCTCGACCCGCTGCTCGCGGGAGCCAATGCCCATCCCCAGATCGAGGTCCGCTTGTTCAACCCGCTGAGCGTGCGACGGGTCCGCGCCGCCAACTATCTCTTCGCCTTCCCGCGCCTCAACCGGCGGATGCACAACAAGTCGCTGACCATCGACGGCGCGGTGACGATCGTCGGGGGGCGCAATGTCGGGGACGAATATTTCGGCGCCGAGCAGGATGGATTGTTCATCGATATGGACGCGCTGGCGATCGGCGCCGTATTGCCCGAGGTGTCCGCGCAGTTCGACCGCTATTGGAACAGCCGCTCGGCCTACCCCGCCGAACTGCTGATCCCCGCCGGTCGCGCCATCCCTCTCGCCGCGCTACGCAATCCCCCTGAATCGAACAGCGCACGCGGCCGCCAATATCGCCAGGCCATCGCCCAGACCGCCTTCATCCAGGATGCCATGACACAGACGCTGAACTGGCAATGGACCGGGGTGCAATTGTTCAGCGACGATCCCGCCAAGGCGCTGGGTGCCGAACCGCCCGAATCGCTGCTCGTCAACCGGCTGAAACCCGCGATCGCCGAGGCACAGGACAGCTTCGACCTGGTGTCGGGCTATTTCGTGCCGGCCGATCTGGGCACCGGGCTGTTGACCGGACTCGCCCGGCGCGGGGTCGACACGCTGGTCGTCACGAACAGCTTTGCGGTGACCGATGTGCCGCTGGTCCACGCCGGATATATCAAGAAACGCAAGCCGCTGCTCGACGCGGGCGTGCAATTGTTCGAGGTTCGCCCGGGCACGCAAGACCGAACCGAACCTGCCGAACCCGCGGAGCACAGCGCCACCCGCTTCAGCGGCGGCGGCGAAAGCCTGCACGCCAAGACCTTCGTCGTCGACCGCCGACGGCTGTTCGTCGGCTCATTCAATTTCGACCCGCGCTCGGCCGAACTCAATTGCGAAATGGGTTTCCTGATCGACAGCCCCTATCTGGCAGGATTGGTCGCCGACGGGTTGCGCCAGCGCCTGTCCGATCACAGCTACGCCGTCACCCTGTCGCCGAAGGGCCAAGTACAATGGATCGACACGAAACATGGAAAGCAGGAAGTGCTTGCGACCGAGCCCGGAACCACGGCGTGGAACCGCGCCTCCGTCTGGCTGCTGTCGCACTTGCCGATCGACTGGTTGCTCTGATGTCGTCCGCCAACACGACATTGGCGGATGACAAGCGCCCCGGCGATCGGCATGGCCCGGCTCCCGCCTCTTGCATCATGACCCACCGGAGCCCCAATGCGCGCTGACGACATCGCCCTCGCCCATCGCCTCGCCGACGCCGCCGGCGCCGCCATCCGCCCGCTCTTTCGCGCCGCCTGGACGCACGAGGCCAAGGACGACGCGTCGCCGGTGACCGAAGCCGACCGCGCCGCCGAGGCGGCGATGCGCCGCCTGCTGGATGCCGAAGCTCCGCGTGATGGCATCATCGGCGAGGAATATGGCAGCGAACGCGCCGATGCGAGCCGCCAATGGGTGCTCGACCCGATCGACGGCACCGTCAGCTTCATGGCCGGGCGTCCGATTTTCGGCACGCTGATCGCACTGCTCCAGGACGGTTGGCCGGTGCTCGGCATCATCGACCAGCCGATTGTCGGCGAACGGTGGGTCGGCGTGACCGGCCGGCCGACCCTGTTCAACGGCAAACCTGCCACGACCCGGGCCTGCCGCAGCCTCGCCGACGCGGTACTCGCCACCACTGGCCCCCAATATTTCAGCGATCACGACGGCGAGCATTTCATGGCGCTTGCGGCGCAGACCGCGCACAAGCGCCTGATTTTCGGCGGCGACTGCTATAATTACGGGCTGGTCGCGAGCGGACATGTCGACCTGGTGGTCGAGGCAGGACTCAAGCTCCATGATTATGCGGCTCTGGTACCGGTGGTCGAGGGCGCGGGCGGAACGATGTGCGACTGGAACGGCGACCCCCTGCACAGCGAGAGCGACGGGCATGTCATCGCGCTCGGCGATCCCGCGCGACTTGAGGATGTAGTCGAGGGACTCGCCTGCCACCACTGACGAGACAAGCCGAATCGCAGCTTTTGTCCCCGCCAGGCGACATGCTGCAACGGTTCGCGCGAACCATCACGATCCACAGGGTCGGCGGCACCGGCCCGTGAACGCAACCGCTTTGGCTGGTTTCCAGCTTTACAGTCGCTTCGAAACTGATATCGGCGCCCCCGACGCTGGACCCAGCGTCTTCTAAACAGGGGGTATTCGTGAAAAAAACGATTGTGGCCGCGATCTGTGCGGTCGGCTTTGCTTCGCCCGCATTCGCGCAGGACGAAGGCGAAAGCAATGCCAAGGCGGGTTTCCGTGCCGAGGTGCGCGCCGTCTATGAAACGCCGACGGTCAGCAGCATTGTGGAAGATGACGACGTCTACAAGGTCGGCAGCGCAGTCGCGTTCGGCGGCGAAGTGGGCTTCGACATCGCGGCGGGTTCGTCGTTCGTCGTCGGCCCCTATGTCACCTTCGAAAAATCGTCGGTCGAAGCCAGCGACGGCGTCGACACGCTGAAGGTCAAGGACAATCTCGGCGCAGGCCTGCACCTCGGCTATGCGATCGGGTCAAAGGGCCAGATCTACGGCAAGGTCGGCTATGCCAAGCTGCGCGTCGAAGCGCAGAGCGGCGTGCTCCGCGCCACTGAAAGCGGTTCGGGTTTCCAGGGCGCGATCGGCTACGAGCACGGCTTCGGCGAGCAATTCTATGGCCGCGTCGAATTCGGCTATGGCGACAACGGCCGCATCGGCGGGATCAACTTCCAGCGCCGTCACGCCGGCGTCGCGCTGGGCGTACGCTTCTAAACCATTTTGCGGGGGGAGCGGGGCCTCAGGGTCCCGCCCCTTCGCTTGCCTATCCGGTCACCGGCCCGCCGATCGACCAGACATGACCGAACGGATCGGTAACCTGGCCATAGCGCTGGCCCCAGAATTGATTGTCGAGCGGGAAACGAACCAAGGCTCCTGCCGCCAGTGCCCGGGCCCACGCCGCATCGGCATCGGGCACGTCGAGATGGAGGCCCACCCCCGCGGGCGCGGGCGCACCGCTGCCGTCGCCCATTTCCGGAAAATCATCGTTGAGCATCAGCGGCCCGCCGTTGAGTTCGAGATGCGCGTGCATGATGCGCCGTCCGTCTTCGGCCAGATGGCGCCCGCTCTCGGTTGCGCCGAACGCGCGCGCGTAGAAATCGATCGCTTCGGCGGCGCGGTTGCCGCCGATCGTCAGATGCGGCACAACACCCGGCATCGCGCAATATTGCTCGGTCATGCGACTCACTCCCGCAAACGAGACAGGCTCGCCTTCTACCCGATCCGCCGCCGCCCCGGAACATTCTTGCATTTCCGCACGAATCCGGTTAGGCGCGCGCCTTCGCACGATAGTGTAGATGACCTGCCTGGCTGTCAGGGCTGCCAGGGCCGGTCGATATCGTCGCAAAACAAGGAGACGAAAATGCCCAAGCTGAAGACCAAGAGCGGTGTGAAGAAACGCTTCAAATTCACCGCCTCGGGCAAGGTGAAGCACGGCGTTGCCGGCAAGCGCCACCGCCTGATTTCGCACAATTCGAAGTATATCCGCACCAACCGCGGCACCAGCGTGCTCAGCGATTCGGACGTGGCCCATGTGCGCCTCTGGGCGCCGTACGGCCTGAAGTAAGGAGCGCTAGGCAATGTCACGCATCAAACGCGGCACCACCACGCACGCCAAGCACAAGCGGATTCTGGCGCAGGCGAAGGGCTATTACGGCCGTCGCAAGAACACCATCCGTGTCGCCAAGCAGGCCGTCGAAAAGGCCGGCCAATACGCCTATCGCGATCGCAAGGTGAAGAAGCGGACCTTCCGCGCCCTCTGGATCCAGCGTATCAACGCTGCCGTCCGCGCCGAAGGCCTGACCTACTCGCAGTTCATGCACGGCGTGAAGCTGGCCGGGATCGAACTCGACCGGAAGGTCATGGCCGACCTCGCGATGAACGAAGGCGGCGTCTTCACCGCCATCATCGCACAGGCGAAGGCGGCGCTGCCCAAGGCAGCCTGAGCCTTTCGGCGCCATTGCTGAAAAGCAAAAAGGGCGGTCCCGCGAGGGACCGCCCTTTTTTCCTTCGCTGGAAACAGGAACGACGCGAAGGTCCCCCTTCGCGCCGTTCCGGCGATGATCGTGACCGATACATCGCCCCCCTCCCTCCGAACCGAGTAGCCGTGGGTCGCAGAAAGCCGCCGGCACGGTGGAAGATCCCACGCGGCGACATATCGCTGCGCCACACTCCCAAAAATTGTAGAAACCCGACACGCAAAGCGCTTAGGCTGTTGTTTTTTGCGCCTGTGTCCGCAAGGACACAATGTCATGTCGGATGAGGCCAGTCATTCGAGGCAAGGTGCCGACGTGCGCGTGGCGACGCGCTTCTTTCCCGTGTCCGCCACGCTGCGCCCCTATTCGAGCATCATCTACCTGACCGAAGTCGAAGCGCCGCCGGGAGTGCGTATCGAGGACTATCTCCATCCCGAATGGGCGAACATGCGGTTCATCGAAGGTGACACGACCTTCAGCGCGATCGGCAACGATCCCGTTGCCCCCGCCCCTGCCTTCAACGTCACCGGTCCGACGAGCAAGGCGACCTATTTTTCGGTCGGCAGCATGCGCACCTGGGGGATCGGCATCTTGCCGATGGGCTGGGCGAAATTCTTCGCCCTTCCCGCCGAAACGCTCGCCGACCGCTTTTGCGACGCAGCCACCCATCCGGCCTTTGCCGTTTTCGCCCCGCTGGCCGAGCAATTGCGCGGCGCCAACGACGTCGAAGCGGCAGCGCAGGCCATCGACGATCATTTCACCGGACTGCTGGGCGGCGCCCCGCACGACGACCCGGCGATCCTCGCCGCGCACAGCGCCCTCGTCGACGACGATCTTTCCAGCGTCGGCGAACTCGCCGACAAGCTCGGCCTGTCCGAGCGCTCGACCGAGCGTCTCAGCCTGCGCGCCTTTGGCTTCCCGCCCAAATTGCTCATCCGTCGCCAGCGCTTCCTGCGCAGCCTCGCGCGCTTCATGCTCGATCCGTCGATGGCGTGGATCGATACGCTCGATTATCACTATTATGATCAGGCGCAGTTCACTCGCGATTTCAGGCGCTTCATGGGGATGAGCCCGCGCGCCTATGCGGCACGGCCCAAGCCGATCCTTGGCGCCGCCGCGCGCGCACGCGCCGCCGCAGCGGGAGCGGCGGTGCAGGGGCTTCACAAGCCCGCAAGCTGAGCGCAATTGCGGCCCTTCGGGGTTGACCGGTGCGCCCCGTTCGGTGCAAGCGGCGCCGCAATAAAGCGTGGCATGTCCGCCGCCGCAGGAAGACCGACAATGAGCGATTACCAGGCCATGCAGGCCGAGTTGACCGGCGCGATCGCCGCCGCGACCGATCTCGACGCGCTCGAGGCGCTGCGCGTCGGCGCGCTCGGCAAGGCGGGCCGCATCACCGGGCTGCTCAAGACGCTCGGTGGCATGACCCCCGAAGAACGGCAGACGGTCGGCCCGCAAATCCACACGCTGCGCGAAAGCGTCACCGCGGCGCTGGCGGAGCGCAAGGCGGCGCTCGAAGGCGCCGCGCTCGAAGCGAAGCTCGCGGGCGAAAAGCTCGACATGACGCTCCCCGCGGCCGCGAGCCCGCGCGGCAGCGTGCATCCGGTGAGCCAGGTGATGGACGAGCTGGCCGAAATCTTCGCCGACATGGGTTTCGCGGTCGCGACAGGCCCCGAGATCGAGGACGACTGGCACAATTTCACCGCGCTCAACATTCCCGAGACGCATCCGGCACGCGCGATGCACGACACTTTCTATTTCCCCGAAGTTGGCGAAGGTGCCGCGCAGCGTATGCTGCTGCGCACCCACACTTCGCCGGTGCAGATCCGCACGATGATGGAAAAAGAGCCGCCGATCAGGATCATAGCCCCCGGCCGCGTCTATCGCAGCGACAGCGACGCGACGCACACGCCGATGTTCCACCAGGTCGAAGGTCTCGTCATCGACCGCGGCATTCATATGGGGCACCTCAAATGGACGCTCGAAACCTTCCTCAAGGCCTATTTCGAGACCGATGACATCGTGCTGCGCCTGCGCCCCTCCTATTTCCCCTTCACCGAACCCTCGGCCGAGGTCGACGTCGGCTACCGCCAAGAAAAGGGCAGGAGAATCGTCGGCGGCAACGGCGATGACGACGGCCATGCGTGGATGGAACTGCTCGGCAGCGGTATGGTCAACCGCCGCGTCATCACCAATTGCGGGCTCGATCCCGACGAATGGCAGGGCTTCGCCTTCGGGGTCGGGGTCGACCGGCTCGCGATGCTCAAATATGGCATGGACGATTTGCGCGCCTTCTTCGACGGCGATCTGCGCTGGTTGTCGCACTACGGGTTCGGCGCGCTGAGCGTGCCCACGCTCAGCGGGGGGATTTCGGCATGAAGATCACCCTCGACTGGCTCCGCGAACATTTGGAAGGCGACTATGGCGTCGCCGATGTCGTCGCGACGCTGAACCGCATCGGCCACGAGGTCGAAGGCGTCGAGAATCCGGCCGAGAAGCTCGCCGGCTTCCGCGTCGCCAAGGTGCTGACCGCCGACAAGCACCCGCAGGCCGACAAATTGCAGGTGCTGACCGTCGACACCGGCGACGGCGGCGAGCCGCTGACCGTCGTTTGCGGCGCGCCGAATGCGCGCGCGGGGCTGGTCGGCGTGCTCGGCCTGCCCGGCGCGGTGGTGCCGGCGAACGGCATGGAACTGAAGGTCGCCGCGGTGCGCGGGGTCACGTCGAACGGCATGATGTGTTCGACGCGCGAACTCGAGCTCGGCGACGACCATGACGGCATCATCGAGCTTTCCGCCGATGCCCCCATTGGCACCCCCTTCGCCGATTATGCCGGCGCGAACGACCCGGTGGTCGACATCTCGATCACCCCGAACCGGCAGGATTGCATGGGCGTGCGCGGGATCGCACGCGACCTCGCCGCCGCGGGGCTCGGCACGCTGAAGCCGCTCGCGATCCCCGCGATCGCCGGCGAAGGCCCGATCGCGACCGAAATCCGCACCGACGCGCCCGACGCCTGTCCCGCTTTCTATGGCCGCACGATCGCAGGGGTCGACAACAGCGTCGCGACCCCCGAATGGATGCGCCGCCGGCTCGACGCGATCGGGCAGCGTTCGATCTCGGCGCTCGTCGACATCAGCAATTATGTGATGTTCGACCTCGGCCGCCCGAGCCATATCTATGATCGCGCCAAGCTGACCGGCGCGCTCGTCGCGCGCCGCGCGACGGACGGCGAAACCGTCACCGCGTTGAACGGCAAAGACTATACGCTCGCAGGCGACATGACGGTGATCGCCGACGACAGCGGCGTCCACGATATCGCCGGCATCATGGGCGGCGAGCATAGCGGGTGCAGCGAAACGACGACCGATGTGCTCGTCGAAATCGCCTATTTCACCCCCGAACGCATCGCGCTGACGGGCCAAGCGCTCGCACTGACCAGCGACGCGCGCAGCCGGTTCGAGCGCGGGGTCGACCCGGCGTTCCTCGATGATGCAACCGCAATCGTGACGCAGTTGGTTCTCGACATTTGCGGCGGCACCCCGTCGGCAATGGCGCGCGCGGGCGAACCGCCGCTGGCGACCAAGACGGTCGACTATGACCCGGCGCTGTCGGCGACACTCGGCGGCATCGCGATCGAGCCGGCGAAGCAGCGCGCGATCCTCGAATCGCTGGGTTTCGGCATCACCGAGGGCAGTCCCTGGCGCATCGCGGTGCCGAGCTGGCGCCGCGATATCGACGCCGCGCCCGACATCGTCGAGGAAGTCACGCGCATCATCGGCTTCGACGCGATCGCATCGGTCGCGTTGCCGCGCACAGACGGCGTCGCCAAGCCGACCGCGACCGCCGAGCAGATGCTCGAACGCCGGCTGCGCCGCGCTGCTGCGGCGGCGGGTTATCATGAAGCGGTGACGTGGAGCTTCGTCAGCGAGCGCGAGGCCGCGCCCTTCGGCGGCGGCGCGTGGAGCCTCGCCAATCCGATCAGCGAAGAGCTGAAGGTGATGCGCCCCTCGCTGCTGCCCGGGCTGCTCGCCGCGGCGGCGCGCAACCAGAAGCGTGGGGCGGAGAGCATCCGTCTGTTCGAGATCGGGCGCCGTTACCTGAGCGATGCCGAGCGTCCGACGCTGTGCATCGTGATGGCGGGCGACCGCAGCGAGCGCGGCTGGCAAGCGGGCAAGGCGGCGGGTTTCGACGCCTTCGACGCCAAGGCCGCGGCGCTGGCGCTGCTCGACGCCGCGGGTGCGCCCGCCGACCGCTTGCAGGTGATGGAGCCGGTTGCCGAAGCCGGGGTCTGGCACCCCGGGCAGGCCGCGACGCTGCGGCTCGGCCCCAAGGCGGTGCTCGCCGAATTCGGCGCGCTGCACCCTTCGCTCGCGCGTCATTATGACGTCGACGGCGCAGTGATGGCAGTGCAGATCTTCCTTGATGCGATTCCCGCGAAGCGCGCGAGCGGCCCGGCGCGCAGCGCCTTCACCCCGCCCGCGCTGCAACCGGTGCGCCGGGACTTCGCGTTCCTCGCGCCCGACAGCCTGTCTGCCGCCGATCTGGTGCGCGCGGTGAAGGGCGCCGACAAGGCGCTGATCATCGACGCACGCCTGTTCGACCGCTTCGCGGGGGCGGGCGTGCCCGAAGGACAGGTCAGCCTGGCGGTCGAAGTCGTGCTGCAACCGGCCGAGAAAAGCTTCACCGAGGCCGAGCTGAAGGCGGTGGCGGATAAGGTCGTGGCAGCTGCGGCGAAAGCGGGGGCGGTGCTTCGGGGATAATCCCGAACCCGCCCATCGGCGTCCCGCGCATTGCCATAACGTCCGCCGCGATATAGGCTTGGCACCGATGAAGTCCGCCCCCTGTACCACCTGCATCGGGTTCCCGCGCTAACGCGAGGAACCGAACGGGCGCGCCGCACCGGCCGCGTCCTGCGGCAAGTTTTGCCTTCATCCCGTCGGCGGCTTGCCGCGGGCAATGCAGCAGGTACCCATCATGACAAATTTTTTCGAAAGCCCCTTCAAAGGGGTGACGCTCGACAAGCAGGTAACGCAGCCGAACATCCGGGTCGGACGCTTCAGCTATTATTCGGGCTATTATCACGGACACAGCTTCGACGATTGCGCGCGTTTCATCCTTCCCGACGAAGGGGGCGACCAGCTGATCATCGGCAGTTTCTGCTCGATCGGATCGGGCGCGGCTTTCATCATGGCCGGCAATCAGGGCCACCGAAACGAGTGGATCAGCACCTTTCCCTTTTTCTGGATGCCCGAGGTCGCCGCCTTTGCAGGAGCACAGAACGGCTATCTGCCCGCGGGCGACACCGTGGTCGGCCATGATGTCTGGATCGGGTCGGAAGCCGTCGTCATGCCGGGCGTCCGCATCGGCGACGGCGCCGTCATCGGCACGCGCGCGGTGGTGACACGCGACGTCGCCCCCTACACGATCGTCGGCGGCAACCCTGCCGCCCCGATCCGCAAGCGCTTCGACGACCGGCGCATCGCCCTGTTGCTCGAAATGGGCTGGTGGGACTGGCCGGAGGAGCGGTTGCGGGATGCAATGCCGCTGTTGACGAGCGGCGATGTCGATGCGCTCCATGCGCTTTGGATTTCCGGCCGGACAGGTTAAGCGCAACGATCGGCCCGAAGCAGCGACAGATGCTTCGGGCCGGCTTCGGCGGGCGTCGACTTCGCTCCGACGACCAACCTGCTAGGGGATCGGCGATGCGCTTGGCGACGATTACCAACTGGGCCTATGGCGCGACCGTCGTGCTGACGATCGTGTCGAGCACGACGATGATCCTTGCATCGAACGCACAGGAGCGCGAGCGCGCCGCGGTCGAGCAGCGATACCGGCTCGACCAGGCGACCGCGGCGCTGGGTACCGAAATCTATCGGTTGAGCGATCGCGCGCGGCAATATGTCAACACCGGCGACCCCGTGTATCTTGCCGCCTATCGCAGCGAAGCCGCGGCGCTGGCGACGGTCGAGAACCGCATCCGGCACATCGGCGACGCGGGCGCTTCGGCGAGCGAGCTCGGCGCGCTCAAAAAGGCCGTCGCGATCGCCGACACGCTGCACGACGAGCAGGAAACCGCGCTGGCGGCGCAGGCCGCGGGCGATTCCGCGACCGCACGCCAGATCCTGTTCGGTGCCGAATATGAACGGCAGCTCGACCGCACCGAACTGGAGGTTCAGCGCTTCCAGGATCAGCTCGACAACCGCATCGCCGCGCGGGTTGCGGACGCGACCGAGGTTTCGATCCTGTGGAAGCGAATTTCCGAGATCGCGCTGGCGCTGACCGCGCTGCTCGTCCTGTGCGTGCTCTATTTCGTCTTCAAGCGACGCGTGCTCCACCCCGTCGTCAAGCTGAGCGACGTCGTCAACCGGCTGGCGGTGCAGGATTTCGCCGCCGAACCGCCCGCGGTCGACCATATCGACGAGATCGGCGACATGGCACAGGCGATCCGCATCTTTCGCGAAAACGGTCTCGAGCGCCAGCGGCTGGAAGGCGAGCGCGACGCCGACCGCACGATGCGCGACCTGCTGTCGCGCATGACGCAGCGCATGCAGGGGAGCGACACGCTGCACGACCTGAAGGAGGTCATCGGGCGCTTCATCCCCGAAATCGCGCCCGGGCTACCGGGACGGCTCTATCTGCTCGACAAGCGGAGCAATCTGGTGGTCGAGGCGTGCAGCTGGCTGGGGCCGGTGCATTCGAGCGCGCAATTTTCGGCGATATCCTGCTGGGCGCTGCGGCGCGGCCTGCGCCATCGCCCCGCGGGCGACACGGTCGACGTGCCCTGCGATCATATCGCGTGGGACGCCGGCCAGCCGATCGATACGCTGTGCCTGCCGCTGATGGCGCAGCGCGAGACGCTGGGGCTGCTCTATTTCGAAATGCCCGCGGGCGAGACGAAGCTGAGCGTCGCGCAGCTGATCTATTTCGACATGCTCGCCGAGAATATCGGGCTGGCGATCGCCAATTTGCAGCTGCGCGATTCGCTGCGCGAGATGGCGATGGCCGACCCGCTCACCGGCCTCGCCAATCGCCGCCACCTCGGCCACATGCTCGAGATGCAGGTCGCGCAGGCCGAGCGCGAGGGCGAACGGCTGGGCTGCCTGATGATCGACGTCGATCATTTCAAGCGCTTCAACGACGTGCACGGCCACGAAGCCGGCGACGCGGTGCTGCGCGCGGTCGGGCGGGTGCTGGCGACCGTCACGCGCGAACCCGAGCTAGCCTTTCGCTATGGCGGCGAAGAATTCCTGATCCTGCTTCCGGCGCTGTCGCCCGAACAGGCGCGCGCGCGCGCGGAAGAGATTCGCGATCGCGTCGCGGCGATCGAGCCGGGGCATGCGGGCGAGGGGCCGGGCAGCGTCTCGGTCTCGATCGGAGTCGCGGTGGCGCCGCATCATTGCGACTTCGCCCGCCTGATCCCGACCGCCGACGCCGCGCTGCTGCGCGCGAAAGCGCTCGGACGCGACCGTGTGGAGGTTGCGCAAACGCGCAAGCCGAAACCCGCATAGCCGGGCGACGCGCTCCAGGAATCTTGTCTTGCCGTGCTTTCCGGGTCGTCAGGCGAGTCCGCCTGACTTGAAAACACCCTAGGCCGCCACCGCTTCCTCGCTCCGGCTCCCCGCGGCTTCGAGCAGGCGTTTCTCCAGCCCCTTCACCCGCGCCGCGCTGTCGATCTTGTCGCCGATCAGGTCGGTGACGTAGAAAGTGTCGACCGCGCGCTCGCCATAGGTCGCGACGTGTGCACTGTGCACCGTCACCTTCGACTGGAAGAGCGCATAGGCGAGCTGGTTGAGCAGCGCCGGGCGATCCTGCGCGTTGACCTCGATCACGGTGAAGCGATTGGAAGCCTTGTTGTCGATGAAGACGCTGGGGGCGATGCGAAAGGCTTCGGCGCGGGTGCGCGGGAGAGCGCGTGCCTCGAGCTTGGGAAGCAGTTTCTGCCTGTTGGCGAGCGCATCCTCGATCGCGCGGGTGAGCCGGCCGATCTGCCCTGCCTCGTCGAACGGACGCCCGAGCGGGTCCTGGACGAGAAAATTGTCGAGCGCGAGGCCGTCGCGCGTCGTGTGGATGCGCGCGTCGATGATGTTGCCGCCGGCGAGGTGGATGCCGCCCGCGATGCGATAGAAGAGCCCGGGGTGATCGGCGGCGAGCACCATCACCAGCGTCGCGCCGCGATCGTCGTCGGGCACCGCGGCGATGTGGAGCGGCGCAGTGCCGGCCTGCCGCATATGGAACAGGTTCGCCGCGATCACCTCGACCGGCTCGGCGATCCAGTAGCTTTCGGGGAGGCGCTTCGCGAGCTTGTCGAAGGTCTTGTCGTCGAAGCCGAACTGCGCCGCGACCATTTCCTTCTTGCTTGCGATCCGCGCCTCGCGCCCCTTCTGCTTGTGGCCGAGGCGCAGCACCTCTTCGGCGGCGTCGAACAATTCGGTGAGCAATTGCCGTTTCCAGCTGTTCCAGACGCCCGGGCCGACCGCGCGGATGTCGACGACGGTGAGCACGAGGAGCAGGCGCAGGCGTTCGGGGCTTTGCACGACCTGCGCGAAGTCGAGGATCGTCTTGAAGTCGGCGAGGTCGCGCTTGAACGCGGTCGCCGACATCAGCAGGTGGTGGCGGACGAGCCAGGAGACGGTCTCGGTCTCGGCCTCGGTCAGCCCGAGACGCGGGCAGACGCGCAGCGCGAGTTCGGCGCCGAGCACGCTGTGGTCGCCGCCGCGCCCCTTGGCGATGTCGTGGAGCAGCACCGCGCAATAGATGACGCGCCGCGAATGGATCTGGTCCATGATCGCGGTCGACAGCGGATGGTCGCCCTCGAGCCGGTTCTGCTCGATGTCGGCGAGCAGCCCGATCGCGCGGATCGTATGCTCGTCGACGGTATAATGATGGTACATGTCGAACTGCATCTGCGCGACGACGCGGCCGAAGTCGGGCACGAAGCGGCCGAACACCCCGGCTTCGTTCATCCAGCGCAGCACCGTTTCGGGATCGCGAGGCGAGGTCAGCACGTCGAGGAACAGCGCGTTGGCGCGCGCGATGCGCCGTACCCCGCGCGCATCGATCAGCTTGGCATCGTGGCGCGCCTGGCGCATCGCCTGCGGATGGATTTCGAGCCCGTGCTTGTCGGCGAGCGCGAAGATTTCGATCAGGCGCACCGGATCCTCGCGGAAATAATCGTCCGACGGCAGTGCGAGCCGGCCGCGGTCGAGGACGAAACCGTGGAGCTTGCCCGGGCGGCGGCGCAGGGTCGGCAGGAAGCGGCGACCGCGCGCTGCCATCTGCTCGTCGAGATGCGCGAGGAAGGTGCCGGTCAGGTCGCCGACGCTTTTGGCATGCAGAAAATAGAGCTGCATGAAGCGCTCGACCGCACTCTTGCCCGGGCGCTCGGCAAAATGCATGCGGCGCGCGATCTCGGGCTGGAAGTCGAAGGTCAGCCGGTCCTCGGCGCGGCCCGCGAGCGTGTGGAGGTGGCAGCGCACCGCGAGCAGGAAATTCTCGGCGCGCGCGAACTGACGGAGTTCGCGCGCGGTGAGCAGCCCCGCATCGACCAGTTCGGGGACGGTACGCACGCGGTGGATGAACTTGCCGATCCAGAAGAGCGTGTGGAGATCGCGCAGCCCACCCTTGCCCTCCTTCACATTGGGTTCGACGACGTAGCGCGAATCGCCCATCCGTTTGTGCCGGTCGTCGCGTTCGGCGAGTTTTTCGGCGACGAAGGCGCGGGCATTGCCCGCGACCACTTCGGCGTCGAAGCGCGCCGAAGCCTGGTCGTAGAGCGTCCGGTCGCCCCAGACGAAGCGCGCTTCGAGCAATGCAGTGCGGCTGGTGAGATCGTCCTTCGCGGCGCGGATCATCTCGTCGAGCGAGCGCGAGCTGTGACCGACCTTCAGCCCGAGATCCCAGAGCGTGTAGAGCTGCGCCTCGATCACCTGTTCGGTCCAGCTCGTCTGCTTGAACGGGGTGAGGAAGCCGATGTCGATGTCGCTGTGCGGCGCCATTTCGCCCCGGCCGTAGCCCCCGACCGCGATCAGCGTGATGCGCTCGCCCGCCGAGCGATTGCTCGCGGGATAGAGATGTTCGACGGTGAAATCGTGGCTGAGGCGCACGATCTGGTCGATCAGGAAGGCGGTCGCCTGCGCCGCGACGAGTCCCGACGAGGGATGCGCGAGCAGGCGGCGCGTGATTTCGGCGCGGCCATCGTCAAGCGCCCCCTTGAGCAAGTCGACCATCGCGCGGCGCCGCTGGCCGCTGTCGCTGGTGCCGGCGGCGACGCCTTCCAGCCGGTCGGCGAGCGCGCGGCGATCGATGATCGCGCGCCGGTCGTCCAATCCGGCGAAGAGTTCGCTCATGCCCCGGCCTCGACCTGCTTGAGGCGGTAGAGCGCGTCGAGCGCCTCGCGCGGGGTCAGCGCGTCGGGGTCGATGCCTGCGAGTGTCTCGCGCAGCGCGTCCTTCGCCGCCTCGGGTTCGGCGGCGAGCGTCGCGGCGAAGAGCGGCAGGTCGTCGAGCCCCGCCGCGAGCCCGCCGGTCTTTTCGCGTCCGGCCTCGAGCTTGGCGAGCACCGCTTCGGCGCGCTTGACCACCTTGGGCGACACGCCCGCGAGACGCGCGACGGCGAGGCCGTAGCTGCGGTCGGCGGGACCGTCGGCCAGTTCGTGAAGGAGCACCAGATCGCCCTGCCACTCGCGCGCGCGGACATGGTGGAGCGAAAGCGCGCCCAGGCTTTCGGCGAGGCGCGTGAGTTCATGATAGTGCGTCGCGAAGAGGCAGCGGCACTGGTTCACCTCGTGCACCGCCTCGACCACCGCCCAGGCGAGCGCGAGACCGTCGTATGTCGAGGTGCCGCGCCCGACCTCGTCGAGGATGACGAAGCTGTTCGGGGTGGCCTGCGCGAGGATCGCAGCGGTTTCGACCATTTCAACCATGAAGGTCGAGCGCCCGCGCGCGAGATTGTCGGATGCGCCGACACGGCTGAAGAGGCGGTCGACAAGCCCGAGCTTCACCGCCGAGGCGGGCACGAAGCCGCCCGCCTGCGCGAGCACGACGATCAGCGCATTCTGGCGCAGGAAGGTCGATTTACCGCCCATGTTCGGACCCGTGACCAGCCAGAGCCGGTCAGCCTGCGACAGCGCAACATCGTTCGGCACGAAGCGTTCGCCCGATTTTGCCAGCGCCGCCTCGACCACCGGATGACGGCCGCCGGTCACGTCAAGACAGGGGCCGTCGACAAGATCGGGGCGGCACCAATTGTGGCTCATCGCATGGTCGGCGAGCGCAGCGGCGACGTCGAGCCGCGCGAGCACGTCACACGAAGCGGCGATCGCCTCGCGCCGCGCGACAGCGGCGGCGGTAAGCGCCTCAAGATGCGCGGCCTCGGCAGCGATCGCGTGGACGCCCGCCTGCGTCACCCGGCTCGCGGCGTCGTGGAGGTCAGAGGAATTGAAGCGCACGACGCCCGCGAGGGTCTGGCGGTGGGTGAAGCCCGATTCTGGCGCCATCAACGCGTCGGCATGCTTCGCGGGCACCTCGACATGATAGCCGAGCACACCATTGTGGCGAATCTTGAGCGAGGCGATGCCGGTACGGTCGCGATAGTCGGCTTCCAGGGCGGCAATCGCCTTGCGCCCGTCGCGCGCGGTTTCGCGCAGCGCATCGAGCGCATGGTCGTAACCCTCGGCGACATAGCCGCCCTGCGCGGCGTCGACCGGCGGCGTTTCGATGAGCGCGCGCGTCAGTTCGTCGACGAGCGCGCCGTGACCGTCGAGTCCCGGCAGCAGGCGCGCGAGCAGCGGCGGCAGGTCGGGGCGGCGACCGAGCCGTTCGCGCAACATCCGCGCGCCCGCGAGCGCATCGCGAAGCTGCGCGAGATCGCGCGGTCCGCCGCGGCCAGCGACGAGCCGTCCGAGCGCCCGCCCGGCGTCGGGCAGCGCGCGCAGGGTCGCGCGCAGGTCGCCGCGCCACAGCGCATCGCGCGCAAGGGCGTCGACGAGGTCGAGCCGATCAAGGATCGCGTCCCGGTCGGTAAGCGGGCTGGCGAGATCGTCGGCGAGCAGCCGCGCGCCCGCCGCGGTCACCGTGCGGTCGATCGTACCGAGCAGGCTGCCGTCGCGCGCACCCGCCATGGTGCGGACGAGTTCGAGGCTTTCGCGCGTCGCGGCGTCGATCGCCATCCGCCCCGAAGCCAGATGGCGCACCGGCGGCTGAAGGAAAACCGTCCCGCCGGTTCCGACATGATCGAGATAGGCGGCGACCGCCCCCATCGCGGCGAGTTCGCCGCGCGAGAATTGCCCGAAGCCGTCGAGCGTCTGGACCCCGAAGAGCGCCTCAAGCCGCCTTTGCCCGGGCCCGCTCGCAAAATCGCCCTGTGGGC
Organism: Sphingopyxis sp. YF1; assembly: GCF_022701295.1. Lineage (NCBI taxonomy): Bacteria > Pseudomonadati > Pseudomonadota > Alphaproteobacteria > Sphingomonadales > Sphingopyxidaceae > Sphingopyxis > Sphingopyxis sp. YF1. Next base: position 3,721,415 of record NZ_CP033204.1, read on the forward strand.
GCCGGACAAGCTGGCGCACGCCGCCCCAGGCAGGAAGCGTCTCGGCCCCTTCGCCGACGAGCAGTTCAGACGGAGCCAGCCGCGCAAGTTCGGCGTCGACCGCCTCGCGCGGGACCGCGACCACCTCGAAGCGTCCGGTCGAAATATCGGCCGCGGCGATCGCGACCAGTCCCTCGCTGCCGACCTCGGCAAGCGCGGCGAGGCGATTGGCGCTGCGCCCTTCGAGCAGCGCCTCTTCGGTCAGCGTGCCCGCGGTGACGAAGCGCACGATATCGCGCGCGACGAGCGCCTTCGATCCGCCGCGCGCCTTCGCTTCAGCGGGGGTTTCGACCTGTTCGGCGATCGCGACGCGGTGCCCCGCCCGGATCAGCCGCGCGAGATAGGATTCGGCCGAATGTACGGGCACCCCGCACATCGGCACCGGCTGCCCGTCATGTTCGCCGCGCGAGGTGAGCGCGATGTCGAGCGTCGCTGCCGCCGCTTTCGCGTCGTCGAAGAACAGCTCGAAAAAGTCGCCCATGCGGTAAAAAAGCATGCAGTCGCCCGCCTTTTCCTTGAGCGACCAATATTGCGCCATCATGGGCGTCGCGGCGGGGGACGAGGGTTTTGCGGCGGAGAGAGCGACGGAAGCGGACATCGGCCCCTGATTAGACGCTGACGGCGCCAAGGCAAGGCCGGGCAGCAGACGAAACGGCCGCTACGAGACGAAGGCCGGACCGGTCGGCGCGTTCCTTACTCGCGCGCGCCTTCACTCGACGGCGCCTCGTCAGCGGCCTTGGCCTTTTCCTTTGGCTTTTGCTGTTCGAAGATCGCTGCGATCTCCTTCTTTTTCGCCGCCGACAGGCCGTCCTCGGCCTGGGGGAACATCTCTTCTTCCTCTTCGTCGATATGGTGGAGATAGCGGTGCTTCATCGTGCGGAAACGCGTCAGCCAGCCGGTCGACGCAAAATCCATCTCGTAAAGCTCGGTCAGCAGATCCTCTATTTCCTTGTGCTCGGCCACGCTGTGCTGCGCCTCATCGCGCAGGTCGGGCCGCGCGAGCATCGTCGCGTAGAGCGACATCTCCTCCGATGCCGCATGCGCGGTGACCTCGACGCGGAAATTTTCGAACAGATAGCGGCGTTCGTCGCTGTCGCCCTGCGTCGCGTCGATGCGATCAAGCAGATCGCGATGCCGGTCGTGATCGGCCTTCAGCCGGTCGAATATCCTGCTTTCCGCCATAAAACCTCCGTCGTTGATCGACGAAAGAACGGCTGCGGCGCCGCACGGTTCCCGCCGCGCGCGTCAGGGTGTCCTGGCGGGGCGCGCAGGCGGTGCGGCCGGTGCCGCCGCGGTCAGCGGCGCGACATACTGGGCGTAGATGGCATTGGCCTTTTCGGCGATGCGATCGAGCACATCGGTCTTCTGCCCCGCGAGCAGCCGATCGGTCATCGCCTTCGCCGACGGATCGCCGAGCGCGGTCGCGACCGAGAACCACGCCGCGGCGGTCTCGCCATCTCTCGGCACCCCCTGTCCGTCGAGGTACAGCAAGCCGACGCCGAAGAAGCCGCGCGCTTCGCCGGCAGCGGCGGCGGCTTCGTACAAACTGTTCGCCTTGGCATAGTCGAGCGGCGTCCCGCGCCCGGTGGCGTGCATCACCGCAAGGTCGACCTTCGCCTGGACATTGCCCTGCGCCGCCGCCTTCGACAAAAGGTCGAAGGCGGCGACCGGGTCCTCGGCAAGTCCCTCGCCGGTGTCGAGCATCACGCCCAGCCGCCACTGGCACTGGCTGAGCCCGGCATCGGCGCATTGCCGGTAGCTGGCGACTGCCTTCGCCTTGTCGGCGGTCAGATGCTCGCCGCTGTCGTAGAACCAGCCGAACGCGAACTGCCCTTCGGGATCGCCCTCACCGGCCTTGGCCTGCGCCAGCGAAAAAGCCTCGATCGGCTTGCCCGCGTCGAGCAGATCGGCGATCCGTTCGGCGGTGGACGGTGCGGGCGATGCCGCGGCGAGCGCGAACCAGGCGAGGCCGAGCGCGACGGCGCGTTTGGGAAGGTGAAGCAGATGGTCCATGCCCGCTTTCTGGCAGGGACCGGCGACAGGCGCCAGTATTTTGGCATGCGGCGCGGTTTCGCGATTCGACGCCCGGGCGACAAAAGCTTTGTGCCAGCAGCGCGGATTTGCCATTGGCGTCGCGATGCAGGACGATTTGCGCTTTGCCGAAACCGCCGCCGAAGCCTGGGCCCCCGTCGCCGGGTGGCGGGCGCGGATCCGCGGCGCAGCGCGCGCAGCGCGGATCCGGATCGAGGCGATGCGGCAGCGCCCGGCCGCGGCCCCCTTCGTCCGCTGCCTCTATGCCCATGCCGTCTTTGCCGACACGGTGCCGACCTTTCGCGCCTTCCTGCGCGCGGCAAAACAGGAAGGCGAGTTCGTCGACACGCCGACGCTGCGCGCGATCATCGCCGACGGCAGGCCGAGCGACGGGCGCTTTTTCCACCTGAGCTTCGACGACGGCTTCGCGAGCGTCTATGAGGATGGCGGGCCGGTGATGGAGGACGAGCGCGTCCCCTATACGATGTTCGTTGCGACCGACCTGATCGACGCCGATCCCAAGACGCTGAACAGCTATTTCGCGCATATGCCCGCCTATCGCGCGCGCGTGCGCACGCTCGACTGGCCGCAGGCGAAGGCGGCCGCGGGGGGCATCGGCGAGATCGGGTGCCACACGCGCACGCATGCGCGGCTGTCCAATATCTCCGGCGAGCCCGCGCGCCTTGCTGACGAGATCGCGGGCGCCAAGGCGATCATCGAGGGTCATGTCGGCCGGCCCTGCGACAGTTTCGCCTGGCCCTATGGCACCGCGACCGACATCGATCATCGCGGTCGTGCGGCGATCGCCGCGGCGGGCTTTACGAGCAATTTCAGCGCCGTCCGCGGCGTCGTCCGGCCGGGCACGACCGACGTGATGGACATTCCGCGCCACCAGGTCGAATTCCACTGGCCGCTGCGCGAACTGATGGTGTGGGCACGGGGGTTTCGCGAGGCATGACGCTGCGCGTCGCCCTGATGACGAGCGGCCCGGTCGGCGGATCGGGCGTGGTACTCGACCGGCTGACCCGCGTTCCCGAGGTCGAGATCGCCTGCCTGATCGTGTCCGAAACGATCGTCGCGAAACGCAGCCGGACCAAGATGCTCAAAAAGGTCTGGAAGATCGGGCTGCTCGGCGCGCTCAACGGCATCCGCATTCGGAAATGGTTCGGCCACGACATGCGCACCGACGCGCGCGAGGTGGCAAAGGCGCACGGCATCCCGATCGTGACCGTGCCGCGCGTCAATTGCGACGAGACGGTCGCGGCGCTGAAGCGACATGCCCCCGACCTCGGCATTTCGGTCGGCAATTCCTATATCGCGTCGCGCGTCTTCACCGTGCCGCGCGAAGGCTTCATCAATTTCCACGGGGAACTGCTCCCCGAATATCCGGGCGCGCAGAGCGTGATCTGGCCCATCTATTTCGGCCGCACCCAGACGGGCTACACGATCCACCGCATCGACAAGGGGATCGACACCGGCGCGGTGCTCTACAAGCGCGCGGTCGACATCGATTTTCAGCCACGGCTTGCCGACACGATCCGGCGCACCAACGACAGGGTGCGCGAGGAACTGCCCGAGGCCTTTGCCGCACTGCTCGCCGACTGGGATGCGCACGCAGCGGTGGCGGTGCCGCAACAGGCCGGACGGCACTTCACCACCCCGACGTTCACACAATATCTGCGTATCGAGCGCAACAACCGGCGGCTGGCGCGCGCGCGCGACGCCTAAAAACTTGCTGCGGCGCACAAAATTTGCCGCGCACTCTTAAAATCTTCATATTTCCTCGCCAGATAGCGCCAGGTTGGCGCCCGAATCGCTTCAGCGGGCATTCAGGTGCCGACCAGTAATTGGCGCATATTCCCGCTCGATGGGAAAGAATCCGGTCAGAATGGCGAAAACCGCATCTGGCCCTGTCCGAAAACCCCCGAAATTCGGGTCAAAACATAATTGGCATGCCCATTGCTTTGTGTCGGGCATGACCGCGGGGCGACGCTCGCGGACCACAGGAAAGACTGAGACAATGCAGCAGGAAACCACCAATCTCTTCCGCCGCCGCGACACCTTTTTCGGGATCTGCGAGGCCGTGGGCCAGGACTTCGGCTTCAACCCGCTTTGGTTGCGGCTGGCCTTCATCGCGCCGCTCTTCTTCTTCCCGGTGCAGAGCTTCGCCGCCTATTTCGGACTCGGCCTGGTCGTACTCGCGTCGCGGCTGATCTTCCCCGACCGCCGCGCCGCCGCGGCCGAACCGGCGCCCGTAGCCGTCGACGCCCAAATGCCCGAGGCGCCGCTCGCGCTCGCCGCCTGATCGCTCCCGGATCCGGGCGGGCTGCCCTCTCCCTCGCGCCCGCCCGCTCCGGCCGCACGGCGCCCGCCGTGCCGCAACAGCGACCGGCAAGCCCCGCTTGCCGGTCGCCTGCCCGCCGATCGCACCGCCTGTCTCGCTGCGAGACAACGGCTCGTCGATTGGCGCGCCCCTCATAAACGCGCTGTTTACGACGTTGCTCTATGGCTCGACGCAAGGCCGGACCGAACGGGCCGCCCACAGGCAAGGAAGAAGCGTTGAGCCAGTCGCCCCAGTTCCAGCAACCGACGCGCAGCGTCGCCGAAATGCTCGACGCGCTGGTCGCGGGCGAGGGCACCGGCGCGCATCGCCACGTCCGTTCGGGGGCGCTGTCGAACGGCGCCGAAGCGATGCGCAACCTCGCCGACGCGGTTCATTTTCTCTGCCTGCTGCACGGCCGCCATCCGGGCGTCATCGACAGCGCCGCGCGCAAGGCGGTCGATCCCGTGTCGCGCGACTGGATGGACGAGGCGGCGCAGGCCTTTGCCGAAGAACGCGCCTTTCTGTCAAAGATCACCGCCGCGGTCGGCCCCGTGCCGAGCACGCAGGGCCAGGACCAGTGCGAGGCCGCGGTTGCGGCGCAGCGCAAGGCGCTCGACATGCTTGCCGAATCGGATCGCCGCGGCTGCGCGGTCGGCGCGGCGATCGCGCTGACGCTCGACTGGCGCACGATCCGCGTCCTGCTCGACATCAGCGCGCAACGGCTCGACATGGCACCGCCGCGCTGCACGCTGCCCGACCTGCGCGAGACCGCACGCCTGGCCGCGACGGTCGCCGACACCCCCGCCGCCGAGCGCGCGATGCTGTTCGGCGCGCAGCAATTGATCACGCAGCACAGCGGCTTGTGGGACCTTCTCGACGCGCGCGCAGCGAGCCGGGCGCACAGCTGACGCATCGTCAGGCGCGCTTGCGCCGCCCCCCGGCCCTCGCTATGCCCTTTCCCAGATTGACGTTCACGTTAAGGGAAAGGCGAAGCTGCCATGCGCTTTGAAGGAACCAGCGCCTATATTGCGACCGACGACCTGAAGGTCGCGGTCAACGCCGCGACGCTGCTGCGCCGCCCACTGCTGGTGAAGGGCGAACCCGGCACCGGCAAGACGGTACTGGCCGAACAGATCGCGCAAGCCTTCGACGCGCCGCTGATCACCTGGAACATCAAGTCGACCACCAAGGCGCAGCAGGGCCTGTACGAATATGACGCGGTCGCGCGGCTGCGCGACGGCCAGCTCGGCGAAGAACGCGTCCACGACATCCGCAATTATATCCGCAAGGGCAAATTGTGGGAGGCCTTCACCTCGCCCAAGCTTCCCGTCCTGCTGATCGACGAGATCGACAAGGCCGATATCGAGTTCCCGAACGACCTGCTCCAGGAACTCGATCGCATGGCGTTCCATGTCTATGAGACCGACGAGACGATCACGGCGAAGGAACGCCCGATCGTCGTCATCACCTCGAACAATGAAAAGGAACTGCCCGACGCCTTCCTGCGCCGCTGTTTCTTTCACTATATCAAGTTCCCCGACCGCGACACGATGGCGTCGATCGTCGAGGTCCATTTCCCGGGCATCCAGAAGACGCTGGTCAGCCGCGCGATGGATATCTTCTACGAAGTGCGCGACGTGCCGGGCCTGAAGAAGAAACCTTCGACCAGCGAGCTGATCGACTGGCTCAAGCTGCTGCTCGCCGAGGACATGCCGATCGAAGTGCTGCAGAACCGCGACGTCGGCAAGGCGATCCCGCCGCTCCACGGCGCACTGCTCAAGAATGAGCAGGACGTGATGCTGTTCGAAAAGCTGGCGTTCATGGCGCGCCGCCAGGGCGGCTGAGTCAGGCCACGGGTTCCAGATCGACCGGGATCGAGATCCGCGCCGCGCGGTCGCGCGACGGGATGACGTCGTGGAAGAAATGCGACGGAAAGAGCGTGAGCCAGCCCGGCCGCGGCGCCAGCCGCCGTTCGCCCCAGCACGGCGCATAGCCCCCGGTATAGGCCGCACACGCCCCGATCGACAGCGCGCCGCGCCCATCGGCGGCGCGTGCCACCGTGTCGGGGCAGTTGACGTGATAGACGCTCGACACATGCCCGAACGGGTGAATGTGCAGGCCGTTGTGCCCTGCCCCGCGCAGCACCGTCACCCCGCAGAAGAGGCGCGCCCGGGCGGGCGGCGGCGGCAGGCATTGGTCGAGGCCAAGCGCCGGCGCCTCTGCCAGATACGCCTCCATCGCCGCGCGGACCCGATCCAGCAGCCGCGTCATCGCGGGCGCGGCGCGCGTATCGGGATCGTAGACGATGCGCGTTTCGGCATCGGCCACGCCCGATCCGGCGAGCGCGAGCGCCTCTGCCGCAAGCTGCGCGTTGAAGGCCGCCGCATCGCCGTCCGACGCCTGTTCGGCGATCGGCACCTGCACGATATGCCGGTCAAGGTCGACGAGCGCGCGCGCCTCGTCCTCGCGGCCCAGCCGCGACAGGGCGATCGCGCGATTGGCGCGCGCGACGGTGCCGTGCGCTAGCAGCGACGGCAGCGCATCGCAGGCGGCCAGCAGCGGCCCGCCATCGGCGAGCCGCGCGAGCGGCGCGAGCAGATTGAAAAGTCCCCGAAACCGGTCGTCGCCGCGATCGATCGCATCGACGAAGGCCGCGCGCGCTTCGCCCGGCCGGCCCAGCGCCGCCAGCGCCTTGCCGCGACAGATCGCCAGCGCGGCACCGTCGCAACCCGCCGCGCGGCCGCGATCACAGGCCGCCAGCGCCGCCCCGGGGTCGCCGACCCGCAAATAGCTTTCGCTGAGCATCGCCCAGTCGGGCGCGGCGCCGCCCCGATGGGAAGCGAGCGATTCGAACCCGGCAATCGCCGCAGCAAAATCACGCCTGCGGAAAGCGATCGCGGCCGCGGCGGCGCGCGCGGGACCGCTGTCGGGCCGAAGCCGCATTGCCTCCTGCGCCAGGCGCGCCGCGGCTGCCAGACGCGGCGGGGCCGTTCTTTCCGATTCAACCCATTGCACCGGCACACCCTCCTCGCCGGCGACGCTATGCGGCGCGCGGGGCGAAGACAAGCCGACCAACCGGCGATCAAAGCTGGTAGGCGACCTCGACATCGCCCCAGCGGCGACCACCGATCACGACCGGCATATAGACGTTGCGCACGGTGACATAATTGGTGCCGTCGCCTTCCTGGCGATAGACCGCCATGAAGAAGGGCGCGTCGCTTTTCTTCGCCGCCCTGTCGGTGTCGTCGAACAGGATGCGGCCGTTGCGGCAATGCGCGGTGTCATGGACAACATCGCCCGTCGGGGCGCGCGAACAATCGGTGATATGGGTCGGCAGGAAGCCGTTCATGTCGCCCGCGGACGACATCTTCACCTCGGGATGGTTGGCAACGATGCGGTCGAACAGCGGACGCCAGTGCGCGTCGGCCCAGTCGCACAGGCTGGTGCGAAAGCGTTCGGGGTTCGAGCCCGGCACCCGGACATATTGCGTGTCGAAAAGCTGGTCCATCGAGAGTGCGCCGTCGGCGACGGCGCGTTCGGCGATGGCGACGAATTCGTCACGCACGCTGGCAGCGAGCGCGACCACCGCCGAATCGCGCGGCGACACCCCGGCCGAGATCACCGCGTTGAACATGCGGTTCGACACATGCTCCATCTTGAGGATCGAATCGCGCGTGCCGTCGAGCGTCGCGCTGTTGTCGCGCACCGAGCCGACGACGCGGTCGAGCGCCCCGCGCACCTTCGCACCATTGGCGTGCACCATCGCGCTCGACTGGGCGATGCGGTCGCTCTGGTCGTCGAGCAGCGCGACGAGGTGCGTCGCATCGTGCAGCGCCTCGGTGATCGTCTCGAACTGCGCCTCGGCGCGGCTCGACTGTTCGACCCCCGACTGGATTTCGGTGACGAGCCCGCTGGCCTCGGTCGCGAGGCTTCCGATGCTGCGGCGGATTTCGTCGGTGGCGCTGCGCGTGTTCTGCGCCAGCTTCTTTACCTCGGCAGCGACGACCGCGAAGGTGCGCCCCGCATCGCCTGCGCGCTCGGCCTCGATCGCGGCGTTCAAGGCGAGCATGTTGGTCGTCTTGGCGATCGATTCGATCGACTGGCTGACCTGCTGCACCTGTTCCATCACCGCGGCGAAATTGGTGACGTGCGCGCCGAGTCGCGCGATCAGGTCGATCACCGACCGGAATTCGGCGACCGCCGCGTTGACGCGTTCGGCACCGGTGTCGAGCTGTTCGCAGGCGCGCGCCGACAGCAGCTTCGCTTCGTCGGTCGAATCGGCGATCTGGCGCTGGTCGGCCTCGAGCCCGACGACATATTCCTCGAGCCGCCCGAGTTCGGCAATCTGCCGCTCCATCTGGTCGGTCGAGCGCCGGATGCGGCCCGCTGCCTCGCTGCAACCGACGGCCAGTTCGCCGCAGTCGCCCGCGACCGACTGGTCGAGCATCGGAGTCGCCGGATTGATCGGATCGAATTTCATTGCGCCACCCAGGTCAAGATCATCGACCGGTCATGCCCGATATTGGTTAATGCAGGGTCAATGCTTTGCTGCACACGGCGCCGGCGCGGGCGTCTCGCACATTGGCGGTTACAATTGCCTCGCGTGACGCTAGGGAACCCTTCTGGGCGCGCGTCTGGAAAATTCGAACCAAGGGGATAAAAATGGACAGCGGCAGCAAGGTGCAATTCTCCGATCGCGAAGCCCTGCTCTACCATGAACATGGGCGCCCGGGAAAAATCGAGATCATCGCGTCAAAGCCGATGGCGACGCAGCGCGACCTGTCCCTCGCCTATTCGCCCGGCGTCGCCGTCCCGGTGAACGCGATCGCCGAAGATCCCGCCAAGGCCTATGATTATACCGCCAAGGGCAATCTGGTCGCCGTCATCTCGAACGGCACCGCGATCCTCGGGCTCGGCAACCTCGGCGCGCTCGCCTCGAAGCCGGTGATGGAAGGCAAGGCGGTGCTGTTCAAGCGTTTCGCCGACGTCGATTCGATCGACCTCGAGGTCGCGACCGAAGACCCGCAGGCCTTCATCGAGGCGGTCGAACTGCTCGAACCGAGCTTCGGCGGGATCAACCTCGAGGATATCGCGGCGCCCAACTGCTTCATCATCGAGGCGGCGCTCAAGGAAAAGATGAACATCCCGGTGTTCCATGACGACCAGCATGGCACCGCGATCATCACCGCCGCGGGCCTGATCAACGCCTGTCACCTGACCGGGCGTGACCTTGCGACGGTCAAGGTCGTCGTCAACGGCGCCGGTGCGGCGGCGATCGCCTGCACCGCGCTGATCAAGGCGATGGGCGTCAAACATGAAAATGTCATCATGTGCGACCGCAAGGGCACCATCTATCAGGGCCGCACCGAAGGCATGGACCAGTGGAAGTCGGCGCATGCGGTGCCGACCGAAGCGCGCAACCTGACCGAGGCGCTGGTCGGCGCCGACGTTTTCCTGGGCCTGTCGGCCGCGGGTGCGCTCAAGCCCGAGATGGTCAAGGACATGGCGGCGGCGCCGATCATCTTTGCGATGGCGAACCCGGATCCCGAAATCTCGCCGCCGGATGCCCGCGCGGCGCGGCCCGACGCGATCATCGCGACCGGGCGCTCGGACTATCCGAACCAGGTCAACAACGTGCTCTGCTTCCCCTTCATCTTCCGCGGCGCGCTCGACGTGCGCGCGACCGCGATCAACGAAGAGATGAAGATCGCCGCCGCTTACGCCATCGCCGACCTGGCACGCCAGCAGGTGCCCGAGGAGGTCGCGGCGGCCTATGGCGGGCGCGCGTCGAGCTTTGGTCCCGAATATATCATCCCCTCCCCCTTCGATCCGCGGCTGATGGAGATCGTTCCGACCGCAGTCGCCAAGGCAGCGATGGACACCGGCGTCGCCCAGCGGCCGATCGAAGACCTCGGCGAATATCGCAACCGGCTGCGCGCGCGGCTGAACCCGACGACGTCGGTGCTGACGCTGGCCTATGAGGCGGCACGCGCCAATCCGAAGCGTGTCGTCTTCGCCGAAGGCGAAGAGGAAGTCGTGCTGCGCGCGGCGATCCAGTTCCGCGACGGCGGCTACGGCATTCCCGTGCTCGTCGGGCGCGAGGGGCTTCACGACAAGCTGCGTGCGATGGGCGTCGCCGACGCCGAAAGCTTCGAGGTCCACAACAGCGTCAATTCGCCGCATGTGCCGCAGATGGTCGACATGCTGTACGAGCGGCTCCAGCGGCGCGGTTATCTGCGCCGCGACATCGAGCGCATGGTCAACCGCGACCGCAACATCTTCGGCTCGCTACTGCTCAAGCTGGGGTTGGGCGACGCGATGATCACCGGCGTCACACGCACCTATTCGCAGACGATGCGCGAGGTGCGGCGCGTGATTGACCCCGCCGAGGGCAAGACCGCGTTCGGCATCCACGTGCTGGTCGGCCAGCACCACACGATCTTCATGGCCGACACGACGGTCAACGAACGCCCGACCGCCGAGCAGCTCGCCGATATCGCCGAACGCACCGCACAGGTCGCGCGACGCATGGGGCACGAACCGCGCGTCGCCTTCCTCTCCTATTCGACCTTCGGCAACCCGCCGGGATCGTGGCTCGACAATATCCGCGACGCGGTGTCGATCCTCGACCGGCGCCAGCCGGGCTTCGAATATGAAGGCGAGATGGCGCCCGACGTCGCGCTCAACGAGAAGCTGATGAAGAATTACCCCTTCTGCCGCCTGTCGGGTCCGGCGAACGTGCTGGTCATGCCGGGGCTGCAGTCGGGCAATCTGTCGGCGAAGCTGCTGCGCGAACTCGGTGGCAGCGCGGTGATCGGGCCGATGCTGATCGGGATGGAACAGCCGGTGCAGGTCGCGACGATGGCGTCGCCGGCATCGGACCTGGTGACGCTCGCGGTGCTCGCGGCGGGCGGAATCGCGGGCTAGAGTGCGGGTTTTCAGGTCGTCGGGTGAGTCCGGCTGATTTGAAAACACTCCGAGCGCGCCAAGCAGCCGGTGCCCGAAACGGCGCCGGCCCGCCTCCCCGTCCTGGCCTTCGACCGGGCATGCCGATCAGAAGAGCCAGGCGGGGAGCGGGCCGGTGCGGCGTAGTCCGGTCGCAGTTGGGACCCGCTGCTACTGGCTCCCCGGGCCGCCGCCGCCGCCCATGCCGGGCGCACCCACGGCGCCGATATTGCCGAAGATATCCTCGAAGAAGCTGCGCTCGCGGCCAAGCGTCGGGGTCTTGTCGCCTTCGGGATTGAGCCGGCTCACCAGCTCGATCCCGGTGCGGTCGACCGCAGCGACGTTCCCCGCGGCGTCGAACCGGACGCGCAGCACCTGCTGGTTGACCGCGCGCGGATTGGCAAAGGCGAGCGCGCGCGTTTCGCGCGACAAATAATAATATTCATTGTTGCTGAACTGGCCGACGAAGGTCGGGCGTCCGAGCGTCTTTTCCACCGATTCGCGGTTGTCGACGCCGGGGGTGATCGCGTCGGTGAGCACCGGGTCGGCGACATAGCCCTGGCGTCCCTTGAGCTGGGTGCAGCCGCTGGTGCCGAGCGCCAGCGCGAGGCCGACGAGCAGGAGGCGCGCGCGCGGTCCGGACAAATGGGTCGTGATATGCGGCATCAATGGTCTCCGTTGCGCGTCTGTGCCGCTCGCCCCCGCGACTGCGCTTCTTTCGCCCGCGCCTCTTAGCGCCAAGCGGGCGCGACGCACAAGCCGCTTGTGGCGCGGCAAAGCTTGCTGGAGCCTGACCGGCGCCCCCTTTCGTCGCGTCCCGAAACGGCCTAAGCGGTGCGGATGATTTCGCTTCGCAAATTTTTCAAGCCCGGCCCCGACCCGCGCGAGGCCATGCGCCCGCTGTGGGACGCGGTGATCGCCGCCGCCCGCCGGCCGCACTGGTACGTCGAGGGCGGGGTTCCCGACACGCTCGACGGCCGGTTCGACATGGTCAGCCTGGTGATGGCGCTGGTGCTTCACCGCATCGACGAGGATCCGGCGCAGGCGCTGGCCGGCGTCCAGTTCACCGAATTGTTCGTGAGCGACATGGACGGCCAGATGCGCCAGATCGGGTTCGGCGACATGGTCGTCGGCAAGCAGATCGGCCGGATGGTCGGCGCGCTCGGCGGACGGCTCGGCGCCTATCGCGCACCCGACGGATCGGAGGAGCTGCGCGAGGCGCTGGTGCGCAACCTGTGGCGCGGCAAGGCCCCCGCCGATGCGCATCTGGATCATGTCGTGGCCGAAATTGGCGCGCTGCGCCGTGCACTCACGGCGATGCCCGTCGCCGACCTCGTCGCGGCTGACCGGTTGCCCGTGGACCACGCATGATGACGCTCCCCGAATTTTCGCACGTCGTGACGCTCGCCGAAGCAGCGCAGGGGCGCAGTCTCGCGCTCGTCGCCGACCCCGCGGCGCGCGCGGCGATCGCACGCCGGCTCGGCCTTGTGTCGCTCGACATGTTCGAGACCGACGTCGAGGTCCGCGCGGTCGCGGGCGGGATGGGCGTGCGCGGCACGGTGCGCGCCGCGCTGGTTCAGCCGTGCGCGGCAACCGACCTGCCGGTCGCGGCAGCGGTCAGCGAAGCCTTCGACCTTCGCTATCTGCGCGACATCGGCCCGGTCGAGCCCGAAGACGAGATCGAGCTCGGCGAGGAGGAGATCGACACGCTGCCGCTCGAACACGACCGCGTCGATGTCGGCGAAGTTGCGGTGCAGACGCTGTCGCTCGCGCTCGATCCCTATCCGCGCCACCCCGACGCCGACCGCATCCTCGCCGAAAAGGGCGTGCTGAGCGAAGAACAGGCGGGTCCGTTCGCCGCGCTCGCGGCGCTCAAGGGGAAAAAAGGCGGCTAAGCTCCGTCAGGCGTGCGTCGCCTGCCGTTCAATCGAGGACAGACAGCCCCGGCGACGCTTCGGGCGGCGCGGTCGCGTCGTCCTCCTTGTCGCCTTCGGCGGCGGCCGGCGGGTCGGCGAGCAGGTCAGCCATCGCGTCGTCGAGGCTCGGTTCGGCCTTTTCGGGATCGTTTTTTTCGGGTTCGGCCTTCTTTGGAGCCTTCTTCGCGGGGAGCGCGGCCTCGCCGGCTTCCTCTGCCGCCGCCTTTTCGGCACGGCTGGGCGGCAGCGCACCACCGAGCGCAGCGGTGAGACCGACGAGCTGTTCGCCGATCACCGTATCGACCGCGGGCGCGATCTCGTCGATCTTGAAGCGCATATAGCCGCCGACGACATAGTCGAAGCGGATCGCCGCGCCGGTCGGCGTCTCCTTGATCTGGATCGTCAGCGTGCCGGTCAGCGCCTCGCCCTGCAGCGGGCCGAAGGCGCCCGACAGGCGCAGGATTTCATTGGGTTTGGCAAAAAGGATGCGCGCATGCTGGACGCTGCCGAGCCCCTTGCCGGTGTCGGGCAGCTTTTCGCAAAAGCAGCCCCCCGCCTGCGAATCGAGCCAGAAATTGGCTGCGTCGCCCGACCAGCTGTGCGCTTTCGACCACCATTTCTGGGGCATGCGGAGCATTTTCCAGACATCCTCGGGGGTCGCGGCGACCTGCGCAGTATGCGCGACGGTGAAACCGAGTGCCCCCTGGTCGACGACCTTGGCCTGCGCCTGAGTCCCGGTGAGTACGGCAACCGGCAAAAGCGCCGTCGCCAGCATGATTTTCAGATTCATCGCCCATCCCCCACCGCCACAGGGCTTCGTCATTGCGAGCGAAGCGAAGCAATCCAGGGCGGCCTTGCACCGCGCTGGATTGCCACGGGGCTGCGCCCCTCGCAATGACGATGTGAAGGCTGGCTAGCCGGTCGTCGCGGCGCTGAGGATCGTCTCGATCGCATCGTTGACGACGTCGATGTCGGCCATGCCGTCGACGCGGGTCACGATGCCGCGCGCGTCGTAGATCGGCAGGATCGGCGCGGTCTTGGCGCGATATTCGGCCATGCGCGTGCGCACCGTTTCCTCATTATCGTCGGGACGGCGCTTGAATTCGTCGCTGCCGCAAACGTCGCAAACATTGGCCACCTTGGGCAGCTTGTAGCGATCATGATAGCCCGCGCCGCATTTTGCGCAGCTGAAGCGGCCGGTGATGCGGTCGACGAGCGCGTCTTCCTCGACCACCAGTTCGATCACATGGTCGAGCTTGCGCCCGCGCGCGGCGAGAATCTCGTCGAGCGACGCGGCCTGCGCGGCGGTGCGCGGATAGCCGTCGAAGATCACCGAGACGTCCCCGCCAAGTTCGTCGAGCCGTTCGCCGATCAGCCCCGAGACGATCGCGTCCGAGACGAGTTCGCCGGCGTCCATCACCGCCTTTGCCTGGACGCCGACCGGCGTCCCCGCCTTGACCGCAGCGCGCAGCATGTCACCGGTCGACAGCTGCACCATGCCATGCTCGTCCTCGAGCCTGACCGCCTGCGTTCCCTTGCCCGCCCCCGGCGGTCCCAGCAAAATGATATTGAGCGTCATGGAAGCCCCTGTTTCCCCATTGCTTGAGTCGGGATTGGCCTAGCGGGCGCTTCAGCGCCGTGCAACGCCGCCCTTCAATTTGGCTTTCTTGATCAGGTCGCCATATTGATGCGCAAGCATGTGGCTCTGGATCTGGGTGATCGTATCGATCGTCACGTTGACGATGATGAGCAGGCTGGTGCCGCCGAGCTGGAACGGCAGGCCCGACTGGGCGATGAAATATTCGGGCACCAGACAGATGAGCGCGAGATAGGCGGCGCCGATCACGGTGATGCGCGTCAGCACATGATCGAGATAGGCGGCGGTGTTCTTGCCCGGGCGGATGCCGGGAATGAAGCCGTTCTGGCGCTTCAGATTGTCGGCGGTTTCCTCCGGATTGAAGACCACCGCGACGTAGAAGAAGCAGAAAAAGATGATGCCCGCGGCATAGAGCGCCATGTAAAGCGGCTGGCCGTGCGCGAGATACTGGTTGAGCGTGATCAGGAAATCGCCCGACGCGGTGTCGCCCTGGACATTATTGCCCATGAACTGGGTGATCGTGAGCGGCATCAGCAGCAGCGACGAGGCGAAGATCGGCGGGATGACGCCCGCGGTGTTGACCTTGAGCGGCAGGTGGCTGCGGTCCGCCTGCATCACACCGCGCTGCGTCGCGCGCTTCGGATATTGTACGAGCACGCGCCGCTGCGCACGCTCCATGAAGCTGATGAAGGCGATCAGCACGACCGCGCCGATGATCACCGCGAACACGGTGCCGCCGCCCATCGAGCCTTCGCGGACCTGGCTGAACATCTGCGCAAAGCTGCGCGGCAGCTGCGCGAGAATGCCCGCCATGATGATCAGCGAAACGCCGTTGCCAATGCCACGGCTGGTGATCTGTTCGCCAAGCCACATCAGGAACAGCGTGCCGCCGACGATGCTGATCACCGCCGAAATGCGGAACAGCATGCCCGGATCGACGACGATCGCGATACCCTGTGCGCCGGTCGACGCCTCGGCGGTCATCGCGAGGAAATAGGCCTGAATCGCGGTGAGGAAGACCGTGCCGTAGCGCGTATACTGGTTGAGCTTCTTGCGCCCGCTCTCGCCCTCTTTCTTGAGCGCGGCGAGGCTCGGCGCGAGCGCCGAGGCGAGCTGAACCACGATCGACGCGGTGATGTAGGGCATGACGCCGAGCGCGATGATGCTGAGGCGCTCGAGGCTGCCGCCCGAGAAGGTGTTGAAGATGTCGAGGACGCCGCCCGAAGCCGCCTGCTGATAGGCCTGCGCCAGCGCGACGGGATCGATCCCCGGCAGCGGCACGAAGGACAGGAAGCGGAAGACGATCAGCGCGCCGATCGTGAACCAGATGCGGTTCTTGAGTTCGGTCGCCTTGCCGAACTTCGAGAAGTTCAGGTTGGAAGCAAGCTGGTCGGCGCGAGAGGCCATGGTATCTTTCCTCGAGTGGCGGACCGCGCCCCCCGCGACCCGGCGCCTATGTGCGTTCGAAGGTCACGAAGCGCAAGGGGAAAGGCCCATTTAGCGGTGAGCCGACGCTCCTGTGCCGCTTTGAATATCCGTTCGCATCGTGCGAAACCGGGATGCACCCGCAACCGGGCATTGTTCCGGAAGATGCCCCGGCCCGCCGGCCTGTCCGCTGTGCCTGCAAGGCAGGCGGCGGATGGGCGCCAGCAGGAACGGGCGCGTCATATGCCGAGGGGCGATCCTTCCGGACCGCCCCTTCGATCATTATTCAGCCTTGGCTTCTTCAGCCGCCGCGGCAGGCAGTTCGACCTTGCCGCCGGCCTTTTCGACCGCCGCGATCGCGCCCTTCGACGCGCCGGCGACCGCGAAGCTCAGCTTCGCCGTCAGTTCGCCCTTGGCGAGGAGGCGGACGCCGTCCTTGCCGCCGCGGGCAACACCCGCCGCCTTGAGCGCGGCATGGTCGACGACGGCCTTGGCGTCGAGCTTCTTCTCGTCGACGAGCTTCTGCACCTGGCCGAGGTTCACGATCGCGAAATCCTTGGCGAAGATGTTGTTGAAGCCGCGCTTCGGGATGCGCATGTGGAGCGGCATCTGGCCGCCCTCGAAGCCGTTGATCGCGACGCCGCTGCGGGCCTTCTGGCCCTTCTGACCGCGGCCGGCGGTCTTGCCCTTGCCCGAGCCGATGCCGCGTCCGACGCGCATGCGGCCCTTGCGGGCGCCGTTGTTGTCACGAAGATCGTTGAGCTTGATAGTCATTATAATGCACTCGCTTTCGCTGTGTTCGCGCTGGGACCGTACCGCCTGCGGCGGGATCAGTCGGGTTCGATTTCGCTCGACGGCTGAAAGCCGGAATAGGGTCCGGCCTTTTCCATCACGATGGCCTGGGCGACATAGCCGCGGCCATCGACACTGGTGATCGACGGGCTGCCGTGAAGCTGCCACCCCCGGTTGAGCAGCCCCTCGACGCGCGCGCAGAAGGCGGCATCGTCGGGACCGGTCAACAGGCGGTAGAGCTTCATGGCGTTCAGCCCTCGACGACTTCCACCATGTGCGGCAGCTTGCGAATCATGCCGCGCACTTCGGGGGTATCGACCAGTTCGACCTCGCGGTGCATCTTGCCCAGGCCGAGGCCGGTCAGGATGGCGCGCTGGCCCTTGGGACGACGGATCGGCGAGCCGATCTGGCGAATCTTGATCTTCTTGTCGGCCATGGTCTTACTCCGTCACCGCCGCGGCTTCGGCCTCGGCTGCGCGGTCGGACACGCCGCCACGCTTGATCAGGTCCGAAACCTTCTTGCCGCGACGCTGCGCGACCGACTTCGGGCTGGTCTGTTCGCCCAGCGCTTCGAAGGTCGCGCGGATCATGTTGTAGGGGTTCGAGGTGCCGACCGACTTGGTCACCACGTCGGCAACGCCCAGCGATTCGAACACGGCGCGCATCGGGCCGCCGGCGATGATGCCGGTCCCGGCAGGCGCCGAGCGCAGCGTCACATTGCCGGCGCCGAAGTGGCCGCGACCGTCATGGTGCAGCGTACGACCGTCGCGCAGCGGAACGCGAATCATCGCCTTCTTCGCGGCAGCGGTCGCCTTCGAAATCGCTTCGGGCACTTCGCGCGCCTTGCCGTGACCGAAACCGGCGCGGCCCTTGCCGTCGCCGACGACGACGAGCGCGGCGAAACCGAAGCGCTTGCCGCCCTTCACGGTCTTCGAGACGCGGTTGATGTGGACGAGCTTTTCAATCAGCTCTTCACCGCCATCCTCGTCGCGCGGACGACGATCGTCGCGGCGGCCACGGCCACCGTCACGGCCGCCACGACCGCCATCGCGGCCGCCGCCACGGCCGCGGCGCGGAGCCTGGCCCTCGGTCGGGGTCGCCTCGGGGGCGCCTTCGGCGTTCTGAATTTCGTCTGCCATGATTAGAACTCCAATCCGCCTTCGCGAGCCGCGTCGGCCAGCGCCTTGATGCGCCCGTGGAACAGGAAGCCGCCGCGGTCGAACACGACCTGCGTCACGCCCGCCTTCTTGGCGGCGTCGGCGAGGCGCTTGCCAACGTCAGCCGCAGCTGCCGTGGTCGCGCCGGTCTTGCCGCGGACATCCTTGTCGAGCGTCGAAGCCGAAGCCAGCGTCTTGCCGGCGGCGTCGTCGATGAGCTGCGCATAGATGTGACGGCCCGAGCGGTGCACCGAAAGGCGCGGACGTCCGGCGGCGCGCTGACGAAGAGCGGTACGGACGCGCTGGCGGCGTTTTTGGAAAGGGGTAAGATGTGCCATGGCTTACTTCTTCTTGCCTTCTTTGCGGAAGATGTACTCGCCGCGATACTTGATGCCCTTGCCCTTGTAGGGCTCCGGCTTGCGCCAACGACGGATTTCCGCCGCGACCTGACCGACCTTCTGCTTGTCGATACCGGTGATCTCGATCGTCGTGTTGTCCGGCGTCTTGATCTCGATGCCTTCGGGCACCGCGAAATCGACATCATGGCTGTAGCCGAGCTGCAGCTTGAGCGTCTTGCCCTGCGAGTTGGCGCGGTAGCCAACGCCGGTGATCTCGAGAACCTTGGTGAAACCCTCGGTCACACCGGTGATCAGGTTCTGGACCAGCGTGCGCTGCATGCCCCAGAAAGCGCGAGCTTCGCGGGTCGAGTTCGCGGGCTGCACCGAAATGCTGCCTTCGCCGACTTCGTAGGTGATGAGGTCGGACAGCGGCATCGCGAGGGTGCCCTTCGGCCCCTTCACCGACAGCTGGCCGCCGTCGATCGCGGCGGTGACACCGCCGGGGATCGCTACTGCCTTTTTACCAATGCGCGACATCAGAACACCTCCGCCAGCACTTCGCCGCCGACATTATGCTCGCGAGCCTCGGCGTCCGAGAGAACGCCGCGCGGGGTCGACACGATGGTGATGCCCAGGCCGTTGCGCACGATCGGCAGCTCTTTCGAGCCCGAATAGACGCGGCGGCCCGGCTTCGAGACGCGGGCCACGTGGCGGATCGCCGGCTGGCCTTCGAAATATTTCAGCTCGATGCGGATGCCCTTGTGCTGGCCCTTCGTGCCCAGCGCTTCTTCGCTGTAGCCGCGGATATAGCCTTCGCGCTGGAGCACATCGAGAACGCGGACGCGCAGGGTCGAGGCGGGAGTGAGGACGCTGTCCTTCTTCGCCTGCTGGCCGTTGCGGATGCGGGTGAGCATGTCACCCAGAGGATCGGTCATTGCCATCTTGCGTCTTCCTTACCAGCTCGACTTCACAACGCCGGGGATCAGGCCCTTGTTGGCCAGATCGCGGAGCTGAATACGGCACAGCCGGAACTTGCGATAATAAGCGCGCGGACGCCCGGTCATCTCGCAGCGGTTGCGGATACGGGTCGGATTGCCGTTGCGCGGGATTTCCGCCATCTTGAGGCGCGCGATCAGACGCTCGCCATCGTCGAGCGAGGTGTCGGCCGCAATGGCCTTCAGCTTCGCATAACGGCCGGCATATTTCTTCACCAGCTTCTTGCGACGCTCATTCTTGTTCGTCGAACTCAGTTTCGCCATGACTTAAGTTCTCTTTCCTTCTTGAAAGAGCCTGCCAGATCCCGGGGGATCAGGCGGCTTCCTTTTCCTGCGCTTCGATCGGGAAGGGGAAGCCGAACAGCTTGAGCAGTTCGCGGGCTTCCTCGTCGGTGCGAGCGGTGGTGGTGACGATCACGTCCATGCCGCGCACCTGGTCGATGCGGTCATAGTTGATCTCGGGGAAGATGATCTGTTCCTTGAGGCCCATGGCATAGTTGCCACGGCCGTCGAAGCTGGTCGCCGACACGCCGCGGAAGTCGCGGATACGCGGCATCGCGATCGTGATCAGGCGATCGAGGAACTCGTACATGCGTTCGCGGCGCAGGGTGACCTTGCAACCGATCGGCATGCCTTCGCGCAGCTTGAACTGGGCGATCGACTTCTTGGCCTTGGTCACGACGGGCTTCTGGCCGGCGATGAGTTCCATCTCGGCAGCTGCCGATTCGACCTTCTTCTTGTCCTGCGTGGCTTCGCCGACGCCCATGTTGAGCGTGATCTTCTCGATCTTCGGCACTTCCATCACATTCTTGTAACCGAATTTCTCGGTCATCGCCTTGACGATCACATCGTCATAGCGCTTGCGCATGCGCGGGGTGTAGTTGTCAGCCATTGATGGTCTCCCCGGACTTCACGGCCACGCGGACCTTCTTGCCGTCCTTGGTTTCGAAGCGCACGCGCGTCGGCTTGCCGGTCTTGGGATCGGCGAGCGCCACCTTGCTCGCGTAGAGCGGTGCTTCCTTGCGCTCGAGGCCGCCCTGCGGATCCTGCTGGCTCGGCTTCTTGTGGCGCGTGATGATGTTGACGCCCGCGACGACGACCTTGCCGTCCTTCGGCAGGCTCTGCGTCACTTCGCCCGTCTTGCCCTTGTCCTTGCCGGACAGGATGACGACCGTGTCGCCCTTCTTGATCTTGTTCGCCATGGTCAGAGCACCTCCGGCGCCAGGCTGATGATCTTCATATAGCCCTTGCCGCGCAGCTCGCGGACGACGGGGCCGAAGATACGGGTGCCAATCGGCTCCTCGTTCTTGTTGACGAGCACGGCGGCGTTGCTGTCGAAACGGATCACCGAACCGTCGGCGCGGCGCACGTCCTTGGCGGTGCGGACGATGACGGCGCGATGGACGTCACCCTTCTTCACCTTGCCGCGCGGCTGCGCTTCCTTGATCGACACGACGATGACGTCGCCGACGCCGGCGGTGCGACGCTTCGACCCGCCCAGCACCTTGATGCACTGGACGCGCTTGGCGCCGCTGTTGTCGGCGACTTCCAATTGTGACTGCATCTGGATCATCGATGCATTTCCTTCTTACCTGGCCTACCGGGTCGTCCCGGCGGTTCCGTGAAAATAAGCGCGAAGCCTCAGGCTTCGGCCGCTTTCGGCTTGGCGGAGGTTTCGACCTTGTCGAGCACCTTCCACGTCTTCAGCTTCGAAATCGGCTTCGTTTCCTCGATGCGGACGGTTTCGCCAGCCTTGACGCTGTTGTCCTCATCATGGGCGTGATACTTTTTCGAACGACGGATGATCTTGCCGTAGAGCGGGTGCTTCACCTTCCGCTCCACCTTCACCACGACGGTCTTGTCGCCCTTGTCGGACACCACCGTGCCGGTCAGAATGCGCTTCGGCATGGTCAGTCTCCTTACTTCGCAGCCGAGCGCGAACGCTCGGTCTGCTGCGTCTTGATGCGAGCGATCGAACGCCGCACTTCCTTGACGCGCGATGCCTTTTCAAGCTGGCCGGTGGCCGCCTGGAAGCGGAGGTTGAACGCCTCGCGCTTCAGTTCGCCAAGCTGTTCGGCGAGCTGGTCGTCGGTCTTGGCCTTGAAATCTTCGGTCTTGGCCATGTCCTTAACCCTCCAGGTGCGAGGTGTCGCCGAGGCGGGCAACGACCTTCGTCTTGATCGGCAGCTTCATCGCCGCGCGCTCGAACGCCAGCGCGGCCACGGGGCCCGGAACGCCGTCGAGTTCGAACAGGATGCGGCCCGGCTTCACGCGCGCGGCCCAGAATTCCGGCGAACCCTTGCCCTTGCCCATGCGGACTTCGGCGGGCTTCGACGACACGGGGACGTCGGGAAACACGCGGATCCAGAGGCGGCCCTGACGCTTGATCGCACGGCTGATCGCGCGGCGCGCCGCTTCGATCTGGCGCGCGGTGATGCGCTCGGGTTCCATCGCCTTCAGCCCGTAGGAGCCGAAGTTCAGCGCGGTGCCGCCCTTGGCGTTGCCGTGGATACGGCCCTTGAACGCCTTGCGGAACTTGGTCTTTTTCGGTTGCAGCATGTCAGCAGTCCTTAGCGGCGATCTTCACGAGCCGGACGGACACCGGTCGTCTGTGCGTCGAGCATCAGACGGTCGGTCGCCATCGGGTCATGACCCAGGATCTCGCCCTTGAAGATCCACACCTTGATCCCGCACACGCCATAGGCAGTGTGCGCTTCGGCTTCGGCATAGTCGACATTGGCGCGCAGCGTGTGCAGCGGCACGCGACCTTCGCGATACCATTCGGTGCGGGCGATCTCGGCACCGCCGAGACGGCCGGCGCAGTTGATGCGGATGCCCTCGGCGCCGAGACGCATCGCCGACTGCACGGCGCGCTTCATGGCGCGGCGGAACGCCACGCGGCGCTCGAGCTGGTCGGCAATGCCCTGGCCGACGAGCTTGGCGTCGACCTCGGGCTTGCGGATTTCGACGATGTTCAGCGACACGTCGCTGCCGGTCAGTTCGCCGAGCTGCTTGCGCAGCTTTTCGATGTCGGCGCCCTTCTTGCCGATGATGACGCCCGGACGGGCGGCATAGATCGACACGCGGCAAAGCTTCGCGGGACGCTCGATCACCACCTTCGAGATCGCGGCCTGCGGCAGCGTCTTGAAGATGAAGTTGCGGATCTTCAGATCCTCGATGAGCATGCGCCCATAGTCCTGCCCTTCGGCGAACCAGCGACTGTCCCAGGTGCGGTTGACCTGCAGGCGCAGGCCGATCGGATTGCTCTTCTGGCCCATCTTACGCCTCTTCTTCCTGTTCGCGGACGACGATGCGGATGCGGCTGAACGGCTTGACGATCCGGGTCGACTTGCCGCGGCCACGAGCGTGCCAGCGCTTCATCGAGATCGACTTGCCGACGCTCGCTTCCTTGACGACCAGTGCGTCGACGTCGAGGTTGTGGTTGTTTTCCGCGTTGGCGACAGCGCTGGCGAGAACCTTGCGCACGTCGACGGCCATCGCCTTCTTCGAGAAAGCGAGGACGTTCATCGCGTCTTCGACCTTGCGACCGCGGATCAGCGCGGCAACGAGGTTGAGCTTCTGAGCCGAACCGCGAATCTGGGTGCCGACCGACAGCGCCTCGTTATCCGCAACGCGGCGGGGGGACTTTTCCTTGCCCATTAGCGTTTGCCCTTCTTGTCAGCCGCGTGGCCGGGGAAGAAGCGCGTCGGGGCGAATTCGCCCAGCTTCATGCCGACCATGTCTTCGTTGACCGACACCGGCACGAACTTGCGACCGTTGTAGACGTTGAAGGTCAGCCCCACGAACTGCGGGAGGATGGTGGACCGGCGCGACCAGGTCTTGATCGGGGCAGAGCTGCCGCCGTCCTGGGCCGTTTCGGCTTTCTTGAGGAGATGAAGGTCGACGAACGGACCCTTCCAGACCGAGCGAGCCATGGCTTACCTCTTCTTCTTCGCGTGACGCGACCGGATGATCATCTTGTCGGTCGACTTGTTATGGCGCGTGCGAGCACCCTTGGTCGGCTTGCCCCACGGGGTAACCGGATGACGGCCACCCGAGGTGCGGCCCTCACCACCACCGTGCGGGTGGTCGACCGGGTTCTTGGCGACGCCGCGGGTCAGCGGACGCTTGCCCAGCCAGCGGTTGCGGCCGGCCTTGCCCAGGTTGGTGTTCTGGTTGTCGGGGTTCGACACCGCGCCGACCGTGCCCATGCACTCGCCGCGGATATAACGCTGTTCGCCCGAACCGAGACGCACGATCACGAGACCGCGATCACGACCGACGACCTGTGCATAGGTGCCAGCCGAACGGGCGATCTGGCCACCCTTGCCCGGCTTCATCTCGATATTGTGGACGATCGTGCCGACCGGCATCTGCGACAGTTCCATCGCATTGCCCGGCTTCACGTCGGTCTTCTTGCCCGCGACAATCGTGTCGCCCACGCCCAGGCGCTGCGGCGCGAGGATATAGGCGAGCTCGCCGTCTTCATACTTCACCAGCGCGATGAAGGCGGTACGGTTGGGGTCATATTCCAGCCGCTCGACGGTGGCCGGCATGTCCCACTTGCGACGCTTGAAGTCGATGAAGCGGTACTTCTGCTTGTGGCCGCCGGCGATGCCGCGCGAAGTGACATGGCCCTTGTTGTTGCGGCCGCCGGTCTTGCGCTTGCCTTCGGTCAGCGCCTTGACGGGCTTGCCCTTCCACAGGTGCGACTTGTCGACAAGGATCAGGCCGCGCTGGGCGGGGCTGGTCGGATTGTAGGATTTGAGTGCCATTTTCTCTGCCTTTCCCTACGCTCAGACGCCCGTGGTGACGTCGATCGACTGGCCTTCGGCCAGACGAACGATCGCCTTTTTCACGTCGCTGCGGGTGTAGGGCTTGCCCTTCCAGCGCTTGGTCTTGCCCTTGGTGACGAGCGTGTTGACGCCGATCACCTTGACATCGAACAGCGCCTCGACGGCGGCCTTGATGGCGGGCTTGGTCGCGTCGTTTGCAACCTTGAACACCACCGCGTTGTTTTCGCTGAGCAGCGTCGACTTCTCGGTGATCACCGGAGCGAGGATCACGTCGTAGTGACGCGCGTCGATGGTCTTTGCCTTAGCCATTGCAGCGGGCCTCCAGCTGTTCGACCGCCGCGCGGGTCAGGACCAGCGTGTCGGCACGGATGATGTCGTAGACGTTGGCACCGATCGCCGGCAGCGCGTCGACGCCGATGAGGTTGGCCGACGCCTGGGCGAAGCTCGCATGCACCGCATCGCCGTCGATGAAGAGCGCGCGGTTGCCGAGGTCGAGCTTGCCGAGCTGGCCGGCGAGCGCCTTGGTCTTGGCATCCTTGAGCTCGAGCGTGTCGAGAACGACAAGCTTGCCGCCCTTCGCCTTGTCGCTGAGCGCCATCTTGAGGCCGAGCGTGCGAATCTTCTTGTTCAGCGAGTGGCCGAAAGTGCGGGCCCGGGGGCCATGCGCCTTGCCACCGCCGATGAAGATCGGGGCTGCACGATCGCCGTGACGCGCGGTACCGCCGCCCTTCTGGCGACCGAACTTCTTGCCGGTGCGGGCAACGTCGCTGCGCTCGCGGGCGGCGCGGGCGGGGCCGCGGCGCTTTTCGAGCTGCCAGGCAACGACGCGGTGCAGGATGTCCGCACGCGCGTCAACGCCGAAGACGTCGTCGTTAAGGTCGATGTCGGCGCCAGCCTTGCCATCGAGGGTCTGAACCTTGACCTTCATGATCAGGACTCCTGTGCGCCGTCGGTGCCGGCGGTGTCGACGACGGCGTCCTCGGCCGGCGTTTCAACCGGCGCGTCAGCCGGGGCAGTGTTGCTGTTCGCCGCGCTCTTGATGCCCGCCGGATAGGGAGCTTCGGGATGGCGCGGCAGCTTGACCGCATCGCGGACCATCAGCCAGCCGCCCTTCGAGCCCGGGACCGAACCCTTGACGAAGAGAAGACCGCGCTCGACGTCGGTGCGAACGATTTCGAGATTCTGCTGGGTGCGGTTGCGCGCGCCCATGTGGCCGGCCATCTTCTTGTTCTTGAAGACGCGGCCCGGATCCTGGCGGTTACCGGTCGAACCATGCGCGCGGTGGCTGATCGACACGCCGTGGCTGGCGCGCATGCCTCCGAAACCCCAGCGCTTCATCGCACCGGCAAAGCCCTTGCCCTGCGTGACGCCCTGGATGTCGACGATCTGGCCGGCGACGAAATGGTCGGCCGACAGTTCGGCGCCGACATCGAGCGTGGCGTCGTCGGCCACGCGGAATTCGACGACCTTCGCCTTGGGTTCGACTTCGGCCTTGCCGAAAGCGCCGCGCTGCGGCTTGGCAACGTTCTTCGCCTTGGCCGAGCCTGCACCGAGCTGGACGGCCACATAGCCGTCGCGTTCCTTATCGCGCACAGAGATGACCTGGCAGCCTTCGAGGCTCAGGACGGTGACGGGCACGTGGCGTCCGTCGTCCTGAAACAGGCGGGTCATCCCCATTTTCTTCGCGATCACGCCAGTCCGCATGATCATACTCCTCAACAGAGGCCGGGCGGACCATTCCGCACGGCTTGCGGGACCTCGCCGGACATCGCCCGACGAGAACCCTCCCAGCCCGAAATTTGATGCATCGCCCCGTCCGGGCTGAGGTGCCGTCCTCCGTTGAGAGGCGCGGCGAGACGGGGGACGCGGCCCGGACCATGCTGCCTTCCGGAGAAGGCGGTCCGGCGGTATCCACCCTATCGTCGGTCCGGATCGCTCCGGACTTGTGCCATCGCCGAAGCGGCTGGCCGATAGAGGCCCCGGATCAGGTCCGGGGCTGCGCTGGCTTACGCCAGCTTGATCTCGACGTTCACGCCAGCAGCGAGGTCGAGCTTCATCAGCGCGTCGACCGTCTGCGGGGTGGGCTGCACGATGTCGAGCAGCCGCTTGTGGGTACGCACCTCAAACTGCTCGCGCGACTTCTTGTCGACATGCGGACCGCGGTTCACGGTGAATTTTTCGATGCGCGTCGGCAGCGGGATAGGACCGCGAATGAGAGCGCCCGTGCGACGTGCCGTGTCGGCGATGTCGGTGGTGGCCTGATCGAGCACGCGGTGATCAAAGGCCTTCAGGCGAATGCGAATATTCTGCGTTTCCATGACTGTTCCAGTCGAATCCCGTCTGACGATGCGAAAGAGCCGAAATGGCCTGCTCCGGCCCCCTGTTGGAAGCCGGCCCGGCCATCAAAAACCTTTAAGCTACGAGCCGCGCGAATCAGTCCGAATCGCGCGGCTCGCGGCCCTATATTACTTTGTGACGGTCGCCACAACCCCTGCGCCGACCGTGCGGCCGCCTTCGCGAATCGCGAAGCGCAGACCCGGGTCCATGGCGATCGGAGCGATCAGCTTGACCGACAGCTGGACGTTGTCGCCCGGCATCACCATCTCGGTGCCCTCGGGGAGAATGACCTCGCCGGTGACGTCGGTGGTGCGGAAGTAGAACTGCGGACGATAGTTCGCAAAGAACGGCGTGTGACGGCCGCCTTCGTCCTTCGACAGGACGTACACTTCCGAGGTGAATTCGGTGTGCGGGGTGATCGAGCCGGGCTTGGCCAGAACCTGGCCACGCTCGACTTCTTCACGGCCGACGCCGCGGATCAGCGCACCGATGTTGTCGCCGGCCTGGCCCTGGTCGAGCAGCTTGCGGAACATTTCCACGCCGGTGACGACGGTCTTCTTGGTGTCCTTGATGCCGACGATTTCGACTTCTTCGCCAACCTTGACGATGCCGGTTTCGACACGACCGGTGACGACCGTACCGCGGCCCGAGATCGAGAACACGTCTTCGATCGGCATCAGGAAGGGCTGGTCGACCGGACGTTCCGGCTGCGGGATCCAGCTGTCGACGGCTTCCATCAGCTTCAGGATGGCTTCCTTGCCGATGTTGTCGTCGCGGCCTTCGAGGGCGGCAAGCGCCGAACCCGCGATGATCGGAATATTGTCGCCGTCGAAGTCGCGCTTCGAGAGCTCTTCGCGGATTTCGAGTTCGACGAGCTCGAGCAGCTCGGGATCGTCGAGCTGGTCGACCTTGTTGAGGAAGACGACCATGGTGGGAACGCCGACCTGCTTGGCGAGCAGGATGTGCTCCTTGGTCTGCGGCATCGGGCCGTCAGCGGCCGACACGACGAGGATCGCGCCGTCCATCTGGGCGGCACCGGTGATCATGTTCTTCACATAGTCGGCGTGACCCGGGCAGTCGACGTGCGCATAGTGGCGCGCATCGGTTTCATATTCGATGTGCGAGGTCGAAATGGTGATGCCGCGCTCGCGCTCTTCGGGCGCCTTGTCGATGTTCGCGAAGTCGACGGCCGCGCCGCCGCCACGTTCCGACAGGACCTTCGAGATCGCTGCGGTCAGCGAGGTCTTGCCATGGTCGACGTGACCGATGGTGCCGATGTTGCAGTGCGGCTTCGTCCGCTCAAATTTAGCCTTGGCCATGATATTGAACCTTCTTGTTCGATGTTGGGTTGATCAGTTTGGACGAGCCTGCTGAATCAGGCGCCGCCCTTAGTAGGTCTTGCCGCGCGGTGCAAGCCCGCGCGGCCCGGACCCATCAGGCCATCTTGGCCTTCACTTCTTCCGCCACGTTGGTCGGCACTTCCTCATAATGCGAGAATTGCATCGAGTATTGCGCGCGGCCCTGCGTGAACGAGCGCAGCTGGTTGACGTAACCGAACATGTTCGCCAGCGGCACCATCGCCTCGACGACCTGGGCATTGCCGCGGCTGTCGGTGCCCTGGATCTGTCCGCGGCGGCTGTTGAGATCGCCGATCACGTCGCCCATGAACTCCTCGGGAGTCACGACCTCGACCTTCATCACCGGCTCAAGCAGCTTGATGCCGGCCTTCGCCGCCACTTCGCGCATCGCCGCACGGCCCGCGATTTCGAACGCCAGCGCCGACGAGTCGACGTCGTGGTACGCACCGTCGGTCAGACGGATTTCGAAGTCGATGATCGGGAAGCCGATCATGTGGCCGTTCTCGGCGCTCTCGCGCATGCCCTTTTCGACCGACGGGATATATTCGCGCGGAATGTTACCGCCCTTGATCTCGTCGATGAAGGTGATGCCCGAGCCGCGCTCGCCGGGGGCGACGCTGACCTTGACGCGGCCGAACTGGCCCGAGCCGCCCGACTGCTTCTTGTGGGTGTAGTCGATGTCGACCGGCTTCGCGAGCGATTCGCGGTACGCCACCTGCGGCGCGCCGACGTTCGCCTCGACCTTGAACTCGCGCTTCATGCGATCGACGAGAATGTCGAGGTGAAGCTCGCCCATGCCCTTGATGATCGTCTGGCCCGATTCATGGTCGGTCGACACGCGGAACGAGGGATCCTCGGCCGCGAGGCGGTTGAGCGCGATGCCCATCTTTTCCTGGTCGGCCTTGGTCTTGGGTTCGACCGACAGCTCGATAACCGGCTCGGGGAATTCCATCCGCTCGAGGATGATCGGCGCGTTGGTGGCGCAGAGCGTGTCCCCGGTGGTGGTTTCCTTGAGGCCCGCGAGCGCGACGATGTCGCCTGCATAGGCCTCGTCGATGTCCTCGCGGCTGTTCGCATGCATCAGCAGCATGCGGCCGATCTTTTCCTTCTTGTCCTTGACCGAGTTCAGATAGGTACCCTTGGTCAGCGTACCCGAATAGATGCGGGCGAAGGTGAGCGAACCGACGAACGGGTCGTTCATGATCTTGAACGCGAGCAGCGAGAGCGGCGCCGAATCCGACGTCGCACGCGTGTCGGGTTCGTCGTTCGCCGGGTTGATGCCCTGAACGTCGGGAATGTCGAGCGGCGAGGGCAGATAGTCGACGACCGCGTCGAGCAGCGCCTGGACGCCCTTGTTCTTGAACGACGAGCCGCACAGCACGGGGACGAACGCCTGCGCGAGCGTGCCCTTGCGGATCAGCGCCTTCAGTTCGGGAACGCTGGGCAGCGTGCCTTCGAGATAGGCCTCCATCGCGGCATCGTCCTGCTCGACGGCGAGCTCGACAAGCTTTTCGCGATATTCGGCGGCCTTGTCCTTCATGTCCGCCGGAATCTCTTCGTAGAAGAATTCCGCGCCGAGGCTCTCATCCTTCCAGATGATCGCGCGCTCGTTGACGAGGTCGACGAGGCCCACGAAGTCCGATTCCGCCCCGATGGGGAGATAGAGGACGGCCGGGGTCGCTCCGAGACGATCGATGATCGTCTGGACGCAATAATAGAAATTGGCGCCAGTGCGGTCGAGCTTGTTGACGTAGCACATCCGCGGAACCTTGTACTTGTCCGCCTGGCGCCACACGGTTTCCGACTGCGGCTCCACGCCCGCCACGCCGTCGAACGCGGTGATCGCGCCGTCGAGGACGCGGAGGCTGCGCTCGACCTCGATCGTGAAGTCGACGTGTCCGGGGGTATCGATGATGTTCAGGCGGTGTTCGGGACCCTTGCCCTCATCGGCCTTCCACAGGCAGGTCGTCGCGGCCGACGTGATCGTGATGCCGCGCTCCTGTTCCTGCTCCATCCAGTCCATCGTCGCGGCGCCGTCATGGACTTCGCCGATCTTGTAGGACTTGCCGGTGTAGAAAAGGATGCGCTCGGTCGTCGTGGTCTTGCCGGCGTCGATGTGCGCCATGATACCGAAATTGCGATAGCGTTCGAGCGGATGGCTGCGTGCCATGGTCTTTTCCTTGGATTTGGGGGGCGGTCAGCGTGACCACCCCCGATATAGGAAGATTTGTTGCGATTGCGAGACGCCGGGGCGTCCGCGCAATTACCAGCGGTAGTGGCTGAAAGCGCGGTTCGCTTCGGCCATGCGGTGCGTGTCTTCGCGCTTCTTGACCGCGTTGCCGCGGTTGTTCGACGCGTCGAGCAGTTCGCCCGACAGACGCGCGGCCATCGTGGTCTCGCTGCGGTTGCGCGCAGCGGTGATCAGCCAGCGGATCGCGAGCGCCTGCGCACGGTCCGGACGGACTTCGACGGGGACCTGGTAGGTCGCACCGCCGACGCGGCGGCTGCGCACTTCGATGTTCGGGCGGATGTTCGCCAGCGCTTCGTGGAACACGCCGAGCGGTTCCTTCTTGGCACGGGCTTCGACCGATTCGAGCGCACCATAGACGATGCTTTCGGCGACGGATTTCTTCCCGTCCAGCATGACGCTGTTCATGAACTTCGACAGCACGACATCCCCGAAACGGGGATCGGGCAGGATTTCGCGGCGTTCAGGACGACGACGACGAGCCATGGGTAATTCCTTTTACAACAGCATCCCGGCGCAAGGCGCAGCGGGATGATCAAATAGCCGAAAAAGCGGTCCTTACTTCGGACGCTTCGCGCCGTACTTCGAACGGCTCTGCTTGCGGTCCTTCACACCCTGCGTATCGAGCACGCCGCGCAGGACGTGGTAACGCACACCGGGAAGGTCGCGCACACGGCCGCCGCGGATCAGCACGACGCTGTGTTCCTGGAGGTTGTGGCCTTCGCCGGGGATGTAGGTGATGACTTCGCGGCTGTTGGTCAGGCGGACCTTCGCAACCTTGCGGAGCGCCGAGTTCGGCTTTTTCGGGGTCGTCGTGTAGACACGGGTGCAAACGCCGCGCTTCTGCGGGTTTGCGTCCATCGCCGGGACCTTGGACTTCACCTTCTGGGGAGTCCGGCCCTTGCGGACCAGCTGGTTGATCGTGGGCATGAATGCTTCACCTTCAAATGTCCGCCCATCAAGGCGAACGGTTACTGTACCGCGGTGGATGAAGCACCGGTCCGAACCCCACGGAAAACCGCGAAAAACGGGCGACCTTGTAACAGCAAAAGACCCCGGTCAATCGCAAGGATTGTCCAGAGGCTCCATCCGCGCCAGCAATGTTCAAGCGCTGTTGTGGCCCGAAAATGACGGTTGTCCGCCGCTTTCGAACCGGGCGCCCCTAGCGGCGATTCCCGCCGCGGTCAAGGGGTCGGTAATATTGTTGCGCCGTGCCGCGCAGGCTATCGGTTCGGGCATGCCGCCCGTCCGCCACGCCAGTTTCGCACCGCACGTCGACGCCGACACGCGGCTGCTCATCCTCGGCAGCCTGCCCGGCGCCAGATCGCTTGCCGAACAACGCTATTATGCGCATCCGACGAACCAGTTCTGGCGGCTGCTGGGGGCGGTAATCGACCGGCCGCTGGCAGACATGTCCTATGATGACCGCCTCGCCGCACTGCGCAAGGCGAAGATCGGGCTGTGGGACGTGATCCGCAGCGCCGAGCGGCGGTCGAGCAGCGACGGCGAGATTCGCGGAGTCGAGGCGCATGATCTGGCAGCGCTGGTCGAGACATTGCCCGAGTTGCGGATGATCGCGTTCAACGGCGGCAAGGCCGCGGCGATCGGGCGGAAGCAATTGCCGCCGCTCGGCGCCAGCGCGGTAGTCGACCTGCCGTCGAGCAGCGCTGCGAACACGATCGGCTATGCCGCCAAACTCCCGTTGTGGCAGCATCTGCGCACGGCGCTGGCAAACTGAAATCCTCCCTGTCGCGCAGCGATGGGGAGGTGGCAGCCCGCAGGGCTGACGGAGGGGCCATGGCGCCGCCCCTCCACCACTCGCTGCGCGAGCGGTCCCCCTCCCCACGGCTGCGCCGCAGGGAGGACCAATGGTCAGTCGACCACCTCGCCCCGCGCCATCACGAAATCGACCTTTTTCAGCACCGTCACATCGGCGAGCGGGTCGCTAGCGACGGCGATGATGTCGGCGCTCTTGCCCGGGGCGATCATGCCGATCTGATCCGACAGGCCGAGCAGGTCGGCGGCGTTCACGGTCGCGGCCTTGAGCGCCTCGACCGGGGTCATGCCGTGCCGGACCATCAGTTCGAATTCATCGCCGTTGCGGCCGTGCTTCGAGACGCCCGCGTCGGTACCGAAGGCGATGCGCACGCCGCGTGGAACGAGCGCCTCGAGGCTCTTGCCGGTAATTCCGATGCGCCACTGGATCTTGGCGAGCACGTCGGGTTCATAGGCGTTGGCATTGGCGGCGATGCGTTCCTTATAGCCGTTCACGGTCGACAGCGTCGGGACATAATAGGTTTTCGACTTCGCCCACGCGGCGATCGTCGCATCGTCGAGGATCGTGCCATGCTCGATCGAATCGGCACCAGCCTGCAGCGCTAGGCGGATGCCGTCGGCGCCATGCGCGTGTACCGCGACCTTCTTGCCGAACATATGCGCGGTATCGACGATCGCCTGCGCCTCGTCGTCGAACATCTGGCGACCTAGTCCGGCACCGATGCGGCTGTTCACGCCTCCCGTCGAGGCGAATTTGATCACGTCGGCGCCGCGCCCGATCTGGCGGCGCACCGCGCGACGGCAGTCGTCGGCGCCGTTGCAGGTGTTGCCAGCGCCCGCGAAAAAGGGATGGAGTTCGTCGCGATAGCCAAGCGAGCCGTCCATATGCCCCGCGCTACCCGAAATGCTGGCCGCGGCATCGACGATGCGCGGGCCCTGCACCTTGCCGGCGAGGATCGCGTCGCGCAGCGCCAGTGTCGCGCCGTCGCCGTCGCCGAGGTTACGCACCGTGGTGAAACCCGCGCGCAGCGTCTTCATCCCGTTGACCTCGGCATTGAAGGCCTGCGCCGCGGGGCTCAGCGTCACATCCTCGAGCTGGCCGGCGAGGCCGCCCGCGTCGCTGGTCAGGTGGACGTGGCTGTCGATCAGCCCGGGAAGGACATATTTGTCGCCAAGGTCGATCAGCGTCGCGCCGGCATCGGCCGGCTGGTGCCCGTCGGCGATCGCGATGATCTTTCCGCCCTCGACGACGATCGTCGAGGCACCGCGAGCAGGCTTGCCGGGCTCGGCGATCAGATGGCCGACATGGATGACGGTGCGCGCGGTCTGCGCGACTGCGGGTGCCACAAGCATGGTGCCGAGAAGAAGAAGCGGGAGGAAAGTCGTCGGTTTCATGGAGGTGTCCCCTGTTTCGTCACCCCGGACTTGACCCGGGGCTGTCCGTTTTGAACGGGAAGGCGGCGCCCGGGTCAAGCCTGCGGTGACGGCGGACCATATGAGCGGGCCATATGTATGCAGCTTGCCCATCCATCATGCCGCCGGTAAGCGCCGTCCCATGTTCCGGCGCCTGACCGATATCGATACCTGGATCT
Organism: Sphingopyxis sp. YF1; assembly: GCF_022701295.1. Taxonomy (NCBI): domain Bacteria; kingdom Pseudomonadati; phylum Pseudomonadota; class Alphaproteobacteria; order Sphingomonadales; family Sphingopyxidaceae; genus Sphingopyxis; species Sphingopyxis sp. YF1. The sequence goes on from NZ_CP033204.1 coordinate 3,755,080, forward strand.
TCGATCTCGACAACACGCTGTATCCGCCGTCGGCGCAATTGTTCGACCTGATCGACGAGCGCATGGGCGCCTTCATCATGCGGCTGCTGGACGTCGACGCCGCCGAGGCGCGGCGCGTGCAGAAGCGCTATTTCCACGACCATGGCACGACGATGGCGGGGCTGATGCGGCACCACGGCGTCGCGCCCGAAGATTTCCTGGTCGACGTCCATGCCATCGCGCTCGACCGCATCGGCCCCGATGCGCGGCTGCGCAGCGGTCTCGAACGACTGCCCGGCCGCCGGCTGGTCTTCACCAACGCCGACGCCGATTATGCGGCGCGGGTGCTCGAAGCGCGCGGGATCGCCGACCTGTTCGACGGCGTCTGCGACATCCGCCTCACCGGCTACACCCCCAAGCCCGACCCGGCTGCCTATCGCATGATGGTCGATCATCTGGGCGTCGATCCGGCGCGTAGCCTGTTCGTCGAGGATATGGCGCGTAACCTGACACCCGCGAAGGCGCTGGGGATGACGACCGTGTGGCTGGACAATGGCAGCGAAAGCGGCCATCGCGACCACCTGCCGGAGCATGTCGACTTTCACGTCAGCGACATCGCCGACTGGCTCGACAATCTGCCGCAACCTTGGGGAATTTCATGAGCACCGACCTGCAAGCCACGATCGAAGCCGCTTGGGATGCGCGCGACACGCTGGGGCTGACCACGCAGGGCGCGGTGCGCGAGGCGGTCGAGACCGCGCTCGCGGGGCTCGACGACGGCAGCTATCGCGTCGCCGAGCGCGATGCCGGCGGGACGTGGCGGGTCAACCAGTGGTTGAAGAAGGCCGTGCTGCTGTCGTTCCGGCTTTACGACATGGAGCTCATTGAAAACGGGCCGGGCGGCGCGACCTGGTGGGACAAGGTGCCGTCGAAATTCGCCGGATGGGGCGAAAACCGCTTCCGCGACGCGGGCTTTCGCGCGGTCCCCGGGTCGATCGTCCGCCGCGGCGCCTTCATCAGCAAGGGCGCGGTGCTGATGCCGAGCTTCGTCAATATCGGCGCCTATGTCGGCGAGGGGTCGATGGTCGACGCCTGGGCCACCGTGGGAAGCTGCGCGCAGATCGGCGCCAACGTCCACCTGTCGGGCGGCGCGGGGATCGGCGGCGTGCTCGAACCGCTGCAGGCGGGTCCGGTGGTGATCGAGGACGGCGCCTTCATCGGCGCGCGCGCCGAGGTCGCCGAGGGCGTGATCGTGCGCGAGGGCGCGGTGCTGTCGATGGGCGTCTATCTGGGCGCGTCGACCAAGATCATCGACCGCGCGACGGGCGAGGTGTTCGTCGGCGAAGTGCCGGCCTATTCGGTCGTCGTGCCGGGGTCGCTGCCGGGCAAGCCGCTGCCCGACGGCACGCCGGGGCCGTCGCTCTACTGCGCGGTGATCGTCAAGCGCGTCGACGCGCAGACGCGCGCGAAGACCGGAATCAACGAGCTGCTGCGCGACTGAGCCGGCGGCCGCGGCGACGCTCGTCGAGCGCTGTCGGCCGTTGGTAGACAAGCAGGCGATAATTCTTTATTGCGAACTATTCGCATAAAGACGGGCTGCACCTCGATCGCGGCGCGAGGGGGGAAAGTCATGCCGGTCTTTATCTGTCGGACGTCGTTCGCGGCAATGCTGTTGACGTCGGCGGCGCCGGTGTGGGCGCAGGTGCCGACCGGCGACGCGCCGCCCGCCATTCCCGCGCCGGCGGACGGTGCCGAACGCTATACCCCCGACGATTTCGCGCGCTTTGCGCCGCGCACCGCGCTCGACATGGTCGAGAAGGTGCCCGGCTTCCTGATCGTCACCGGCACCAACGGCGGCGCCCGCGGACTGGGGCAGGCGACCGAAAATGTGCTGATTGGCGGCGAGCGCATCGCAAGCAAGACCACCGACGCGCGCACCGCGCTGGCGCGGATCACCGCAACCCAAGTCGCCTATATCGACATCGTCGACGGCGCGAGCCTGAACGTCCCCGGGCTGACCGGGCAGGTCGCCAATGTCGTGCTGGTCGCCGGCGCGAGCGCCGGCAGCGGGTTCCAGACGACGTTCCGCTGGCAACCCGAATGGCGCCCGCGGATCGAAGACAATTGGCTGAACGGCGAGATTTCGACCACGGGCAAGCTGGGAGGCACGCAGGTCACGCTGAGCCTGAAGAACGAGGCCAGTCGCAACGGCCATTGGGGACCCGAGCAACGCTTCGACAGCGCCGGCGAGTTGCTGTTCGTGCGCGACGAGTTCGGCGCCTATGACGGCGACCGGCCGCGGCTGTCGGCAGCGCTCGCGCGCACCGCCGCCAACGGCAACAAATGGAATTTCAATCTCGGCGGGCAGCTGCAGAATCTGCGCGAGCGCGTAACCGGCACCTCGGTGCAGCCAGGCCATGGACGCGTGAACGAAGAATTCCGCTTCACCGAGGACGAATATAATTTCGACATCGGCGGCGATTACGAGATGGGGCTGGGCAAGGGGCGGCTGAAGCTGATCTCGCTCTACCGTTTCGAGCACAGCCCCTTCGTCGATACGTTCGTCATCGACCGCGAGATCGGCGGACGCAGGGGCGAGCGCTTCAGCCAGACCGCCGATGAAAGCGAATCGATCCTGCGCGGCGAATATAGCTGGCGCACCGCGGGGGGCACCGACTGGCAGGTCGCAATGGAGGGCGCGTACAACACGCTCGACGTCGATGCCGAATTCGCGGTCCTGCAGGCGAACGGCCGGTTCGTGCCAGTGGCCTTTGGCGGCGAAAGGACCAAGGTCGAGGAGAAGCGCGGCGAGGCGTCCTTGACCTGGGGCCGCGCGCTCGCGCCGAACCTCACCGCGCAGATCAACCTTGCCGCCGAATATAGCGAGCTGAGCTCGTCGGGGCCCGGCGGGCTGAGGCGCCGCTTCATCCGGCCGAAGGGCAAGGTCGCGCTCGCCTGGAAGGCCGGGCCGAAGACGACGATCAACTGGTTCGTCCAGCGCCGCGTCGACCAGCTCGACTTCTTCGACTTCGCAAGTTCGGTCGACGTCGCGAACGGGCAGGGCAATGGCGGCAACGGCCTGCTCGTCCCGCCGGTCGTCAACCGCAGCGAACTGGAGTTCGTGCAGGACATGGGCCGCTGGGGCAACGCGTCCGTCGCGTTCGCCTATGGCTATGCGCAGGATCTGGTCGACCAGATCCCGCTTTCGCCGACCACCGAAGGGCGCGGCAACCTGCCGCCCGCGCATCTCTATCGCGTCACGAGCAAGGGCACGCTGCTGCTCGACCCGTTGGGGTGGAAGGGCGCGCGGATCAACGCCGACGTCACCTGGCGGCGGAACCGCGTGCGCGACCCGCTGACCGATCGGTGGCGCCACCAGAGCGGGGGGCAGGAATATGTCGCCGACCTCAGCCTGCGCCACGACGTGCCGGGGAGCAATTTCGCCTGGGGCGGGGGCTATTTCGACGAACGCTTCAGCCCGAACCTTCGGCTCGATGCGATCGAGACGGAATATACCGTCGGTCCGTTCGTCACCGCTTTTATCGAGCACAAGGACGTCGCGGGCTTCACGGTAAAGCTGTCGTATCGCAACCTCGCGGGGATGCAGGACGGATTCGACCGCACCGTGTTCGTCGACCGGCGCGACGGGCCGATCGCGTTCCGGGAAACGCGCCAGCGCCGGTTCGGGCAATTTTTCCAGCTGACGGTGACGGGGACGCTGTAAATGTTTGCTTCCGCTTTGCGGAAGCGTGCGGCACCGGCCCGCTCCCCCACCCGGCCTCCCATTTCAGGATACACTGTGGGAGGCCGGGTGGGGGAGCGGGCCGGTGCCGCGTTCCACATCAGTGGAACAGATATTCAGCGTTCGCTGAGATAATAGCGTTCGCGCGCCGTCAGATCGTCGTTCAGCTCGTAGACGATCGGCTGGCCGGTCGGGATTTCGAGCCCGGTGATGTCGGCGTCCGAAATGCCCGACAGATGCTTGACCAGCGCGCGCAGGCTGTTGCCGTGCGCCGAGATCAGCACCGTCTTGCCCGCCGCGAGCTGGGGTTCGATCGCCGCCTGATAATAGGGCAGCACGCGCGCGATCGTGTCCTTGAGGCTTTCGGTCGACGGAATCGCGATGCCGGCGTAGCGCGGGTCGCTCGCAAGGTCGTAGGGCGAACCGGCCTCGAGCGGCGGCGGCGGAATGTCGAAGCTGCGGCGCCAGACCTTGACCTGTTCGTCGCCATGCTTCGCCGCGGTCTCGGCCTTGTCGAGCCCGGTGAGCCCGCCATAGTGGCGCTCGTTGAGGCGCCAGTCCTTGATGACGGGCAACCACAGCCGCCCCATCGCCTCGAGCGCGAGGTTGAGCGTCTTGATCGCGCGCGTCTGGACCGAGGTGAAGGCGGTGTCGGGGGCGATCCCCTTTGCCTTCATCAGTTCGCCCGCGGCCCACGCCTCGGCCGCGCCCTTTTCAGTGACGTCGACGTCCCACCAGCCGGTGAAGCGATTTTCGAGATTCCACTGCGACTGGCCGTGACGGATGAGGATGAGCTGCGGCATTTTCGGTCCTTCCGGAGGGGATGATCGCGCGCGCCATAGCGCGGCTTTTCGCAGAAGGCCAACGCCCCTCTTGAAATGGTTTCGCCCGCACCCAGATTCGCCTCATCCGGTCGCCGCAACGGGGCCGGGTGGCGATCGCGGCGCGCCGCCGCGGTCCCAGACTTCGCTTTGAAAGGAAGAATGACCCATGCGCAACAGCTTCGATTGGACCCCCTATCGCCGTTCGACCGTCGGTTTCGACCGGCTGTTCGATTTCCTCGAGACCGGCGGTTCGGCTGCCGAAAATTATCCGCCCTTCGACATCGAGAAGGTCGCCGACGACCATTTCCGCATCACCGTGGCGGTTGCGGGATTCAAGAGCGACGAGATCGATATCACCGCGCAGCAGAACATGCTGACCGTCAGCGGCCGCAAGGCCCCCGCGCCCGAAGGCGAGGGCCGCCAGCTCCTCTATAGCGGCATCGCGACGCGCGCCTTCGAGCGCCGCTTCCAGCTCGCCGATTTCGTGCGGGTGAGCGCGGCCGACCTGGCCGACGGGCTGCTCGTCATCGATCTGGTGCGCGAAGTGCCCGAGGCGATGAAGCCGCACAAGATCGCGATCGGCGGCACCACGCCGACATTGGTCGAAGCCGGCCCGGCACCGGTCGAAGGCGGCAAGAAAGCAGCCTGAGACCTGACACATTGCCCCGAGGGGCGGAAAGAGCGGGGTCCGGAGTCCCTTCCGGACCCCGTTTCTTTTGGCGAACGTCCGATTCCATGGCACCGCAAACCGCGCGCGGCGGTTCAGACAATGCGCGTCATGAAGCGGCTGAACGGGTCGGCCTTGTAGTCGGCGAAGGGTTCGCAATCGTCGAAGCCGTGGCGCCGGTAGAGCGCGAGCGCGGGTTCGAAGGCGGGCCCCGATCCGGTTTCGAGGCTGAGCCGGGCGACGCCGCGGCGGCGCGCTTCGGTGATGATATGGTCGAGCATGCGGGCGGCGACGCCCTGGCGCAGGAAGGCCTCGTGCGTGCGCATCGACTTGATCTCGCCATGCGCGGGGTCGAGCATCCTGAGCGCCCCGCAGCCCGCGAGCGCGTCGCCGCGATGGATCGACCAGAAGGTGACATCGTCCGCGCGCAGGCCGGCGAAATCGAGGAAATGACAGCTGTCCGCCGGTGAATTAGCGAGCAGGCCGGCAAAATGCACCTCGAGCAGCGCGCGGATGGCAGCGCCCGACAGATCGTCCTCGACGATATGCCAGGCGCCCCCGGTATCGGGCATCAGAGCATCCGGTCGAGCGTCGCGAGGCACGCGTGCGCGAGCAGCTTCGAACGCTCGGGCGACCAGCCCGCGACAGGGTCGGGCAGGTCGCGATTGTCCTTGAACGGCATTTCGAGCGTCATCGACACCGCGCCGAAGCGTTCGGCGAGCTGCGTCGTCGACATGCTGAGGTTCGCCTGGCCCGGCGCGGTTTCGGCATAGCCGAGATCGACCTGGAAGTCGGGCGTCGTCGCGGCGAGCGTCGCTTCATACGCCTTGTATTTTTCCATCTGTTCGGGCTTCAGCGACGGAATGCCCTCGAACCCCGCGAGGAAGACCGCGGGGATCGCCTCGTCACCATGGACGTCGATCGCCCAGTCGACGCCGCTTTCGTCCATCGCATTGCGGACGCAGAGCACTTCGGGGCTGCGTTCGGCGGTCGGTTCGTGCCATTCGCGGTTGAGGTTCACCCCGGCGAAATTGGTGCGCAGGTGGCCGCGGCGCGAGCCGTCGGGATTCATGTTGGGCACGATGTGGAAGCGGCATTTCCGGAGCAGCGACCGCGCGTGCGGGTCGGCGGGATCGGTCAGCTTTTCGAGCGCGCCTTCCATCCACCATTCGGCCATGCTCTCGCCCGGATGCTGGCGCGCATAGAGCCACACCTGCGTCGTGCCCGTCCCCATTTCGAGGCAGTCGATCGGCTGGCCTTCGAGGCTGTGACCGAGGCGGCGATAGGTCACGCCCTCGCATTCGGCGACCGACGCGACGAGGTCGTGGTGACGTTCCATCGAGTAAGGCGCGAAATAGGCGACCCACAGGATGGGGCTTTCGGCGGTGTGGCGGACGATCAGCGATCCGCCGTCGGTGCCCGCGTCATAATCGGTGTCGAGACGGAACCAGTTTTCGCGGTCGGTGCTGGCGCACACCGCATAATCGGACCAGCCGTCGGGATAGGCCGAATCGGCGAGCCCGGTGATGCGGAGGTCCAGCGCGTCGCCAACGTTGCACGCGACGCGAAAGTGGAACCACTGGAAGAAATCGGATTCGCGGTCCTTGCGGATCGAGAGCCGGGCGGTGGTCCCGGCGAGCGAGTCCACGACGATATTGCCGCTGTCGAAGGCGGCGTCGATGCTGATGGTCATGGGACGCTGATAGTGCGTCCCGATTCGCCGGGAAAGTCCTTGAATAGGGCTTCGGCCAATTTGGCGGCGGCAAGCGACGGCTGTGCGGCGGGTGCCTTGGCCGGCACCGCGGCGATCGCACGCCCCTCCCACAGCGCATTGCCCGAGGCGGCATCGTCGATGCGCACCGACAACTGGAGATCCTGCACCTTGCGCGGACCGCCGCCGAAGCTGAAGCCGACGCCGAGCCCGACGCCGGAGCGCCAGCCGCCGGTCGAGCCGCCGACGCCGACCGAGACCGGCGAATTGCCGCCGCCGCCGACACGCTCGCTGCGATCGAAGCCGATGCGCACCCTGAGCGGCGCCGACGCGCCATTTTCCGCCGCGACGAGCCCCTGGAGCTGAAGCTGGCGCTCGACCGCGGTGCGATAGCTGTTCCATTCGAGCGATGGCTGCGCCGCGCCGACCATCGCCGCGGCGTCGCCGAGCGGCGCGGTGTCGACGGCATAGCGCGTGCCCGGCGCCCAGCCGGCAACCGCATTGCCGTGGAAACGGGTGACCTCGACCGGCGGGACAGCCGTCGCGCAGCCGCCGAGCGCCAGCGCCGCTGCGCAGAGCAGGGCGGCAGGAAAATGAAGCTTCATGCCCGCATCATGCGCCACATATTATGGCTTGGCAATGAACGGGATGGCCCCGTTTTGCGGGCCCGGATCGCGGCGGCGCGGGGACGGCGTGCGGCGCGCTCCGCGCAGCGCCCGGTCAGCGATAGAAGATGTGGTTGTCGATCTGCGCGATGCGCGTCTTGCGCCAGCCGGGCGAGACATAGCGTGCGTGGAAGAAGAGCGCGCCGGGGGCGTGATTCTTCCAGCTGCCGTCGCGGGCGATCTGGGCGATGGCGACCGCGTTCGACCACAGCGCGCCCGATTCGCGGATTTTCGGCATCTTGCCGCCGCGCACGAAGCTGAACTGGCTCTTCTGATGGACGACCCCGCACAGGCTGGACGGGAAGCGCCCCGACTTGGCGCGGTTGATCACGACATGCGCGACCGCGAGCTGGCCGACGAGCGATTCGCCGCGCGATTCGAAATAGACCGCGCCGGCAAGGCAGCGCAGTTCGGCGTCGAGCTTGGCCGGGCGGGGCGTTTCGGCGACGAGTTCGGCGAGCGATTCGGCGGTCACCGGCACCGGCTGCGGCGCGGCGGGTTCGGCGGTGACGGGATCGGGCGTGGCGACCGGTGCCGGGGTGTCGGTCGAAGGGGCCACCGTCCCGGTCTGCGGCGCATCGGCGCCCGGCAGGGTAATGGCGGGGATCGGGGCATCGACGCCCAGATCATTCGCGAAACCGGGTTCCGCGATCAGCAGCATGGCGGCAACGGTCATGCCAACGGCAGCCATGCTGGCTGTGGTCAAAATGCGACTCATGAGGTCCGTCAAAAGGGCGGCTGATGGACCCGGAAAAGACAGGCGGAAGACTGGTTCACGGTCCGCCTGCGGTCATCATCCGACTGCGTGTCCGAACCGTGGAGCCGGGCGCCATGCGAAAGAGATTCGCTGCAACCCGCGGAACGACCTACGCGTTATTGGTGCGCGCCACCTATTGTGCGCCGCAACAATGTCAACTCAATTCGCCCCATTCGGCGACGAGTCGTGGCGCATCCGCGATATCCAGTTCGACGATCCAGAGGTCGGGATCGGCCTTTTTCCGGCGATCGCGATAGGCCGAAAGCGCGCTTTCGTCGCCGTCACCGGGTCCGACGGCTTCCCAGACATAGCCGCCGTTGGCGGCAAAGCGCCGTTCGAGCAGCGGCCCCGGCGCGCCGCGTTCGCTGCACTGGACGAGGATCACCCCGGCGCGCTCGTCGCCCGCGGCGAGAATCGCCGCAAAACCGCCCGCCGCTTCGGTCCGGCGCAGCAGCAGGTCGACGAGGAAGCGGCTGGCGAGCCGCGTCACGGACGATGAGATCCGGCCTTGCCCGACGGGCGGCCGGGAAACGCGCTACGCCGCGTCACGCGCTTCGCTGTCGACGAGCAGCGCATAGAGCGCTTCGTCGCTCTTCGCGCCGCGCAGCCGGTCGGCGATGCTTTCGTTCCGCAGCATGCGCGACACGCCCGCGAGCGCCTTCAAATGATCGGCGCCGGCGTCGAGCGGCGACAACAGGACGAAGAGCAGGTCGACGGGCAGCCCGTCGACCGCCTGGAAATCGATCGGCCGCGCGAGCTGGAGGAATAGTCCGCGCACCCCGCCGAGGTCGGCCATCTTGGCGTGCGGCAGCGCGATGCCGCGCCCGAACCCCGTCGACCCGAGCCGTTCGCGTTCGAGCAGCGCCTCGCTCACTTCGCCCGAGTCGAGCCCGAGCGAGCGCGCCGCGAGGTCGCCGACGAACGGAAACAGCGCCTTTTTCGAATCGAGCTGAACATGCGCACGCACGGTCGCCGGATAGAGGAGAGAAGATAGGTTCATGCGTCTGGTCAAATCTCAAACAGCCCGGCCCCACGGCCGGTTCGCCCCTGCGGGCATCGATCACGGATCGTCTGGCGTCCCCCGCCATCCCGGCCCCGAGCGGCTTCGGGGATATCGTTGGGCGCGGCCCTTAGGCGGAATGGCGGAGAAAATCCAGTCTTATTGCGGTTCGACCCATCCGATGGTCCCGTCGGTGCGCCGATAGACCATATTGTGCGCGCCGGTCTTGCTGTTGACGAACAGCAGCGCGTTGGTGTTGCGAAGGTCGAGCATCATCACCGCGTCGGACACGCTGCTGCTCGGAATATCGACGCGCGTTTCGGCGATGATCGCCGGCGCATCGCCCGCTTCATCCTCGTCGCCGCCGGCGTCGAACACGGTGTAGCCGGCGTTATCCTGTATCTCGTCGATCGTCGGCGACGGCGCCGCGCCGCCGCTCCGGTCCTTGAGGCGTCGCATATAGCGTCGGAGCTGTTTTTCGATCCGCTCGGCCGCGCCCTCGAAGGCGACATGCGCGTCCTGCGCCTGGCCGTGCCCCTTGAGCACCAGCCCCTGCATCACATGCGCGACGATGTCGCACTGGAAACTGTCGTGCGGTCCCTTGCCGAAGGTCGCGTGCGCGCCGATCGCGCGCGAGAAATATTTGTCGGCGATCGCGTTCATCCGGTCCGCGACATGCGCCTGCAGCGCTTCGCCGGTTTCGATCTGGTGGCCAGAGACGCGGATTTCCATTTTTCTTCTCCTTCCAGGGTCTCAGCGACGGCGGCCGGAGCCGCCGTCACGGGCTATCGTGCCACAGCGGTTGATTCAGCGTGGCGACGAATTCGGCATGACGCGCCAGTTCGGCGGGGGTTGCGGCATGCGGACGGGGTTCGCGAAACGCGCGCGGGGCGGCCGCGGGGGCGTGGCCCGACGCCGCGGCCGCAGCAGGCGCGGGCGCTTCGGATGCGAGACCGAGGCCGATCTGCCGTCCGCCGGTCATTTCGATATAGAGGTGCGCGAGCAGTTCGGCGTCGAGCAGCGCGCCGTGCTTGACGCGGTGGCTGCGGTCGATGCCGTAGCGCGTGCAGAGCGCGTCGAGGCTGTGCTTGGCGCCGGGGTGGAGCTTGCGCGCCATCTGCACGGTGCAGCACATGCGCGCCATGTCGAGAATGGGGCGCTTGGCACGCGCGAGTTCGGCGTTGACGAAGCCGAAGTCGAAGACGGCATTGTGCGCGATCAGAGGCGCGTCGCCGAGAAATTCGAGCAGTTCGTCGATCCGGTCGGCGAAGAGCGGCTTGTCGGACAGGAACTGGATCGAGAGGCCGTGCACCGCCTCGGCAGCGGCGGGCATGTCGCGTTCGGGGTTGTAATAGGCGTGGAAGCTGCGCCCCGTTTCGCGGCGGTCGACCAGTTCGATGCACCCGATTTCAACCAGCCTGTCCCCGGTCCTGGGATCGAGCCCCGTCGTTTCGGTATCGAAGATAATCTCGCGCATTGAAGCTTCAATCTGGACCCTATCGGGCGCGGAAACAAGAGGCGATGGCGCGAATCTGGCGATGCGTCTCGCTTTTGGGGCGGCCGGTTTCGATCACGAAATCGGCGCGCGCGCGCTTGACGCGGTCGGGGACCTGGAGACGGCGGATCGCCTTGAGCTTGGCGCGGGTCATCCCCGGGCGGCGCAGCACGCGCTTCGTCTGCATCCACAGCGGCGCCGAGACGACGGCGATCGCGCCGACGCGCCGCCAGCCGCCCTTTTCGAACAGGAGCGGCACATCGAGCACGACCAGATCGCGCGCGCGATGCCTGGCGAGGAAGCGTTTCTGCGCCCGGCCGACCGCGGGGTGGACGATCGCCTCGAGCGCGGCGAGCTCGTGCGTGTTGCCGAGCACGCGCGCGCCGAGTTTCTGCCGATCGACGCCGCCGGGGCCGGTGGTGCCGGGAAAGCGGGACTCGATCGCCGCGACGAGCGCGCCGCCGGGGCCCTGCAACCGGTGCACCTCGGCGTCGGCGTCGAACACCGGAATGCCCTCGCGCTCGAACATCGTCGCGGCGGTCGACTTGCCCATGCCGATCGAACCGGTGAGCCCGAGCAGAAAGGGGCGGCGCAGCCGCGAGGCGGGTCGCTTGAAGTGGCTCATGTCGCGGTCACCCGGCGGTCAGCAAAGCGCGCAATTCATCGTCGCGCCCCTCGGGCGGCGCGGCGCCGAAGAAGAGCTCGAAGGCGAGCGCGGCCTGCCCGATGAGCATGTCGAGTCCGTCGACGGTGTCGAGCCCGCGCGCTTCGGCCGCCTGCAAAAGCCCGGTCCGGAGCGGCGAATAGACAAGATCATAGACGATCGCCCCCGCAGGGAGCGGCGACAGGTCAAGGTCGAGCGGCGGCTGGCCGGTCATGCCGAGACTGCTGCTGTTGACGAGCAGCACGGCGGGCGGGAGCGGCGCGTCGAGCGCCACCACATCGCCCTTGAGCCCGAAGGTCGCGAGCAGCCCCATCGCCTTCAGCGGCGAGCGGTTGAGGATGGTCACAGGCCCGACATTGGCGCGGGCGAGCGCGAACAGCACCGCGCGCGCCGCACCGCCGGCGCCGATCACGACGACCGGCGCGCCTTCGAGGTCGAGCTCGGCAAGCGGCGCATAGAAGCCCGCGGCGTCGGTGTTGGTCCCGATCAGCGTCCCGTCGGGCTGGCGCACCACCGTGTTCATCGCGCCGATCGTGCCGCGCACGGCGCCGGGATCGTCGACGAGGTCCATGATCGCCGCCTTGTGCGGCATGGTGACGTTGCATCCGCGCCAGTCGGGATCGTCGCGGCGCTCCGCGACATAGGCCGCGAGGCCGTCGGATTTGACATGCGCGCGGCGATAATCGCCGGCAATGCCGAGCGCTTCGAGCCAGAAGCCGTGGATCAGCGGCGATTTCGACTGGGCGATCGGGTCCCCGATCACTTCGGCATAAGGGGGGGCAGAGGGCGCACTCATGATGTTTTCAGTCATTTTTGGGCGAGCCCGGTCGCGCGCAGCCAGGCGAGCAGCGGGAGCATCGGCATGCCGATGATGGTCCAGGGGTCGCCTTCGACCCGGTCGAACAATTGCACGCCTGCTCCCTCGATTTCGTAACAGCCGACGGTCCAGCGGATGCTGTCCCAGTTTTGCGCGACATAGTCGGCGATGAAGGCGTCCGACAAGGGGCGCATCCACAGCTTCGCCTCGCCGATCGCGCGCCAGACGGGCGCACCGTCGCGCGCCGCGACAACCGCGCTGAACAGGCGGTGGCGGGCGCCCGCCATGCGGCGAAGATGATTTGCCGCCTCTTCGGGGCTTTCGGGTTTCGACAGCATCGCGCCGTCGTCGAGCGCCAGCGTCGAATCGGCCCCGAGCACCGTCACCCCGGGAAGCCGCGACGAAATCTTGACCGCCTTGGCCTCGGCGAGCGCGTCGGCGATGTTGCGCGCGGTCTGGCCGGCGGCGAGGAGCGACGCGGTCAGCGCCTCTTCATCGAGATGCGCGGCGCTGGTTTCGAAGGTCAGCCCGGCGGCGCGCAGCATCGCGGCGCGGCCACTGCTCTGCGAGGCGAGAAGCAGCGTCATGCCGCGCTGCGATCCTCGACGAGCTTGATCACCGCCGCGGCGGTTTCCTCGATCGAGCGGCGCGTCACGTCGATCACCGGCCAGCCATTGTCGGCGAACATGCGGCGCGCATAGGCAAGTTCGGCCTTCACGCGTTCGTCGTCGACATAGGGGGTTTCGGGCGCCTGGTTGAGCGCAAGCAGGCGGTTGCGGCGAACCTGCACCAGCCGGTCGAGCCCCGTGGTGAGCCCGACCACCATCGGGCGGCGGAGATTGAACAGCGCGTCGGGCGGCGGCGATTCGGGAACGATCGGGATGTTCGCGGTCTTGAAACCGCGGTTGGCGAGATAGATGCTCGTCGGGGTTTTGGAGGTGCGCGACACGCCCGCGAGGACGATGTCGGCCTGTTCCCAATTTTCCCAGCCGATGCCGTCGTCGTGCGCGACGGTGAACTGGATCGCCTCGACGCGCGCGAAATAGGCGGCGTCGAGCGCGTGCTGGCGGCCGGGTCGCGCCTTGGCTTCCTGCCCGAGCATGCGCGACAGCGCGTCGGTGACGGCGTCGAGCGCGGCGACCGTCGGCAGTCCCTGTGCTCGCGCACGCCGTTCGAGGCTGGATCGCAGCTCGCCGTTGACCAGCGTGAAGAGGATCATGCCCGGGCTCGCCTCGACTTCGGCCATGATTCGGTCGAGATGCGATTCGGAGCGCACCATCGGCCAGAAATGCCGCACCACCTCGACATCGTCGAACTGGGCAATCGCCGCCTTGGCAATATTCTCGAGCGTCTCGCCCGTGGAATCGGATATGAGGTGAAGGTGGAGCCGGCCCATAGCCGCACATGGCGCAAGGCCGCGGAAAAAGGCAAGCGGCGAAGCGCGCGGCACCGGCTGTGGATAAGTCCGGGACAAGCGGGGGGAGCAAAAGGGGGGAGTGGTTTCATCCCCGACGCTGCCGATTCCGTTCCGCCGCTTGTCCACAGCATCGCCTTTTTATCCACAGGCTGTGGATTAGGAGGACAAGCGTTCGCGACTCCGCGGCAAAGATCGGCCGGGATGGAGTCAAGCTGTTGGCAAAGGCGGCGGCGCTGCCTAAAGCCGCGTTATTCGCCCCCCAACAAACCACCACCATCTTTTCAATATATTGATTGGGTAGAAAGAAAGAGGGTCTGCGCCATGGCGCCAGTGAAGAGCTTGCTCGCGACGTTGCGCGGGGCACGGCAGGAACGGCCCGCATTGTGGCTGATGCGCCAGGCGGGACGCTATCTTCCCGAATATCGGGCGCTCCGGGAGACCAAGGGCGGATTCCTCGAGCTGTGCTACGATCCGGAAGCCGCGGCCGAGGTGACGCTGCAGCCGATCCGGCGCTTCGGTTTCGACGGATCGATCCTTTTTTCCGACATCCTCGTCATCCCGCACGCGCTGGGTCAGGATCTGTGGTTCGAGGCAGGCGAGGGCCCCCGGCTCGCGCCGCCGCTGGTCGACAGCGCGCTGTCCGCGCTCGCGGCAATGCCGCAGCGGCTCGACCCCGTCTATGAAACCGTCACGCGCGTTGCGGGCGCGCTGCCGCCCGAGACCACCTTTCTCGGCTTTGCGGGCAGCCCGTGGACTGTCGCGACCTATATGGTGGCGGGGCAGGGATCAAAGGACCAGGCCGCGGCGCGGCGCATGGCGTTCGGCGACCCGCAGGCGTTCCAGGCAATCATCGACGCGATCATCGACCTGACCGTCACCTATCTGTCGGGGCAGATCGAAAGCGGCGTCGAGGCGGTCCAGCTGTTCGACAGCTGGGCGGGCAGCCTGTCGCCGGCGCAGTTCGAGCAATGGGTGATCGCGCCCAACGCCGAAATCGTCGGCCGGCTGAAGGCGCTGCATCCCGACACGCCGGTCATCGGCTTTCCGAAGGGGGCGGGGGGCAAGCTTCGCGCCTATGCCGGCGAAACCGGGGTCGATGCGATCGGGCTGGACGAGACGGTCGATCCCGCCTGGGCCGACGCCATGCTGCCTGCGCATCTGCCCGTGCAGGGCAATCTCGACCCGCTCGCGCTCGTCGCGGGCGGTGCGGCGCTCGATGCCGCGATCGATCGCATCCTTGCGGCTTTCCCGACGCGCCCCCATATCTTCAATCTCGGCCATGGCATCGTGCCCGACACACCGATCGCCCATGTCGAGCATCTGATCCGGCGCGTGCGGGGATAGGCATGGAACTGGCAGGCTTTCTGGGGGCGACGATGCTTTGGGTCAAAGCGGCGCATATCATCTTCGTGATCTTCTTCATGGCCGGCCTGTTCATGATGCCGCGCTTCTTCATCTATCACAGCCAGTGCCCGGTCGGGTCCGACGAGGACAGGAAGTGGATCGAGCGCGAGGACCGGCTGCGACGGATCATCCTCAACCCGTCGATCATCATCGTCTGGATCCTGGGGTTGATGCTCGCGTTCAACGGCGGTTACTGGACGCAGGGCTGGTTCCTTGCGAAATTCGCCGTCGTGCTCGCGCTGTCGGGCTATCACGGCTGGATGATCGGCCACTACAAGAAGCTCGCGAAGGGCGAGCGGCCGATGACCGAAAAGCGGCTGCGCATGCTCAACGAGGTTCCCGGCGTCGCCGCGGCGATCATCGTGATATTGGCGGTCGTCCGGCCCTGAACGCGCCGCGTCGCGCACGCGATTGACTTGGCGGCGAGCGAGGGATAGGGGCCGATTCAACCCCGCGCACGCGGGCGGTGCGTCCTGCGCCGAGACTATCGCGAACGGTCGTCCCCCGGCCGGATAGGCACCCGCCGCGGTGCGCCGACAACCGATTAATTTCTCCCGATTTTCTACCTGGACTCCATCCATGCATCTCAAAGAACTCAAGACCAAATCGCCCGCACAACTCGTCGAAATGGCGGAAGAGCTGGGCGTCGAGGGCGCCTCGACCCTGCGCAAGCAGGATCTGATGTTCTCGATCCTCAAGGAACTCGCCGAAGAGGGCGAGGAAATCATCGGATCGGGGACGATCGAGGTCCTGCCCGACAGCTTCGGATTCCTGCGCTCGCCCGACGCCAATTATCTGGCGGGTCCCGACGACATCTATGTCTCGCCGAACCAGGTCCGCAAGCACGGCCTGCGCACCGGCGATACCGTCGAAGGCGAAATCCGCGCGCCGCGCGACGGCGAGCGCTATTTCGCGCTCACCAGGCTGATCAGCGTCAATTTCGACGACCCCGACGTCGTGCGCCACCGCGTCAATTTCGACAATCTGACGCCGCTCTATCCGAACCAGAAGCTGTCGCTCGACACCGTCGACCCGACGGTCAAGGACAAGTCGGCGCGCGTCATCGACCTGGTCAGCCCGCAGGGCAAGGGCCAGCGCGCGCTGATCGTCGCGCCGCCGCGCACCGGCAAGACGGTGCTGCTCCAGAATATCGCCAAGGCGATCACCGACAACCACCCCGAGGTCTACCTGATCGTCCTGCTGGTCGACGAACGCCCCGAGGAAGTCACCGACATGCAGCGCAGCGTGAAGGGCGAGGTCGTGTCCTCGACCTTCGACGAACCCGCGACGCGCCACGTCCAGGTCGCCGAAATGGTGATCGAAAAGGCCAAGCGCCTCG
Organism: Sphingopyxis sp. YF1; assembly: GCF_022701295.1. Classification (NCBI taxonomy): domain Bacteria; kingdom Pseudomonadati; phylum Pseudomonadota; class Alphaproteobacteria; order Sphingomonadales; family Sphingopyxidaceae; genus Sphingopyxis; species Sphingopyxis sp. YF1. The sequence goes on from NZ_CP033204.1 coordinate 3,771,561, forward strand.
TCGAGCACAAGAAGGATGTCGTCATCCTGCTCGACTCGATCACGCGCCTCGGCCGCGCCTACAACACCGTTGTTCCGAGCTCGGGCAAGGTGCTCACGGGCGGTGTCGATGCCAATGCCCTCCAGCGCCCGAAGCGTTTCTTCGGCGCCGCGCGCAACATCGAGGAAGGCGGTTCGCTGTCGATCATCGCGACCGCGCTGATCGATACCGGCAGCCGCATGGACGAGGTGATCTTCGAGGAATTCAAGGGCACCGGCAACTCGGAAATCGTGCTCGACCGCAAGGTCGCCGACAAGCGCATCTTCCCGAGCCTCGACGTCGGCAAGTCGGGGACGCGCAAGGAAGAATTGCTCGTCGAGAAGGACAAGCTCAGCAAGATGTGGGTGCTGCGCCGCATCCTCATGCAGATGGGCACCGTCGACGCGATGGAATTCCTGCTCGACAAGATCAAGGATTCGAAGACCAACGAGGATTTCTTCGACAGCATGAACCAGTAATCCGGCATCATGGCCGTGCTCGAACATGCGCTGCTGCCCGTACGTGCGGGAAACGAAGCGGAATTCGAGGCGGCCATGGCCGAGGCCCGGCCGCTGATCGAAGCGTCGCCGGGCTTTTTGTCGCTTCAGATTCGCCGCCCGACAGGAACCGGACAGCCCTATCTGCTTTTAGTGGAATGGCGGTCGGTCGCGGATCATCGCGACGGGTTCCGCCGGTCGGATAGTTACCAACAATGGCGGGCATTGCTGCATCGCTTTTATGACCCTATTCCAGAGGTCAGCTATTTCGGGGACATGCTGTGATATTGGATATTCTGACGCAAGCGGCCGCCGCCGCGCCGAGCTTTGGTTCGCCCGCCGAAATGTGGCAACATATCGTCAACGACTTCAGCAATATCGGTTCGCCCGCCGCTTTGTCGGCATTCCTCCAGGTGCTGATGATCGATATCGTGCTGGCGGGCGACAATGCGATCGTCGTCGGCGCGCTCGCGGCGGGACTTCCCGCCGACCAGCGTCGCAAGGTGATCGTGATCGGGGTGCTCGCCGCGCTGGTCCTGCGCGTCGCCTTTGCGCTGGTCGTCCAGCAGCTGATGGGCATCGTCGGGCTGATCTTCGTCGGCGGGCTGCTGCTGGTGTGGGTGGCCTGGAAAATGTGGCGCGAACTGCGCGAGGGTGCCCATTCGGCCGGCTCGCCCGAAATCGAGGGCGACGAGCATTCGGGCCTGAAGCCCGCGAAGAGCTTCGCCGCCGCCGCCTGGGCGGTCGCGGTCGCCGACGTCAGCATGAGCCTCGACAATGTCCTCGCGGTCGCCGGTGCGGCGCGCGACCACCCGGGAATCATGATCGTCGGCCTGATCGTCGCGGTGGCGCTGATGGGCGTCGCGGCGAACATCATCGCCAAATATATCGAGCGTTACCGCTGGATCGCCTATGTCGGGCTTGCCGTGATCCTCTACGTCGCGGTCAAGATGATCTACGAAGGCTGGATCGACCCGAGCGTCGGCATCGGCACGCTGTTCGGCTGACAGGTTTTTCTGACGGCAAGGAAAGGCCAGCCCTGCGAGGGGCTGGCTTTTTCGTGCCGGCTTCCCATCTGGACGCCATGTCGCCGCTCCACATGACCCGCGTCGCCGTCGGCTGCCCCGACTATGCGAGCCTCGAACAGCGGATTGCGATGCGCGCCGAGGGCGGCGAGGTGCGTTTCACGACGCGGTTCAAACCCAAGCGCGCCGACGAGCTGATCGGCGGCAGGCTGCACTTCATCGTCAAGCACATGCTCGTCGGACGCGTCGAAATCCTCCGCTTCGACGAGCGTGCCGACGGGCGGATCGACATCGTCTGCGTCGCGAACCTCGAGCGCATCCATCCGCAGCCGAAGCGCGCGCATCAGGGCTGGCGTTACCTGGCCGATGCCGATGCCCCGAAGGGCCTCGACGAAGGCGGTGGGATCGGCGATCTGCCGCCCGAGCTCTATCGCGAGCTTGCCGGGCTCAGCCTGATCTAGAGCGCTGCGCGGAAACTGTCGGCGCGCGCCATCGCCCAGTAGCGTGCGCTGGCCACCGAGCCGGGATCGTCGAGCAGCACGCCGCGTTCGTAGAATTTGTAGATGCGGTCGATCGAATCCGAGCGTGCCGAATTGAGCCGTTCGTGCAAATGGTGCGGCATGATCTGCCACGGGGTTTCGAGCCCCATCGCGCAGGTGATATCCCACAGCGCGCCGACGGTCGCGGCCTGGAAGCGGCGGACGCGTTCGGCCTTGTCCTCGACCACCAGTCCGCGCTGGCGCCCGGGGTGCTGCGTCGCGACCCCGGTCGGGCAGCGGTCGGTGTGGCATTGCAGCGACTGGACGCAGCCCAGCGAGAACATGAAGGCGCGCGCGGCGTTCGACCAGTCGGCACCGAGCGCGCAATTGACCGCGAGGCCAGCACCCGAATGGACCTTGCCCGACGCGGCGAGGCGCACCTCTTCCTTGAGCCCGCACCCGACGAGCGCGTTGCGCACGAAGATCAGCCCTTCGCGCAGCGGCATGCCGACGCGGTTCGAAAATTCGACCGGCGCGGCGCCGGTCCCGCCCTCGGCACCATCGACGACGATATAGTCGAGGCGGATGCCGGTCTCGATCATCGCCTTCATCACGGCGTAGATTTCGTGGGGCTGGCCGACGCAAAGCTTGATTCCGACGGGCTTGCCGCCCGCCAGGTCGCGCAGCTTTGCCGCCCATTCGACGAGTTCGACGGGAGTGGAAAAGGCCGAATGCGCGGCGGGCGAGATGCAGTCCATGCCCGCGGGGACACCGCGCGTCGCGGCGATTTCGGCGCTGACCTTGGGTCCGGGCAACACCCCGCCATGGCCTGGCTTGGCGCCCTGGCTGAGCTTGATTTCGATCATCCGGACCTGGTCGTCTTGCGCCGTGGCGGCGAAGCGTCCGGGGTCGAAGCGTCCGGCCTCGTCGCGGCAACCGAAATAGCCGCTGCCCAGCTCCCACACGATGTCGCCGCCGTGGATGCGGTGATAGGGGCTGAAGCCGCCCTCGCCGGTATCATGGTAGAAGCCGCCGAGCCGCGCACCGCGATTGAGCGCCTGAATCGCGTTGGCACCGAGCGAACCGAAGCTCATCGCCGAGATGTTGAGCAGCGCAGCCTCGTAGGGCCGGGCGCACTGGCTGTTGCCGACGGTGACGCGCCGGGCGCGGTCGGTCGTCATCGTCGGCGCCATGCTATGGCTCATCCACTCATATTCGTCCGAATAGACGTCGAGTTCGGTACCGAAGGGATGCGAATCGAGATCGCCCTTGGCGCGCGCATAGACGAGATCGCGTTCGGTGCGTGCGAAGGGCCGCCCGTCGAGCGGGCTTTCGACGACATAGGCGTAGAGGAAGGGGCGCAGCGCCTCGAACAGCCAGCGCACGCGCGCGATCAGCGGATAGTTGCGGCGGAGCGAATGGTGACGCTGGAGCGCGTCGTAAAGTGCAAGGCCGAGCAGCGGGACCGACAGGATCAGCGTCCAGCGCGCGGACCCCCACCAGCCCGCCGCCGCGATCGCGGCGATCAGGACCGGGATGGCGATCCAGCGCGGGACGCGAAGCACGTCCGTCAGCCCGCCTGCGCGGCGAGCATCGCGGCCATTTTCTCCCAAACCTTGTTGATCGCCTTGAGCGGGCGCACCATCACCTTGAAATCAATTATTTTTCCGTCGGTGTTCCAGGTGATGATGTCGACGCCGTTGATCTGGATGCCGTCGAGTTCACTCTGGAATTCGAGCATTGCCTGATCGCCGTCGACGATTTCGCGCAGATAGCGGAAATTTTCGCCGCCGAGCACATGGCTCGCAGCGTGGAGATAGGCGAAGACCTTGTCGGCGCCCGCCTGCGGGGTGTGGACGACGGGCGAATGGAACACCGCATCCTCGGCGAGCAGGCCCCGCAAGGCCTGCGGGTCGCCGCCACCCGCCATATAGGCGTGCCAGGCGGCGAGACCCGCATGCCCGCTCATGCGAGATGCTCGGCGAAAAAGGCGCGCGTGCGGCCGTCGGCGAGTTGTGCGCCGTCTTCGTTGCGGCGATTGCCCATCGTCGCGGCGAAGCCGTGGTCGAGCCCCTGATAATCGTGGAGCGTGACCTTGGGATGCGGATCGAGCCCATCGTGGATGACCTTCTGCGCCGCGTGGTCGACGAGATGATCTTCGGTCGGGATATGGAGCATCAGCGGGTGGGCGATCGCGTGGCTTTCGTTCAGCATCTGGTCGATCATGACGCCATAATAGCCGACCGAGGCGTCGATGTCGGTGCGCGTCGCGGCCATATAGGCGAGGCGGCCGCCGAGACAGAAGCCGACCGCGCCGATCTTTTCGGCGCCTTCGCCGCGCAGCCAGCGGATGCTCGCCTCGATGTCCTTGACCCCGTCGTCGGCGTCATACTGGCCGAAATAGCCGAAGGCTTCCTGCAGTTCGGCCTCGATATCGGGGCTGAGCTCGACCCCGGGGGCGAAGCGCCAGAAGATGTCGGGGGCGATCGCCAGATAGCCTTCGGCCGCCCAGTCGTCGCATTTCTTGCGGATGCCGGCGTTCACCCCGAAGATTTCGGGGATGACGATGATCGCGCGCGACGAATCGGCGTCGGGGCGCGCGACATAGGCGGGAATCATGCCTTCGCCGTCGAGCGCGGGGATGGTGGTGTTCGTCGCGGACATGGGGGGAGTTCTCCTGACTCTTGCTTCTTGGATGTGAAAGCGCGAAGCTAGCGGCCGCGGCGGCGCGGCTCAAGCGCGTAAGGGGCAAGGACAGGCGATGAAGTTCAATATCGAAGTGGATTGCACCCCCGAGGAAGCGCGGCGGCTGTTCGGTCTGCCCGACCTCGAGCCGCTGCACGCGATCTATCTCGACCGCGTCAAGGAATTGATGGCGAAGGGCATCACCCCCGACATGGTCCAGTCGATGGTCAAGAGCTGGGTGCCGATGGGCGAAAGCGGGCTGGGGCTGGTCCAGTCGCTGCTCGGCCAGTTCGGCGGCGGGCTGATGGGCGGCGGCGCCAAGGCCGCTGACGCTGGCGAGGGCGACAAACCCGCGCGGGGACGCAAGAGCTGACCGAAACCGGGCGCCGAAGCGATACGATCTTTGCGCTGTCGAGCGGGATGCCGCCGGCGGCGATCGGCGTCGTGCGCGTCAGCGGGCCGGAGGCGGGCGCGGCGCTGGCGGCGCTGGCCGGGCGTTTGCCCGAAGCGCGGCGTGCGGTGCTGGCCGAATTGAAGGATGCGGCCGGCGCGCCGCTCGATCGCGCGCTGGTTCTGTGGTTTCCGGGGCCGGCGACCGCGACGGGCGAGGATCTGGCCGAACTCCATTTGCACGGCGGCCGTGCGGTGGTCGCTGCGGTCGAGGCGGCGCTCGGCACGATGCCGGGACTGCGGTGCGCCGAGGCGGGCGAGTTCACGCGGCGCGCGTTCGAAAACGGGCGGATCGACCTCGCCGAAGCCGAGGGTCTCGCCGACCTGCTCGCGGCCGAGACCGAGAGCCAGCGCGTGCAGGCGCTGGGCATGGCGAGCGGGCATGTATCGCGCGCGGTGGCGGACTGGCAGGAGCGGCTGCTCGCGTTGATGGCGGGGGTCGAGGCCGAGCTCAATTTTGCCGACGAGGATGATGTCGAAACCGGCGATGGGGTCGCGCAGCGTGTCGTCGCGGGGATGGCAGCGCTTGCCGCCGAACTCGGCGAATGGCTGGCACGGCCCGCGGCGGAGGTGATCGCCGAAGGGCTTTCGGTTGTCATCGCGGGGCCGCCGAATGCCGGTAAATCGACGTTAATCAATGCATTAGCGCGAAAGGAACTCGCCATCGTGTCGCCGCTGGCGGGGACGACGCGCGACGTGATCGAAACCCCGCTGGCGCTCGACGGGATCGCGATGCGCTTTTCGGACACCGCGGGACTGCGGAGCGGAAGCGGCGACGCGATCGAAAGGATCGGCATCGACCGTGCGAAGACGGCGGTCGAAGCGGCGGATATATTGTTGTGGCTGGGTCCGCCGAAAGCGGCGCCCGACCACCCGCGGACGATCCTGATCGCGGCGCAGGCCGACCGCTGGCGGGGCGACGCCGCCGCCGAGGCCGAAGCGGCTCGTTGCGATCTGATCCTGTCGGCGGCGACGGGCGAGGGGATGGACCGGCTCCACGCCTATATCGTCGACATGGCGCGCACGCTGTTGCCGCGCGAGGGCGAGGCCGCGCTGCGCCGGCGTCAGCGCGATGCGCTCGCCGAGGCGAGGGCGTGGCTCGACATCGAAGCGGGATCGCGCGAGGCGGACGACCTGATCCTGCTCGCCGAGCGCCTCCGGCTCGCGGCGGGCGCGCTCGACCGCATCACCGGGCGCGCCGGGGTCGAGGATATGCTCGATGCCTTGTTCGGGCGTTTCTGCATCGGGAAATGATGTTCCACGTGGAACGGGGAGCGGTGCAAGGGCGACGGGGATGGGTGGTTTCGGGGTGGGAAGCTGCCCCTTGTGCACCCCGGCGAAAGCCGGGGCCCATGGCGGGAAAACGCAAGCTTCGCGTCGGCAATCTGGGCCCCGGCTTTCGCCGGGGATCACAACTCTGTCGGCAACTACCGGTCATTAGCGGATATCTAAATCCTCCCTGTGGCGAAGCCATGGGGAGGGGGACCGCCGCCGCAGGCGGTGGTGGAGGGGCGGTAACGCTGCGCCATCAGCCCCTCCGTCAGCGCTTCGCGCTGCCACCTCCCCATCGCTGCGCGACAGGGAGGAGCGACTGACCGCAACCGGTCGTTGGCGGTCATTCTATCCAGCGACAACGGCTAACGACACGAACGGGATTACTGGACGGAACGTCCGCAATCGGTCGAAAGCCGACGATAGATTTTATCGCGCGACGGCAGATTTGAAGGATGCAGCGCCACGCCCCGGATGGATTCGCGCGGTGCTTTGAGCTATGCGCGCCCGCGATCATGCATAGCAGCGCAACTTTCGATGTCATCGTCGTCGGCGGCGGGCACGCCGGGACCGAGGCCGCCGCGGCGGCGGCGCGGCTCGGTGCGCGCGTCGCGCTCGTCAGTTTCGACCCGGCGCTGATCGGCACGATGTCGTGCAACCCCGCGATCGGGGGGCTCGGCAAGGGGCATCTGATGCGCGAGGTCGATGCGCTCGACGGATGGATGGCGCGCGCCGCCGATGCCGCGGCGATCCATTACCGGATGCTCAACGCGTCGAAGGGCGCGGCGGTGCAGGGGCCGCGTATCCAGGCCGACCGGATCCTGTATCGCAATGCGATCCAGGCGCTGCTCGCCGCCGAAGGGCGAATCACCGTCGTTGCGGGCGAGGCGGCGGCACTCGACCTGTCCGCCGACAGCGCGCGCGTCGCGGGGCTGATCCTCGGCGACGGGACGACGCTGGCGGCGCCGGCGGTGGTGCTCGCGACGGGAACCTTCCTCGGCGGGCGGATGTTCCGCGGCGAGGAGCGGATGGCCGGTGGGCGCATCGGCGAGGCCGGGGCGCATCGGCTTGCGGAGCAGCTCCGCGCCGCCGACCTGCCGATGGCGCGGCTCAAGACGGGGACGCCGCCGCGGCTCGATGGCCGCACGATCGACTGGGCGCGGCTCGCCGAGCAGCCGTCGGACGGCGTCGAGGGTGCGACCTGGACCTGTTCCACGTGGAACAATGCGCGCACGGTGCCGCAGATTTTCTGCGCGATCACGCGCACCAACCCCGATTCGCACCGCATCATCGCCGACAATCTCGACCGATCGCCGCTGTTCACCGGCGCGATCGGCGCGGCGGGCCCGCGCTACTGCCCGTCGATCGAGGACAAAATCCACCGCTTTGCCGATCGCGACGGACACCAGATTTTTCTCGAGCCCGAGGGGCTCGACACGCATCTCGTCTATCCGAACGGAGTTTCGACCTCGCTGCCCGCCGACGTCCAGCTCGCAATGCTGCGCACGATGGAGGGGCTCGAAACGGTCGAAATGGTCGTGCCGGGCTATGCGGTCGAATATGACCATATCGACCCGCGCGCGCTCGACCGGACCTTGCAGCTGCGCGCGATAAGCGGGCTGTGGTGCGCGGGGCAGATCAACGGCACCACCGGATATGAGGAAGCCGCGGCGCAGGGGCTGGTCGCGGGGGCCAATGCGGCACTCAGCGTGCAGGGGCGCGAGCCGCTGATCCTCGACCGCTCGGAAAGCTATATCGGGGTGATGGTCGACGATCTGGTGCTGCAGGGGGTGAGCGAGCCGTACCGCATGCTCACCGCGCGCGCCGAATACCGGTTGCGGCTGCGCGCCGACAATGCCGCGACGCGGCTGACGCCGAAGGGGATCGCGCTGGGACTGGTGCGGCCGGCGACCGCGGCTTTGTTCGATGCACGCATGGCCGAGCGCGCGCGCGCGGCGGCGTTGCTCGCCGCGCCGGCGGCTACCGCCGATTATGCCGCGATCGGACTGGCGCTGCCCGGCGACGGCGCGGCGCGGCGACGGATCGACCTGCTGCGCTTTCCCGGGGTGACGATGGCGGCGCTGGCGACGCTCGCGCCCGACCTCGCCGCGATCGACGGCGCGATCCTCGCCGAGCTGGCCGAGGATGCGCACTACGCGCCCTATATCGCGCGACAGGAGGCCGAGCTGCGTTCGCTCGCGGCGAACGAGGCGATCCTGCTCGACCCTGCGATGGATTATGCCGCGATTGGCGGGCTGTCGCGCGAGATGGTCGAACGGCTGACCAAGGCGCGGCCCGAGACGCTGGGGCAGGCGGGTCGGATCGACGGGGTGACCCCGGCGGCACTGACCGTGATCCTGGTGCATAGCAAGCGGCGGGCGGCCTGAAGGTCGATGGAGCCGGGAGGTCGCTTCATCGACCCATATCCTACTGGGAAATAGCTTCATTTCCGATGAGGTTCAGTTCGAAGTCGGCGGTGGACGCGGCTGCCATCAGACAGGATATCGCGTCGTCTTCGGGCCCGGATGGTAGGGTGAGTCTGCTCACCCATTCGGGACTGAGGACGTGCGGACCATAGGATGATTGCAGCGCTCCTGCAGCCGCAGGGCCACAGATCGCTTCCAATTGCCGGGCGAATGCTATCGCATCTGTTTCTCCGGCGCGAAATTTTGGCACTTTGTCCAGCAGACCGCGCGCCGCCAGCGCCGCGGCGGCGCGTGCGCGATAAGCCGCCATATATTGCGCCATCCTGATTGCATCGAAGCCCTTTTGCAGCTCGGGTGGCAGCTCGACATCGTAAAAGCGAACGGCCCTGTCTATGCACGGCAGTTGCTCCTCGGTCGCTCCATGAACGACGAGAATCGGTGACGGCGAAAAGCCGTCGGAGTTGTCTAGGTCGTCGTAGCGGATTTCAACGGCCTCCGCGCCGCACTGGACGATGTTCCGGGATGCCAATTCGGGGCTGGGAAAGGCGAGAGTCTCCAGCGGATCGGCAAATGGTCCAGACCACAAAAGGAATATTGGGGCTATCGTAGCCGAAATGCTCATCGGCGGGACATTGCACGGACGGGTTGAGGTTCGCAATCGAGCGATGCCATTGCGTGAGGCTTTCAAAATCTCTCGCAAAGGCGCAAAGGCACGAAGAAGAACAAGCCCGCTTCGCGGGGTAGGTGAAAGAGCGACGTGGCGGACGCCGAACTATTGGAAAATGAAGGCGCTGCGCGCGACTGGCTGAAACAGGCGTTTGCGCCGACCGCCTTGCAATGGGCGGCTCTCGAACGCTTTGCGACGATGCTCGTTGCCGAAAATGCGCAGCAGAATCTGATTGCGGCTTCGACAATCCCGTCGCTTTGGGTGCGGCATATCGCCGACAGCGCGCAGTTGCTCGCGCTCGATCCGGACGGTGAGGGGCTCTGGATCGATCTGGGCAGCGGGCCCGGGTTGCCGGGGCTGGTCGTCGCGATCCTGTCCGATCGGCCGATGCTGCTCGTCGAATCGCGGCGGCGGCGCTGCGAATTTTTGCGCGCGGTCGCTGACGCGCTGGAACTGCGCCATGTCGAGGTCGCCGAGGCGCGGCTCGAGGCGGTGGCGACGCGGGTGGCGGGGACGATCAGCGCGCGCGCCTTTGCGCCGCTCGACAAATTGCTCGACTTGTCCGCGCGTTTTTCCACCGAATCGACGCGCTGGCTGCTGCCGAAGGGCCGAAACGCGGTTAAGGAACTGGCGTTGCTGCCGCAGCCATGGCAGAGAATGTTCCACGTGGAACAGAGCCGCACCGATGGCGACAGCCATATCCTGGTCGGCAAGGGGCGCGTCGCGCCCGAAAAGCGAGGAAAAGCATGATCCGTATCGCCGTGGCGAACCAGAAAGGCGGGGTCGGCAAGACGACGACCGCGATCAACCTGGCCACGGCGCTCGCGGCGACGGGGTGGCGGACGCTGATCATCGATCTCGACCCGCAGGGCAACGCTTCGACCGGGCTGGGCATCAAGCAGGCGCAGCGCGAATTTTCGAGCTACGAACTGCTCCGCGGCGATGCCGGGATCGCCGATTGCGCGATCCCGACCGCGGTGCCGCGGCTCGACATCGTGCCCGCGACGGTCGATCTGTCGGGCGCCGAGATCGAGCTGATCGAGTTCCAGGACCGCCTCCACCGTCTGCAGCAGGCACTGTCGGGCGCCGAGGCGGGGCAATGGGACATCTGCCTGATCGACTGCCCGCCGTCGCTCGGCATGCTGACCCTGAACGCGCTGATCGCCGCCGAATCGCTGATCGTGCCGCTGCAATGCGAATTTTTCGCGCTCGAGGGGCTGAGCCAGCTGCTCACCACGGTCGAGCGCGTGCGCGAGCGTTTTAACCAGAAGCTGACGATCCTCGGCGTCGCGCTGACGATGTTCGACCGCCGCAACCGGTTGACCGACCAGGTGTCCGACGATGTCCGCGAGGTGCTGGGCCCGGTGGTGTTCCAGACGGTGATCCCGCGCAACGTCCGCCTGTCCGAAGCGCCGAGCCACGGGCTTCCGGCGCTGATCTACGATCATCGCTGCACGGGATCGATGGCGTATATCGCGCTGGCACGCGAGCTGATCGACCGCCTGCCCAATATTCGCAAGGCTGCATAAATGACTGATAAAGAAGATGAAACCGGGGCCGGGTCGGCGATTCCCGCGAAGAAGCGGCCATCGGGGCTGGGGCGCGGGCTGAACGCGCTGTTCGGCGACGTTGCGATCGAGGCGCCGGTGCTTGCCACCCCCGGCGGCGCGGCGAAGGCCGCGACGGCACCCGCGGGCGACGCGGTGCAGCATGTGCCGGTGGGGTCGATCCGCCCGCTTCCCGGCCAGCCGCGACGCCATTTCGACGAAGGCGCGATCGCCGAGCTGGCCGATTCGATCGCCGCGAGGGGCCTGCTCCAGCCGATTATCGTGCGCGCGGCGCCCGATGGCGACGGCTATCAGCTCGTCGCGGGCGAACGGCGCTGGCGCGCCGCGCAGCGTGCCGGGCTGCACCAGATTCCCGCGCTGGTGCGCGTGCTCGACGACGCCGCGACCTACGAGATCGCGCTGGTCGAAAATATCCAGCGCCAGGACCTCAACGCGATCGAAGAGGCGGGGGCGTATCGCAAGCTGATCGAGGATTTCGGGCATAGCCAGGAAGCGCTGGCGAAGCTGGTCGGCAAATCGCGCAGCCATGTCGCGAACCTGATGCGGCTGCTCGACCTTCCTGACACCGTGCAGGCGCTCGTCGGCGACGGCAGCCTCGCGATGGGGCATGCGCGCGCGCTGATCGGCGCGGCCGATGCCGAGGCGATCGCACGCAAGGTGGTCAAGGACGGGCTGTCGGTGCGCGCGGTCGAGGCACTGGTGCGCGACGGCAAGGGCGGCAGCGGAAAAAAGGCGCCGCTCGAGTACAAGAGCATCGACGGCAACCGCGACCCCGATATCGTCGCGGTCGAACGCCACCTGTCCGAACTGCTGGGGATCGGGGTTGCGATCACCTATGCCGGCGAAGGCAAGGGGGCGCTGACGCTCAAGTTCGGCTCGCTCGACCAGCTCGACATGATCTGCCAGCGATTGTCGGGCGAATCGATCTGATCGAATCGCTCGGCCGGAGGCCGGCAATTGTGCCGATCCGGGCCGCAGGGGAGCAAAGCCGGTCCGCAAACGGCGGCGCGATATCGACACAAGATGTTGATTTTGAAAGTGAATGCATCGGTTCCGGCGCCAATCGCTAACGCGACGTTTACCATGAACGTCGGCAAAAGCTGAACGGGTGGTGGGTAGAAGGGCGGCAGCGGACGGGGTGGGATTCCCGTTTGCCGTACAGACCAAGGGACCAAATCATATGCGCATCGACTTGATGAAGCGCGCCCTCACGGGCGTGGCACTTGCCGCCTTCGCCATGAACGCCTCGGCGGCGCATGCGGCGTCGGCCACGGGCACCGCGAAGGCGAAGATCCTTCGCCAGATCACGCTCACCAACACCAGCGACCTGCAATATGCGACGGTGATCAGCGGCGCGACCGCGTCGACCGTCGCGGTGTCGACCGCGGGTGCGGCGACGTGCGGGGCGGGGCTGACTTGTACCGGGACGACGAGCGCGGCCAATTTCAACATCGCGGGCACCAACGGCGCGGTCGTCCTTGTCGGCGGCGATTCGAGCGTCACGCTCAACGGCTCGCTCGGCGGCACCATGACGTCATCCCTGAGCTATTCGGTGACGAGCGTCACGCTCGGCGCGACGGGGGGCAGCTTCCAGGTCGGCGGCACGCTGAGCGTCGGTGCCAACCAGGCGTCGGGCGACTATTCGGGGACGTTCAACGTCACCGCCAATTATCAGTAATTTCTGATCGGGTGGGGGGATCGGCGGGGCCTCGGGGGCCCGCCGGCCGCAAAAAGGGTCGCCGGGCGAGACCAGCCCCGGCGACCCTTTTCTGCTTGGCGCCTATCGCGTTCGCATCCGTATTGCGTCATTGCGAGCGAAGCGAAGCAATCTCCAGCCATCGGAACGGCAGGGCGATGGCTTGAGACTGCTTCGTCAGTCCGCTCCTCGCAATGACGACAATGGGGACCACGCATGCCGCGGGGATAGGCGCCTTTCTGCTTTCGGCGACCGCACTTTCGCGCGTCGGAGGGCGCCGAAGGGGCGCGGCGGCCACGTGGTTAGCGAAATATCAACCATGTTCGGGCAGGCAGGATGCGACCAACGGGCGGTGGGGACCACCCGGACCAACGATTGTGGGGATCGTGTCCATGTTTCGTATCACGCAGATTCTGCTCACCTTTTCGCTCGCGCTCGTCGCGGGCGTGCTGCCCGCGCGCGCCGCGGGTGACCTGCTCGTCGCGCCGACGCGGATCGTCCTCGACGGAACGCGCGGGACCGAGGTGGTGCTCAACAATATCGGCAGCACTCCGGCAACCTATCGCATCAGCCTCGAGATCAAGCGCATGACCGCGGCGGGCGGCCTCGACGAGATCGCCGAGGCCGAGGCCAGCGACACGGAAAAGGCGGCGCTGGCGATGATCAGCTTCTCGCCGCGGCGCGTCGTACTGCCGCCGAACCAGCCGCAGGTGATCCGCGTCGGGGTGCGCGTGCCCGAAGGCACGCCCGAAGGCGAATATCGCGCGCACATGCTGTTCCGCGCGGTTCCCGACGCGGCGCTCGCGACCGACGGTGCGAAGGCGGCGAGCGGCGGGGTGTCGATCGCGCTCACCCCGATCTATGGCATCACCATCCCGGTGATCGTGCGCGTCGGCGCGCTGGGCGCCACGGCGTCGATCGGCGCGGCGCGGGTCGAGGAGACCGCCGACGGCCCCGCCTTTGCCTTCGACCTGACGCGCACGGGCAACCGCTCGGTCTATGGCGATATCGAGGTGACGCGGCCGGGAGTCGCCGAACCCCTGCTGCGCGCGCGCGGCATCGCCATCTATCCCGAGGTCGGCGCGCGCACGGTGTCGCTGCGCGTTCCCGCCGAACTGGCGGCAAGGCTCCGCGGCCCGGTGCGCATCCGCTACAGCGAAGATCGCGAGATCGGCGGCGGTACGATCGACGAAGCCGACCGGGTGGTGCGCTGACGGGCGGAGAAGATTGTCGACGGCGCGACCATGGTTCGCGCGCTCCTCTTGCGGCTCCTGCGGCTCCTGCGGCTCCTGCGGCTCCTCGCGGCCGTGCTGGCGCTGGCCGGCCTTGCGCCGACCGGCGCGCAGGCGTTTGAAAAGGGCGAGCTTTCCGGCGACTGGCAGCCCAATGAGGACGACAGCTGGCTGTTCGACCTGCGATCGGGCCAATTGCGGCTCGGCGACGGCGTGCGCGGATACCAGACCCCGGCGGGGGTGTGCGTCGACCTGGCCGACGTCATCCTCGCGCTCGACCTGCCGGTGCGGCTCGACAAAAAGTCGCGCCGCGCAACCGGCTGGGTGTTCGACGAGCGGCGCGGGCTGACGATCGACCGCGACGCGGGCGCGGTGCGCAGCGGCAGCCGCAGCTTCGCGATCGGCCCCGCGGCGATCCGCGATACTGCCGCGGGCTGGTGCGTCGATGTCGCGCAATTATCGGCGTGGCTCGACCTGCCGCTGGTACCCGACCTGTCGAACGCGGTGCTGCGCATCGATTCGAAAGAAAAACTGCCCTTCCAGCTCGCCGCCGAGCGGCGCGCGCGCGCGGCGGCGATCAGGCCCGCGGCGCCGTTCGACCTCGCCAAGCTGCCGCAGGCGAGCCGGCCGTACAGCCTGTGGGCGACGCCGTCGGTCGACGTCGTGGCCTCGCTGGGGGCGGTATCGGACAAGCGCGGCGGATCGCATGTCCAGGCGCGGTACGAGCTGTTCGCGGCGGGCGAAGCGCTGGGGCAGAGTTTCGATGCGCGGCTGTCGTCGGACAATGACGGGGTGCCCGACAGCCTGCGGCTGCGGCTCTATCGCACCGATCCGGCGGGCCAATTGCTCGGGCCGCTGAAGGCGACGCATTATGCGGCCGGCGACGTCAGCCTGCTTGCGACCGGGCTCGTCGCGGGTTCGGCGCCGGGACGCGGCGCGGTGCTCACCAATCGCCCGGTCGAGCGGCCTGACGCGTTCGACCGGACCGACTTTCGCGGCGACCTGCCCGCGGGGTGGGATGCCGAACTGTATCGCAACGGACAATTGCTCGCCTTCGCGAGCCCCAATGGCGACGGGCGCTACGAATTTCTCGACGTGCCGCTCTTTTACGGGGCGAATCGTTTCGAGATCGTCCTTTATGGCCCGCAGGGACAGATCAGGCGCGAGATCAAGGAGATGCAGGTTGGGATCGATTCGATCCCGCCGCAGCAGACCTGGTATTGGGCAGGGGTCGCGCAGGAAAATGCCGACCTGATCGCCTTCGGAAACCGGCGGCGCGGGCCGTTCCGGCGCGGCTGGCGCGGCACGCTGGGGATCGAGCGCGGACTCGATGCGCGCACGTCCGCCGCCCTTTATGCACACAGCCTGATGATCGAGAATGTCCGGCGCAACTATGGCGAATTCGCGCTGCGCCGGGCAATCGGGCCGACGTTGCTCGAGGTGGCGGCGAGCCGCGCCGACGCGCCGGGAAAAGGGGGCGGGGGCAGCGCGGCGCGCGCGAGCTGGCTCGCGGCGTTCGGCGAGACCTATGTGCGCGCCGAGGCGATGCGCGGCTGGGGCGGTTTCGTGTCGGACCGGTTTGCGGGCGATGTCGCGGAGCTGGTCCAGCTGTCGGTCGACCAGCCGGTCCGGCTGGGGCGGACGATTCTGCCGCTGCATTTCGACCTGCGCCGGATCGAGCGGACGTCGGGGCAGACCAGCGTCGAAGCCTCGGCGCGCGCATCGGCGGGCTTTCGCGCGCTGACCGTCACCGGCCAGCTCGACTGGGCGCGCACCAGCACCCCCGCCGGTGCCGACCCGCCCGACAATCTGACCGCGACCCTGCTCGCCAATGCACGGATCGGGCGCGTCCGCCTGCGCGGCGAGGCGCGCCTGGCGCTGTCGGGCGCGAGTGCCGATTCGCGCGCGACGCTGGTCGCCGAGTGGGCGGGGCGCGGCGAGGCCGAATGGCGCGCCGAGCTGGGGTATGACAAGGGGCTGGAGCGCGGGCGCGCCGGTATCGGATATTCCCGCCGGTTCAAGGCGTTGCAGCTTTCGGCTTTCGGCGAGGTGGCAAGCGACGGATCGGTCGCGGCGTCGCTGTCGCTCGCCTTCAGCTTCGGGCCGCGGTCCGGCGGCGCGGCCGGCGGCGGCTGGCGGATGTCGAGCGAGAAGCTCGGCGGCCGCGGCCAGGTGCTCGCCGAGGTGTGGATGGACGACAATGGCGACGGGGTGCGCCAGCCCGGCGAGGCGGCGATGCCGGGCGTCCCGCTGACCGCGGGGCACGCCGTCGCCGAGGCGGCGACGAGCACAGCGGGAACCGCGACGATCGACGGGCTCGAGCCGTTTCGCGCGGTGATGATCGGGGTCGATGCGGGCAGCCTGCCCGACCCCTATGTCCAGCCCGCGCTGCCCGGTGTCGTCGTCACTCCGCGCCCGGGGGTCGCGACCCGGGTGATGATCCCGATGACCGCGGCGGGCGAGATCGAAGGCGTGGCGATGCGCGACGGCGGCAATGCGATCGCGGGGCTGGCGTTCGAGCTGGTCGACGCCGAAGGCCGGGTACGCGCGACGACGCTCAGCGAATTCGATGGATATTTCCTTTTCGAAAGCGTCGCTTACGGACGCTACACGGTGCGTATCGCCAAGGCGTCGGCGGCGGCGGTGCGCGTCGATGCGAACTTTGCGGTGACCGCCGCGCCGGGCCGGGCGACGCCGCGCGTACGGCTCGGGACGCTGGCGCTGAAGCCATTGCGCCGCGATCTGGCCGACGCCGGCGCCGGGGCCGGCCCCGGCGCGCGCGAACCCCCGGGTACGGCGGGCGGCGGTGGGCCATAGGTTCCGGGATCGCGCCGGTTCGCGCTGGCGCGCCGGTCCGGATGGTGCCATCATCGCATCGTTGAAACCTCGCAACGCCAGTCGCGGAGCCCGCTTGTCGCCGATCGATTTCCCTGGCCTTCGCTGCCTGCTCGAGAGCGTTCCCGACGGCTATTTCGTGCACGATGAAACGGGTCGTTATCTGGACGCCAATGCGCAATCGTGCCGCGACCTCGGCTATACGCTCGACGAACTGCAGCAACTGACCATCAACGATATTTCCGCCGGGGCGGCCCCGGCGGACAATCTGGAGCGCTGGCGCAACGCCCCGCCGGGTCTGGCGATGAGCCTCAACGAGATTGCGCGGCGCAAGGATGGATCGACCTTTCCGGTCGAGATCCGCCTGACGTGCCAGCTGATCGACGGAGGCAAGCTGTTCTTCGGGCTGGCGCGCGACGTCAGCGACCGCGAAGCGGCGCGGCGGGCGATGGAGGAGATGAACGACCGGCTCGAGGCGCGGGTGACCGAACGGGGCCGCGAGCTGGGGCTCGTCCACGAGCGGCTGGAGCTGGCGGCGCGGGTAGGGGGCCTCGGAATATGGGACCTCGACATGGCGACGCTCGAAATGCACTGCGACGAGCAATGGTACCGGATCATGGGCCGCGACCCCGCGCAGCCCGTGCGGTCGATCGAAGAATTCCGGGCGCTGATCCATCCCGACGACGCCGACCGCGCCACCGAAATCGAACAGACCGCGGCGCGGCTGATCGCCGCCAACGAGGATTATGGCATCGTGTTTCGCATCGTGCGCCCCGAGGGCGAGGTGCGCTGGGTGCGTTCGGCGGCGCGCGTTTTCGCGGACGAAGCCGGGATCGCGACACGCAGCGTGGGGTTCGTCGTCGACGTCACCGACATGCGGCGCGCCGAGGCGGCGCTTCAGCAGCAGGCGCTCGAGGATCCGCTGACCGGCCTTGCCAACCGCCGCCGGCTCGACGAGGCGCTGGTCAAGGCCTGCCTGCACGCCGCACGCACCGGCGACCCGGTCTGCGTCGCGATGATCGATGTCGATTATTTCAAGCTTTACAATGATTTCTATGGGCACGGGCTGGGCGACGAGGCGTTGCAGGTGGTCGCCGACATCCTGAAATCGGCGGCGCGGCGTCCCTATGATCTGGCCGCGCGCTACGGCGGCGAGGAATTTGTCCTGCTGTTGCCGGGCGTCACCCGTCCCGAGGCGATCCTGGCGGGGATCATCGAGGCGCTGGCCGAACGTGCCATCCCGCATCTCGGGTCGTCGGCGGCGCCGCATCTGACGGTGAGCTGCGGTTGCGTGGTGGCGGGCGACGACCCCGCGGCGCTCGCGCCGGGCCGCCTGCTCGCCGAATGCGACCAGGCGCTCTACCGCGCCAAGTCGCTGGGACGCAAACGCGCACATATCATCCGGATCTGACGGTTTCGGCGGGCGGGGCCGCGGGAGCGTTACGACCCGGTTAACCAGTTTTTAGCGCGGCGCGGCTAGCCGTCGATGATCGGGCAGGGGCGCCCGACCGGACGCGGGATCGGGGAGCATGCCAGAAACCAGCCACCACGGCGCGGCGGCGCATCGCCTGACCCCCGACCTATTCGCGCTGTTGCTGTGGCTGCTCTTCGGCGCGGCGGCGCTGCTCGTGCATCGCGACGCGATCGCGACGCTGACCTTTTCGGACCCCGACAATGCGATGCGGCTGGCGCAGGTGCGCGATCTGGCCGCGGGACAGGGGTGGTTCGACACCACCCAATATCGCGTCAACCCCGCCGACGGCGGCGGCCTGATGCACTGGTCGCGGTTCATCGATGCGCAGCTGTTCGCGGTGATCGCGGTGTTGCGGCTGTTCGCCGAACCGGCGGCGGCCGAACGCTGGGCGGTGGCAATCTATCCGTTGCTGCTCATCCTGCCGCTGCTGCTCGTCTTTTCGCGCCTGCTTCGCATCCTCGGCGATCGGGCGTTCGCGCTGGCCGGGCTGGCGATCGCGGCGAGCAGCCTGACCTTCGTCCATTATTTTGCGCCGCTGAACATCGACCATCACAATTGGCAACTGTTGCTCGCGGTCACTTTGCTATGGCTGGCGCTGCGGCCGGGAGATTTCGCGACCGGGATCGCTGCGGCCTTCGTCGCGAGCCTCTATGTCGAAATTTCGCTCGAAGGCCTGCCCTTCCTGATCTTCTTCTGGGCGCTCTTCATCCTCGACTGGCTGCGCGACGGCGGCAACGACGCGCGGCTGGCGGGTTTTTCGGCGGGACTCGTCCTGATTCCGGCGCTCTGGCTCCTGCTGATGCGCGGCGGTGCAGGGCTTCGTGACGCGTCGTGCGACAGTTTTTCGCTACCCTATCTGGCCGCCGTGGCGTCGGCCGGCGCGGTGCTGTCGGCGGTGCTGGCGACAGGGGGCGGTTTCGCGGCGGCGCTGCCGCGTCGCCTGCTGGTCGTCGCTCTCGCGGGCGCGGTCGGCGCGGCGGCGCTGGTTGCGACCGGACCGGACTGCCTTGCCGGACCCTTCGCCGCGCTCGAACCGCTGGTCCGCACCTATTGGTACGATCTGATTCCCGAGGGACGCCCGTTGTGGGAGCAGAAACCGGCGGTCGCGGCGCTCTATCTTGGCCCGACCCTCGTCGGCGGCGCCGCGCTGGTCTGGGCGTGCCGGCGCGCGCGCGGGCGACCCGAAGCGGAAAACTGGATGCGGATGGTTTTTCTCATCCTGTGCAGCACGCTGCTCGCGCTCTTTGTCGCGCGCACGATCGCGGTCGCGCATGCCTATATGGTGCCACCCTTTGCCGCGCTGGCGACCGCGCTGTGGCGCTGGAGCCGCGCGCGGCGGACCGCGCCGGGACGGATCGGTGCGGCGCTGCTGCTCCTGCCGGCGCTTCCGCTGGTCGACAGCCTGCTGGCGATGAAGCTGGTGGCGCCGGGGACGGGACAAGCGACCGCTTCCTCCGCCGCGGCGGGGACCACCGCGCGCTGCCCGACCGCGGCGATGCTGGCGCCGCTCGCCAAGGCGCCGCCGGCGCTGGTGTTCGCGCCGGTGCATATCGGACCCGCGCTGCTGACCGGGACGCCGCACAGCGTCGTGGCGACCGGCCATCACCGCAATCATGCCGCGATGAACCGCGTCATTGCGGCGTTTCTCGCGCCGCCCGACGCCGCGCGCGCGATCGTCCGCGCCGAGGGTGCGGATTATCTCGTGTTGTGCACCCGCCAGACCGAGGTCGCCAACACCGCCGCGGTCAGCCCCGACGGGCTGGCGGCGCATCTGCTGCGCGGCGCGCGCATCGGATGGCTCGAGCCGGTGGCGGCGCTCTCGTCGGGCGAACTGCGCGTGTACCGCGTCGCCGATTGACGCGAACGGCGCTTCGTCGGGCCTTTGCGCGTGAATCCCGCGCCCGCGTTAACCAGTTCTTATCCATATTTATCGCAAGGCTGAGCGCAGCAATTTGCTGTGTGGGGGAATATCCAAGTGACCAACGCCCAAGTGTCGAAAAGCCGTCCGACCAGCGCCGACGTCGCCATCATCGGCGCGGGCCCGGCCGGGCTGACCGCCGCCTATCTGCTGACCAAGGAAGGCTACAAGGTCATAGTGATCGAGAAGGACCCGACCTATGTCGGCGGGATCAGCCGGACGGTCGAGCATGAGGGGTTCCGCTTCGACATCGGCGGGCACCGCTTCTTTTCGAAGAGCCAGGAAGTCGTCGACCTGTGGAACGAGATTCTGCCCGACGATTTCATCCAGCGCCCGCGGATGAGCCGCATCTATTATGAGGGCAAATTCTACAGCTATCCGCTGCGCGCGTTCGAGGCGCTGTGGAACCTCGGCATCATCCGTTCGACGCTGTGCATGGCGAGCTATGCACAGGCGAAGCTGTTCCCGAACAAGAAGGTCCGCAGCTTCGAGGACTGGACGATCAACCAGTTCGGGCGGAAGCTCTATTCGATCTTTTTCAAGACCTATACCGAGAAGGTGTGGGGCATGCCGTGCGACGAAATGTCGGCCGACTGGGCGGCGCAGCGCATCAAGGGGCTGAGCCTCGGCGCCGCGGTGCTCGACGGGCTGAAGCGCAGCCTCGGGCTCAACAAGGCGCCCAATGACGGCATGGCGACCAAGACCCTGCTCGAAACCTTCCGCTATCCGCGGCTGGGGCCGGGCATGATGTGGGAGGCCGCGCGCGACAAGGTCGAAGCCGGCGGCAATCATGTGCTGATGGGGCACAGCTTCAAGCAGGTGACGCAGGATCAGGTTTCGGGCCGCTGGCGGCTCACCGCGACCGGGCCCGACGGCGACGTCGTGATCGATGCCGCGCATGTCATCAGTTCGGCACCGATGCGCGAACTCGCGGCGCGCATCCATCCATTGCCCGCGTGCGCGCTGGGCGCGGCGCCCAACCTCAAATATCGCGACTTTTTGACCGTCGCATTGAAGATCCGGTCGGAGGATCTGTTCCCCGACAACTGGATCTATATCCACGATAGCAAGGTGCAGGTCGGCCGGGTGCAGAATTTCCGCAGCTGGTCACCCGAAATGGTGCCCGACCCCGACCTTGCCTGCGTCGGGCTCGAATATTTCTGCTTCGAAGGCGATGGCCTCTGGGCGTCGAGCGACGCCGATCTGGTCGAACTCGCCAAGCGCGAGATGGCGATCCTCGGCCTCTGCGATCCCAAGGACGTGGTCGGCGGCGCGGTGGTGCGGCAGGAAAAAGCATATCCGGTCTATGACGATGATTATGCAGCGCATGTCGAGACGATGCGCAGCGAGCTCGAGGCGCGCTACCCGACGCTGCACATGGTCGGGCGCAACGGCATGCACCGTTACAACAACCAGGATCATGCGATGATGACCGCGATGCTGACGGTGCGCAACATCGTCGCCGGCGAGCGCGTCTATGACATCTGGGGCGTCAACGAGGACGCCGAATATCACGAGAGCGGCACCGAGGGCGAACAGGCCGCGCTCGCGTCGGTGCGCGACGTTCCGGCGCGCGTCGCGAAGGCGGCGTGAGCCCGGCCGGGGAGGGTGACGTCATGCCGCAACCCCTGATCAGGCTGATCGACACGGTCCGCCGCGGCGAAGTCCGCTGGATCAACTATCTGCTCGCCAGCGTGCTCGCGCTGGGCAGCGACGCGGGGCTGTTCCTGCTGCTGCTCGACGCCGGGCTTGCGGCGATGGCGGCATCGGCGGTCGGCTATTGCGCGGGCATCCTCGTGCACTGGCTGGTGTCGAGCCGGCTCGTCTTCGCCGACGGCGCCGCGGCGCGCGGCACCGGCGAACGCCACCGCCAGAAGATGCTGTTCGTCGGCTCGGCGCTCGTCGGGCTCGCGGTGACCACCGCGATCGTCGGCACGGGCACCGCGCTCGGGCTCGATCCGCGCCTCGCCAAGCTGGCGGCGATCGTGATCAGCTTCCAGACCACCTATATGCTGCGCCGCCACATCGTCTTTCGGGCCGCGGCGGCATGACCGGCGCGGCCGCGACCGCCGACGGCGGCGCGGGGCCGGATCCGGTTTCCGCGGCAGGACGCGGCGCGGCCGCGACCTGGCTGACCCCGATCCGGTTCGCGCTGCTCGTCTGGGCGGCGATGAGCATCCTCGCGATCGTCGTGCGCTGGGACGCGATCGTCGATCTGCGGCTCAGCGACACCGACGACGCGATGCGCATGGCGCAGGTGCGCGACCTGCTCGCGGGGCAGGGCTGGTGGGATCTCACCCAATATCGGGTCAATCCGGCGGGGGGCGGGGTGTTGATGCACTGGTCGCGCCTCGTCGATGCGCCGATCGCCGCGGCGCTGTGGCTGCTCGAGCCGCTGCTCGGGCAGGCGACGGCCGAACGGGCGGTGATGGCGCTGTGGCCGCTCCTCCTCGGCGGTGCGCTGTGCGTCGCCTGCGTCCTTGGCTACCGAAATCTTCCCGACCGGCGGATCGCGTGGGTCGCGCCGCTGTTCCTCGCGGCCTCGGGGTTCATCCTCATCCAGTTCCGGCCGCTGCGCGTCGATCACCACGGCTGGCAGATATTGCTCGCGATGCTGGTGATGGGACAGGCGCTGCGCCCGGCGACACTGCGCGCGGGGCTGATCGGCGGGCTGTGCGCCGCCGCGCTGCTCGCGGTCTCGATCGAGGGATTGCCGATCGTCGCGCTCTTTGCGGGCCTCGCAGCGTTGCGCTGGGCGCTGAACGGCCGCGATGATGAGCGCGCGCGGCTGACCGGCTATATGGGCGGGCTCGCGGGGGGTGCGCTGCTGTTCCAGTTTCTCACGCGCGGACCTGCGGGAATCGTCGGCGACTGGTGCGATTCGCTGTCGGCGCCCTATCTCGCCGCCTTTGCCGTCGCCGCGCTCGCCGTGTTCGCGGCCGCCGCGGCCGATCCCGGCCGCCGCGCGATCCGCTTTGCGCTGCTCGCCGGGGCGGGCGGACTCGCCGCCGGCGCGCTGGTCGCGACCGCGCCGCAATGTGCCGCCGGCCCCTTCGCCTCGCTCGACCCGATCGTCGTGCATTACTGGTATCGCAACATCCTCGAGGGCCAGCCGGTCTGGGCCTCGACGCCGAACACCATGCTCTATGTGCTGGTGCCGTCGCTGACCGGGCTGGCGGGATCGCTGCTCGCGTGGCGCGCCTCTGCGCGCGCCGCGGATCGCCGGACGTGGGCGACGGTGATCGTCGCGCTGTCGGGCGCGGCGGCGCTGTCGCTGTTCGTGCTGCGCAGCGCATCGACCGCGCACCTGTTCGCGATTCCCGGCTGCGCCTGGCTCGGCCTGCTGATCTGGGGCCGGGCACGGAGCCTGTCGTCGCCGCTGCCGCGCGTCTTCGCCTCGGCGCTGGCGGGGCTGACGCTGCCTTTGATCGGTGCCGCGGCCGCCGCGGCCGTGCTGGCGCCGATCCTGCCCGCGCCGCGCGACGACTCTGCGGAAAAGACGGGTCCCTATCGGCAGACCTGCCTCGACCCGGCGGCGATCGCCGCGCTCGACGCACTGCCGCCGACGACGGTGCTGACCCCGATCGACCTCGGCGCGCCGCTGATCTTCTGGACGCGGCACGGAATGGTGGCGACCGGGCATCACCGCAACCGCGAGGCGATGGCCGACGCGCTGCACATCTTTACCGGCGATCCGGCGAAGGCCGAGGCGCTGGTACGCAAGAATGGGGCGACGCTGATCGTCTTTTGCCCCACCGCGAACGACTTCGATAAATATCGCCGCGCGCGCAAGGATGCGCTGGCGGCGCAGCTTTTCGCCGGCAGGCCGCCGGCATGGCTGGAGCCGGTGCCGATCGCGAGCCGCGCGGGGCTGTCGGTGTGGCGCGTACGCCCGGCGGCGGCGCGCTGAGCGGTCAGGCGGGGCGGAAGACCAGCGCGGCGCCGTTCATGCAATAGCGCTTGCCGGTGGGTTTCGGCCCGTCGTTGAAGACATGGCCGAGATGCCCGCCGCAGCGCCGGCAATGGACTTCGGTACGCGGATAGCCGAGCTCGTAGTCGGTCGAGGTCGCGATCGCACCCTTGAGCGGCGCCCAGAAGCTCGGCCAGCCCGTCTTGCTGTCATATTTGGTCGTGCTCGAATAGAGCGGCAGCGCGCAGCCCGCGCACAGGAAGGTCCCGGCGCGCTTTTCCTTGTCGAGCGGGTGGGTGAAGGGACGTTCGGTCCCCGCTTCGCGCAATATCCGGTACTGGAAGGGCGTCAGCCGCTTCTTCCATTCGGCCTCGGAAAGCCGCCAGCCGGGCTCTGCCCTGGGCCGCGCCGAATTCCTGGCGAAGAGCAGCGGGGCGGCGATCAGCGCGCCGCCGAGCGCGATACCGCCGATGAGGATGCGTCGTTCGATCATGGCCGGGCTCCTTTGGCCCCCGTTGGACCAAAGGGGTGCGCCCGGCTGTGACCGCGGTCAATATTTTTCGAGTTCGACCTGCATGTGGCGATAGCCGTGGACGAAGCTCGCATGGACGCGCTCGGGCTCGGCGAGGACATTCACGCGCAGGCGGCGCTTCTGCATTTCGCTGATCAGCGTCGTGAGCTGGAGCTCGGCGACGCGCGCGCCGACGCAGCGGTGGATGCCATAGCCGAAAGCAAGGTGGCGGCGCGCATTCTCGCGGTCGACGATGATGCGGTCGCCGTCGGGAAAAATGCTCTCGTCGCGGTTCGCCGAGGCGTACCAGAGCGCGATCTTGTCGCGCTTGCGGATCTGGTGGCCGAACAATTCGGTATCCTCGGTCGCGGTGCGGCGCATGTGCGCGAGCGGGGTCTGCCAGCGCAGGATTTCGTGCATCGCATTGACCGCGAGTTCGGGATTGTGA
Organism: Sphingopyxis sp. YF1; assembly: GCF_022701295.1. NCBI lineage: Bacteria > Pseudomonadati > Pseudomonadota > Alphaproteobacteria > Sphingomonadales > Sphingopyxidaceae > Sphingopyxis > Sphingopyxis sp. YF1. The sequence continues at coordinate 3,796,672 of NZ_CP033204.1, forward strand.
TCGCGCTCGAGCTTCGCGCGCTCCTCGGGAAAGCTGTGCAGGCCATAGGCATAGGCCGACATCGAATTGCGCGTCGTGTCGTTGCCGCCGACGATGAGCAGGATGAGGTTCCCCATGAACTCATTCTCGCTCATATGCTTCATCGCGTCGGACTGGAGCATGATCGAGATCAAGTCGTGCGGGCCGGGGTTCTGTGCTTTCCTGTCCCACAATTGCTTGAAGGCGGCGCCCATTTCGAACGCCTGCGCCAGCCTAGCCTGGCGCTTTTCGACCGTATCGAAATTTTCGATGTCGCCGAGCGCGTCGGACCAGCGCGTGAGGTTGTGGCGATCCTCCCAGGGGAAGTCGAAGAGGATCGCGAGCATGTCGGTGGTGAGTTCGATCGACACTTTTTCGACCCAGTCGAAGGGTTTGCCGACCGGCAGCGTGTCGATCAGCGCCGCGGTGCGGGCCTGGGTGTCGGCGCGCATGCGCTCGATTTCGGAGGGGCCGAAGGCCGGTGCGACGGTACGGCGCTGCGCGGTGTGCTGCGGCGGGTCCATCGCGATGAACATCGGCATCGGGACGTCGCCCTCCTGCAGATGCTCGAGGCCGTCGCCGGCGACGGTGATGCCGCCATATTCCCACGACGAGGAAAAGACCTTGGGCAGCGCCTCGATATGCTGGATCGGCTTGTAGGTGGTCACCGACCAATAGGGGCCGAATTTCGAATCCTCGCAGCGATAGATCGGCGATTCGGCGCGAAGCTGCGCCATCGGCTGCTGCCAGCGATCCTCGCTCCACAATTCGGCACGGGAGACGTCGAACGGGTCGGCGACGGCGGGGGCTTCGCGAATGATACTGGCCATGGGGGCTCCTCTTTCCGAAGGCCGTCTGGCGCGGCCGATTCAGTTGCAGAATGCCACTATTTACAATTCTGTCAATGGCGGGATTTGTCGTCTCACAAGCCGCTCCGATTCGGGGGAGGCGGCTACGTCCGTTTCTTCCGCCGCCAGAACTTCCAGTCGCTGCGCCCGCCGAGCACACCCGCGCGGAAGAGGCGGACCGAGATGAAGATCACCAGCGCGACCCACAAGGCCTGCCAGCCGAGCGCGAGCAGGTGGACGCCGAGGGCGTCGTCGGTCGCGGCGCGCGCCGCCATCGCGAGCGGCGAGGAGAAGGGGAAGATTTGCGCGAAGTTCGCGAGCGAACTGCCCGGTGCGCTTGCCGCGGCGGCCGAGAGGCTGAACATGCCGACCTGGAAGATGGTGATCGGCAGGCTGAGCATCTGGATCTCGCGCACCGTCGCCGCCTGCGCGCCGACGCCGAGGAAGACCGCGCCGAGCAGCAGGAAGGACAGGACAAAATAGACGAAGCCGATGCCGAGGAAGAAGCCCCAGCCGGTCGCCGGGGTTGCTCCGATCGCCGCGGCGGCCTTGCCCGCCTGGCCCGCGGTGGCGAGCGCGGCGGGGTCGACCTGCGCCGCGGCGACAAGGCCACCGCCGATCGCCATCACAACCCAGAAGGCGATGAACAGCACCGCGACCCCGAGGAAGCCGAGCAATTTGCCGAGGAAGACGCTTTCGAGCGGCACCGCGGCGGCGAGGATCTCGATCACCTTGTTGCCTTTTTCCTCGGCGAGCGAGCTCACCGTCTGGCCCGCGAGGAGCAGGGTCAGGAGGAAGATGGTGAAGACCGCGCCGAAGCCGAGCGACTGCTGCACCGCGATGCTGGTGCCGCCGCTGGCGAGCGCCTCGATGCGCGGGGTCACGGGCGGCAGGTCACCCGCGGCGCGGCTGCGCAGCACCTCGCCCGCGAGCAGCACGAGATAGCGGCCCGAACTGCTGTCCTTCTCGCGTTCGACGATGCGCGGCGCGGCGAGCGGTCCGCTCATCACCGCATAGGTGTCGCTGCCCTTTTCCTTCGCGACCGCGACGGGGTCGGCCGCGGGGGTCGCGACGCGCAGTTCGAGCAGCGCGGGTTCGCGCGGCATCACCGTGCGCAGCCGCGCATCGGCGGCGCGCAGCGCTTCGATGTCGGCGGGGTCGGCGATCGCGACGAGGCGCCCCGCGCCGCGCGCGCTGTCGGCGAGCTGCGACGCGCCCATGCCGCCGGCGAGTCCCATGCCGATCATGAACAGCGGCGCGAGCAGGAAGAGCAGGAAGGTCGGGGTCGCGACGATCGCGAGGAAGTCGCGCCGCGCAACGACGAGCATGCTCTGGATGAAGGGGGTCATGCGCTCGCCTCCTCGATCGCGTCGCCGGCGGGATCGGCGTCGAACCCCGCGTCGACCTGGCGGACGATATGGACAAAGGCGTCGTGGAGCGCGGGGCGGCTGATCGAGAGGCCCGTGACGCCAAGATGGCTCGCGGTGATGCGCGCGAGCAGCGGTTCGACGTCGGTGTCCAGAATCGCGAAATGCCACGCCTCGCCGCGCAATTCGGCGCCTGCGGGAAGCAGTGCGGCGACTGCCGCGACTTCGGCTTCGGCGCGCGGGGTGTAGCGCACCTGCATCGGCAGCAGCGCGCGCGCGTCGTCGACGCTGCCCTCGAAGCGCCGCGCCGAGCGCGCGATGATCGCGATGCGGTCGCAGAGGCGCTCGGCGTGCGCCATGACATGCGTCGAAAAGAGGATCGTCGCGCCGCGGTCGCGCTCGCGGCGGACGAGCATTTCGAGCCGCTCCTGGTTGACCGGGTCGAGCCCCGAGAAGGGCTCGTCGAGCACGATGAGGTCGGGGGCGTGCACGATCGACCCGATCAGCTGGATCATCTGCGCCATGCCCTTCGACATCTTGCGGATCTTTTCGTCGATCACGCGTTCGAGCCCGAGTTCGCCCATGAAGGTCGCGGCGCGGCGGCGACCCTCGGACCAGTCGAGCCCGCGCAGCGCGCCCATGAAGGCGATCGCCTCGCGCGCCTTCATGCCGGGATAGAGGCCGCGCTCCTCGGGCAGATAGCCGATTCGGTTGCGCACCGACTGCGGTTTGTGTCCGCCGAGCAGGCGGCTCGACCCTTCGTCGGGGTCGATGATGCCGAGCGTCATGCGCAGGCTGGTGGTCTTGCCCGCGCCATTGGGGCCGAGCACGCCGTAGATGCTGCCCGCGGGCACTTCGAGGCTGACATGGTCGACCGCGCGGTAGCCGCCGAAGGTCTTGGTGAGGCCGCGGGCCTCGACGCTGAGATCGGTCAAAATCTGGTCCTGCGAAATGGCGTTGAGCCCTCTATGCCATGGCGGGGCGGCTCGCGTATAGGGCGCCAATGGTTGCCGAAGCCTTGCCCGCCTCTCCCGTCACGCTCGAACAGCGGCTCGAAGCGGTCGCGCGCGAACAGGGGTTCGCGGCGTTCGGGATCGCGCGCGCCGACGCGGCGCCCGAGACCGCGGCGCGGCTGAACGCGTGGCTCGCCGACGGGTGCCATGGCGAGATGCTGTGGATGGAAAGCCGCGCCGAGCAGCGCGGGTCGCCGGAGGGGCTGTGGCCCGCGGTCCGTTCGGTGATCGCGCTGGGGATGAGCTATGCCCCCGCGCACGACCCGCTCGCGCTCGCCGCGTACCCCGACCGCGGGCGCATCTCGGTCTATGCGCAGGGTGGCGACTATCACGACATCGTCAAAAAGGCGCTCAAGCATGTCGCGCGCTGGCTCGTCGCCGAGGTGAAGGACGCCGAAGTCAAGGTTTTCGTCGACACCGCGCCGGTGATGGAAAAGCCGCTGTCGGCGGCGGCGGGGCTCGGCTGGCAGGGCAAGCACACCAACATGGTCAGCCGCGACCATGGCAGCTGGCTGTTCCTCGGTGCGATCTACACCACGCTCGACCTGGTGCCGTCGATGCCGGGGCGCGACACGTGCGGCAGCTGTTCGGCGTGCCAGGCGGCGTGCCCGACCAATGCCTTTCCAGCACCATACCGGCTCGATGCGCGGCGCTGCATCTCGTACCTCACGATCGAGCATGCCGGGCCGATCCCGGTCGAGTTCCGGCGCAGCATCGGCAACCGCATCTATGGCTGCGACGATTGCCTCGCGGTGTGCCCGTGGAACAAGTTCGCCGACACGGCGACGCGCCATCGCGCCTATCTGCCGCGCGCCGAGCTGGCGGCGCCGGCGCTCGGCGACCTGCTCGACCTCGACGATGCGGGGTTCCGGCAGGTGTTCGCGGGTTCGCCGATCAAGCGCATCGGACGCCACCGCATGGTGCGCAACGCGGCGATCGCGGCGGGAAACAGCGGCGACGCGCGGCTTCGCCCGGCGCTCGAGCGCCTGAAAAGCGACGAATCCGCGGTCGTCGCGGAGGCGGCGATATGGGCGCTCGGCGAACTGGCGGAATGACGTCAGCCTAGCGGCGCAGCGCCGCGGCGCAGCTATCGGGTTCGGTGCTGCGGCCGTCGGGGGTGCGCGCATCGACGTGCGTCGCGACGGGCGCGGCGCCTGCGCGCGGGGCGTAGAAATAGATGTCGACGACGCAGGCGCTGCCCTCGAACTGGAGCTTGCGCGCCGCGCCCTCGGTGACGTCGAGGCGCGGCTTGCCGAACAGGCGGCCGACCGCGTCGGGGCTCTGGCCGATCAGGCTGTTCGATTGCACCGGGCGGACGATCGTCGGCGGCGGTGCGGAGACGACGGGTGGCGGCGAACTGCGCGGCGCCGGGACGGCGGCCGAGCATCCGGCAAGCGAGAGGGTGCCGAGCGCGGCGGCGAGAGGGCGATGGAAAGACGTCATGGGCGCTCCTGTTGCCCGCCGGCGGCGCGCAGGTGAATGAGGTGGACGGCCATAGCCGCGGCAAGGATCGGCGCCAACAGGTTGACGACGGGCACCAGGAAAGCCGCGGCGGACAGCGTGCCGAGCGCCCAGCGCGCGCCGCGATCGAGGCGCGGCGCATCGGGATGGCGCGCGAGCACCATCGCTTCGAGGTCGCGGCCGAGCAGCGCGGCGTTGATCGCGAAGGCGAGCAGCGGCGCGCCGATCGCGGTGAAGAGCAGCGCGATGTAGAGGGGGAGCGCGGCGAGATTGACCAGCAGGAGCCGGGCGACCGAGGCGAGGCCGAGGCGCAGGCTTCGGGCAAAGCTCACCCGTACCGCGCGCGTCGCGGCGGCGGGATAGTGGCGTCCCTCGACATCGGCGACGATCGCGTCGCCGAACAGACCGACGACCATGATCGCGACGGCACGGAAAAGCAGCCAGCTCGCGCCGAGCAGGCCGAGCGCAATCACGATGCCTGCCATGTCGAGGTCGGCGCCGCGAAGCCATTGCCAATGGTCGAGCGCCTGGCGCACGGCGAAGAAGAGTGTGGTCGCGGCGGCGGCGAGGATCAGCAGGGTGAGCGCGAGGCTCTGTACGAGGATCGCGAGCACGGGGCGGCGCGGCAGGTCGCCGAGCGCGAGCAGCAGGGCATGGACGGCGCGGGCCATTGCGCCGGGATGCGCGGCGGCGCGGGGCGCGTCAAGCGCCGCAACGGTCGCGATGGTGTGCGGCGCGGCGCGCTTGCGTTGCGGCCGCCGCGTCCCTAAAGCCGCGCGCAGCTTTTTTCACGCAGCACAGGATATTTCATGGCCTCCACCGCCCGTTTCGATGTCGTCGCCATCGGCAATGCGATCGTCGATGTCATCGCCCGCGCCGACGACGCGCTGATCGAGAGCGAAGGGCTGGTCAAGGGATCGATGCGGCTGATCGACGCCGCCGAGGCCACCCGCCTCTACGCCGCGATGGGCCCGGCGGTCGAGATGTCGGGCGGCAGCGCCGCGAACACGCTCGCCGGGATGGCGGCGCTCGGGCGGCGCTGCGGTTTCATCGGCCAGGTCGCGAAGGATCAGCTCGGCCAGGTGTTCACCCACGACCTGACCTCGCTTGGCGTCGCGTTCGACACGCCGGCGGCCGCCGGCGGCGAACCGACCGCGCGCTGCCTGATCCTGGTCACCCCCGACGGGCAGCGGACGATGAACACCTTCCTCGGCGCATCGCAGAATCTGGGACGCGAATCGCTCGACGCCGCGCTGATCGCCGAGGCCGATATCCTTTATCTCGAAGGCTATTTGTGGAACGCCGACGCCTCGCGCGCGGCGATGGCCGAAGCGATCGCGCTGGCGCGCGCCGCGGGGCGCCGCGTCGCCTTCACCCTGTCCGATACCTTTGTCGTTGCCGGGCATCGCGAGGATTTCCGCCGCATGACGGCGGCGCGCGAGATCGACATCCTGTTCGCCAACGAGGCCGAATTGCTCGAACTGGCGCAGGAAGGCGATTTCGAGACCGCGCTTGGCAAGGTTGCGGCCGAAGTGCCGCTCCTCGTCGCGACGCGCGGCGAAAAGGGGGCGGTGGCGCTCGCGGGCGGCGAGCGCACCGAGGTCGCGGCCGAGCCGATCGACACGGTCGTCGACACGACGGGCGCGGGCGACCTGTTCGCGGCGGGTTTCCTGGCGGGGCTCGCCGACGGTCGCAGCATGGCCGAGTGCCTGACGATGGGCGCGGTCTGCGCGCGCGAGATCATCGCGCAGGTCGGTCCGCGCGCGCAGACCGACCTCAAGGCCAAGGTCGCCGAGCGCCTCGGCTAGGAACCTTCGGCGGCGCGAAGCGTCCTATGCGCCATTGAGCATAGGAGTTTTCTTATGGCCGATGAAATCCACACCACGCGCGATCCCGACGGGACGACGCACACGACGACGATCGTCGACCGCGAGCCGCGGCGCGGCGGCGGCATGGGCATGATGCTGGTGCTGCTGGTCGTCGTCGCGGTCGCCGCGTTCATCGCCTTCCAGTTCCTCGGCAACGAGAGGGCCGAGACCGGTGCGATCACCGAAGCGGCGCAAAAGGTCGGCGACGCCGCACAGGATGTCGGCGATGCGGCGCAGGAAGCGGTGAAATAGTCCCCGACAACCGCAGCCCGGGACCGCGGCGGAAGATCACGCCGCGGCTGGGGGTGCGGAATCGGGGTGCTTGCGGAACAGCGCGCGATCTTCCGGGCCGAAACCACGCGTCCAGATCAGCCAGGCGTAGATGCCGAGGATCACCGGAACGCCGACGAGCAGTTCGGCCCATTCGGGAAGCTGCGTTGCGCCCCAGCCGAGGATCGCCGCCCCCGCGGTCGCCCAGACGAGCGCCCAGCGCAGGCTGTTCACCGGAGCCTCCAGAATGCGCGACAGCAGCCGCGCCTTGACCACCGACGCGAAACCGAGCGCAAGCATCAGCGCGAGCGCGACCGCGGCGGCATAGGAGATGGGGGGCAGGTCCATCGCCTGTGCGCAAAGGATCAGCGCGACGCTGAGCAGCGCCTGAAGCGCGAGCGTCGCGAGACTGATCAGCAGGTTGCGGTGGCGCGCGACATAGACGAGCGCCGCCTCGCTGACGACTGCGGTTGCGGCGACGACCTCGGCGGCGAGCAGGAAGGCGAGCGCGGCGGTGCCGCTGACGAACTCGGGACCGACGAGCCCCATCACCGCTTCGCCCGGAATGCCGAGCGCGAGCGCGACCCCGGCCTGCGCGGCGATGATCCAGAAGCCGACCTGGCTGACCTGCGCCGCCACGGCGGCGAGTCGGTTTTCGGCGAGGTTGCGGGTGATCACGGGGCCGAGAATCGGTTCGAAGCTGGTCTTGAGCTTCTGCGGCAGCGAGGCGACCTGCTGCGCCATATAATAGATGCCGTAGATCGTCGGCGAGGTGAACTGGCCGAGGATGAAGAGGTCGAGCCGGCGCGTACCCCATTCGATCGCGTCGGCGGCGGCGAGCGGCGCGTTGCGGCGCGCGAGCAGGATCAGCTGCGACGGTTGCGGACGCCAGACGCCCGGGCCGCCATAGTGGCGGATCATCGGGACGAGCGCGGTGAGGAAGGCGCCGAGCATCGCGGCGGCGTAGGAGAGCATCAGCCCGTCGGGGGGCGAGACGAACCAGAAGCCCGCGGCGGCGATGCTGATCACCCACGGTTCGACCACCGCGCGCGCGCGCACCGTCGCGCCGATGTCGAAACGATAGGCGCAGGCCGCGAGCGCGATCTCGGTCCCGGCAATCGCGAAGACGAGGAAGGCCATCGCGCGGTCCGAGGCGCTGATGTCGCCGCTCGGGAACATGAATTGCGGCAGCAGGAAAAGGATGAGCGAGCCGAGCGCCGAGGCGAGGAAGGCGACGAACATGCCGTCCCACACGGTGATGCGCGGGTCGGCGCCGGGTTTGCTGAGCTGTTCGGCCAGCCCGCGCTTGAGCCCGAGCGTCGCGAGTTGGGCGACGAGTTCGATGACGAGCACGGCAAAGGCGAAGCGTCCGACGGCTTCGGGTCCGTACCAGCGGCCGGCGACATAGAGGAAAGGCAGGCGCGCGACGAGGCGCAGGAGGAAGCCGAAGAAATTGGTGCGCCCGCCCTTGGCGAGTGCAGCGGTATCGGCGTCGCGCGAGGGCGCGTCACCCGATGCAGGGGGCGATGCGAGCGGCACCGCGCTATCCGTCTGGCTCAAGCCTGGCGCCCCTTCTGCTTCTCCCCGCGGCGCAACCTAGCGCGCCGCGACGGGGCAGGCAATCTTGTGCGTCGTGTCACCGGCCCTCGGATCGCAGCGGCCGGCTGAGCAGCGCCTGAATGGCTTCGGCGGCGCGGATCTCGCCCGCGACGAGCCGCGCGACGGCGTCGGTGATCGGCATGTCGATGGCGTCGGCGTGGGCGGCGGCAGCGACCACCGGGGCACTGAACGCACCCTCGGCGACGGTGCGGCGGTCGGCCATCAGCGCCGCGATGTCGTCGCCGCGGCCGAGCCCCTGGCCGAGCGCGAAGTTGCGCGAATTGCTCGATGTGCAGGTGAGCACGAGGTCACCGAGTCCCGCGAGGCCGGCGAGCGTTTCGGCCGCGGCGCCGCGCGCGAGTCCGAAGCGCGTCATCTCGGCAAAGCCGCGGCTGATCAGCGCGGCGCGCGCGTTGAGCCCGAGTCCCGCGCCGTCGACGATGCCGCACGCGATCGCGAGGATATTCTTGACCGCACCGCCGATCTCGGCGCCGATGACGTCGGTCGAGACATAGGGACGGAAATGCGGGCGCGCGATTGCCTGCGCGAGCGCGTCGGCGAGCGCGGCCTCTTCGGCGGCGAGAGTGATCGCGGTGGGCAGGCCCGCGGCGACCTCGTGCGCGAAGGTCGGGCCCGACAGGATCGCGAGCGGCCGCCCGGGGGCGACGTCGCGCGCGATGTCGACCGGGAAGGCGAAGCTGTCCGCCTCCATGCCCTTGCTGCACAGGATCAGCGGCGCCGCGCCGGTGGGCAGCGCGGCGAGCACCGCGCGCATATAGGGCACGGGGACGACGACCAGCAACGCGTCGCACGCGCCGAGGTCGGCGAGATCGCCGGTCGCGCGCAGCGACGACGACAGCGGCGCGCTAGGCAGGAAGACCGGGTTGCGATGCTCGGTGTTGACCGCCGCGACGACGTCGGCCTCGCGCGCCCAGAGCGTCACCGGCGCGCCGCCGGCCGCGAGCAGCTGCGCGAGCGCGGTGCCCCACGCGCCGCCGCCGACGACGCCGAAATTCCGGTATGACGTCATGCCTTCACCCCGGCGCCGCGCACGACCTCGGCCTCGGGATCAAGCGGCCAGCGCGGGCGCGCCGCGACGTCGAGCGGGTCGGTGAGGCCCGCCGCAAGGCGTTCGGCGCCCGCCCAGGCGATCATCGCGCCATTGTCGGTGCACAGCCACAAGGGCGGCGCGACGAAGGGCTTGTCGTGGCGGGTCGCGAGCGCGGTGAGCGCGGTGCGGATCGCGCCGTTGGCGGCGACCCCGCCCGCGACGACGAAGGCCGTCGCTTCGGGGCAAGCCGACAGCGCGATGCGGCTGCGGTCGACGAGGCAGTCGACCACCGCCTGCTGGAAGGAGGCCGCGAGGTCGGGAACGCTGTGTTCGCCGCTGGCGGCGGCGCGCGCGACCGCGCTCTTCAATCCGGCGAAGGAGAAATGCGGTTCGGCGCTGCCGACGAGCGGGCGCGGCAGCGGCACCGCCTTGGGGTCGCCATCCTTCGCAATGCGCTCGACCGCGGGTCCGCCGGGGTAACCGAGGCCGAGCAGTTTTGCGGTCTTGTCGAACGCCTCGCCCGCGGCGTCGTCGATCGTGGTGGCCAGGCGGCGATAGTCGCCGACGCCGCGCACGAGCAAAAGCTGGCAGTGGCCGCCCGAGACGAGCAGCAGCAGATAGGGGAATTGCAGGTCCGGATCGGCGAGGCGTGGGCTGAGCGCATGGCCTTCGAGATGGTTCACCGCGATCAGCGGCTTTCCCGCGGCGTGCGCGAGCGCCTTGCCGGTGACGAGTCCGACCATCACCCCGCCGATGAGCCCGGGGCCGGCGGTCGCGGCGATCGCGTCGACGTCGGCGAGCGTCTTGTCCGCCTCGGCGAGCACGCGTTCGACGATTGGTGCGAGGCGGTCGACATGCGCGCGCGCCGCGATCTCGGGGACGACGCCGCCATAGGGGGCGTGGTCGGCCTCCTGCCCCGCGACGCGGTGCGCGAGGATGCGCCGGTCGCTGTCGACGAGCGCTGCCGCGGTTTCGTCGCAGCTCGATTCGAGGCCGAGGATGAGAGGCATGGTCTTGCGCGTCCCTTTACGCGGACGGGGCGCGGCAGGGCAAGGCCCGGCTGGACGGGTCGGTGCGGTGGGCGGGACGATCGCGCATCTTCCCTTTCGCGCCGCGACGCCCTAGCAGCGGCGCATGGCTTCGATCCCGCTTCCCACTCCCGCCCGGCCGCTGCGCATCGGCACGCGCGCCTCGCCGCTGGCGATGGCGCAGGCCCATATGGCGGCCGCCGCGCTGATCGCCGCGCACGATCTCGACCCGGCGGCGCTCGCCATCGTGCCGATGACCGCGACCGGCGACCGCATCCAGGACCGCGCACTTGCCGAGGTCGGGGGCAAGGCGCTGTGGACGCGTGAGCTCGATGCGGCGCTCGACGCAGGGACAATCGATATCGCGGTGCACAGCCTGAAGGATGTCGAGACGATCCGCGACGCGCGCTTCGCGCTGGGGGCAATGCTGCCGCGCGCCGACCCGCGCGACCGGCTGGTCGTGCGCGAAGGGACGGTCGCGGCGACGGTCGCCGACCTGCCGCAGGGCGCACGGCTGGGAACGAGCAGCCCGCGGCGGGCAGCGCAGATCCGGCGGCTGCGCCCCGATGTCGACGCGGTGCTGCTGCGCGGCAATGTCGCGACGCGGCTCGCCAAGCTGGCGGCGGGCGATGCCGATGCGACTTTGCTCGCGGCGGCGGGGCTCGAACGGCTCGGCATGCACGACGTCGGGACGGTGCAGGATATCGCGACGCTGCTCCCCGCGGCGTCGCAGGGCGCGATCGGGATCGAGTGCCGCAGCGACGATGCCGCGACGCGCGGGCTGATCGTCGTGGTCGACCATGAACCGACGCATCGTGCGGTCGCCGCCGAGCGCGCCTTTCTGGCTGCGCTGGGGGGCGATTGCCGCTCGCCGGTGGCGGCGCACGCGCGTTTCGAGGCCGACGGCACGCTGCGGCTCGACGCCGAAATCTATTCCGAGGATGGCGCCGACCATGCGATCGGCCACACGCTGGTGGGCGCCGATGGCGCGGTCGCGGCGCTTGCCGCGCGATTGCTCGCCGAAGCGCCCGAAACGGTGCGGCGCCTGTTCGCGCCATGAGCGCGCGCCTGCCGGTTCTCGTCACGCGGCCCGAGCCGGGCAATGCCGCGACGGTGGCTCGCGCGGCGGCGCTGGGGCTCGACGCGCGCGCGCTGCCGCTGTTCGCGGCGCACGCGCTGCCCTGGACCGCCCCCGATCCGGGCGATTTCGACATATTGCTCCTGACCAGCGCGCAGGCGGTACGGCTGGCCGGACCGGAGCTGGCGAAGCTCGCCGCGCTGCCCGTGCACGCAGTGGGGAGCGCGACCGGTGCGGCGGCGGCGGCGGCCGGGCTGCGCGTCGAATGCACCGGCGCGACCGACGCGCAGGATCTGATCGACGCCATGACGTCGTACGACAGGCCCCGTATCCTGTGGCTGTCGGGACGCGAGCGCTCGGTCTTCGACCCGCGGGGCGCGACGCTGACGCCGCTTCCCTGCTATGGTGTCGATCCGCTCGAAGCGCCCGCGGCGTGGGATGCGCTGACCGCGGCGCCGGCGGTGGTGCTGGCGCATTCGACGCGCGGCGCGGCACGGATCGGGGCGCTGGCCGGCGCGCGGCGCGCGCATCTGTCGCTGATCGCGATCAGCGCGAAGGCGGCAGCAGCGGCGGGCGATGGCTGGGCCGGGGTTACCGTTACGCCCACCCCCGACGATGCGGCAATGGTGACAGCGGCGCATCATTTGTGCCAAAAGGCGCAAAAATAGGGTCGTTCGAAAGAGGTTTATGGCAATCGAAAGCAGCGAGAACCCCGTCCTGACGGGCGAGGAAAGGTCGAGCAAAGGGCCATCTTTCCGTAGCTTGGCGATTGCCGGGCTGATCTTGCTGGTGATCGGAATCGTCGGGGGCGGCTGGGCGATGAACCGGTGGCTGGAAACCGGCGGCAACGTCACCCAGACCCGCGTGATCGATACCGTGACCCCCGGCGGCACGCTCGCGGTGGCCGGGTCGGGCGAAGCGCCGGCGCCGGTGAGCACGACCCCGCCGCCGCTCGCGGTGATCGCGCCCGAAGGTGCCGATGCGCTCGCCGCACGGGTTGCCGAGCTCGAACAGCGCCTGTCGCGGATCACGCTCGAAGCGGCGTCGGCGTCGGGCAATGCCTCGCGCGCCGAAGGACTGCTCGTCGCTTTTGCGGTGCGCCGCGCGCTCGATCGCGGCCTGTCGCTCGGCTATCTCGAGGCGCAGCTGCGGCTGCGCTTCGGCGACGACCAGCCCAATGCGGTCAAGACGATCATCGACACCTCGCGCGAGCCGGTGACGCTCGAACAATTGCGCGCCGAACTCGACGCGGCCGCCCCCGAACTGGTGGGACGACAGGGCGACGGTGGCAGCCTGTGGACCGGGCTGCGCCGCGAACTGGGCGAATTGTTCGTGGTGCGCGCCGCGGGCACGCAGTCGCCGCGTGCGACCGAACGCCTCGACCGCGCGCGGCGGTACCTCGCCGCGGGCATGGCCGACAAGGCGATCGAGGAGGTACAGGCGATGCCCGGTGCGGCCGCGGCGAACGACTGGCTGATCGATGCGCGCCGCTACAACGAGGCACGCCGGGCGCTTGACCTGATCGAGACCGCAGCGATATTGGAGCCGCGTGACAGCGCCGCTGCCGCGATGGCCGGAAAAGCCCCGGCCGCGACCACCCCCTAGCGCGCGTTCCGGTCCGGGGCGCTCGCGTCAAGAGAAAGCCCCGTTCCATGGCCCTCGCCGATCCGCAGCGCGTCGTCGCGCTCGACCCGCTCGACCCCCTGATGCTCGACGCCCAGCTCAGCGAGGAGGAGCGGATGATCCAGGGCGCCGCGCGCGCCTATGCGGAAGGCGAATTGCTGCCGCGCGTGACCTCGGCCTTCCTCGAAGAGCGGTTCGACCGCGAGATCATGTCGGAGATGGGGGCGCTCGGGCTGCTCGGTGCGACGATCGACCCCGAATATGGCGGCGCGGGCCTGAGCTATGTCAGCTACGGGCTGATCGCGCGCGAGGTCGAACGGATCGATTCGGGGTACCGGTCGGCCTGTTCGGTGCAGAGCAGCCTCGTGATCCACCCGATCAACGCCTATGGCAGCGAGGAACAGAAGCGCAAATATCTGCCCGGGCTGACGTCGGGCGAACTCGTCGGCTGTTTCGGGCTGACCGAACCCGACGCGGGCAGCGACCCCGGCGGCATGCGCACCCGCGCCGAAAAGATCGCGGGCGGCTACCGCCTCAAGGGCGCGAAGATGTGGATCACCAATTCGCCGATCGCCGACGTCTTCGTCGTGTGGGCGAAGTCGGAAGCGCATGACGGCGCGATCCGCGGCTTCATCCTCGAAAAGGGCATGAAGGGTCTGTCGGCGCCGAAGATCGAGGGCAAGGTGTCCTTGCGCGCCTCGATCACCGGCGAGATCGTGATGGACGGGGTCGAGGTCGGCGAGGATGCGCTGTTGCCGCACGTCTCGGGGCTCAAGGGGCCCTTCGGCTGCCTCAACCGTGCGCGCTACGGCATCGGCTGGGGCGCGATGGGCGCGGCCGAATTCTGCTACGAGGCGGCGCGCAATTACACGCTCGAGCGCAAGCAGTTCGGACGTCCGCTCGCGGCGAACCAGATCGTGCAATTGAAGCTCGCCAACATGCTCACCGAAATCGCGCTGGGGCTGCAGACCGCGCTGCGCGTCGGCCGGCTGATCGACGAGGGCCATGTCGCGCCCGACATGATCAGCCTGCTCAAGCGCAACAATTGCGGCAAGGCGCTCGACATCGCGCGGGTGGCGCGCGACATGCACGGCGGCAACGGCATTTCGGCCGACTATCATGTCATCCGCCACGCGGTGAACCTCGAGACGGTGAACACCTATGAGGGCACGCACGACGTCCATGCGCTGATCCTCGGCCGTGCGATCACCGGCATTTCGGCCTTTGCCTGACCCGAAGCCGCTGGCGGGCATCCGCGTCGTCGAACTGGCGCGGGTGCTTGCGGGTCCCTGGTGCGGACAATTGCTCGCCGATCTTGGCGCCGAGGTTGTCAAGGTCGAGCGTCCGGGCGCCGGCGACGACACGCGACTGTGGGGGCCGCCCTTCATCGAGGGCGCCGACGGCGAAAATCTGGGCGCGGCCTATTATCACAGCACCAACCGCGGCAAGTCGGGGGTGGCGATCGACATTGCGACCGCCGCGGGACAGGCCGAGGTGCGCGCGCTGATCGCCGGGGCCGATGTGGTGATCGAGAATTACAAGCTTGGCGGGCTCGCCAAATACGGGCTCGACCCCGCGACGTTGCGTGCCGATTTCCCGACGCTGATCGTCTGCTCGATCACGGGGTTCGGGCAGACCGGCCCCTATGCGCACCGCGCGGGCTATGATTTCATCATCCAGGCGATGGGCGGCGCGATGTCGCTGACCGGCGAGCCCGACGGTGCGCCGCAAAAGGCGGGCGTCGCCTACGCCGATATCTTCACGGGGATGTATTCGGCGGTCGCGATCCTCGCCGCGTTGCGACGCCGTGACGTCACCGGCGCCGGCGCGCATATCGACATGGCGCTGCTCGATTGCCAGGTCGGGGTGCTCGCCAACCAGGCCGCCAATTATCTGGCGAGCGGGGTGTCGCCGAAGCGCATGGGCAATGGCCATGCCAATGTCGTCCCCTATCAGGCCTTTGCGACCGCCGACGGCCAGCTGGTGATCGCGGTCGGCAACGACGGGCAGTTCAGGAAGCTGTGCGCGGTGCTCGGCGAGGCCGGCTGGGCCGACGAAGCCCGCTTTGCGACCAATGCGGCGCGGCTCGCGAACCGCACCGAGCTGATCCCGCTGCTCGCGGCGAAGATCGCGGGCTGGGACGCGCAGACCTTGTCGCTCGCGCTCGAGGCCGAGGATGTTCCCGCGGGGCCGATCAACGACCTCGCCGGGGTATTCGCCGACCCGCAGGTGATCGCGCGCGGCCTGCGCTTCCGCCCCGAGGGCGCGTTCGTCGATGGCGTGGCGAGCCCGATCGTGATCGATGGCGAACGCATGGTCGCGCGGGGCGGTGCGCCGGTGCTGGGCGGGTGAAGAGCCGGTCAGCCGGACTGTGCTTCGCGAAACGCCTTCAATATTCTCGCCTGTTCGCCCTGCGGCGCGATGTGGATGAGTATAAGCTGTTCAAGCACGATGTCGGGATGTGAGGCGGCGTAGCCGGCGAACCAGAGAACCTCGGAAAGTGGTTCCTTGTCGTGCCAAGTGGTCATGACGAAAGGGGCGTCGGGACTGTTACCGTAGTCGAACTGTTCGAGACTGGCCCAATCCACGCTGTCGTCCCAGAGGGTACATTCGTGCCCCCATGCCATCATGTATCGGCATCCGCTTTCCACGAGCCATGTGCTGGTCAGGTCACGCCATTCGGGGGTTACCGGCATCTCGATGATCACCACGGCCTTGAATGGGTGCGCGGGGAGTAGGGGCAATTCCCCGCCAGCGGACAGATGGATATATCGAGGATCGCTCATGACCTGACCCTATCAGGGTGACCACACAAAGAAAAAGGGGCGCTGTCGCCAGCGCCCCTCTCCCCCCTTTTTCGATAAATTCCCGGTCAGAACTTCACCGTCCCCGTGACGAACACCTGCCGCGGGTTGCCGTAGAAGACCGTCGCGACGCCTTCGCGGCCGAGCGACGGGGTCGGCAGGCCGCTGGCGTTGGTGACGGGCAGGCCGGTCGCCGGGTTGACGACGAGGAACTGGTAGCCCGAGGTCTTGTAGCGCTTGTCGAGGATGTTCTTGCCGTGGACGCCGATCGAATAGCGGTCGCCGCCGAAGCTGTAGACGAGGCTGGCGTCCCACAAAGCATAGCCCTTCTGGTCGAGATAGGGGCTGGGATATTCGAACTGCTGCGTCTTGCTGCGATACGAGAGGGTGGTCGAGAAGTTGACGTCGCCGTCGCCGACCGGAACCAGCGCGCCGAGCGTGCCCGAAGCGGTCCAGCTCGGCGTGTTCTGGATGTCGGTGATGTCCGAGACGTCGGTGCCGAGGTTGCCGATGAACTCGTCGTACTGCGCGTCGATATAGCCGAGCGTGCCCTGGAAGCTCATCCGCGATCCGGCGCCGGCGAAATCGTGCGCAAAGCGCGCCGAGGTTTCGAGTTCCAGCCCCTTGAAGGTTGCCGAGGCGGCGTTGGTGGTGACGCCCGAGAAGCCTTCGAAGATGCCGTCGTTGTTCGCGTCGATGCCGACCGAACCCGGAATCTGGACATTCTTGTAATCGGCGTAGAAGCCGGTCAGCGCGAAGTTGATGTTGCCGTCGGCGGTCGCGCCCTTGATCCCGGCTTCGTAGCTGTCGACCGTTTCGGGCTCGAACAGGAAGAAGTTGTATATCTCGTCATAGGCGAAGACGCCGTCGTTGTTGACGTCGATCGCGCGGACGTTGGCGCTGCCGCGCGGGTCGAAGCCGCCGCCCTTGAAGCCCTTCGAATAGGATGCGTAGATCATCAGGTCGTCGTGGACGTCATAGGAGATCGACGCGCGCGGGGTGAATTTCTTGAAGCGCGCCTTGCCGTTGAAATTGGTGATCGGCGCGCCGAGTGCCACCCCGGTGCCGCCGAATTCGGGGTCGGCACCGAACAGGCGGTTCTGCTTGAAGACGAAGCTGTCGCGCCGATCG
Source organism: Sphingopyxis sp. YF1 (assembly GCF_022701295.1). Taxonomy (NCBI): domain Bacteria; kingdom Pseudomonadati; phylum Pseudomonadota; class Alphaproteobacteria; order Sphingomonadales; family Sphingopyxidaceae; genus Sphingopyxis; species Sphingopyxis sp. YF1. The sequence continues at coordinate 3,813,831 of NZ_CP033204.1, forward strand.
ACGGTGTAGCGGCCGCCGGCCGAGATGTGCAGCCGGTCGGTGACGTCGAAGGTGAAGTCGCCGAACACCGACCAGGTGTCGGTGCGCACGTCGCCGATCGTCTGCTGCGCGAAGCCGGGCAGGCTGAGCAGCGTACCCGTGGTCGCGAGCAGCACGTCGAACTTGGTGTAGGCCTTGGCGTCGAGATAATAGAAGCCGACGAGCCCGTGCAGCCGGTCGCTGTCGTAGAGGAGCTGGAATTCCTGGCTCAGCTGTTCGTTGCGATAGACGGCGGGAACGTCGACGTCGACGCTCGCGAGGCTGTCGAAATCGATCGGGGTGTAGCTGGTGTCCTTGCGCCACGAGCTGATCGAGCGCAGCGTCAGATTGTCGCTGAGTTCGGCCGAAACATTCATCGCGAGGCCCCAGGCCTTGATGTCCTGCTTCGGATCGTTGAGCCCGGCGCGGGTGTCGTAGACGTCGTCGAGGACGGGGGCGCCCGAGAGCAGGCCGGGGATCAGGCGGTGGCCGTTGCGCGGATCCGACTTGTCGCGGGTATAGTCGCCCGAGATGCGGATCAGCACCGGCGCGCCATAGCCGCCGAATTCGAGCGTGCCGCGGCCCGCCCACACATCCTTGTTGTAATTCTCGACCCCGGGCACGGTCAGGTTGTCGCCGAAGCCGCCGCGCGACAGGCGTGCGACCGAACCGCCGATGCGGAGCATGTCGGTGACGGGGGCGCTGACCGTCAGCACGCCCTCGGCCTGGTCGTAGGTGCCATAGGTGGCGCGCGCCTTCAGGCTGAAGTCCTGCGGCAGCATCTTGGTGACATATTTGACCGCGCCGCCGATCGTGTTGCGGCCGTAGAGCGTGCCCTGCGGCCCGCGGAGCACCTCGATCCGTTCGACGTCATAGATGTCGAGCACCGCGGCCTGCGGCCGGTTGAGATAGACGTCGTCGAGGTAGATGCCGACGCCCGCCTCGAAGCCCGGGACCGGATCCTGCTGGCCGACGCCGCGGATGAAGGCGCTGAGCGTCGAATTGGTTCCGCGCGAGGTTTCGAGCGTGGTGTTCGGGGTGATGTTGCCGACGTCGGTGAGGTCGAGCGCGCCGCGCGCCTCGAGCGCGTCACCCGAGATCGCGCTCACCGCGATCGGCACGTCGAGCAGGCGTTCGTCGCGGCGCCGTGCGGTGACGATGATTTCCTCGCTGCCTTCATCGGCGCTCGCAGCGGGATCGCTGTCCTGTGCGAAGGCGGACGGGGCGAAGGCGAGCAGGCTCAGCGTGGTGGTGGCACAGACGGCACGGCGCAGGCGGCGGGCGAAAGGACGCATGATCATCTCCCATGTCGCGGGCGACCCCTCGCCGCCCCGTTATGAAATTCTTGGGCCCGGTCTTGCCAAGCCGCGCGCCGGTCAATAATGAAAGGTGAACCAAGTTTCAACTTGGAATATGAAACTGCTGTCTTTTGGTCGGCAGTGATGCGAAAAAGCCACGCTGGCCGCGGCGCGGTGCCCGTTTCGAGGGGTGCGTGCGGCGCCCGAAGCGGGGAGGACGGGAAGGCAGATGATGGACCAGCCGCGCGTTGCGATGCCCGATGCCGAGGCGGGCAATCCCGACAAGGTGCCGCGTACCGAGCGCGGGCGCCGGACGCTGCGTAAATTGCTCGACGCGGCGGCGGTCGAGTTCGGCGAGCGCGGCTTTCACGATGCCTCGATCAGCGGCATCACACGCCGCGCGGGGACCGCGCTCGGCAGCTTCTACACCTATTTCGATTCGAAGGATGCGATCTTCCGCGGGCTCGTCGCCGACATGTCGAACCGCGTGCGCGACCATGTCGCGCCGGCGATGGAAGGTGCGACCGGCGCGATCGACGCCGAGGGGAGGGCCCTTGCGGCCTTTCTTCAGTTCGCGCGCGCGCATCAGGAAATCTACCGGATCGTCGACGAGGCCGAATTCGTCGATCCCGACAGTTTCCGTGCCCATTATGCGACCACCGCCGAGCGCATCGCGGCGCGATTGCAGGCGGGCGGCGCCGGCGGCGAGTTGCGCGACGGCCTGGGCGAGGTCGAGGCGTGGGCGATCATGGGAATGAACGTGTTTCTGGGGCTGCGCTTCGGCGTGTGGGATACCGAGGACGATGTCGCCGCTGTTGCGGCGCGCGCCAATGCGCTGATCGCCGACGGAATCCGGAAGCGCTGACGATCCCCCGTCCCGTTGACGCGCGACGGGGGAGGGCTGCGGCTATGCCCGCCGGATCAGGAAGATCGCATGTTCGGCGCGCCAGCTGGCGGCGGCGTCGCTGGTCGGCTTGTCGCCCGACAGATACCAGGCTCCCTCGACTCCGATGCCCTTGTCGCGCAGCAGGTCGCGGAAATCGCTGACGGCGACGTGGTGGATGTTCGGGGTCTCGTACCAGGCGACGGGCAGTAGGCGCGTCACCGGCATGCGCCCGCCCCACAGCAGGGCAAGCCGCACCCGCCAGTGGGCGAAATTGGGGAAGCTGACGAAGGCGCGCGGCGCGATGCGCAGCAGTTCGTCGACCACCAGGTCGGGGCGCTCGGTGGTCTGGAGCGTCTGCGACAGGATCGCATAGTCGAAGGCATCGTCGGGATAGTCGGCGAGGTCGTGGTTCGCGTCGCCCTGCACCACCGACTGGCCGCGCGCGATCGCCGCGGTGACGTTGGCGGGATCGATTTCGAGCCCGCGCGCATCGACGCCGCGCGCCTGCAACGCCTCGATCAGTTCGCCATCGCCGCAGCCGACGTCGAGGATGCGCGCACCCGGTGGCACCGCGCCGGCGATGATCGCGAGGTCGGGACGCAGCGCCATCAAAAGCCTCCGCCGAGCGCGCCCGCGACGATGCGGTCGAGCGCGGGCACGTCGAGAAGGAAGCTGTCGTGGCCGAAGGGCGCCGAAAGCTCGACGAAGCTCGCGGCGGCGCCGACGCTTTGCAGCGCCTGGACGATGCGGCGCGATTCGGCGGTCGGATAGAGCCAGTCGGTGTCGAAACTGACGAGCGTGAAGCGCACGTCCCTGGCGTCCGCGAACGCGCCCGCGAGGCGGCCGTCGTGCGGCTCGGCGAGATCGAAATAGTCCATCGCGCGGGTGATGTAGAGATAGGCGTTGGCATCGAACCGATCGGTGAAGGCCAGCCCCTGATGCCGCAGATAAGATTCGATCTGGAAATCTGCGTCGAACCCGAAGCTCTTGATGTCGCGCGCCTGCAGGCGGCGGCCGAATTTCTCGGTCAGCCCTTCTTCGGACAGATAGGTGATGTGCGCCGCCATGCGCGCGACCGCGAGTCCTTTCGTGGGCGCGCGCGCGCTGCCGTAATATTGGCCGTCCTGCCAGTCGGGATCGGCCATGATCGCCTGTCGGCCGACCTCGTGAAAGGCGATGTTCTGCGCCGAATGGCGCGCTGCGCTGGCGATCACGACGGCCGACTTGAGGCGTTCGGGATAGTGCGCGGCCCAGGCGAGCGTCTGCATCCCGCCCATCGAGCCGCCGACCACCGCGTGCAGCCGGTCGATGCCGAGATGGTCGAGCAGCATCGCCTGCGCGCGCACCATGTCGGCGATGGTGATCACCGGGAAGGCCATGCCGAGCGGGACGCCGCTCGCCGGATCGGGAGTCGCGGGGCCGCTCGACCCCATGCAGCTGCCGAGCACATTGGCGCAGATGATGTGGAACCGGTCGGTGTCGATCGGCTTGCCGGGGCCGACCATGCGCGCCCACCAGCCGGGCTTGCCCGTCCCCGGATGGTCGCTCGCGACATATTGGTCGCCGGTGAGCGCGTGGCAGATCAGCACCGCGTTCGACCGGTCGGCGTTGAGCGCGCCATAGCTTTGCCAGGCGATCGTCACCGACGGCAGCACCTGTCCGCTGTCGAGCGGCAGCGGTTTCGCGATCGTCACGCCCTGGTGCTGAATCTGGTGGAGCAGGCTCGCCATGATCGCGCGGGGCTAAGCGCGCGGGCGGGGGCTGTCAACGTGCTGGACTCGGGCCGCGCAGCCGCTAAACGGCGCGGCATGACCGACGCGACCCCGACCCTCACCCCGAAGCCGTGGATCAGCGGCATCGCTCCCTATGTTCCCGGCAAGTCGGCAGGCGCCGATGGCCGACCGCTGATCAAACTGAGCGCAAACGAAAATCCGCTCGGCACGGGCGAAAAGGCGCGGGCGGCCTTTGCCGCGGCGCAGGGCGCCCCCGACGCCCTGTCGCGCTACCCCGATCCGGGTGCCAACGAGCTGCGCGAGACGATCGCCGCGAAGTTCGGGCTCGATCCCGCGCGGGTGATCTGCGGCAACGGGTCGGACGAACTGCTCCACCTTGCAGCGGGCGCCTATGCCGGGGCGGGGGACGAGATTCTCTATGTGCGCTATGGCTTCGCGGTGTACGAGATCGCGGCGCGCCGCGTCGGCGCGGTGCCGGTTGAGGCTGACGACAAGGATTATGCGACCGACGTCGATGCCTTGCTCGCGGCGGTGACCGAGCGGACGCGCGTCGTCTATCTCGCCAATCCGAACAATCCGACCGGCACGCTCGCAACGCGCGCGGAGGTCCAGCGGCTCTACGCCGGGCTGCCGAAGAATGTGCTGTTCGTGATCGATCAGGCCTATAGCGAATATCTGTCGGCGGCCGAGGATGACGGCGGGCTCGAGCTCGCCAAGACCGAGCCCAATGTTTTCGTCACGCGCACCTTTTCGAAGATCCACGGCCTTGCCGCCGAGCGCATCGGCTGGGGCTATGCCAGCGCCGAGGTGATTTCGGCGCTGCACCGCATCCGCCTGCCGTTCAACGTCACCCGCGCCGGACAGGCGGCGGCGGTCGCGGCGCTCGGCGACGAGGCATTCGTCGCAAGCAGCCGCGAGCATAATGCCAGGTGGCGCGCCTGGCTGACGGGCGAAATCGAAAGCCTCGGCAACCATGGCCTGCGCGTCGTGCCGTCGGCGTGCAATTTCCTGCTCGTGCTGTTCGAGGGCGCGGTGAGTGCCGAGACGGTCTACAACCGGCTGATGGATGCAGGCTATATCGTGCGCTGGCTGCCGGGGCAGGGGCTGCCGGGCGCGCTGCGCATGACGATCGGCACCGAAGACGAGACGCGCGGGCTCGCCGCGGCGATCCGCGCCGCGGTCGAAGGCTGATGGCAATAGAAAAGGTTGCCGTTGTCGGGCTGGGGCTGATCGGCTCGTCGCTCGCACGTGCGATTGCCGAGCGCATGCCCCTGGTGACGGTGACCGGGCATGACGCCAGCGCCGCGGTACGCGACGAGGCGCGCGCGCTGGGGCTGTGCGATGCCATCGTCGACGATGCGGTCGAAGCCGTCGCCGGGGCCGATCTGGTGATCCTCGCGGTGCCGGTCGGGCGCATGGCCGACGCGGCGCGCGCCATGGCGCCGGGGCTCAAGGCCGACGCGATCATTTCGGACGTCGGTTCGTCGAAGACCAGCGTCGCCGAGGCGCTGGCGAAGGCGCTCCCCGATCATGCCGTCATTCCGGCGCACCCGGTCGCCGGGACCGAGAACAGCGGGCCGGCGGCCGGTTTTGCGAGCCTGTTCGAAGGGCGCTGGTGCATCGTCACCCCCGGCGCGGGGGCGTCCGAAGACGCGGTCGCCGCGCTGTCCGCCTTTTGGGAGGCGCTCGGCGCGCGGGTCGACGTCATGGACGCCGCGCATCACGACATGGTGCTCGCGGTGACGAGCCATTTGCCGCACCTGATCGCCTATACGATCGTCGGCACCGCGAGCGAACTTGAGGAAGTGACCGAGAGCGAGGTTATCAAATATTCGGCGGGCGGTTTCCGCGACTTCACGCGTATCGCCGCGAGCGACCCGGTGATGTGGCGCGACGTGTTTCTCGCCAACAAGGATGCGGTGCTCGCGACCTTGCAGCGTTTCAATGAGGATCTGACCGTGCTCCAGCAGGCGATCCGCCGTGGCGACGGCGCCAAGCTCGAGGACTGGTTCACGCGCACGCGCACGATCCGTCGCTCGATCATCGAGCAGGGACAGGACGATGCCGCGCCCGATTTCGGCCGCAAGCACTAAGAGCGCGGAGCGGCCAGCGCAGCCCGTCATTTGAGGCGCAGCGGCAACCCTGCGGCGACCAGAACGACCTCGTCCGCTATCGCCGCGACCGTCTGATTCACGCGCCCGGCGTCGTCGCGGAAGCGGCGCGCGAGCGCATTGTCGGGGACGATCCCGTAACCCACCTCGTTCGCGACGAGGATGAGCCGGCCCCGGATGCTTGCCATTGCATTGCGCAGGGCATCGGTCGCGGCGCCGATATCGGCCCCGGCGAGCAGCAGGTTCGATACCCACAGCGTCAGGCAGTCGACGAGGATGACCGCATCGTCCGCGTCGTGCGCGGCGAGCATGGCGGCGAGGTCGCGCGGCGCCTCGACGGTCGACCAGCGCGCGTCGCGGTCGGCGCGGTGGCGCGCGATGCGATCGCGCATCTCGTCGTCATAGGCCTCGGCGGTCGCGACGAAGATATGGCGTCCGGCGAGCGCTTCGGCGCGGTGCTGCGCAAGGCGGCTCTTGCCCGAACGCGCGCCGCCGAGGACGAACAGGCGGCGCGATGTCACGCGCCGCCCCGCGCGATGCGCAGCAGGCCGTCGAGGTCGACGTGCGCGGCAAGTTCGGCGGCGATCGCGTCGAGCGCATCGTCGACGTCGGCGGCATAGTCGCGCCCGCTCCCCTCGACCCCGATGCGGGCGAGCAGCGCGCGGCGCAGGCCGGGCGAGGCGAAGAGGCCGTGGAGATAGGAGCCAATCACCGTGCCGCTGCGATCGACCGCGCCGTCGGTGCCGCCGTCCTCGAGCAGGGCGAAGGGCCGCGCAGTGTCGGGCCCCCGGGTTTCGCCCATATGCATTTCATAGCCCTCGACCGGCGTATCCAGCGCGGTGCCGCGCGCGGGGCGCAGCGTCTTGGCCGGCGATAATAGGGTGTCGACGTCGAGCAGCCCGAGCCCCGTTGCTTCGGACGCCGGTCCCTCGATCGCATGCGGGTCGGCGATGCGGCGGCCGAGCATCTGATAGCCCCCGCACAGCCCGACGATCAGTCCGCCGCGCCGGTGGTGCGCCATGATGTCGATGTCCCAGCCCTCGGTGCGCAGCGCCGCGAGGTCGGCGATCGTCGCTTTCGATCCCGGCAGGACGACGATCGCCGCCTCGGCAGGAATCGGGCGGCGCGGGGGGACCATGACGAGTTCGACCCCGGGTTCGAGCTTGAAGGGGTCGAGATCGTCGAAGTTCGAGATGCGCGGCAGGATCGGACAGGCAATCAGCTTGCGCCCCTCGCGCGCATCGGCGCGGCGTTCGAGGATCACCGCATCCTCGCTCGGCAGTCGCGCGGCGGCGGCGAGCCAGGGGACGACGCCGAAGCCGCGCCAGCCGCTGCGGTCTTCGATCGCGCGATAACCGTCCGCGAACAGCGCGAGGTCGCCGCGGAACTTGTTGATCAGGAAGCCGCGGATCATCGCGGCATCCGCGGCATCGATCACCGTCCTGGTCCCGACCACCGAGGCGATCACCCCGCCGCGGTCGATGTCGCCGACGAGAATCACCGGAAGGCCGGCGGCGCGCGCGAAGCCCATGTTGGCGATGTCGCCGGCGCGCAGGTTGATCTCGGCGGGCGACCCCGCGCCCTCCACGATGACGAGGTCGCACTGGCCGCGCAGCCGTTCATAGCTCTGCATCACCTCGGCGAGCAGCGGGCGGCGCGCCTCGCGGAAATTGGCGGCGCCGAGCGTGCCGCGCACGCGGCCATGGACGATGAGCTGCGAGGTACGGTCGGCCTGCGGCTTTAGCAGCACGGGGTTCATGTCGCTGTGCGGCGCGACGCGGCAGGCGAGCGCCTGCAGCGCCTGTGCGCGTCCGATCTCGCCGCCGTCCGACGTCACGGCGGCATTGTTCGACATATTCTGCGGCTTGAACGGCAGCACCGCCAGCCCGCGGTTGGCGAAGGCGCGGCACAGCCCTGCGACGAGCACCGACTTGCCGACGTCGGACCCGGTGCCCTGGAGCATCAGCGCGCCCATGCAAAACCTCCGGCGATGAGCCACAGCAGGGCGCAGGCGCCCAGATAGACGCGCAAGGCGCGGCGAATGTCGGGCGCCGCGGCGACTTCGCGTCCGTCGCCGATCCAGTCTTTGGCGTGCATGACGCCGTCATAGGCGATCGGTCCCGCGAGCCGAACCCCCAAAGCGCCTGCCATGGCTGCTTCGGGCCAGCCGGCGTTGGGTGAGGCATGCTTGCGCGCATCGCGTCGCATCGTGCGCCAGCCGCGTCCTCCGGCAAGGCAGAGCAGCATCCCCGACAGACGCGCGGGGACGAAATTTGCGAGGTCGTCGCTGCGCGCGGCCGCCCAGCCGAAAGCGCGCCAGCGTTCCTCGCGGTGCCCGATCAGGCTGTCGGCGGTGTTGATCGCCTTGTACGCCCAGACGCCGGGCAGCCCGAGCAGCAAGAGCCAGAAGAATGGCGCGACGACGCCGTCGCAGAAGCTTTCGGCGAGGCTCTCGATCGCGGTGCGCACGACGCCGCTTTCGTCGAGCGCGGCGGTGTCGCGGCCGACGATCGCGCTCACCGCGATGCGCGCGGCGGGCAGGTCGCCGCCTTCAAGCGCCGCGGCCACCGCGCCGACATGATCGAACAGGCTGCGCTGCGCGAGTGCGGGCCAGGCGAGCAGCGCGACGGCGATCCAGCCGTGCGGGCCGAGATGTGCGAGCAGCAGCGCTTCGAGACCCCAGGCCGCGCCGCCGACGACACCGATGAGCAGCAGCAGCGTCAGCGTGCCGAGGGCACGTCGCGTCGCGAATCGCGCTTCGGGGCGGTTCCAGCGCCGCTCGCAGCCCGCGATCAGGCGCGCGAAGAGACCGACCGGATGACCGATGCGGCGATAGAGCGCCTGCGGCCAGCCGAGCACGGCGTCGAGCGCCAGCGCGGCGAGAGCGACCGGCTCAGCCAAGCGCCGCCTCGAGCCGCGCCAGCGCGTCGGCGTCGGCGGGCAGGCCGAGGCGCAGCCAGTCGGGGCGTTCGGCGAAGGGGCGCGTCAGGATGCGCGCGTGCGCCAGCCGCTCGAACAATGCGCCGGCACCCTCCGTCTCGATCAGGCGGAACAGCGGGCAGGCGCCGGTGGCGGTGTAGCCGCGCCGCGCGAGCATCGCGTCGAGCGCCGCGGCGCGGCGCGGCAGGGCGGCCCGCGTCGCGGCGATCCAGCCCGTATCGCGATACGCCGCGGTGCCGATCGCCGCCGCTGCCGCCGAGACGGGCCAGGCGCCGAGCAGGTCGCGCAGCCCGGCGACGATGTCGCGCGGCGCGATTACGAAGCCGAGGCGTACCCCCGCGAGCCCGAAGAATTTTCCGAACGAACGAAAGACGATCAACCGCGCTCCGTCGCCGACAAGCGGGGCGACGCTCGCCGCCGGATCGCCGTCGGCAAAGGCTTCGTCGACGAGCAGCCAGCTCCCCGCGTCGCGCCGGTCCAGCAGCGCGGCGAGCATATCGGGGGTGAGGCACCGCCCGTCGGGGTTGTTCGGATTGGCGAGGATCAGCGTATCGCCATGCTGCATCATGTCGTCGGCGCCGACCGGCGTGCTGGCGGCGATCATCGCGCCATGAGTGCGATAGGCGGGGACGACATGGTGTGCCGCGCCGCCGATCAGGCGGCCGGTGAGGCGGAGTCCGATCTCGCTCCCCGGCACCGCGCAGACATAGGCGGGATCGATCCCGAAGCTGGTGGCGGCTGCGGTTTCCAACGCCGTGAGTGCGCCGGCTTCGGGCAATCGCTGCCAGTCGATCGCGAGACTGGCCACGCCCGGCCACGGATCGGGGTTGATCCCGGTCGACAGGTCGATCCAGTCGCGCGCGTCGCCGCCGAAATGCCGCTGCGCCGCCGCGAGCGCGCCGCCGTGCCAGGTCCAGTCGCCGTTCATGCGAGATGGAGCCAGACGAGCGCGGCGAGCAGCAGCGCGTTCTCGCTCACCTCGATCCCCGCCCCATGGCCGTCGCCCGAGATGCCGCCGATCGTGCGATGGAGCCACCAGCCCCAGAGAATCAGCACGAAGGGCGCGGCGAGCAGCGACCGCGACCAGATGGCGGCGGTACCGAGCGCCAGCGCCCAGACAAGGACATCGACGGGGCGTATCGCGCCGCGGAACTTCGACCCGAGCCCGGTGTGGAGATCGGGCAGCCAGCGCGACCAGAGCAAAGGGCCGATGCGCGCGGCGAAGGGGACGAGCGCGATCGCGGCCCAGGCGTGCGCGTCGAGCAGCGCGTGGAGCAGGACGAGCTTGGCGAGCAGTTGCAGCGCGATTGCGACGACCGCGAAGCTGCCGACGTGCGGGTCGGACATCGCGGCAAGCATGTGCGCCTTGTCCCTGTGCGCGGCGCCGCGCGCGTCGGCGATGTCGCCGAGCCCGTCGAGGTGCAGCGCCCCGGTTACCGCGACCCAGAACAGCAGCGCGAAGAAAGCGCCGGTCCACGGATCGAGCCGCGCTCCGGCCCAGCCTGCCGCCGCGACGAGTCCGCCGACGATCAGCCCGACCGCGGGGAACCAGCGCATCGAGGCCGCGAATTCGTCGCCCGAGACCGCGAAGCGCGGGGTCGGCAGCCGGGTCAGGAACTGGATCGCGACGATCAGGCTCTTCATGGCCGGATCGCCACCAGTTGCGCGTGCGGGCTTTCACCCGGCCAGACTTGCAGCGAGACGAGCACCGCATAGGGCAGGTCGAACGACCAGAGCTGGCGCTGGTCAAAACCGCAGAGGCGATGGAGCGCGGCGCGGATGGCGCCGCCGTGGGTGACGATCAGGGTCGGGCGCGGCGCGAGATCGGCGAGCGCCGCCGACACGCGTCCGACGAGCGCCGACCAGGGTTCGCCGCCCGGCGGCGGATGCGCGTCGGGGTCGCTCCAGAAGCGTCCGAGCGCTTCGGCGTCGATTGCCGATCCGGGGCGGCCGTCCCAGTCGCCGAAGTCGAGTTCGCGCCAGCGCGGATCGGACACGACCGGCAATCCGGCCGCCGCGCCGATCAGGGTTGCCGCGTCGCGCGCACGGCAGAGGTTCGAACTGATCAGCGTCTCGACCGCGAGGCCGGCGGCCTGCGCCGCGCAGGCGGCGATGCCGGCAGCGGTCGGCGCCATATCGGTGCGCCCGAGCAGCAGACCCGGCGTGGCGGGCGCGCCGTGGCGCAGAAAATGGAGCGCGAAACTCGTCACAGCGACCCCGACACCGCGGCTTCGGCAAAGGTCGCCATCTGGTTATGCGCGGCGAGCGCGGCGCGGATCACCCCCGCCGCGACCGCGCCGCCGCTGCCCTCGCCGAGCCGCATGTCGAGCATCAGCAGCGGGTCGAGCCCGAGCGCGGCGAGCAGCGCGGCGTGGCCGGGTTCGGCCGAACAATGGCCCGCGAGGCAATGACCGGTGATCGCAGGATTGTCGACGGCGAGCGGCGCGAGCGCGGCGCAGCCGATGAAGCCGTCGAGCAGCACCGGGACGCCGAGCCGGCGCGCGTGCAGCGCGGCGCCCGCCATCGCCGCAATCTCGCGCCCGCCGACGCGGCGCAGCGTTTCGAACGCCGAAGGCGCGGCATAGGCGTGGACGGCGAGCGCGCGTTCGACGACGGCGACCTTGCGCGCGACGCCCTGATCGTCGACCCCGGTGCCTGGCCCGACCCAGCGCGCCGCGTCGCCGCCGAAGCTGCGCGCGCACAGCGCCGCGGCGGCGGTCGAATTGCCGATCCCCATTTCGCCGAGCAGGATCAGGTCGAGATCGGGATCGACCGTCGCGGCGCCGGCGTTGAGTGCGTCGAGGCATTCGGCGTCGGACATCGCGGGGGCGGCGGTGAAGTCGGCGGTCGGGCGGTCGAGGTCGAGCGCGACGATGGTCAGTTCGAGCCCGGCAGCCGCCGCCAGCGCGTTGATCGCCGCGCCTCCGGCGCGGAAATTGGCGACCATCTGCGCGGTGACGCCGGGCGGAAAGGCGCTGACCCCGTGCGCGGTGACGCCATGATTGCCGGCGAAGATCGCGGCGCGGCCGCGATCTAGGCGCGGACGCTCGCGTCCCTGCCAGCCGGCGAAGAAGATCGCGACCTCTTCGAGCCGGCCGAGCGAACCGGCGGGTTTGGTGAGCTGCGCCTGCCGGACGCGCGCGGCTTCCTGGGCGCGGGTGTCGGGTGCGCGAAGGTCGGCGAGCGCGGCCTCGAAGGCGGCGATGGTCGGAAAGGCGGTCATTCGGCGACGAAACCCGGCGGCGGGGTGCGGGTGATGAAATGCCCCTTCACCCCTTCGGGCCAGAGGCCATAGGCGACGCGGCCATGCTCGCTGTCGGCATAATGGACGGCGTAATCGAGGATCGCGCGCGCCGCCTCCACATCGGGGACGAAGCGGCCGAGGACGTAGCCGACCTTGCCCGGCGCGCGCAGGTGGACGGTGCAATGGTCTGCGCAGGCAAAGAGGCACGGCATCGCCTGCACCGCGATCCCGGCGTAGCGTGGGTCGCCCGCCTTGATGCGTTCGAGCGCCTCGATCAGCCGCGCGCCGCCGGTGACGCCCGCACCATCGGTGCGCGCCATGCGGTCGTGTCGGCAGGTGCTGCACGCCACGACCGCGGGGCCGGGATCGACCGGGGTCAGCATCGCGCGCCGGTCATGCGGCGACCGGGCGCGGCGGCGCCGGCACCCCTGCCGCGACGAACAGGCGATAGAGCAGGTAGAGCCCGGCGAGGATGGCACCGTTGCGCACGAATTGTTCGGCGAGCAGGTCGGGTGCCATCGCGGTGTGCAGCCCGCCGAGGATCAGCGCCCAGCCGAGGATCACGGCCTTGAAGGCGGTGAAGCCCGCGGCATAGGCGGTCGCCAATCGCGCCGCGACCGAGCGATAGGTCAGTGCGCTCAGCGCCGCATGGGCGGCGAGCGCCGAACCCGCCGCGGCGGTACCGAGCCCCACGCCCCAGGCGAGCGTGCTGCCGTCGCGCGGATAGCCGAGCAGCGCGAAGCCGATCGCCTGTCTCGCCGCCCAGGCGAGCAGCATCAGCGCGAGGCCGTCGCGGCGGCGCATGTGCACCGCCGCAAGCGCCGCGAGCGCGGGGAAGGGCGTTGCGCAGCCGAGTGCGAGCGTCGTCGCCATGCTCGCGGCGGTGAGCAACGACACCCAGAGCGCCGACGCGCCGCGGTTCGGGAGCGCCGCCATCAGAAGCGCCCCCGGATGCCCGCGTAGACGCTGCGGCCGAGCGCGCCATAGCGGAGCGCCGTCATATATTGCTCGTCGAAGATATTTTCGGCGCGTGCGAAAAGCTTCACCGCGTCGGACAGCGCCACTTCGGCGCGCAGGTCGACGAGCGTATAGTCGTCGAGCCGCGTCGCATTGCTCGCATTGTCGAAGCTCTGCCCCGACCAGCGCACCGCGGCACCGAGTTCGAGCCCGAAACCGAAGGCATAGCTCGCCGATGCATTGGCGGTGTGGCGCGGGCGCCGCGGCAGCCATTTGCCGAAATTATTGCCCGGCGAGCGATCCTCGGCGACGATCCAGCTATAGTTTCCGTCGAGCGTCAGTCCGCCGAGGGTCAGCGCCGCCGCCGCCTCGATCCCGTGCGCCTTGCTGCGCGCGACGTTCGAATAATAGCCGAAGCGCGGCGTTGTCGGATCGCCCGGGACAAAGCACATCGGGTCGGGTGGGGGCGCCGCGGGGTCGGTGGATGGGGCCGGGCAGCTATTATAGATGATCTGATTCGTCGTTGTGCGATCGAACCAGGTCGCGCCGATCACGACCTTGCGATCGAACAGATGCTGTTCGATACCGGCTTCCCAGCCGCGCGCTTCCTCGGGATCGAGCGCGATATTCCCATATTCGCTGAACTGCTGGTAGAGCGAGGGGGCTTTGAAGCCCTCGCCATAGCTCGCGCGGAGCACGGTTCCGGTCGGCAGCCGCCACACGCCGCCCGCCGCGAACAAGGTCTGACCGCCGTAACGATCATGATCGTCGTACCGGACGCCGCCATTGAGCGTCAGCCCGTCGACCGGCTCGACGCTGAGCTGACCATAGACGCTGGTGAGTTCGGCCTTGCCGACCGCGAAGGGCGGCAGGGGGGCGCCAAGCGAGGCCGCGGGCGAACGGCTCTTGAAGTCCGACCGTTCATTTTCGACCCCGAAGATCGCCGAAATGCGATCGTTGACCGCGAAGCTGCCCTGATATTCCCAGCGCTTGTTGCGCCCTTCGGCGTCGAAGCTCTGCGGCCGCGCGCGCGTCGGGTTGTAATTGTCGCGGTTGGTGTCGGTGTAGGCATAGGCGACGCGGTTGCGGAAGCGCCCGTCCATGACGTCGACGTTCAACCCGGCATAACCCACGAATTCACGGTTCAGCCCATAGTCGTCGCTGTCGGCGTTGAAGCCGTCGAATTCGACGTGGCCGCTGGCGTAGGTGCCGCGCACATCGATGCTGACATTGTCGGCGAGCGCGAGTTCGGCGCGGCCCGACAGGTTGGTGTTGCGATAGCCGTCGCGCTCGACCCCGCCGAACGCCTTTGCGTGCGACGAGATGCCGTCGGTGGTGAAGCGCTGGCCGCCGATCCGCCAGCTGAGAGGCCCGGTGCGGCCGCCGAGCGCGGCGCGTGCGCTGACGGTGTTGCGCGACCCGGCCTCGAGGTCGAAGCTGCCTTCGAGCGGCTTGTGCGGCGACGCGGTGACGATGTTGACCACACCGCCGATCGCCTGGCTGCCCCACAGGATCGACTGCGGTCCGCGCAGCACCTCGATGCGGTCGATGTCGCCGACGAGCAGGTTGGTGAAATTGAAACCGCCGCCGGTCGACGACGGATCGTTGAGCTTGACCCCGTCGATCACCGCGACCGTATGTTCGGATTCGGCGCCGCGGATGCGCAGCGCGGTCGCGGTGCCGTAGCCGCCGTTGCGCGAGATGCTGACCCCGGGGGTGCGCAGCAGCAATTCGGTCACGCCGATATCCTGCGAACGGTCGATCGCCGCCTTGTCGAGCGCGGTGATCGAGGCCGGGATTTCGTCGATCGCCAGCGGCGTGCGCGTTGCGGTGACGATGATGCCGTCGGCTTCGCCGGCCTCTGTGGCGAGAGCGGGCAGGGCGGCCGCGATGGCGACCAATGATATGGTGGTGCGAAAAACAGTCCTGAACATGATAACCCCATCGACAAGGCCGCTCGCACGCGCGGTCGATGCGGTTGTCCGTCGGGGACGCGCGACATCGGCCCGCGCAGGCACGCGGCCACCTTTGTCGTCGCTCGGGTTCACTCCCCGTCCGCCCGGCACACCCTGTCCGCGCGAAAGACGACGGCGACGGGCAGGTCTCCTGGCTCGCGGGTCGGTGCCGTTTCGGGCCGCCTTCTCAGGACCTGCTGGTCCCAATGGCATATGGCCCGATGACTCGCCGCTTACAGTTGCAGGGGCAGCCGGGGTTTCGCACCCCATTCCCTTTGAATCCCCTTTCGGGGAACCTGTCGCTGGCGGCGCGTTACATCGAATGTTGCGCGGCGGTCAATTGCTGCGTTGCAATAGGGTCGGGCAAAATGATCAGGCCGCCTTCATCCAGACCACCAGCGCAAAACGCGAAGCGGGTGCGGGAAGCGTGCGGTGCGGGGTGAAGCGGTCGAGGAACAGCGCTGTGCCCGTCGGGCATTCGGGTCGGGCGCGCGGCAGGCCCGCAAGGCGATATTCGGGGATTTCGAAGCCGCCCGCCACCTGCTCGCCGAGCGGCGCCGGCTGGCGTCCCGCCGCGATTTCGAGCCCGCCGCTGTCGGGACCGGCATCGCCGAGCGGGATCCACGCGGTGACGACCACCTTGCCGCATCCGGTGCCGTCGTCGCGCGCGACGTCGCTGTGCCACGCGTGGCGATGTTCGGGGAAGCAGGCGATGCTCGCGCGCACGCGCACGACCTGGCTCGCGAGCGTGCGGCCGGTGAGCGCCTCGGCGGTTTCCTTCAGCCGCGGATCGTTTGCGAGCGCCTGGAGCCGCGGCCCGCGATGCGCGTCGGTGCAGACCGCGACGCGCAGCAGGTTGGCGACGCTGCGTTCGCGCGCGAAGATGCGGTCGAGCCGTTCGGTCAGCGGCGCGTCGGGACAGCTCTGCTCGAAGGGCAGGTAGAGCGCGCACGCCAGCCGGTCGATATGCTCGGCGATGTCGGCGCGCGCCTCACGCACGAAGCCGGGGTCGAACAGCGGGACCGTGGCATAGCCTTCGCTGGCGTAGACTGCTTCGGCGGTCATGGCCGCGCGCGGCCGAAGGTGGTGACCGTCGGCCAGTCGCCGCCGCTCTCGACGCGCGCGTCGATGCCGTAGACGCGGCGCAAGAGGTCGGGGGTGAGCACGTCGGCGGGGGCGCCGTCGGCGACGATCGCACCCTCGTCGATCAGCAGCAGCCGGTCGCAATAGCGCGCCGCCATGGTGAGATCGTGGAGCACCGCGATCACCAGCGCGCCGGCGTCGGCCTCGGCGCGCATCAGTTCCATCACGTCGATCTGGTGCCCGGGGTCGAGGCTGGCGAGCGGTTCGTCGGCGATCAGCGCGGGCGCCTCGACCGCGAGCGCGCGTGCGAAGAGGACGCGCGCGCGCTCGCCGCCCGACAATTCGGTGGCGATCCGGTTGCGCAGACCCGCGACGTCGGCGCGGACCATCGCGCGGGCGATCGCATCGGCGTCGGCGGTGCCGATCTTCGACATCGGCGCGAGGTGCGGCAGGCGGCCGAGTCCGACGAGCCGCTCGACGGTGAGCGGCCAGTGCAGCGTCTGGCCCTGCGGCAGATAGGCGATGCGGCGCGCGAGTGCGGCGCGGGGCATTGCCGCGACATCGTCGCCGTCGAGCGTGACGCGTCCGGTCGCGGGGACCAGCGCGAGCATTGCGCGCGCGAGCGTCGACTTGCCTGCGCCATTGGGGCCGACGATGCCCGTCAGCGTGCCGGGGGCGAAGGCCGCGCTGACGTTCGCGACGACCGCGCGGCGGCCGAGCGTCACGCCGACATGTTCGAGCGCCAGCATCACCACAGTCGCCGCTCCCGCATCAGGTGGACAAGGAAGACGGGCACGCCGAGGAAGGCGGTGACGACGCCGAGCTTGAGTTCGTTGGTGGTCGGGATGATGCGTACCCCGAGGTCGGCGAGCGTCAGCAGCGCGGCGCCGCCGATCGCCGAGGGCAGCAGGATCGCCGACGGGCTGCGGTCGGTAAGCGGTCGGATCAGGTGCGGGACGATCAGACCGACGAAGCCGATCGCTCCCGACACCGCGACCGCGCCGCCGACCCCGATCGCGGTACCGGCGAGCAGCCGGAGGCGCATCGCGCGCAGATCGACCCCCATCGCCTGCGCGGCATCCTCGCCGAGGGTCAGCGCGTCGAGCGCGCGGCCGTTCCACAGCAGCATCGCGGTCCCGGCGGCGATGCATGGCAGCGCGATCCACAGGTGCTGGAACGAGCGGTTCTCGAGGCTGCCGAGCAGCCAGGTCATGATCTCCATCGCCGCGAAGGGGTTCGGCGACAGGTTGAGCGCGAGGCTGGTGCCCGCGACCGCGAGCGTGCCGACGGCGATGCCCGCGAGGATCAGCGTCAGCGGGCTTTCGGCGCGGCCGGCGAGCGCAAAGAGCAGCACCAGCGACAGCAGCGCTCCGCCGGTCGCGAGCAGCGGCAGCGTCGCGACATGGAGTTCAGCGAAGCCGAAATAGATCGCCGCCACACCGCCGAGCGCCGCGGCGTTCGAGGTGCCGAGCACCGAGGGTTCGGCGAGCGGATTGCGCAAATAACCCTGCAACGCAGCGCCCGCGAGTCCGAGCATCGCGCCGACGACGAGCGCGAGCAGGGTGCGCGGCAGGCGGAGTTCGAAGAGGATCGTCGATGCGACCGGATCGCCGCCGTGCACCGCCGCGGTCCACAGCCGCGCCACCGACAGATCGACCGCGCCGAACAGCAGCGAGGCAATCCCCGCGCCGAGCGCGAGCAGCGCGAGCGCGGCGATCAGCAGCGCGCGCGGCGGGGCGCGGCGCGTCATGACGTCACCTTTGCATTGCGAGCGTCGCGGGCATCGTGGCGGGCGATCTGGTCGGCGATGCTGCGCACCGCCCGGGTGTAGGCGGGGCTGCCGCACACGGTCCACGCCTGCGGCACGCTGATCCGCGGGATGCCGGCGAGCGCGGGATGGTGGAGCATTTCGCTGCCCTGGTCGGTGACGATATCGGTTGCGCTCTCGACGATCAGGAAATCGGGGCGCGCCGCGACCATTTCCTCGAGGCTCAGTTGCGACAGCGGCGGCTTGCCGAGCCGGCCCGCGAGATTGACGAGACCGAGCCGCCCCATCATCTCGTCGATCAGCGTGCCGGTGCCGGTCATATAGCCGCGCCGCTGGTAATAGGCGGCGACGCGCCCGCGCCCGGGCTTCGGCAGCCCGGCAAGCTCGCGCTCCATCCGCGCGACCAGCGCCTCGCCGCGCGCCGGATGGCCGATCGCGGCGGCGGTCTGGCGAATCGAGGCGTAGATCTGGTCGGGCCGGTCAGCGGTTTCGAGGTCGAGCAGCGGATAATTTTTGTGCGGCAAGGCCGCGAGCGCCGCGCTGCGGCTGGCGGGCATGCCCGCAACGAGGTCGGGCTCGATCGCCAGAATCTGCTCGGCCGACTGGCTGAGCAACGGCAGGCCGCGTGCCGCCGCCGCCTCGCCCGACATTTCGGGGTCCTGCGCGTTGCGCGACAGCCCGGCGATCTGGTTGCGGTCGGCGAGCGCGAGGATGAGCTGATCGGCGCAGAGGTTGATCGAGACGATGCGCTGCGGCGTCGCGGGCGCCGGCGGCGCAGCGCGCGGTGCGGTCGCCCACAGCGCCCCCGCGCCGCCGAGCAACAGCCCCGCGATCAGCGCCGCGCGCGCGCTCAAAATTCGATCCCCGCCTGCGCGCGGACATTCTGTTCGCGGAACGGATGCTTGACCTGCGCCATTTCGGTGACGAGATCGGCGGCGTCGATCAGCACTTGCGGCGCGTTGCGGCCGGTGACGATCACGTGCGTCATAGCGGGCTTGGCGGCGAGCGCTTCGAGGATCTCATCGACCGGCAGATAGTCGTAGCGCAGCACGATATTGAGCTCGTCGGCGATCACCATCGCGTAGGACGGGTCGGCGATCATCCGGCGGACCTCGTCCCACGCGGTGCGCGCGACCGCGATGTCGCGGCTGCGGTCCTGCGTGTCCCAGGTGAAGCCCTCGCCCATCGGTTTGAATTCGATCAGGTCGGGAAAGCGGTCGAACACCGCTTTCTCGCCGGTCGCCATCGCGCCCTTGACGAACTGGACGACGCCGACCTTCATGCCGTGGCCGATCGCGCGCACCGCCATGCCGAGCGCGGCCGACGTCTTGCCCTTGCCGGGTCCGGTGTGGACGATGAGCAGGCCTTTCTCGACGGTCTTGGTCGCGACCTTCTTCGCCTGCGCGGCTTGCAGCTTTTGCATCTTCGCCTTGTGCTCGGCGTCGGTCCGGGCTTTCATCATGCGCTCCCGTCAGAAGCTCAGCCGGACGCCGGCATAAGCCGAACGACCCGCGCCGACGGTGCTGAACACCTCCTCATAATCGGCGTCGAGGATATTTTCGACGCGGCCGAAGAGCGTGACGCCGGGGCGGACCCGATATTCGGCGCCGAGGTTCATCAGCACATAGTCCTTCAGCGACACGATCACCGGCACATAGCTGGGGTCGGTATAGGCGGCGTCGATCTGCTGCCCGTTGTAGCGCAGCGTCAGTGTTCCCGAAAAGCGCCGGTCGGCGCTGAACAGCGTCGTGTTGACGCTCGCGACATGCCGCGGCCGCCGTATCTCGCGCACGCCGTCCTCCTTCGATGCGACCCAGGTATAGGCGAGGTCAAACGCCAGCTCGGGGATCGGCCGCGCGCTCGCGAAGACCTCGATCCCGTGCTGCTTGCTCTTCGTCGTCCGGTTCGCGGGGGTCGCCTCGAAACTGGGCGGCGGATAGGTGGTGAAGATCTCGTCGGTCAGCACCGCATCGAACCAGGTCGCGCCGAGCGTCGCCCAGTCGCTGGCGCCAAAGCTCTGCTCGATCCCGCCTTCCCAGCCCTCGGATTTTTCGGGGCGCAGGTTGGGGTTGCCGATGTAGCGGCCGTCGACATAGCCGAAGAGCTCGAAATAGCCGGGATTCTTGACCCCGGTGCCATAGGCGCCACGCAGCCGGGTGCCGGTTGGCAGGCGGTAGCTGCCCTGCACGCGCCAGGTCGTGCTGTCGTCGAAGCGGTCGTTATCGTCGTGGCGCAGCGACCCGCCGAGCGACAACTCGCCCGCGACCAGCT
Source organism: Sphingopyxis sp. YF1 (assembly GCF_022701295.1). Taxonomy (NCBI): domain Bacteria; kingdom Pseudomonadati; phylum Pseudomonadota; class Alphaproteobacteria; order Sphingomonadales; family Sphingopyxidaceae; genus Sphingopyxis; species Sphingopyxis sp. YF1. The sequence goes on from NZ_CP033204.1 coordinate 3,834,095, forward strand.
CATATTGGCCGACGAGACCGATATTGTCGGTGTGGCGCCGGCCCTGGAAGGAGAAGGGGGTAAGGCTGCGAAAATCCTCGCGTTCGACATCGACCGCGCCGGTCAGCCTGTGCTGCACCGCGTCGTTTCCGAAACGCAGGCTCGAGGTCAGCGATCCCTTGTAGCGCCGGCCCTTGTCGCCATAGCTCAGCCCGAAGGATGTCAGCCCCTTGCGCGTCGTGTCGGCGAACTGCCCCGACAAGGCGGTGACCCAGCGCCCGTCGAGCGCGGTCAGTTCGGCCGAGAGCAGGCCGTAGAAGGATTCGTTGGTGACGTGCACGCCGGGGCTGTCGATCGTGTAGCCAAAACGCGGGCTTGCGGTGTCATACTCGCTGTCGTTGTTGTCGGCGTCGCTGTAGCTGTAGCGCAGCACCCCGCCGAGCCTGAAATTCTCGGCCGGCGTCCAGCCGAATTTGGCGGTCGCGCCGGCGTTTTCGGAGCCGACGTCGCGCGTGCCGCCGCGCGCGGTCGCATAGCCCTTCGTCCCGTAATAGCTGCCCGACACGGCATAGTCGAACGTCTCCGACGCCCCAGCGGCGCGCGCGCTGCCCGCGATCGTGCCGAACGATCCGCCCTCGATCCGCGCGCTATATCCCGGCGCCTCGCGCCCCGACAGGGTGATATAGTGGATCACCCCGCCGATCGCGTCGGAACCGTAGAGCGAACTCTGCTGCCCGCGCAGCACCTCGATCCGCGCCGCCGGATCGGCGAGCAGCCCACCCAGATCATATTCGCCCTGAAAGGGGTCGGCGACCTCGATCCCGTCGACGAGGACGAGCACGTGGTTCGCCTCGCTGCCGCGCACGCGCACCTGCGTCAGGCTGCCGCTCGCGCCGGTGCGGCTGATCGCGAGTCCGGGCACGTCGCGCAATATGTCGGACACGAAGCGTGTCTGGCGCCGGTCCAGTGCTGCGCCATCGATGACGGTGACCGAGGCGCCGAGCCGTCCGGCGGGCACGCCGTCGCCCGAGCGCGACGCGGTGACGATGATGTCGCCGGCGGGGCGCGGGTCGGCGGGCGTGTCGGCGGTCTGCGCCAGCGCGGGCGTTGCCGCCGCCAGCGCGATGATGGAAGGACCGTATTTCAGCATGCGAAAACCCCCGCGCGCCGACAGCGAGGGCGGGAGCCTGCCGGAAGCGGACGCGACCGGCCGGCGCAAGGAGGCGGGCCGGCGCACGGGCCCGCATCGCTCGCACCGAGGCGGCTCCAGCCGCCTGGTCGTCGCTCGACGGAGGTCTCCGTGCCCTGGCCTTTCCCTGGACCGAGGCAGTGAGCGACCCACGCCGGCAGGTCTCCTGGCTCGCGGGTCAGGGCGCGATGCACGCCTTCCCGGGGATGATCCCCAGTGGCTGGTCCGGCAAAGGCCGCACCGGTGCATCGCGCTCGCCGCTTACAGTTGCAGGGACAGCCCGGGATTCGGTGCCCATGCGGCCCCCTCACCCTGTTCCCTATTAAGCCCCATGGGGCACCGGCGCGATCATGCGGGGCTATTTGCCCCGCGCCGCCGCCCATAGCGGAACGCGGGGCTTTCGCAATCGGCTTTTGCACCGGCCCCCGGCCTAGCCCGCCGCTTGGGGCGCGTCGGGCCGGAGCTCTTCATGGGCTCCGTCGGCCGCCGCGGGCGGCCGCAGCAGCAGGCGGCCGATCGCGGGCAGCACGAACAGGGTGAGCAGGGTCGAGGTCATCAGCCCGCCGATCACGACGATCGCCAGCGGCTTTTGCACCTCGGCGCCGGTTCCCGTCGCGAGCGCCATCGGGACGAAGCCGATCGCGGGGACGATCCCCGTCATCAGCACCGCGCGCACGCGCTCCATCATCCCCTCGGCGATTGCCGCGTCGACCGTCCGTCCGGCGGCCAGCCGCTGGTTGATGCTGGTCATCACGACCAGCCCGTTGAGCACGGTCACCCCCGACAGCACGATGAACCCCACCGCGGCCGACACCGAAAAGGGCAGGCCGGCGAACAGCAGCGCGAAGACGCCGCCGGCGAGCGCGAGGGGGATCGCCGAATAGACCGCGAGCGACTGGCGTACCCCGCCGAGCGCGACGAAGAGCAGCGCGAAGATCGCCGCGAAGACGAGCGGGATGACGAGCGCCAGCCGCGCCGACGCCGCCTGCAGGTTTTCGAACTGGCCGCCCCATTCGATGAAGCTGCCGGGGGGCAGCTTGACCTGCTCGGCGACCTTGGCCCGCGCTTCGGCGACGAACGAGCCGAGGTCGTTGCCGCGGACGTTCGCCTGGACGACGACGCGCCGCTTGCCGTTTTCGCGGCTGACCTGGTTGAGCCCTTCGGAGAAGGTGAAGCGCGCGAGTTCGCGCAGCGGCACCGACGCGCGCGCGCCGCCCTCGCCGGGCAGCAGCACCGGCAGCGCGCCGACCGCGTCGAGGTCGTTGCGCACCGCGTCGCCCAGCCGGACGACGATGTCGTAGCGACGATCGCCTTCGAAGACGATCCCCGCCGTCCGCCCGCCCATCGCCGCGGCGACGGTATCGCTGACGTCGCGCAGGTCGAGCCCGTGGCGCGCGATCGCGTCGCGGTCGAAGCGGACGTCGAGCACCGGAAAGCCCGCCGTCTGTTCGGCCTTGACGTCGGCGGCGCCCTTGACCCCGTCGAGCACCGCGGCAACCTCGGCCGCCGTGCGTTCCATCGCGTCGAGATCGTCGCCGTAGATCTTGACCGCGACGTCGCCACGCACCCCGGCGATCAGTTCGTTGAAGCGCAGCTGGATCGGCTGGCTGATCTCGAACGCATTGCCGACGAGCGGCGCGAGCCGTTCCTCGACGCGCGCGATGACGTCGCCGCGGGTTTCGACCCCCGCGGGCCATTCGTCGCGCGGCTTGAGGATGATGAAGGTGTCCGATGCGTTGGGCGGCATCGGATCGCTCGCCACCTCTGCCGTGCCCGTCTTCGAATAGACGAAGGCGACCTCGGGCAGCGTCGCCACCCGGGCTTCGACCTGGCGCTGCATCGCGGTCGACTGGGCGAGCGAGGTCGAGGGGATGCGCAGCGCCTGCATCGCCAGATTGCCTTCGCCGAGGACGGGCAGGAATTCGCTGCCGAGCATTGCGAAGGCGAGCGCCGCGGCGCCGAAGGTGCCCGCGCCCGCGCCGACCCACGGCCACGGACGCGCGACGATGCGTTGCAGCAGCGGAGCATAGCGATGCTTGACCCACGCGATCGCCCGCACGTCCTTTTCGGCGACTTCGCCGCGGATGAGCAGCGCGACCATCGCGGGGACGAAGGTCAGCGATGCGACGAACGCGCCGGCCAGCGCGAGCATCACCGTGATCGCCATCGGCGAGAAGGTCTTGCCCTCGACCCCGGTGAAGGCGAGCAGCGGGACGAAGACGAGGAAGATGATCGCCTGGCCATAAAGCGTCGGACGGATCATTTCGCGCGATGCCTCGAACACCTCGTGCAGGCGTTCGGATGTGGTGAGCAGGCGGCCCTCGGCCTGCTGGCGGTGCGCGAGGCGTTGCAGGCAGTTTTCGATGATGATGATCGACCCGTCGACGATCAGCCCGAAGTCGAGCGCGCCAAGGCTCATCAGATTGCCCGAGGTGCCGGTGGCGGTCATGCCGGTCCCCATCACGAGGAAGGAGATCGGGATCACCAGCGCGGCGATGATCGCGGCGCGGAAATTGCCGAGCAGCCAGAAGAGCACCGCGACGACGAGCAAGGCGCCCTCGGCGAGATTTTTCTCGACCGTGCCGATCGTCGCATCGACCAGCGCGGAGCGGTCGAGCACCGCTTCGACGGCGATGTCGGGCGGCAGCGACGGCGCGACCGCCTTCAGCCGGGTGGCGACGTCGGCGGCGACGATGCGGCTGTTGCCCCCGGCGAGCATCAGCGCGGTACCGACGACGACCTCCTTGCCGTTGCGCGTCGCCGAACCCGTCCGCAGGTCGCCGCCGATCGACACCGTCGCGACGTCGCGCACGAGGACGGGGACCCCGCCGCGCGAGGCGACCGCCGCGCGCGCGATCTCGTCGAGCGTGCGGATGCGCCCGTCGGCGCGGACGAGAAAGGCCTCGCCGCCGCGTTCGACGAAATTGGCGCCGACCGAGATGTTGGCGCGTTCGAGTGCGTCGGCGAGATCGGCGAAGGCGATGCCGTAGCTCGCCATCTTCGCGACGTCGGGCTGGACGACGAACTGCTTTTCATAACCGCCGATCGAATCGATCCCGGCCACGCCCGCGACGGTCTTGAGCTGCGGAGCGATCACCCAGTCCTGCACCGAGCGCAGATAGCCCTGCCGCGCGACCTCGTCGGTCAACCGCTCGCCCGCGGGGGTCAGGTAGCTGCCGTCGGGCTGGAAACCCGGTGTGCCCGCGGCGCGGCCCTTTGCCGCGGCCGGTCGCGGGGCGAAGTCGACGACATACATCAGCACCTCGCCGAGCCCGGTCGACACCGGCCCCATCGCGGGTTCGGCGTCGTCGGGCAGCGCGCCCTTCGCCTGGTTGAGCCGCTCGGCGACCTGCTGGCGTGCGAAATAGAGGTCGGTGCCGTCGGAGAAGACGAGCGTGACCTGCGAAAAGCCGTTGCGCGAGATCGAGCGCGAGCCGGTCAGGCCGGGAATGCCTGCCATCGCGGTCTCGACCGGAAAGGTGACGAGCCGCTCGATGTCGACCGGGCCGAGGTCGGGCGCGGCGGTGTTGATCTGTACCTGCTTGTTGGTGATGTCGGGGACCGCGTCGATCGGCAGCTTCAAAAGCTGCGCGATGCCGAAGGCGGCGACGATCAGTGTGGCGACGATGACGCTCCAGCGAAAGCGGATCGACGCTGCGATGAGTTTCTCGATCATCTCAATGCTCCGCCTCGCCCTTGCCGATCTCGGCCTTGAGCAGGAAGGCGCCGCGCGTCGCGACGAGCGCCCCGGGTTTCAGCCCGGCGACGATCTCGATGCGTCCGGCGCTGCGCTGGCCGGTGGTGACGGGGGTTGCGCGAAATCCCTTGGCCGATCGCTCGAAGACCATTTCGCGCCCCTCGATCGTCTGCACCGCCTCTTCGGGCAGCGCGATCGTGGTTGTCGCAGCGCCCGTCCGCGGCGCGATGCGCACGCGCAGCGCCTGACCCGGCGCCAGCGGTGCGCTGCCTTCGGGGTGGAGGACGATGGTGATCGACCGGCTGTCGGGGTCGAGCCCCGGCGTGGCGGACCGGACGGTTGCGGGCAGCACCGCGCCGCCGGGCAGTTCGATCGCCGCGCGGTCGCCCGGGCGGACGCGCCGCGCATCGGGGGCGGGGACCGCGGCATGGACTTCGATCCGTTCGGGGTCGGAGATCCGGAACAGTTCGGTTCCCGCGGTGACATGCGCGCCCAGCCGGGCGTCGGCGCGCGTCACCTGGCCCGAGATCAGGCTGACCACCGCGAGCCGGCGGCCGTCGCCGCTCAGCTTCGACGAAGCGGCGGCGGCGTCGGCGCGCCGCGCCTCGGCCTCGGCCTCGGCGAGCGCCGCGGCCGCGCCTTCCAGGTCCTGCCGTGCCGTCACCCGTGCGTCGAACAGGCGTTTTTCGCGGCTATAGGCCGATCGTGCGAGCGCGAGCCTCGCCGCCGCGGCGCTGCGTTCGGCGGCGAGGCTCGCGGCCTCGCGGCTCTCCATCGTCGCGACGACGTCGCCCGCGCGAACGCGGTCGCCGAGGCGCCGGTCGATGCGAACGATGGTGCCGTCGGCGCGCGCCGCGAGGACGGCCTCGCCGTCGGGGGTGGCGGCAACGCGCGCCTGGGCGATGATCTCGGCCCCCAATCCGCCCGCCACCGCGCCTTCGGTGACGATCCCCGCGGCGCGGGCGCGCGCGGCGTCGATGGCGACGAAACCTTCGTCGTCGTGCGTGTCTTCGCCGCCTGCGTCCGGCGTTGCGCCGGCCTCTGCGCCGGGGGCGAGGAGGGTGCGGCCAATCTGTACTCCGCCTGCGGCGGCGAGCAGGACGCCCGCTGTGCCGGCGGCGATCCATTTGATTCGATTGCGTTCGTTGGTCATGTCGGGGTCCTTCACTGCGCGGCGGCGCGCGCGAGCGCGGCGAGCGCCAGCGCGCGGTCGAGCCGCGCTTCGATGATGTTGCGGCGGGCGGCGGTGAGCGCTTCGCGGGCGTCGATCAGCTCGACGAGCGAGAATTTTCCCGCCCGGTAACCGACCTCGGCGAGCCGGGCGGCCTCCTCGGCCTGCGCGAGCGACGGTCCGTCCAGCACCGCGAGCCGTTCGGCGGCGATGGTCGCGCGCAGCGCCGCGTCCTTGCGGTCGAACCCCGCCTCGAGGCGCGACTGCGCCAGCGCGGCGTCGGCGGCGAGCGTCTCGGCCTCGGCAGCGGCGATCCCGCCGCGGTTGCGGTCGCGCAGCGGCAGGGGGATCGAGATTCCGGCGATGATCGCGGTTTCGCGCGCTTCGCGAAAGTGGCGCACGCCGCCCGAAGCGGTGACGTCGGGGACCGCTTGGGCGCGCGCGAGCCGGACGCGCGCCTGCGCCGCCTCGCGCCCGGCGGCGGCGATGCGTTCGTCGAGGCTCGGCGTGTCCGGGGGGGCGGCGGCGATGCGCGGCGGCTCGCCGGCGACCGCCGACAGCTCGGGGTCGTCGTTTGCCGTCAGCATCGCAAGGCGGCGGCGCGCGGTGACAAATCGGCCCGCGGTCTGCGCCAGCTCGGCCTCGGCTTCGGCGACCAGCGCATCGGCGCGCAGCTTGCGAAGCGGAGGATCGCGCCCGACGTCGACAAGGTCGGTGGCGATGCGCGCGAGATCGCGCGCGCGGCCGAGCGATTCGCGCGCCAGCGCGCCGCGTGCTTCGGCGGCAAGCAGTTCGGCGTGCGCGGCGCGCACGTCATAGTCGAGCGCCGCCACCTCGCGCGCGAGCGCCAGCCGCGCGAGATCGCGCTCGGCGCCCGCAACCGCCCTGCGCGCGCGCCGCTTGCCGCCGAGCTCGAAGGACTGGCTGATCGCGAGCGTCGTTTCGGTCTGGCGAAAGCTGCGATAGGGGCCGGTGCCGCTGAAATTTTCGACATCGATCCCGAGTTCGGGGTTGGGCGCGACGCCGGCCTGCAGCGCGCGCGCTTCGGCGGCCTTCAGCTCGGCTTCGGCCTTCGCGATTCGCGGCGACGCGTCGCGGCCGCGGGCGAGGGCATCGTCCAGGGTAATGGGTGCAGCCAAGGCGGTCGGCCCGGCCACACAGAGCGTCCCCGCCAGCATGGCGGCGCGCAAATATGCATGCATGATCTAGCTCCTGATCGTCCGTACGGGGCGCGAACGGGGTCGCGCCGGGCGGCGATCAGGCGGCGGGCGGCTCGGTGAGCGGCGCGGCGTCGTGCGGTTCCATCATCGATGCCGGCACGGGAAAGAGCGGGCCGCGGGCGCGAAGCCCGGTCCGCGCCGCGCCGGTTGCCGGCGGGACGAGCCCGTTCGAGCAATGATGATGATCGACGTGGATTGCGGCGGGTTGGCCGGGGTCGCCCGGCGCGTCGCGCGCGTCGTCGCGGGTTTCGGCGTGGCAATCGGTGTCGAGGATTTCGAAGGCGTGCCCCGCGGTTCCCGCGTCGGCGAAGGCGGGCACGACCAGACTGCCGAACAGCATCGACAGGATGAGCATCAGGGAGGTGAACGCCGCTCGCATCGGCGCCGCGCTACCACGAACCGGGGCGCGGCGGCAAGCGCCCGTCGCGCGCGGACAGGGGGATTGCGGGACGCGTCTCACCGCGGCGGCAGGGAAATGGCGCACCCGAAGGGATTCGAACCCCTGGCCTCTGCCTTCGGAGGAGGTACTAGCATACCTACGACAGCAAACGCCAGAGCAAGTTTTTAGTCCCTAAGATACTCTAATAACACGTTATTATTGATCTGCCGTTCTTCGCTGTCGTAACCTTGCATTCGCCCCGATTTCCTCCCGCGTGCTTACGTGGTGCTTACGCGAAACGGGGTGAAATCGGGAGCGAACTCGATGGCCAAACTTACAAAACGCGTAATTGAAGCTGCTGTAGCAGAAGAGAAGGATTATGTCCTTTGGGACGATGAGCTTCCCGGATTTGGCCTTCGCGTTTTCCCGACCGGGAAGCGCAGCTACCTGATCCAGTATCGATCGAGCGGGCGTTCGCGAAGATACACTATCGGCGTTCATGGCGTCTGGACGCCCGAGACAGCAAGGCGCGAGGCCAAGTCTCAGCTGGGGCGCGTGGCCCAAGGTGAAGACCCGGCCGAAGAGCGCGCAGTGCTCAACAAGGCTGTGTCCATGAAGGAACTTTGCGAAGTCTACATGCAGGACCTCAAAGACGGCCTGATCCTCGGGAAGGGCGGTCGCCCAAAGAAAAAATCGACCGTGGATATCGATCTGGGTCGCATCGAGCGGCATGTGATTCCGCTTCTGGGGACCCGCCGCGTCAAGGATCTCACCAAAGCGATCCTGACGAAGGTCATGCGCGACATCATGGCGGGCAAGACCAAGGCTTTCATCAAGACGAACAAGCTTCGCGGGCGCGCGAACGTAAGGGGCGGCCCGGGGACCGCGGCCAGGACGATTGGCTTGATCGGAGGGATTCTCACCTATGCGGTCGATCTCGGCATAATCGACAGCAATCCGGCTCATGGCATCAAACGCCCCAAGGACAACGTCCGGTCGCGGCGGCTGAGTGACGGCGAATATCGCATCCTCGGGCGTATGCTTCGGGAAGCAGCACAAATCGAAAAATTCGGGCCCACGATCGAGATCATTCGCCAGATTGCGTTGACCGGGTGCCGGCGCAGTGAAATCATCACTCTCAAATGGTGCGACGTCGATATTGAGGGCAGCTGCCTCCGGCTCGCCGAAAGCAAGGAGGGCAAGTCGGTCCGACCTATCGGACTGCCGGTCGTGGAATTTCTGGAGCGACGCCAATGCGCCGACAATGGTACATATGTATTTGCAGGGCCGCGCGGAGAGGACACGTTTTTCGGAGGTCTGCCGAACCATTGGAACGAGATTTTTCTGGGTTCGCCTCTGGAGGGCGTGACGCCCCACGTGCTGCGCCACAGCTTTGCAAGCATCGGCAACGATCTCGGCTTCACCGAAGTTACGATTGCCGCTCTCATGGGACATGCCAAGGGAACCGTGACGAGCAAATACATCCATGTACTCGACGCAGCGCTGGTAATGGCCGCTGATACGTTGGCGGGATATATAAGCGCACTGCTCGACGGCATGGTTTTCAAACAGCGCGCCTATTCGCTCGACAGAGAGGCCCGAAGGACCGCACTGGCCGAGTTTATCACGAGGCAGCAAACTTCCACCGCCCGCGCCCCCGCCAACCGAGGATAAGCAGGTTCCTTAAAAACCGGCGCAGAGGATCCACCGCCTCCATCGCATATTAGCGGAGCGGAGCCGATGCGACGTACCAGCGTGATTACGAGGGAAGAGGAGGGCCGCCATCGGCGCGAGCAGGTCTGCGGTCGGAGGCGAGTAGGCTCCAGAGCTTGACATCCTCGAGCATGCCCCATTTGCGCACCCGCTCGCGCAAATATCCCTCCGCGCGGAACCCCAGCCGATCAAGAAGCCTTTCCGACGCGGTATTGCGAATCATGTGATAGGCTTCGAGCCGGTTCATTCCGATGACATCAAACGCGTAATTGATTAGTGCCTCTGCGGCCTCGCGCATGAGTCCTTTTCCCTCATGCTTTGATCCTATCCAGAAACTGATCTCTGCCTGACCATGATCACGGTCGATACTATAAAGCGCGACGACGCCGATCAGTTCGCCGGTCGAAAGCAGTTCGACCGCGAATGGGAGGTTCGTGGCAGTTCGCGGGTCGGTCATGCTCTGATCAATGATTTTTTCAGCGTCCGGCTTGCCGAATGGGTGTGGGACCGAGATCGTCGCGTCGGCGATGCGACGGTCGTCCGCAATCGCGATCAAGGTCTCGACATCGTCGGCCGAAAACGCGCGAAGCCTGATTCTGGGAGTTGCCGCGACGCTATGCATATCCGCTCCGTTTGACACAGTGTCCAAGCCCGACATCAAGCTAAGGAGCGTGCCGCCTAACCGCAGCCATCAGGCGCTTGATGCCGGTTGGCAGTCATTCCGACGTTGAGACCATCCGGCTTTTCTCCTGTTCCATTGAAGCGTCCCTCGCCTCTCGAAGGCGTTCGAAGACGGCCTCTTCGATGGTCGGCCCTTTCGGTGAAAACATCGCACTCAGCCGCGAGTGAAGAAACAACGCGCCGAAGACGCCGATTACCAGTGATCCAAGCCCCTTTATGAAAATCCACCCGAAGTCCTCGTCGCCGGGACCAAAGGCGCTCCACAGCTTGTAGACGAGGATGGGGCCTGCGATGACCATAGCCAGGCCGACAACCATTCCGAGCAGCCCCACCGGACCGCTGATCCGCTTGCGCACGCTGCTGTCGAAAAGGGTGTGTTTACTGGTGGAGTGATTGATCAGGCCGACCAGATTATCCCGGTCGCTACGCTGGCTATCCCCGGCCGATGCGAGATAAATCGCCGATACCCGCTGCCCTTCCCGAAACCCGAAGCCGACGCCGTGAGCCCGAATCTCGAACTCCTGCCCGGCATCGTCGCGCACAAACAATCTGAGCTCCTCGGTCGAGGTCGTCGATACGTCTAAATCGCTGCGGCCATGGCCCGTCGCTGCGTCATGGGTGGTCGTCGTGCGCACATTGATGTCCGACCGCGACCAGTTCTGGTTCCCCTCGACTACGCCTGTGCGGACTTCGACCACCGCTTCTTCCGGACTTGCAATCTTGCTCGCAATCGCCATGCCGATCCCCCATCAGACGTCCCGATTAGAGACGACGCGATTCACGGCGTCAAGGCAGGGCCGTGGAGGGTGCGGGACGCTGCCCCGCAGCCGACGTCGTTGTCTCGGGATCGTCCAAACAAAGGAGCGCGAACCGAAAGCTGGGAGTTGCGCGCGAAAATCCATCGCCGCGTGCTAGAGCAGGCGTATCCGAGACGCGGACGTGAGGCCTCTCGTCTCCGTAGGAAATTTGTGGCGATCCCTCTGAAAGCATGCATAAGTTTCGCATCCGGGGACAGGGGGAGAAAATTTATGGGGGCCATCGATCGAACGACCGTGGCGCTGGTCGGCGGAGCAGCCATGCTCGCAACCTCGCCCGCCTACGCCGCGGGCGCGCTGTCCATCGAACAGGGTGTCTATGCCGATGCCAGCGAGGGTTGCGCCAGCGCCAGCGCGGTCTTCTTCTATGACGGCGCAAACTTCGGACAGGTATTCCCCGGCGGCCCGGGCTACAAGGCGACCGCGCGCGTAAATATGATCCAGCGCAGCGGCCCTCCGCCGACCGGTCGTCAATATGCAGGAACCAGCAAATATTATCTGGGATATACGCTCGCTTGGACTCAGGAAGACAGCGGGCCCTACGGAAGTCTCGCGGTGAAGGCGACCGCGCCCGGTAAGTTCACGATGCGGAGCGTCGATTTTCGGAACGGCACTGGCGGCGTCGACATCAGCGACACGCCATATCTGAAGTGCGACTTCGCCCAGCTTCCGGCGACGATGCAGAACGCGATCCGCGTAGCGCGGCCGCAACTGGCGGGAGGATCGAGCGACGCGCCGGTCGCCGCGCCCGGGCTTCCGCCTCCCATGGCCCCGTTCAATATTCGCCCGGGCCATTATATGCCTGTCCGCGCCGCCTGCGGTTCAAGCCAGGAGCTTATCCTTTATTATGACGGGAAGCGGATAGGCTGGATCGACATGCAGGCTTTCAACCCCAATAAGATGAATGCTCTCGCGGGCGCAAAGCGGCGCGGCGCGGGGTGGGTCACCGACACAGCTACCGGCGAGACGTTGAGGGTCTTAGGTCCGGACCGGATTGCCATCGGCGACCCGGAGTTCGGCGAAGAGACATTGCGCTGGTGTCCCGCAGCGGAGGTGCGCGCGTCCGCACGGCCTCGATAGCTGCTGCCTGACCCTCGGCATCATTCCGGAGACATGGCCCCCCTGAGGCGTTGCAGCCGACCGGGGCCCAGAAGCACAGCGGCGATATTCCCCGAGGTTCGGTAGCTGAGATATAGGAGATAGGCCGAAAGGAAGAGCATCCCGCCGAATGTCGCCCCAAGCGCGAGCCCGATCGCTGCTGGACGGAACTCGTTGCGCCAGGCGGTCCACAGTCCGGATAGGAGCAGAAAGGTGAAAAAGTCGAAATTGAACTGCCCGGGCCATGTCATGGCCATCATGTCGCCGAAGAAGATCGGCAGCAGATTCCAGCCATGATGCGAGATGGTCACGCTCGTGTAGGCGATTATTGCCAGAAGCACGGCCACGAGGAAGCACCGGAAATATAGCATCGCGCACCACCCCTACATGTTGGGGCGTCATCTGATACCCGGTTCGTGGATTATGCAATTACGTCCGGGATAATGAGCGCACGCGCGCTATCGTGCGGTCGCCAGACGCGTTACGACTTCCGAACCGCGAACGAGCGTCAGATCGACTGGACATCGCTCCGCAATGGCCAAAATCTTGTCGCGCGCTTCATCGGACAAGTTTCCTTCAAGTTCGATCGTTCGGGTAAACACATCTTCCGGACTCTGCCCGCTGCGCTTGTCGTGCGTCACGATTGTCCTCGCCTTTGCGAGCGCAAAGCCCTTTCGATCGGCGTAAAGGCGCATCGTCATGGTCGTACAGGCGGCGAGTCCCGCGGATACCAGTTCATAGGGTGCTAGCCCCGTATCGAGCCCGCCTTCGGATATCGGCTCATCGGCATAGAAGCTGTGCGAACCGCTGCGCATCGCCAGCTGGAACTTTCCCCCGAGGGTCTCCTCGGCGAGAACGCCCCCTCCGTCCGGCGCCTCCAGGTCGGCTTTCAATACCGGCAAATATCGAGGCGCCCATGCGGCAATTATCGCGGCGGCGAACTCAGCGTCGCCGGGGCCGGTGAGAAGATGGTCGGCGTCGCCGAGCGAGACAAAGCTCTTGGGGTGCTTCGCGGCGCCGAACAGCGCCGAGGCGTTGTCGATCCCGACCAGCTCGTCGCGGGGCGCATGGAGAAGCAGGAGCGGTCGGTGCAGCGTCGCGACGCGCGGCAGCAAATCCTGTTGGCGCGCATCGGCCACGAACGCGCGGTCGAGAGTAAAATGCCGACCGGCGAGCAGGACGTCCGCGCGCCCTTGGCTTTCGATGCGCGCCAGACTCGCCGGATCAACCAGGTGCAGGACGTGACGGACTTCGGCGGGCGCCGCGATCGTGGCGACCGCCTTTATTGTCGGCATCGCTCCGGCAGCGGCAAGCGCTGCCGCCCCTCCGAAACTGTGGCCGATGAGGAGCGCGGGCGCCATTCCTTCCGCTTCCATGGCCCGACCGGCTGCGATCAGGTCGTCGGCATTGTCCGCGAAGCGCGTCTCGCCGAACGCACCCTCGCTCGAACCGAGGCCGGCGAAGTCGAACCGCAGGACGCCGATGCCCTGCCGTGCGAGAGCGCGTGCAATTCGTACCGCTGCAAGGCTGTCCTTGCCGCAAGTAAAGCAATGGGCGAAGATCGCCCATCCGCGCGGCGTTGCCGCAGGGCGGTCGACGAGTCCGGTCAGGCGATTGCCCCGCGCGCCGTCGAATTCAAAGGATTGCGCCATGGTCCCGCTCCTTCTCACCGCGCCCGCGCGCGGCCGATGCGCGATCATTTTCAACACAAGCGACCCCGGCGCCATTCATACCTAGGTACGAATTTGCACGCGCCGCCGCTTCGACTAGTCGCGCCCACCGGTTAGGGCGAACGCGTCCAAGAACTTATGGAGAATCGGCATGGCACGGACCACGCCAGCAACCCGAATGCTCGACAAGGCCGGAATCGCCTTCGAGACCTTCACCTATGACTATGATCCCGGCGCGGAGCGCATCGGCGTCCAGGCGGCCTTAGCGCTTGGCGAAGAGCCCCGCCGGGTGCTCAAGACATTGATGGCGAAAGTCGACGGCAAGCCCGTTTGCGTGATCGTGCCTTCCGATCGCGAAGTTTCGATGAAGAAGCTTGCAGCCGCGTTCGGCGGCAAGTCGGCGGCGATGATGGCGCCCGCGGATGCCGAACGGCTGACCGGCTATCACGTCGGCGGCATCAGCCCCTTCGGGCAGCGCAGGCAGGTGCGGACGGCGGTCGAGGAGAGCGCGCTCGCCGAGCCCTATATCTATGTGAACGGCGGTCAGCGCGGACTTCAGCTGCGACTCGACCCCAAGGCGGCGATGATGGCGCTTGCGGCGATCGCCGCACCGATTGCCACGTGAAAAGAGGGCGGCGACCGCTATCCGGTCGCCGCCCAGGGGGGAGAGAGGGTTCAGACGCCGCGGTAGACGAGCTGGGTGAACAGCGCCGGGTTGATCACACCGCCGCCCCACTTCGCATCGAATTCGGCCGACGGCTTGGCGGCGATGGTTTCATCGAGCGACTTGCCCTGCGCCTTCAGCGCCGCGACACGGTCGCGGATCGTCACCAGCATGTCGCGGAAGGCGACAAGATCGGCGCGCGAGCCGACCGGGCCGTGACCGGGCACGACGATGGTGTCCGCCCCGGACTTCTCGATATTCCAGTTGGCCGCACGGATCATGCCGTCGATGCTACCGCCGGCGACATAGTCGATGAAGGGATAAACGCCGTTCCACCAGGTGTCGCCCGTGGCCAGCACATTGGCCTTGCGGAAATATACCGAAAGGTCGCCGTCGGTGTGCGAGGGCATATAGTGGCGGATTTCGACGGTCTCGCCGTTGAAGGTCATCACCTTCTCTTCGTCGACGAGCATCGCGGGGCGGTAGCCCGCAGGCACGGGATCGAAGGTATGTCCCCATTCGACGACGCGGATCGTCTTGTCGAGATGGGCAGCGGTGTTGCGCTGCGCGATAATCTTCGCACCGTCTTCGTGGGCCCAGCCGTTCCCATCGGTGTGGTCCCAGTGCCAGTGCGTGTTGATGACGAAGTTCAGTCCGCCAGGGCGCAGGCCGGTCAGCACCTCCTCGATCTTCGCGCGGGACACCGCGATGCCGTCGTCGACAAGCAGCAGACCCTGCGGCCCTGCGAGCGCGACGATCGAACCGCCGGCTCCATCGAGCACGGTGACATTGCCGCGCAGCGCGGTCGGGGTGACGGGCGAGGCCGCGGTCGCGGTGTTGATGATGTCATAGGGCGTTTTGGCTGCTTCGGCAGCGTGCGCCGACGCGCCGGCAGCAAGGGCGAAAGCAAGAAGGGCGCTCGAGGCCAGACCCGGGCGGCGAATAAGAATATTGCTCATGATGTGACTCCGATACTGTTGCGAGGAGCCGATCATCGGTCAGTTGGCGGGGCGAGTAACTAATATGAAGGTTTAGACCTGCCGATTGCGCTTGCCCGCGGCTCGGATCCAGTGCGATGGCGGGGAGGAGCGGTAAGCATGCTGCGCGTCCGGAGGGGTCCGATGGGGACGAAGTTTACAGGATCGACCGTGTTCGCGCTGCTCGCATTGGCGCTCGGCATCGGCATCTTCGCGGTCGATATGTTCAGCCCGCTCGGCGGGGCCATCGCCGTGCTCTACACATTCTGCATCATCCTTCTGACCCGCGCGGGCAGGACCGGGATCGTCGCGCTGGGAGGCGTGATCGCCGCCCTCGCGGCGATGATCGCCTTTCTCGCCGGCCATTGGGGCGAGGCGGTGGGCGCCGCGCATGTCCGGCTGGGCGTGAGCCTTGCCGCGATCGGCGCCACCACCATCCTTTCCTATGGCATCCTCAGCACAAGAAAGCTGTGCAGCGAGCAGGCGAATATTCTCGCGCTGACGCACGATAGTGTCATCGTTCTCGATCGTCACGACCGGGTGGCAGGCTGGAACGAGGGGGCCGCCCATATTTATGGCTGGTCCGCGGAGGAAGCGATCGGCCGTGCCTATGACGATCTCATCGCGCTCGATGCACCGCGCGAGGCGGCAAAGCAGCGGCTCGAGCAAAGCGGTGCGCTCACCGAAGAAATGTCGGGCACGGGCAAGGATGGCGCACCCTTTACCGTGTCGACGCGCATGGTCCGCCGGCGCAACCTCGCCGGCGCGCCGGACGGCCTGATCGAGGCGAGCATCGACTTGTCGGAGCAGCGCCGGGCCGATGCCGCGCGGCGGGCTTCCGAAAATCGCTACCGGGCCATTTTCAATGCTGCCGGCTTCGCCGCTTGGGAAACCGATTGGACCGGTGTGCGCCAGCTTCTCGAGACGATCGCTCCGGATGGCGAAGACCTGCAGGCCCATCTGCTGGCTAATCCCGACCTGCTCCGAAAGGTGGCGGCAACGCCGCATATCCACGAGGCGAACCAGGCGGCTGCGGCACTGTTCGGCGTCGCCGATCGTAGCGAGTTGATCGGGAAGAATGTGATCGCGCGCTACCCCGAAACGAACGGTCTTGCGCTTGCAACGCTATTCGCTCGGCTGGCGGGAGGCGAAGACCTGGTCGAGGTCGAGACACGGATCAACAACCTCAAGGGCAAGCCGATCGACGTCGTTCTGCGCGTGAGACTCGTTCCCGAGGGCGAACCCTGGTCGCGCGTCCTCATCATGGCGATCGACATGACCGAGCGAAACGAGGACCGGGCCCGGCTCGAACGCAATATGGTCGAACTCGCCCATGCGTCGCGCGTGTCGATCCTCGGCCAGCTCGCCGCGTCGATCGCGCATGAGGTCAATCAGCCGCTTTCGGCCATCATGACCTATGCGAAATCGGCGCGCCGCTGGCTCAAGCGCGAGACGCCCGACCTCGACGAAGTGGCCAATTGCATCGAGCGGATCGACGCGAATAGCGAGCGCGCGGGGGCCATCATTACGCGGGTCCGGACCCTCGCCCGCAAGGGTAGTGCCCAGATCGAAGCGATCTCGCTCGCCGAACTCGTCGGAGAAGCGCTGGCGCTGGTCGATCGGGAAGCGTGCGCGGCCCGGATCGCGATCCGCACCGACATCGAGCCGCCGGACATCCGCATCGCGGCCGACCGCGTCCAGATCCAGCAGATTCTCGTGAATCTGATCATGAACGCGATCCATGCCAGCGCGGGTACCGGCCCGGCGGGCGACATATTGGTCACGGCCTCCAAAGATGCCGAAGGCATGGCGCGTATCGAGGTCGCCGATCGCGGCAGCGGTATTGTCGGGATCGAGCCTCACGCCCTCTTCGATGCCTTTTATACGACGAAACCCGACGGGATGGGAATGGGGCTGTCGATTTCGCGGTCGATCGTCGAGGCCCATGGCGGGCGCATTTCCGCGGCCAACAATCCCGAGGGCGGAGCCACGATCAGCTTCACCATCCCTGTGGCGCTTTGAGGGACGAAGGGCGCCGCAGACATGCTATACAGGCCTCACATCATCCTTAGGTATGATGGCGGCGGGGCGGCGCAGCTGCTGTTGCGGACCGTCCTGTCAGGAGAAGTGACGTGCCGAGTAAATTGGTGGGCGTCGTCGACGACGATGAAGATGTCCGCACCAGCATCGAGAGCCTGCTGCGATCGGCGGGCTATCGTCCGTTCTGCTTTCGCAGCGCGGAAAGCTTTCTCGCCTCGTCGCATCGCGATATCGTCGATTGCCTGCTCACAGATTTCAATATGCCGGGACTGAACGGCCTCGAGCTGCATCGGAAGATCGCGCGCGACCGACCTTCGCTGCCGGTCATTCTCATGACGGCGTTTCCGACCGACATCGTTCGCCAAGGCGCCGAGGAACAGGGTATCGCCGGCTTCTTCGTCAAGCCGATCGACGGCGACCTTCTCATCGACAAGCTGGAGGATGTGTTATGCTGATCAGGCAAAACCGCAGCGGCCACGACGCGGCTTCCGAAAACGCGGTGCCGCTGCCGCCGCTCGTGTGCGTGCTCGACGACGATCCGGACATCCGGGGCAGCATCGAAAGTCTGCTGCGCTCGGAGGGATTCTCGGTCCAGACCTACGCCTCGACATCCGATTTCGTCATGTGCGAGAGCGTCGATCGTGCCGCCTGTCTTCTGCTCGACATCAATCTCGGCGATGCCAATGGTCTCGACTTCCAGGAGGAACTCGCCGGCAATGACATCGCGGTGCCGGTCATCCTGATGAGCGGCTATGGCGACATTCCGATGACGGTGCGCGGGATGCGTGCGGGAGCGCTCGATTTCCTTTCCAAGCCGCTTTCGGACGATGTCCTTCTCGCTGCGGTGTCGGACGCGATCCGCAAGGACGAAGTGCGGCGCCAGGCGAGCGCCGCACTCGACGGCACGCGGCAGCGTTACAATGCCCTCACCAACCGCGAGCGGGAAATCATGGGACTGGTGACCGCGGGCCTGATGAACAAGCAGATCGCAGCGCGGCTGGGGCTGAGCGAAATCACGGTCAAGATCCACCGCGGCAACATGACCCGCAAGATGCAGGCCGACTCGCTCGCCGATCTCGTCCGGATGGCGGAGGAACTGGGCGCGCGCGAGGAAACGGCGAGCCGCTTTAACCGCTGATCCCGGGCACGGCGCGCCCGCCGTCCAGTCATACCAAGATGTGAATCATCACGGCCGGGTACGATCCTATGTTTGTCTCGTAGCGGGCACAGCCGTGCCCGCCGTGGAGACAGGTCATGTCGAAATCAGAAACAGAAAGCCGGCGTCCCGCGCCGACGGCGCCTCCGGCCCCCGAGCCGCGCGCCGCAATCGAAGAACGGATCGACCATGCACTCGAAGACAGTTTTCCGGCGAGCGACCCGCCCGCGGCCAACGTCTTCGACTGAAGCGGGCGGAGCCGAATTAAAACCTAAGAATGATGGGAAAGCGGTCCCGCCGACCTGAAAATGCTCCGGTCGAAACCGCGAAATCTTTCGCGCAGCAGCGAGGAGTAGGATCATGAGCTTCATCAAGACCCCCGACGGCGTCTCAATCTATTACAAGGATCTGGGAGCCGGCCAGCCCGTCCTTTTCTGTCATGGCTGGCCGCTCACGGCCGATGCCTGGGACAGCCAGATGCAATTCCTCGGCGAACGGGGTTACCGGGTCATCGCTCACGATCGCCGCAGCCATGGCCGCTCCGACCAGGTCTGGGACGGCAATGACATGGATCATTATGCCGATGATCTCGCGGCGCTGATCGAGGCGCTCGACCTTCGGGACATCGTCCTCGTCGGCCATTCGACGGGCGGCGGCGAAGTGGCCCATTACATCGGGCGGCACGGGACCGCCCGCGTGGCGAAGGCCGTTCTGATCAGCGCCGTTCCGCCGGTCATGCTGCAGAGCGAAACCAACCCGCACGGGACGCCGCTTGCGGCGTTCGACGACATCCGCGCCGCGCTGCTCGACAACCGCAGCCAGTTCTACAAGGATCTGACGACGCCCTTCTTCGGTTACAACCGGCCGGGGGCGGCGATTTCGCAAGGGACGCGCGATCATTTCTGGCTGCAGGGCATGATGGGCGGCCTCAAGGGCCAATATGACTGCGTCCATGAATTTTCCGAGGTCGACTACAGCGAAGACCTGAAACGGATGACCATCCCGACGCTGGTTCTGCACGGATCGGACGATCAGATCGTCCCGATCGACGCCTCGGCGCGGCTCGCGGTCGGCATCCTGCCGCAGGGCCAGCTCAAGATTTACGAAGGCGGCCCGCACGGGATGCCGATTACGATGAAGGAACAGGTCAACGCCGACCTGCTCGCTTTCATCCAGAATTGATCCGAATCCGACGGTCAGGCGCCGACCCGCAAGAGGCGGGCAGCGCCGGACCCGGCTTTTCTCCCCTCCAGAAGCAGGAACAAGACCATGACTAAGGGAAGCCCGACCGACGAGGTAGCAGCGGCGAAGGCCCGCTACTGCCGCTTCGTCGACACCAAGCAGTGGGAGGCCTTCTCCGGGCTCCTCGCAGAAGCCCCGAAGATCCGGATGTTCGATCCCGACGGCGAGCTTCTGTTCGCCTTCGACGAGCGCGACGCGTTCGTCGCCCTGTCGAGCCAGTTCCTCGAAAAGGGCCGATCGATCCACCAGGTCCACAACGCCGAAATCGAGGAACGCCCCGATGGCCGTGTCGCCGCAATCTGGTCGATGGAGGATCTCATCCTCTTTCCCGACGCCGCTCCCGGCGAGACCGCGCGGATGAACGGCTACGGCCATTATCATGAAATCTGGGAGTCCGGTCCGGACGGCTGGCGCATCGCCGAACTCGAGCTGCGCCGCACCATTCTCGAAATCACCCAGGCCTAGGACATCATCATGACCAAAGATCGCATCAACGTCGGCATCATCGGCGTGCATCCCGACAAGGGCTGGGCCACCACGGCCCACGTCCCCGCCCTGCTTCAGCTTCCCCAGTATCGGATCAGCGCCGTCAGCCATCATCGGCCCGACGTCGCCGCGGCGGCGGCCGCCAAATATGGCGTCGATCATGCTTTCGGCTCGGCCGACGAACTGGTGGCGCATGACGACGTCGATCTCGTCGTCGTCGCGGTCAAGGTGCTCGAACACCGCGATCTGGTCGCCAAAGCTGCGGCTGCCGGAAAGGCCGTCTTTTCGGAATGGCCGCTCGGCACGAGCCTTGCGGAGGCGTCGGCGATGCGCGATCTCGCCGCGCGGCACGGCGTCCGGACCGCGATCGGCCTCCAGACCCGCGCCATCCCGGCCTTCGCCTATCTGCGCGACCTCCTTGCCGAAGGCTATGTGGGCAAGCCGCTCTCGGCGACCATGATCGGCTCGGGTATCGTCTGGGGCGAAACACTGAGCGAAGGCTTTGCGTACACGCTCGACCCGGCGAGCGGCGCGGCCATGCTGAATGTACCGTTCGCGCATTCGCTCGACGGGCTGCTTCATGTCCTGGGCAGCGAGTTCGACACGCTGTCAGCGGTGCTCGGCACGGCTAGGCCCACCATTCGCATCGAGGAGACCGGCGCCGAAGTACCGATGTCCGTCGCCGACCAGGTGATGGTTGCCGGACGCCTCGGCAACGGCGCGGCGCTGTCGGCGCATTTCCGCGGCGGCCTGTCGCGCGGCACCAATTTCCACGTCGAGATCAACGGCACCGCCGGCGATCTGATTCTGACGGCGCCTGTCGGCTATGTCGGGATCGGCGAGTTCGACCTTCGCGGCGCTCGCGGCGACGAGACGCTGCACGCGCTGGACATCCCTGAGAAATATGGTGCCGCACGCTTCGAGGCCGGCCCCGCGCAAAGCGTGGCGCTCGCCTATGAACGGCTCGCCTCGGACATGCTCGAAGGGACGTCGCTTGCGCCGAGTTTCGACGACGCCGTCGCCCTTCACCGGCTGATCGACACGATTGCGCAGCGCGGCGACGCCGTCGGCGCGGCCTGAAAGCAAGGAGACGAGAAATGAAAGCGATTGTCGTTCGCACCTTCGGCGGCCCCGAAGCGCTGGAACTCGAAGAAGCGGAACTGCCCTCCCCGGCTGCCGGTGAAGCCCTCGTCGCGGTGAGTGCCGCGGGCGTCAACTTCATGGACACGGGCACGCGCCGGGGTCTCACCCCCGGCAAGTCCGCTCCGGTCGTGCCCGGTGTCGAGGGCGCCGGCACGGTGCTCGCGGTCGGGCCGGGGGTCGTCGACATTCGTCCCGGCGACCGTGTTGCCTGGTATTTTGCCTGGGGGAGCTATGCTGAGCAGCTCATCGCCCCGGCCGACCAGCTGGTGCCTTTGCCGGACGATCTGTCGTTCGAGGATGGCGCAGGGATTATGATGCAAGGCCTCACCGCGAGCAATCTCGTGTTCGAAAGCCACGCGGTGAAGCCCGGCGACGTTGCGCTGGTTCATGCGGCGTCGGGCGGCGTAGGCCTGCTCCTCACCCAGATGATCAAGCTGCTGGGCGGCGAAGTCATCGCGCGGGTATCGAGCGAGGCGAAGGTCGCGCTCGCGCGCGAGGCCGGCGCCGCTCATGTGCTCGTCGGCCGCGGCGACGAGATCGGTGACAGGGTGCTGGCGATCACCGGCGGCCGCGGCGTCGATGTGGTCTACGACGGCACCGGAGCGGAAAGCTTTCGAACCTCGCTCGATCTTGTCGACTATCATGGAACGCTCGCCCTGTTCGGGCCGCTCATGGAGCCGCTGCCTCCGATCGACCCTTTCTCGATTCCGAAAAGCATCAAGATCACCTACCCGGTCGTCATGCATCATGTCCGGACCCGCGCCGCGCTGCTGGCGCGTTCGCGTCAACTGTTCGATTGGCTGCGATCGGGCGAACTCCGGCTTCACATCGGGCAGAGCTACCCTCTCGCGGCGGCTGCGGATGCCCACCGGGATATCGAATCGCGTCGTTCGACAGGCAAGCTCCTGTTGACACCCTGACACGGCGGCGGCGGTCCGCCTCGCCCCGGGCATCCTCCCAGGACCCCGCCCCGTGCGCCCCCGGCAGCCCCCCTGCCGGGGGCGAGCCGTTGAGGAGGGCATGAATCCGAAACCAACGTATGAATTTTCCGGGGCCGGGAAGAGCATATTCTCGTGAGGCAAAGTCACTTCCCCCTTCCGGTCCGCCCCCGGCCCGGACACCGAAAGGAAAGCACCATGTCCGACGAAAGGCTCCTCACCATCGACATCCCCGTCAAGCTGGCCGAAGTGAAATCGGTTCACAGCATCGGCGGTCTCGCCTTCGAAGGCGACCTGCCGGCCGCGCTGTTTCACCTGGGTCTCATCACGGGGGATATCGCCGACTGGGGCGCTGCCTCGGAGGTGATCACCGTCTTCCACACCAATGCCGGCCATGTGGCGCTGCACGACGACGCCTATAATGCGTCGCGCAATATCGCGACGGGCAATCCCTACAAGCAGCTCGTCGCCGATCTTCAGGCGACCGGCGTCCAGATGGAATTGTGCGGTGCGACGGCGAAAGCGAACGGCTGGGTCAACGCCGATCTTCTGCCGGGCATCCGGATCAACCTCGACGCGATGGCCCGGACGATCCAGCTCGTCCAGCAGGGCTTCGTCAAAATCACCGAATGAAAAGGAACTGACCATGACCAAGACTCCCATGCGAGCTTTGATGCTCGACGAAGCCAATGCGCCCTTCCGGTCGGTGCTGACCGAACGTCCCCAGATCGGCGACGGCCAGGTCCTCGTGCGCGTCCATGCGAGCGGCGTGAACCCGCTCGACACGAAGATCCGGGCTGGCCAGGCCGCCCACGCGCGGCACAGCTTTCCCGGCATCCTCGGCATGGACCTTGCCGGGGTCGTCGAGGAAGTCGGCACCGAGGTCACGGGTTTCGCGCCCGGCGACGAGGTGTGGGGCATGACCGGCGGCGTCGGTAACGTCCAGGGCTCGCTTGCTGAATATGCGGCCGTGGACGCCGCGCTGCTCGCGCGCAAGCCGGCCAATATCTCGATGCGCGAGGCGGCCGCCCTGCCGCTCGTCACGATCACGGCCTGGGAAGGGCTGGTCGACCGCGCCAGGGTCAGCGCCGGCCAGACGGTTCTGGTACTCGGCGGCGCCGGCGGCGTCGGACATGTCGCGGTCCAGATTGCCCTCGCTCGCGGCGCCAAGGTGTTCGCTGTCGACGACGCGAGCCGCGGCGAATATCTCGCCTCGCTCGGCGCGATCCCTATCGACCGCGAGGAGCCCGTCGCGGACTATGTCGAGCGGCTTACTGGCGGAACCGGTTTCGATCTCGTCTACGACACGGTCGGCGGGCCGGTTCTCGACACCGCCTTCGTCGCGGTCAAGCGCTTCGGTCATGTGGTGAGCTGCCTCGGCTGGGGCACGCATGCCCTCGCGCCGCTGTCGTTCCGGGCCGCGACCTATTCGGGCGTCTTCACGCTTCTGCCCCTCCTCACCGGCGAGGGACGCGCTCACCACGGCGAGATCATGGCCGAAGCGACGCAGCTCGTCGAAGCCGGTCAGCTGGTGCCCCGTCTCGACCCGCGCCGCTTTACGCTCGACGAGGCGGCCGACGCCCACGCCGCGATCGCGGACCGGTCGGCGCAAGGGAAGCTTGTGATCGACGTCGCGCTCTGATCCTGATGACCGCGCTGCAAGGCCGGGCGATCGAAAGATCGTCCGGCCTTGTCATATCCTGCGCCCAATTCGGGAAGGTGCCGTCAGAGCGTATTCAGGAATTGGGCCGTGCGCTGCAGGACCTCGCCGGGCATCTCACGGTGCGGCATATGATGACAGTTCTTGAGCAGCACCGCCTCGGCACGCCCGCCTGCGAGCGCCGCAATCCGGTCGGGATGGGCGCGCGAACCATATTCATCATGGTCGCCGTGGAGCGCCAGTATCGGGCATTGCAGGCGGCGCAGATCGTCGTCGAGCGTCCAGTCGGCACGGTCGGGTGCCAGCCATGTCTCGATCCAAGCATCGAGAACCCAGCGCGCCTTGTCGCCATGATATTTGGCGAGACGTTCGATTTGTCCGGGAGCCTGAAACGCGAGCTTTGCTTCCTCGATCCCGGCAAGAGTGCGATCTTCGACAAAGGCTTGCGCGGCAACTGTGACGACAGCGTCCGTTTCGGCGGCGAAGGTGGCTCCCGTCGCGACCGCCATGCCGCCGCCGACGCTGTGGCCGAACAGGATCATCCGGTCGATTGCGAGCGTGTCCCGAATATAAGGAAGCGCGGATACCGCCTCATCGCGCACGAAGTCCGGCGCAAGGAGCCGGGGGTTCGCACCGGACCGCCCGAAGCCCAGCCGGTCATAGGCAATCACACGCCGATCCGCGATTTCTGCTACGCGCGCGGGAAAATCGCGCCATTGATCGACCGAACCCAGGCTGTCGTGAAACATGATGATGCACGCGTCCCCGCCGATGGTCTTGGGGCGCCATTCCCGCGCGAACAGCTTTCCGGCAGGTGTGGGGATGAAGGTTTCGGTCGAGTGCAGCGTTGTCATAAGGACCCCATAACATCGGTCCGAGCCGACACAATTGATCGTCCTCGCCCCACAGGCCGGACGGGCCGGCGAACTGTATGGCCCGGTCGTGCTTCGGCTGCCATCTTCGAACATTCACCCGCGAGGGGGACGAGGAGACTCGGGCCGACAGACGACCGCCGGGAGAGGGTTCATTGACGTAACCAGACGTCAAGGTCCGCCTCAAGCGTGAAGGCAGTGCCGGGCTGCGCGTCCCGATAGGAATATCGCCCGCCGAGCTTTCGTGCCATCGCTTCGATCACCCGCGTTCCCATACCCGGCGCCGCAGCGCTCGGCTGCCGGGCCAGGCCGCGGCCGAAGTCCCGCACCTCGAGACGAAGCATGCCGTCGCTGCGGCGATCGACGTCGATAAGGATATCGCCGCACGCACCCGGCCTATAGGCATGCTTCCAGGCATTGAGCACAAGTTCGGTTACCAGGACGCCGACGGCGATCGCCTGTTCGGCACCGACATGAACCTCTACCGCCGACACGCGAACCGCGCGCCCTGGGCGGACGGGCGATGTCCCTTCCTCCAGACCGAGCGCAAGCTCGTCAAGGTAGGCGGCCAATTCGATGTGGCGCCCGGTGGCCGATTTGTACAATTGACGATGGACGGCCGAAATCGCAGCGACGCGGCGCGAGGCGGCTCCGAGTGCTTCCGCAATCTCCTCGCTGCCGCTGTCTCGCGCTTGCAGACCGAGAAGAGCACCCAGGATCTGAAGGCTGTTCGCGATCCGGTGATCAGCCTCGCTGTGCGATGGCACGGCGATCGGCGGCAAAACTTCGGCAGCGGCCGGAACGCTGGCGGCTTCGCAAGATAAAGGCGTCATGACAACCCCCTCTGGGTGGAGGCGGCGGACCGGCTCGGCCCGCCGCCCCCTGGTAGCGCCGAACGCGCGTCAGCTCGCGGGGGGCAGCTGCGCGGCGAATTCGGCGCGGGTCTTCGGCTGACCGTCGATCATTTCGACGATCGCCTTCGACTTCTCGAGCGACTGCATCAAGGACGCGGGACCCGCGAACGGGCGCCCGCCGATGTGCCACCCGTCGGTGTGAAGTTCTTCGATGAGAACCCAGACGACTTCCCGGAAGGCCTCGGACCCTTCGAAGCGAACCATGACGTCGGTGAGGGCCTTGGCCATTTCGTGCTTCTGCTCGGGGGTAAAGACTCCGTCGACGAGCTTGACGTTCACAAAGGGCATGATCGATCCTTCCTGGTCTGGGCTGCGGGGGCAGCCGTTCGTGCCAGACGAACTTCCCTCACATCGCCCGGGACCGGTAGTCATGCCTTGGTATGAGTTCGCACGCTCCGATAGCTGCGCGTTCCTAAAGCGAAATGATGCCTCGCCGCAGCGCGGTGGTGACTGCCTGCGTCCGGTCGGTGACGTCGAGCTTGGAGAAGATGCTGCGCAGATGCGCCTTCACCGTCTCCTGCGAAACCGAGAGTTCCCACGCGACCGTCTTGTTCGCCTTGCCGGCGGCGACCAGTTCGAGAATGGCTATTTCGCGCGGGCTGAGAGGTTCTTCGGCGGCATGAATCGCAATCTCTTGAGCGATCTCGACCGGAAGGTACCGGCGTCCGGCATGCACGGCGCGGATCGTCTCGAGCAACTCCTTGCGGACCGAGCTCTTGAGCAGGAAACCGCACGCACCCGCCTTGAGTGCGCGCACGGCCTGAACATCGCCTTCATAGGTCGTCAATACGACGATGCGGGCATTCTCGCTTTCCGCCCGAATGGCGGCGATGGCATCGAGCCCTGGCATCACCGGCATCTGCAGATCCATCAAGGTGACATCGGGCCGAAGATTCCGGTGTGCCTCGACTGCCTCGGCTCCGTTGGCCGCTTCGCCGACGATCTCCATATCTGCTTCCTGCGCGACGATAGCGGCGATGCCTTCGCGGAGCATGACATGGTCGTCCACGGTAAGGATTCTAATCGCTTTGCCCGTCATGGCGCTGACCTTCCCTTCCACACTCTCCGCAGCCGGCCGAAGAGCGACAGGTCGTAATTCTCGTATGCGGCGCGGGCAGGCAGCGTCAGGGCGATCTCGGTTCCTGCCCCTTCGCGGCTCGTGACCGTCAGTTGCCCGCCCACCCGCTCCGCGCGCTCGCGCATGCCCACGAGCCCGAAATGGCCTCCGCGTCGCGCGTCGTCGAAGATCGACGGGCGCATACCGATACCATTGTCGCGGACCGCGAGCAAAAGCTCTTGGGCGCCCCAGTGAAGCAGAATCTCGATCCGCGAGGCCTCGGCATGATGGAGCGCATTGCGAAGTGCCTCCTCCGCGATGCGCTCGACCTCTTCGCGGATCAGAGGATGAAGGGCGCGCGCGGCGCCCTCGCGCGTCAACTCGACACGCGGCCCGTCCGGCCCGACAATTTCGGATGCGCGCGCCACAAGCGCGCGGGCGAGATCGGTCTCCGACGGCTCGAGTCGCAGGTCCAGGATCCGGGAGCGACCGTCAACAAGCACGGCATCGGCGCGCTCGAGAGCCTCGTCGATCGCGGTCCGAGAGGCTGCGCCTTTCGGCAAGCTGTTTGCGATGGCCTGAAACCGCAGGACGAGACCCTGAAAGCCTTGCAGGAGCGTATCATGTATCTCGCGGGCGATGCGCTCGCGCTCCTGAATGCGGATGTCGAACCGCGCCTGAAGGCTCCGCGTCAGGAGGCGCATCCGGAAGCGGTAGAGAGCGACGACCGCTGCCAGGCCGGCGAGGAGGAGGAGGAATTTGAAAGCGGTCGTCTGGACGAAGGTCGGGGCGATGCTGAAGGTCAGCGTCGCACCCTCGCGGTTCCAGACCCCGTCTTCGTTGGAGGCGATCACCCTGAAGCGATAATCGCCCGGCCCGAGATTCGTGTAAAAGGCCTGCCGCCGCATTCCCGGATCGACCCATTGGTCATCCTGGCCCTCCAGCATGTAGCGTATCTGAACCCGCTCGGGCATGCCGAGCGCCAGCGCTGCGAAGCCGATCGACACTTGCGCCGTGCCGGCGGGAAGCGTCAGGTTCACAGGGTCCAGGAAACGGGCCTTGCGCGTCGTCAGCGATCCGATCGCGACGCCGGGCGGCCGGGTGTTGGAATGGAGGCGCGCTGGGTCGATCCAGACCGAGCCGGCATCGGTCGAGGCCCACAGGCGTCCGTCCCCGCCGGCGACGAGGCTGCGGTTGCGTGCCCGTGCACGCACGTCCGGCAAGCCGTCGAGAAAGCCGTAGCTGCGGGCGCGCAGAATGACGCCCGGATCGCGAAAGGCGCGTTCGATCGCGGCCGTGTCGAGACGGCTCACACCCATCTCGCCAAAGATCCAGGTTTCCCGCGCACCCCTCTGCAATACGCCCATTGCGCGTTCGAGCGCGGGAATCTGGCGTATGTCCGCAACCGAAAGACCCCGATCGTCGAGCCGCCCGAGGCCGCGATCATAACCGAGCCATAACCCCCGGGGGGCCGGGCTGATGGTGCGAACCGCTCCGAGTGCAGCATGCTGGCCGACGTCGTGAACCTCGGGCGGGCCGCCAGCGAGACGCGCGACCTTGTTCTTTCCCCAGAGCACCCAAAGGTCGCCCGCGCTGTCGCGTACCATCTGGGTAGGCGAAAAGCGCGCGGCGCGATTGGCAGGCAGATTATGCCATTTGCCGGCGTCCCAGCGGTAGAGGCCGCTGCCCGCCGCGCCCATCCAGAGGCGGCCCGACCGGTCGAGCCCGCAATCGAAAACCCCGTCTTCGCGCTCGGTTGGTGGCGGGATCCGGCGGACGTCACCGTTTCTCCAGATGACGATTCCGTCTGCCGCGACGATCCAGATTGCGTTATCCGGCCCTTCGCAGACCGCTTCGGGCTCGTTGATGCCGGTGACGATCGCAACCGGGCCGCCGCGCGGGACGACGCGATAAACCGCATCGCGCTGCCCGATATAGATGGCGCCGTCGCGCCCGGCGAAGAGGATGTCGCCATAGGCGGCCGGCTTGTTGAGGCCCGGCTCGACGATGACGTTCGCATTGCGGAACCGGTCGAGACCGAGCGCCGTCCCGACCCAGATATTGCCGTCCCGGTCTTCGAAGATGTCGTGGGTCGTATCGGACGTGAGGCTGTCGCTAGCGCGATATTCCCACGCCGCCGCCGCCGCCGGGGCGCGGCCGGGGGGCGCGCGCAGCCGTTCAAGCCCGTCCCGCCGACGTGCAACCCAGAGATTGCCGTCCCGGTCGAAGAGCGTTTTGCCGCGGCGACGAAAGGCATCGCTCGGATAGATGTTCGAAGGCAATGCGTCACGCAGGCTGCCGCCCGGCCCGGTTATCGCCCGGCTTCCCCTT
Organism: Sphingopyxis sp. YF1; assembly: GCF_022701295.1. Classification (NCBI taxonomy): domain Bacteria; kingdom Pseudomonadati; phylum Pseudomonadota; class Alphaproteobacteria; order Sphingomonadales; family Sphingopyxidaceae; genus Sphingopyxis; species Sphingopyxis sp. YF1. Next base: position 3,863,187 of record NZ_CP033204.1, read on the forward strand.
TTGTCGGTGAGCCAGAGCGCCCCCTGCCGATCGGTAGCGATCCGCATCCGTGCCCGCGGGCTGGCGAGAAAAAGTTCGAACCGCGTGGCGCGAGGGGGCAGCCGGTAAAGCGCGTCATTATAGGAGGCCCACAGCGCGCCATCGCCGGTGACGAGCGTGTCATAGCTGCTTTTTCTGAGGCCTGCGGTCGGGTCAACACGAGTCCAGCGTCCTTTGGCGTAGCGCAGCATCGGTTGACCGATCTGCCCGATCGCGATCCAGATCGCCCCGTCAGGCGTCTCGGCGAAATCGACGACCTGTCCGTTGGTCGGCGGCGAAGGGACGAGGGCGAGCTTGCCGCCGCGGTAGACGCGAAATCGCTCCGAAAGGAGATAGCTCACCCAAAGATCGCCGCTCCGCGTCAGAAAAAGCTGCACCGGCGGTCCCTCGATCGCGATGTCGACCCCTCGATCCATTCGCTCGAAGCGAATCCCGTCGAACCGGTAGAGACCGGCGCCGCTCGACATCCAGAGGAAGCCGTCCGGCGTCTGGAGAATGTCGCTCACCGGTGAGGGCGCGCCTTCGGACCGGCCCCATTTCGTGTGGATATATTGGTGAATGCTCCGCTCGGGATCGAGCGCGGCAGCGGGGGAACCGAGCGACAGCGACGCCGCAAGCAGCGCCGCGACAGCCCTCCGAAGGCCTTCTGTCCCCACCGAATGCGACCCGAATTTACCCGGTGGGACTTGCCTTGCGACACGCCCCATCCACGCCTTCCCACTTTTGCGCCGCTCACACGGTCGCAGGTCAACCATGGGGCGCGCCGGAGGCAGCACCCGAAAGTCTATTCATCGCATACCCCATTCGACATTATATTACGATATACGATTGCCTAAGCCTCGGGCATGCGATCGATCGTTTCTTCCTATCCGGGGGGCGCGGCCGCCCTCGGTCTCGCACTCCTGCGCTGCTCGGTCGCCATACCGCTTCTTGCGGACATGCTCCGAACCGCAGCGCCCCTGTGGCAACCCGTCGGCATCGGTCTGCTCATCGCCGGCCTTCTCTGCGGCTTCCGTGCGCGTTTGCTTGCCGCGATCTGCTGCCTCGCCGCGCTGACCGATGCGGCCTCCGGCGACGGCGCCGCCACGGCCATCCAGTTGCTCGATGCGTTCGCGCTCGCTCTCCTGGGGCCGGGAGCGTGGTCGATCGATGCTCTGCTCTTCGGCCGCAAGACGATCGTCGTGCCCGGGCGTAGCACGGGCAACGATCCCGGCATTCCATCCGATCTTTGACGGTTCGACAGGACTCTCGCGCGCGGTATGCCCGGCCCGCGACGATAACCGATAGATTTGAATATTGATCGCAGCTTAGCCCGCACCGCGACCCGCTTTGGCCGGCACAGGGCAACAGGCTTGGCACCCGCTTTGGGATACGCCTTCTAGCTTGCATCGGGATGGGCGAGAGAGCCGATAACGGAGAAGATGGCCGCAGAAAGACGCGTCGAAAAGGACCGATTTCCGATGACCCCTTTGCTCTCCCCCGGCCCCCAGTCCAGGACGCCCCTCCGTCCCCCGCCCCGCGGCTATCCTGGACTGGGCGTTGGCCGTCCCGACATGGCGAACCCCGGCGGGAAGGCGGCAACGCCATCGCCGGCCGCAGCGCCGCTAGCGGCGGAAGCGGCTTCGCTTGTCGTCATCGTCGATGGCGACCCGGCGACGCGCGATGCCTTGTTATGCCGTCTCATCGCTGCGGGCCATTCGGCCGTCGCCTTTTCATCGCTCCCTCAAATGCTCGAGGCGGTGCTTCCCGACTGCGCAACCTGCTATCTTGTCGATGCCTGGCTCCCCGGCGGGCTGGATTTTCAGAAATATCTTCGCGACCGCGGCCTCAAGCGCTCGATCGTCTATCTCTCGCGCGGCGGCGATTTCGCGACAGGCATTCGCGCGATGAAAAATGGCGCTGTCGACTTTCTCCTGAAGCCCGTCGGCGAAAATGCCCTGCGCGAGGCGGTCGACCTCGGTCTCGAACGGGATAGGGCGCGGCGCGAAGCCGATCGCTCCGCCCGGCAGACGATGGAGCGGGTCGCGAAGCTGACGCCGCGCGAATGGCAGGTGATGGGCGCAGTCGCCTTCGGCAAGCTCAACAAGCAGATCGCCTATGATCTCGGCATCAGCGAGATCACCGTCAAGATTCACCGCGGCAACCTCAAGCGCAAGCTGCGGGCTCGGTCGGTCGGCGAACTCGTGCGGCTCTGGGAGATGCTGCCGCCCAATCTCAGGAAATTCAAAACCGAAGGAGGACAAACGACATGACGACCCAACAAGCTTCCGCGCCGACCCCCTTTACCGGCTCGCGACGCGACATCCTGCTCGGCGCCGTCGGCGGCACGATTGCCGCGGCGCTTCCTGTCGCCGCCAGTGCGGCGCCGGCTGCTTCATCCCATCCCTCGAGCCAGAAAGGACGCAAACCCATGGGCAAGATCACCACCAAGGACGGCACCGAAATCTTCTACAAGGACTGGGGTTCGGGCCAGCCCATCGTCTTCCACCACGGCTGGCCGCTGAGTTCGGACGACTGGGACAACCAGATGCTGTATTTCCTCGCGCTCGGCTACCGCGTCATCGCGCACGACCGCCGCGGCCACGGACGGTCGACCCAGACCGATCATGGCAATGACATGGACACCTATGCGGCCGACGTCGCCGAACTCGTCGCGGCGCTCGACCTCAGGGACGCGATCCATATCGGTCACTCGACCGGGGGCGGCGAGGTAACCCGCTATGTCGCACGGCATGGGAAAGGGCGGGTAGCGAAGGCGGTGCTTATCAGCGCCATTCCGCCGTTGATGCTCAAGACGCCGGGCAACCCGGGCGGCACGCCGATCGAGGTGTTCGACGGCTATCGTTCCGCGCTGGCCGCGAACCGCGCGCAATTCTACCTCGATGTCGCAAGCGGCCCGTTTTACGGCTTCAACCGGCCGGGCGCCAAGATATACGAAGGTTTGATCCGCAACTGGTGGCGCCAGGGTATGATGGGCGGGACCAAGGCGCATTACGACTGCATCAAGGTGTTCTCCGAAACCGATCTTACCGAGGATCTGAAGATGATCGACGTACCGACGCTCGTCATGCACAGCGAAGACGATCAGGTCGTTCCCTTCGCGGATTCGGCACCGCTCGCGGTCAAGCTGCTGAAGGCCGGGACGCTCAAGGTCTACAAGGATCTGCCCCATGGCATGTTCGCGAGCCATCCCGACATCATCAACCCCGATATCGTCGCCTTCCTCAAGGCCTGACCGGCCGAACGTGCCGAACAGGCGGGCCGGCGGCGAAGGCCCACAAAGGAATGAGTATCATGCGTTTCACGACTCCCTTCGGTTTCGCCAGCACCGCGATGCAAGTCGCCGAAGGGGTCGATCTCGCCGGTCGCAAGGCGATCGTTACCGGCGGCGGAGCCGGGATCGGGATCGAGACCGCGCGTGCGCTCGCTGCCGCGGGAGCCGAGGTGACGCTCGCTGTCCGCCGGCCGGGCGCGGCCGAAAGCGTCGCGGATGAGCTCAGGCAGGCGACCGGCAACAAGGCCATCGACGTGCGCCTGCTCGATCTTGCCGATCTCGCTTCGGTCCGCCGCTTTGCCGACGACTGGAACGGTCCGCTGCATATTCTGGTGAACAATGCCGGGATCATGGCGACACCCGAGCTCCAGAAAACCGCGCAAGGCCATGAGTTGCAGTTCGGCACCAATTATCTCGGGCATTTCGCGCTGACCTATTGGCTCCGGCCTGCGCTTGCCGCGGCGAACGGCGCACGCGTGGTATCGCTGAGCTCGAGCGGACACTGGTTCAGCCCGGTTCTGTTCGACGACCTTCGCTTCGACTTCATTCCTTACACCCCGATCGGAGCCTATGGGCAGTCGAAGTCGGCCTGCGCCCTACTTTCGGTCGCTATCACGAACCGGTGGAAGGACGATGGCATCGTGTCGAACGCACTCAATCCGGGCGCGATCGCGACAGGTCTCCAGCAGCACACGGGCGGGCTGCGGACACCGGTGGAACTCAGAAAGACGGTCGAGCAAGGCGCGTCGACGTCGGTTCTGCTTGCCGCATCCCCCCTGCTCGAGGGGGTCAGCGGTCTTTATTTCGAGGATTGCAACGAGGCACAGCGTATCACGGCGAGACCGACTGATTTCAGCGGCGGCGTCGCGGGCTATGCGCTCGACCCCGGCAACGCCGAGCGCCTCTGGACCACATCGCTTGCCTTCCTCGGGTGACGATACCGAAAGCGACGACCATCGCGGGTGGCGCTGGATTTATAGCGTCGGGCTGCGCGGGCTCTGCCCGCGCTGCGGCAGCGCCAGCATGTTTCGGGGCTGGCTGAAAGTCGAGGACGAATGTCCGGCCTGCGGCCTCGATTATGATTTCGCCACCCCCGACGACGGTCCCGCCTTTTTCGCGCTCTGCTTCATCGCCTTTCCGCTGCTTTTCCTCGTCGTCGGGTTCGAAGTCATGCTGCGCCCGCCCTGGTGGGTGCACCTGCTTGTCTCACTGCCCCTGATGACAATTCCCTGCGTTCTTGCTCTCAGGCCGACCAAGGGGTGGCTGGTCGCCTCGCAATATGTGAACAGAGCGCAGGAAGCGGGCACCGAGGCATCCTGGTCCGGTCTCAACGCCCGCGCCAAAGCGAAACTCCGCCAGGACGGGCCCGCAGGCGAAGCCGGTCAGGGCGCTTCTGCCGCGGATAGCAAGTCCCCTCCGCCCCGGCGTGGAGACTGAACAGACTCTGGTTTTCCTTCAGGCGACCTGGGCTATGGGAACTTCCTCGATCGGATCGAAACTGATCGTATTGTGCATTTCTGCCGAAGCGGGCCCCACCGACATGGGGCAGGTCACACCCGGCATTGCGGCGACGTCGAACAGCTCGCTGATATGCCCCTCTAGCCTGATCCATTCGACGACGTCACCGCTCGACAGATTGACGATCAATATGCCGCACCAGGGCTCGGCATCACGGGCCTTGAGCTCGCCGTCGAGGAGCAGCCCCGAGAATGTGCCGTTGCGCGGTTTCGATACGGTGACGATGGCATGGCCGTCGACCACCGAGAGCCCGCGCAAGAACCCGGGACAGAAGGCGATATCGGTCTTTTCACCCAGATTAGGATCGATGCGGACGATCTGGCCGCGCCCACTGTCGAGCACATAGATATGGTCGCCGACGACGCGCGGCGAGTGCGGCATCGACAATTGATCCGTCACGATCCGGTCGTTGCTGACGTCGATGAGAACGCCCCCCTCATGGCGCCGCTCGCGCCACCCTGCCAGAACGTCCGAGCGGCTGACCGCCGTCACGAAGCGCGGCTCGCCCTTGTCCATGGCCAGCCCGTTCAGATGGCAGCGATCCTCGGGCGCGAGCTTCGAGATGAAACGCGGCTTCCAGATCGGCTTGAAGCTGTGAGAGAGATCGAGCGTGGCGAGACAACTATATTTGGTGTTCACGAAGATGACGCGCCCGCTACCGTCGACGCCGACTTCGTGGATATCGACGTCGCCCGTCGTCTGCGCGTTTCGCGGAACGAGCACCGCGTCGAAAATGCGGTTGCCGATCTCGCCGGGCCGCAGCATGTCCTCCAGGCGCCAGAGCTGGAAGAGCGACCCCAGATAGAGGCGGCCCGGCCGCCAGCACAGTCCCATCGCACGGCTGAAATTCTGCTGGTTGAACGAGATGGTTCCGTTCGGATGCGACCCGACGAGGAAGAGCTGTCCCGTTTGATAGCTTGTGAAAGCGAGGCTGGTGCGGCGCGCGCGCAGCCAGGCGTTGAGGCCCCGCGATACCGATATATTGGTCTTGCCCGGTTCGCTCGCCGGCGCCTCGCCAGGCGCGAACGCTTTGCCGGCGCCTGCCGTTCCAACGGCGTAAGCGGGTTGTGATGCGTCTGAATCGGTCATGGTCTCTACTCGTAACGGTCGCAGGGCCCGGCATCGGACCGGGCCCTGCTCAGGGGTCAGAATTTGAAGCGGATACCGACACGGCCGCCGCCGCCCTTGGCGCCGCCGCCCAGCGCCGCATCGCCTTCGATAAACCCGCTCAAGGGGCCGGTGGAGACGATATTGAGACCGACCGCCGCTTCAGCGAAGCCCTTGGCGTCCGGTGCGTCGATCGACTGGCTGACGCCGCCGCTCGTGAAGAGCACGCCTGCCTTCCCGCCGATGGCGTCGACATAATTGGCGCGTGCGTAGATCACGCCCTTGGACTCACCGCCGAGCTGAAGCTCCGCGCCGAGTCGCCCGCCGATGCGGGCGGTCAGCGCGCTATCGTCATCGAAAGCGACGGTCTGCCCATAGGCATGGACCGACCCCATCGAACCGCTTTGCCATGTGAGCGAAACTACCGGCTCGACGAACATGCGATCCGAGCCGAAGCGCGCACCAAATTCGGCCTGTGCCCCGAAAAGATCACCATTGCTGTCGTCCGACCAGGCGTCGGCGGCGGGACCACCGCGGGCGGCGACGTTCACATGGGCATATTGGCCGAAGAGGTTCGCGAACAGCCGGTCGCTGCGGTAGGACGCATAGGCGCCGAAGCTGAGCGTGTTGAACCGCGCGCGCTCGTTGCCATCCTCAAAGCGTTGGTGCGAGCCCAAATATCCGCCGGTTACGCCGAACAAAAGCGTCGAATCGTCGCTCTCGCGTCCACCGACATCATAGCCAAGCTGCCCGCCGAAGAAGTCCTGGCGATAGTCGAGCGATGCGGTTCCGAGCCGGCCATCGCGGTTCGTGACGTGACCGTACATCTGCCCCCATAGCCGCTTGGCGCCATCGCCGGCATCGCGCAGTTCGGCCATGTGGGTGCTCCACGCCTTCGCCGACTGGTCCCCGATCGCGCGTACGCCCTCGTTCAGCTTCGCGAGCCGATAGACCGAGCTTCCTGCGGCGCTCGTCACGCCATAGGTGCCCGTCGCGCTGTCGAAGCGCATGTCATATCGGACGAAGCCCGCATCGCTGCCCGTCATCGTGAAGGCGTTGGCGTCAGACCCTGCGCCGACCTTGATAATCTCGACCGATCCCGCGAACAGCGTCGCCTCGCTCGGTGCCGCACCGACGACAATGTTCGTCGTGCCGGTAGCCGCGCCCTCGATGACCAGGCGATCGGCGGTGCCCGATCCGATATCGAGCGCGAGCGTCGAGCCGCCCGATCCGGTGAAGGTTCCGGGCAAAACAAGCGTGTCCCCGACGGTGCCGTTTCGAAGATCGACGAGACCGCTGTTCTCGAACCGATCCAGCCCGTCGAACCGGACCGAAAGCCCCGTGGCGCCCGGCGCCGCACGCGCTGTTACGCCGGCCGCACCGATGCGAAGGACCCCGCTGTTCGTGAAAAGGTCGTCGCCTTCACCAAAAACACTGTCGCGCGTCGCGACAAAGATTCCGGAGTTGGTCGTGACGTCGTCGCCCGCGGTCAGGCGGAGATTGCCTTCGATCACGCCGCTGTTTTCGATCTGCGCCCCGGTCCAGGGGATCGGCTGCCAGTCGCTGTCATAATGATCCGCGACGAAGATCGTGTAGCGATCGCCAAGATTGCGGATGGTGCCCGCATTGTGGACGACGACGCCCGTATCGGACCCGAGGATGACCGCGTTGCCCGGTCCCGTGTAGCTTCCGTCGGCGGGGTTCCGCTTGCCGCCCCCGATGATCGTCGCCCCCTTGGCGACGTTCAGCACCGACTGACCGCTGCCCGAGCCCATTTCGACTGCGACATGATTGGGTGCGACGATATCGCCCGTCACGTTGAGCGTCGAACCCGCCCCGCTGACGAGAATGACGCCGCGGCCGCCCGATTTGATTCCACCGGTGTCTACCGTGATCGACCCGGCCGCGATCGCCGAAATTCCAATGCCTTTGCCATCGAGAGCGACGGAGCCAGCCCGGATGTGGACGTCGCCGGAATAGTTCAGCCCGAGGATGCCCGTGGTCGCATTACCGGTAACGGTGACCTTGGAGACATCGATGTCGATCATCGATTTAGCGGGGCCGCCGGCATCGCGGCTGCGCGGTATGACCGCGACCACGCCTGCCGTATAGTCGCCGAGCGCATTGATGCTTCCGGTCGAGGAGACCTTGATGCCGGCACCGGCATTGGAAGCGAGCGCCCTGATACCCGCCGAGCCGGCGCCGGTGACGGTTACCGAACCGCTGTTCGTCACGGTCGTGGCGCCGTCGCCACGGCCAAGCGCATAGAGGCCATGCGCAAAGTCCCCGTGGGTTTCGACAGCGCCGTTGTTGTCGATCGTGATATTGCTGCTGCCGAAGGCAAGGATGCCGTAGGACCCGGTTCCGTTGGTGGCGATATGCCCCTTGCCGGTTACCTGGACGTCGCCCGTCCTGCTGTAGGCGCGCACGCCCTGCGAGAGATCACCGCGGGTCGTGATGTCGCCCGTTTCGATGCTGACGTCGCCCGACAGCGTGCTCGCATAGACGCCTGCCGCAAGATCGCCTTCCGTGGCGATCGACCCGGCCGTGACGTTGATGTCGCCGCCAAAGGAGAAGGCCTCGATGCCAGTGGCCCCGTCGCCGCGGGTCTCGACCTTTCCGGCGGTGACTGTCATGTCGCCAAGACCGTAAGCGAAAATGCCGCGCGAGGCCGTTCCCTCGGTCGACACGCTGCCGACGTCGACATTGATCGCATTGTCCTTGCCGAGACCGATCGCGACGACACCCGACGCATAGTCCCCGCTTGTCGCAATGCTGTCTGCCTTGATGGACGCCGTTGCCGCGCCTGCACGCGGACCGCCTCCGGAGTAGGCGTAGATGCCGACAGCGCCATCGCCGCTTGTCGTCACCGCCCCTAGGTCGATACCTATGTCGCCATAGTTGCTGATCGCCACCACGCCGACCGACTGGAGACCTTCAGTCGCGACGCTGTCCGCCTTCACCGCGATGTCGCCGGCGGGGGCAAGCGCATAGATGCCGACCGAATAGTCGCCCTTCGTCTTCACATTGCCGACGTCGATGTCGACGTTCGCGCGGCGCGCCTGGTTGATCGCGACGACGCCATGCGAGGCGAAGCCTTCGGTCGCTATGTCGCCCGCCGCGATGCTGATGTCCCGGCTCACCTGGCCATTGTCATGGACCATGTTGCTATTGGCGTAGATACCGCTCGAGAAATCGCCCTTGGTACTGACATTGCCCGCCTTGACCACGACCGAGGCGCCCACCGCCTTGATCGCCCCCGCATCGAAGTCCGAGGAGGTTCCGCCGCCGGAGGTGGTGACATCGCCGGCGATCACCGTCGTCGTACCGCCGGAATAGGCCGTAATGCCCCGGGCCCCCTCCCCGCTCGTCATGACCGATCCCGCCTCGACCTTGCTGTCGCCCCAATAGCTCCAGGCGTAGATGCCGTCGGCTCCGATGCCGCCCGTCGTCACCTTGTCGACCTTGACCGACGTCGATCCATAATAAGCGGTCGCGCGGATCGCGGTCGATCCCTCGCCGGACGTCGTCACTTCGCCTGCGGTGATCTTGATCGACCCCGAATAGCCGCCGACATTGCTGTTCGCGAAAATCCCGTCCGAATGATCGCCACGCGTCTCGACAGTGCCCGCGTCGATGTCGATGTCGCCATAGGCAAGCGCCTTGATGCCCGCGGAGTTCGTGCCGCCGGTCGAAATCTTGCCCGCGTCGATCGTGACGGAACCATAAGCCGTCGCATCGATCCCCGGCGCGTCGTCGCCGCCGGTGCTGATTTCTCCCACCTCGATCGCGAGATCGCCGCCGAACGGGCGGCCGTTGCTATCAAATCCCGAGACTGCGATCGCCTTGATGCCGCTCGCCGCGTCGCCCGCGGTGCTGATCGTTCCCGCCTTGATGTCCGCGCTGCCGCCGAGCGCCAGAACGTTGACGCCCTTCGCATTCTCGCCATGAGTCGCAATGCTGCCGGCATCGATAGTGATCGCGTGGACGGTACCGTCATAACTCGCTGCCTGGGCAATGATACCGGCCGAGCCATCGCCCGCGGTATCGATCGTGCCGGTACGGATCGAAACGTCGCCCGAGCGGACGCTCGCGAACACGCCGTGGCTGTCACTACCCTTGGTCGTGATCGCGCCGGCATCGAGCGAGAGCGATCCGGTATCGACAAACGCCTGGAACGCGGTCGCATGATCGCCGGAGGTGGTGAGTCCACCCGAAATGGTGAAGCGCTGATCCGTGTCATAACCGTTGGTGAGGACCGCCGGCGCGTTACTCCCGCTGGTCTCGATCGACCCGATTGCGGCGTTGACTGTCCCGTGATTGTTCGAAATCACGAGCCCGGCCGTGTCGCGCCCGAATTGCGAGCGGCCCTTGGTGACGATGCTGTCGACGGTCAGATTGATATCGCCGAGGCCATTGTTGATCACGACACCGCGAGAGCGGTCGCCCTCGGCGAGGACAGCGCCAAGGTCCATCGTGACGTCGCCCCCGGTGAGCACGGCGACGGCAGTCGAAGCGGTACCGTGGGTGGTGACCTTGTCGGCATTGATCGTCAGAACCTGGGCCTCATTTCCTTCGAAATAGGCCCCGCCCATGTAGATGCCGGTCGACGCATTGCCGTGCGTTTCGACGCTGCCGACCGTGATCGTCGTCGGCTGGGTGAAATCATAGCTCAGGACGTTGATCCCGGTCGAAAAATCGCCGCGCGTCACCACGCTGTCGCCGCTCACCGAGATTTCACCGCCGAAGCTTACGGCGCCGAGCCCGACCGCTCCGTCTCCGCCGGTTTCGACCGTTCCCGCGTGAAGGGCGACATCTCCGAAACCGCCTGCATAGGCGCCCCAGCTGTTGTCGCCCTCGGTTCTGATGCTGCCGACCTCGACGCTCGTCCTCCCTTTTGTGAAGTTGGTCGCGATGACGCCATCCGACGCATAGCCGCGGGTTTCGATGCTATCCGCACGGATGGAGAGGTCGGCGGGCGCAGAGAGAATGGGCTGCCCGGTCTCTTCGTCGAAAACCGGGCGTTGGCCAGCCTGCGCCTGGATGCCGACCGCATAATCGCCCCCGGTCAGGATCGAACCGACGTCGATCGCGACGTCGCCGCCCGACATGGCATGAATGCCGGTGGCATAGCTGCCCGACGTTTGCACCGACACCGCCGTCACGTCGACGGGACCCGCATAACCGGTTGCGTGAATGCCGATGGCCGCGTCGCCGGTGGTTGCGATCGAGCCGGTGGTGACGCGGACCGACCCATTGGCGGAGCCCGCGACGACGCCATGAGCCTCTGTTCCACCGGTGCGCACGTCGCCGATCCGGATTTCCGCATTGCCGTCGGTCGCGATAGCGACCGCCCCGATGGAGCCGGACCCGGCGGTCGCCACGGTGACACCTTCGGCGTCGACCAGAACCGAGCCGCCGGCGAAGTTCGTCAGTGTGATGCCATGCTCATAATCGGCGTCGGTTTCGACGAGCGTGCCGGGATCGAGATGGAGCGTCAGATCCTGCGGTTCGTCGCCGGCGAGACGCGCTGTTTGGGTCGCCGGCAGGCGGTGCAAGGGCGCACGAAGGACCGAGATGTCGGCATTTTCGGCGCGGGCCGGTGCCGCGCCGAGGAGCAGGGCAGCCGCAGCTCCCGCAAGGCAGGTCCCGAGACCGAGGCGAACCCGGTGCGAGGAAGTGACATGATGCCGCGACGCGGCGGCGAGACCCTTGAAATGCTGCAAAGCCGAACTCCCGTTTGTCTTATGGCGGGATCGACCAGCAGGACCGGCGGCGCGAGCGCCGCCGGTCCGAAGCCGTTTCAGATGAAACGATCTATCCCGTTAATGACAAAACGACGTCGGAACAGCGACACCTTATGGCATGGTAAAAAAGTTTCGCGGCGTGGCCCGCGCGGCTTAGAAAGCTGCGTCGAAACCGATCCTCACCATGCGTGGACGCTGGCTGGTCTCGATCAGATCGTACACCCGGTAAGGCGAGGCGAGCGCGAAGCGGTTGCGGCGCGCATCGGTGAGGTTCGACATTTCGAGACTGATGCCGGCGCGCGCGCCACCAAGTCGGAGGGCGACATGATCGTCGAAATAGCCTCCTTGCCGGGTGTCGAGGAGCGGCCCGGCACCGATGCGCGACGCCCCCACATAGCGCAGGTCGCCGGACAGGCCGAGTTCGAGCCCGTTGCCGACATCCCAGCTGCGCGCCACCGAGGTCTGGAAGCTGAGCGGTGCGACATTGGGAAGACGGTCGCCGCGAAGAACCACGGTACCGATGTCGGCATCGGTCAGCCGACCACGGGTGAGGAGCACGCCCGCGGACAGCCTCCACCCCGAGGGATGCCAGCGCAGCTGCGCCTCGAGCGACGTGAGGCTTCCGTCGCCGATATTGGCGGTCATGAGGTCGCCGGTCCGGGATACGACTTCCGCGAGAATGTCGTTCCACCGCGCATAGGACAAGGATGCGCCGAACTCGAGCTCGCGAGCAAGGTCGATGCGGTGGCCGAGTTCCCATGATCGCATGTCGTCGCCGCGATGAACCTCGGGTTTGAGACCCACCACTCCGACTCCGCCAGGGCGGAAGCCTTCCTGGTAGCGGACATAGAAGAGCGCCCCTTCCGACGGTGCGAAGGAGATAGCGAGGCCGGGATGCGCGCGCAGGTCACGGCGATGGAGCCGCGCCACGAGGGGCTTGCCCGTCCCGGGGAGCGCACCGAGATTTGCCCGAGCCCAAGCATCGCCGCTCAGCTGCGTATAATCCACCCGCAGCCCCGCGGTCGCGGTAAGGCGGGCGACGATATCGACACTGGCTTCGCCGAAAAGCGTGATCTCGCCGACCCGGTTGGTGGCGCGCTGTCGCAACGCCGCGAAGGTCGAATCGAGTCCGTCGTATCGCCGCGTGCGGCTGTCGCTTTCCATATAGGCGAGACCGAGAAGCCATCCGGCTCCTCCTGGGAGCTTGCGCGACAGGCGCGTCTCGCCGACGAGAAGGTCCGAGGCGTCACGCTGGCTGACCGCTGACGGCATGGTAGCGGAGCCCCTGTCATATTGCTGCCGCATCGAGCGCCGGACCAGCCCCAGGGTCGAGACGAGTTCGGCTTCTCCGACGCTGCGGCGCACGGCGATGTGCGACAGGTGGAAGCCGCTGCCATAAGGCTCGGCCGCCGGGGTCAGACGGATGTATGCGGGCGCGCCGGCCTCGGTCCACTGGCTGCCCTGCGCCCGGATCGTCTGGGTGAGCGCACCGATTTCCACCGTCCAGTCGCCGGCATCGAAGCCGAATGCCCCGCGTCCGCCGCGCACCGACGTCAGGTTGACGTTGGAGCGTCCGAGCGCGGGGATATCGATATAGCCGCCTTCGCGCGCGCCATAGCCGGTGACCCGCAGGGCGGCATTCTCTCCGACCGGAACATTGATCGTCGCCGACACATTTCCGCCGGCCTCGCCATGCGAAAGCGAGGTGAGGCCGATCGACAGGCTACCCTCGAAGGATCCCGCGCGCGGCGCGCGCGGCACGACACGGATGACCCCGCCGAGTGTGCCGGCCCCGTAGAGCGTTCCTTGCGGGCCTTCGAGGACCTCGACGCGCTCGACGTCGGGGAGCCGAAGCGCCGGGTCGGGGCCGTTATAGTTGATAGGAATATCGCCGAAATACTGCCCTGTGGTCGTTTGCCCAGGACCGCTGAAGCTCGATTCGATGAGACCTCGAAGAAAGAGCCGGTTGCGCCCGGGCCCGAATTCGGTCGAGCCGAGCTGCGCCAGGCGCCGGATGAGACCCGCGCTGTCCACGGTCGCGGATGGCCCGAACGCATCCCCACCGAGGATCTGGACCGTTGCGGGATAACAGCCGAGCTCTTCGCCGCGCTTCGAGGCGGTGACCACGATTTCGGCGACGGGAGCGATCGGCGATGGCGCGGGCGGGGGCGGTACGGCCCGGACGCGCACCACCCTGCGCGGACGGCGGACGATGTGAAACAGTCCGCCGCGCCCCCGCTTCCAGGTCGCGGGCGTCGCGCGCAGCAGGAGGTCGAGCGCGGCGGGCGCGCTCATCCGGCCGCGCACCCGCGGTGTCGGGTATCGCTGGAGGGCCGGATCCTCGACGCCCACATCGATTTGGGCCTGGCGCGAGAGGGTCGCGACGGCCGAACCGAGCGACCCTGCCGGCACGTCGATCTCGGCCGATCCTTCATGGGCCGACGCGGCCGCAGGTGCCGCCAGCAGGAACAGCGCGGCAAATTGCTTCATCGGGAGCCCGGAGCGGGTTCCTCCAATATCCACCCCGTACCCTGGCGCCGCACCGTCAGACCCATCAGGCTCGCGGCGCGGCGGACGGTGCCTGCATCGCGCGCGCCGAGGCGGAGACCGCCGCTGAACGGCTTGTCGGCCACCGCCGGCGCGACGGCGATTTCGAGACCGGTGGCGCGGCTTAGGTCGGCCGCGACCCGAGCCGCATCGGCGCGGTCGTAGACGAGCCGGCCCTCGGCCCATGCGGCAACGTCGCCGGGATCGACGCGCCCGGCGATGGCCCGGCCCTTGACGTCCACTTCGAGAATGTCTCCCGCCGACAGGTCGCGCCGGAGACTGCCAGCGCTGTACCGGACCCGTCCTTCGGCGACTGCCACCGTCAGACGGCCGCCATCCTGCGTTACCGCGAAGCGGGTCCCGAGATCGACGATCTCGGCGTCGCCCACCTGGACACGGAACGGCCGGCTCGCGTCATGCGCAACGGTAAAGCGGGCTTCGCCGCGCACGAGCCGGACCTCGCGGGGCCGGCGCCGATCGAGCAGCACTTCGGTGCCGCCATTGAGCAGAAGATCGCTCCCCGTCTCGAGTGCCACCTCGCGCGTTTCGCCCGGCTCGGTCACGACCCTGTAGGTCGCGCTTTCCGGGCGCAGGAAGAGAAGCAGCAGAATGGACGCCGCAAGGGCGAGGATGCCACCGGTCATCCAGCGGCGCCGCCCCGGCGCCCTGCGCACCGGTATCGGAAGAGCGACCGCCGGTCGGGGAGCGGATAGCGCCTCGGCGACGCCGGCATCGGCATCGGCCAGGCGCCAGTAGATCGCCGGTGCGCGTGTGTCGCTCTCCATCCAGGCTGCGAACGCCTCCCAGTCGGCGGCGGCGCCGCCGCGCAGCCGGATGACCCAGTCGAGCGCCTCCTCGCGGATGCGCTCGACTGGCCTGGCCGGTGGATTCCGCCCGGTGTCAGTCATGCCGGTCTCCCTCCCGGAATGCGAGGAGGGCCGCATAGGCGCGGCGCAAATGTTTCTCGACGGTGCTGAGGCCCATGCCAAGCTCCTCGGCGATCGAACGCTGGGTCTGACCTTCAAGCCGGTGCCGCCGGAAGATTCCGGCTGCCGGTTCGCCGAGACCGTCGATGATGCGGTAGGCGGCGCGGACTTCGTCGACTGCGACGGCACGGCTTTCAACATCGGGTTCGGTCTGGCGGCCGTCGTCCGAGCCACTGCCGAGCTCGGCCCACGCCGTATCGCGGTGAAGCAGCCGCTGCGCCGATCGCCTGCGATCGATAAGGAGATTGTGCAGCATGCGGTAGAGATAGGCCAGGGCTTCGGAGGGCACCGGCCGGTCGAGCGAGCGGATCCGGATCCACGCGTCGTGCAATATGTCCTCGGCCTCTTCCGCAGCGCCGATGCGCCTCAGAAAGCCGAGCAGCCGGGCGCGCTCGGCAACGAAGACTGCTTCCAGGCTCTGCGTCCCCGGCGGCGATTCCGGCGCAACTGTCTCCGGCAATGAACTGACTCCAGCGACCCCTTGCGGCGGGGAGTTAATGGGCGGGACCGATGCTGTCCAGTCGGTGCGATGCGAACGGGTGGCCGGGAAGATCAGAGGGTGATGATGCCCCGGCGGAGCGCGGTCGTGACCGCCTGCGTGCGGTCGGCGACGCCGAGCTTGATGAAGATGGTGCGTAGATGCGCCTTCACCGTTTCCTCCGACACCGACAGTTCCCAGGCGACGAGCTTGTTCGCCTTGCCCGTCGCGACCTGCTCGAGAATAGCGATCTCGCGGGGGCTCAGCGGCTCCTCGGCCGCATGAATGGCGATCTCCTGCGCCACCTCCGCAGGCACATAGCGACGTCCCGCATGAACCGAACGAATAGCGGTCAGCAGTTCGTCGATGAGTGAGCTTTTGAGCAGATAGCCGCATGCGCCGGCCTTGAGTGCGCGCACCGCCTGCACGTCGCCCGAATAGGTGGTCAGGACGACGAGGCGCGCATTGGGAGATTCCGCACGTATGGCGGCAATGGCCTCGAGGCCGGACATGACCGGCATCTGGAGGTCCATCAGCGTCACGTCGGGCCGCAGCTTGCGGTGCAGGTCGACGGCCTCCGCGCCATTCTCGGCTTCGCCGACGACTTCGATATCCGCCTCGGGCTCGACGATGGCGGCAATCCCCTCGCGCAGCATGACATGATCGTCGACGATGAGGAGCCGGATGGGACGTTCTGGTTTCAAGGCTTATGCTTTCGCAAGGGAAACAGTGAGCGGAGCCGTTCGAAAAGTCCCGGGGGGCGCCCACCATATGCAGCGGCCGCCGGGATGGACAGCACCACTTCGGTACCGCTGCCGGGCCGGCTGCTTACCGTCAGGTCCGCGCCGATGCGCTCGGCCCGTTCGCGCATCCCGACCAGCCCGTAATGACCACTACGGGAACCTTGCGAGGCGACATCTTCCGGAATTCCTTTGCCGTCGTCGCGAAGCGCGAGCTTGAGGTCGCGGGCGCCCCACAACAAGTCGATTCGAAGCGTGCCCGCTTCCGAATGATGGACGACGTTCCGTATCGCTTCCTCACAGATCCGCTCGATTTCCTCGAAGGCGATCGGGTGGAGGCCATGCGGCGTTCCCTCGCTGGCCATCCTGACATCGATCCCGGAACCTGCCGTGATATCTCGGGCGAGATCGAGAAGCACCGTCTCCAGACCGGCGTCGCTGCGCGGAGCCCGAAGATCGCGTACGCGGTCGCGGCCTTCGACCAGCACGCCCTGCGCGCGCGCCAACGCTTCGTCCAGCGGCTTCCGTTCGCTCGCAGGCAGGCGATTTACACCGGCCTTGAACTGGAGCATCAGCGCCTGAAAGCCTTGCAGAAGCGTGTCGTGGAGCTCCCGTGCGATGCGCTCGCGCTCCGCTATCCGGACGTCGAAACGGCCCTGCAGGCGCGCCTCGAGCTGCCGGACCCGGAATAGATAGGCTGCGGCGCCAAGCGCAAGCAGGACAAGCGCGGCAAGCATCTTGAACCAGATCGACTGGAGAAATGTCGGAGGAATTGTCACCTCGAGCACCGCGCCCTTCCGGTTCCATATGCCATCCTCGTTCGCGGCTATGACCCGAAAGCGATAGGTACCGGGTCCGAGGTTCGTGTAGCTTGCCTGGCGCCGGCCCCCCGGGTCGATCCAATCCGCATCCTGGCCTTCGAGCCGGTAACGGATTTGAACCCGCTCCGGCACGCCGAGGCTGAGGGCCGCGAAGCCGAAAGTGAGCGACGAGCTGCCGGCCGGGAGCCGAACCTGGTCGGGGTCGAAATATTTCACGCCGCCGGCAATCAGCGTTCCGATTGCGACGGGCGGAGGCAGCTTGTTCGCCTGGATATGCGCGGGGTCGATCCATACCGTCCCGGCGAGCGTCGCTCCCCAGATTCGCCCGTCGCCGCCTTGGACCAGCGATTGCATGCTTTGCCGAGCGTAGCGGTCGGGAAGGCCATCGACAAAGTCGAAGACGCGGTGCGGCGCCGTGAATTGCGGATCGGTCAGGGCGCGTTCGAAGTCGGCCGAGCGCATGCGCACAAAGCCCTGATAGCCGAGCGCCCACGTCTCTCCGGTCGCCGTCTGAGCGATGCCGTTCACGCCGCGCAATCCCGGCACGCGGTCGAAACCGAGGGCCGTGATCCTGCCGTCCTTCAGACGGCCGATGCGATCCGCTCCAGCGATCAATATGCCGGTCTGGGCCGGCGCCATCGTGTAAATGGTGCCTAGCGACGGTCGATTGGCGGTCACGAGGGTCTGGCCTTCGGCCTCGAGACGCGCGAAGCGGTCGGTTCCCCAGATCATCCAGACATCCCCCTGCGCGGGATCCCGCACCAGCTGGGTCGGATAAAATTCCTGTTTTTCGGGTTTGGCCGGGATGTTGAACCAGCCGCTCGCGGTTTGGCGGTAGAGACCGCTTCCTGCCGCGGTCATCCACATCCGGCCCCAGCGATCGAGACCGCAGGCATAGATTCCCGTTTCGGTACCCGAGGGCCGGGCGAGCGAGCGCCGCGACGTTCCCGATATGGCCAGGATCCGGTCGGCGAGCACGACCCAGATCGCGCCGCCGGGTCCGTCGCACACCGCCTCGGGCTCGGCGGTGCCGCCTTCCAGAAGCTCGGGCGCCGCGTGCGCCCGGGCGCGGTAGATGCTGTCTGCCTGCGCGATGATGACGCTTCCATCGCGCGCGACGTGCAGGATGTCACCAAAAGCGGCGGGCTTGGTGAGCGCTTTCTCGGTCGCGACATTGGCGTTGCGGAACCGGTCGAGACCCAGCGATGTCGCGACCCATATATTTCCCTCGCGATCTTCGAAGACCGCAAGGGTCGCATCCGACGTCAGACCATCGGCTGCGAGAAATTCGGTCGATGGGGCGGGCGCATGGCCCGGGCCGAGTGCGGACGGCAGGCGCAGGCGCTCGATCCCGTCCCCGCGCCGCGCCACCCAGAGATTGCCATCCTTGTCGAACCTGATGGTGAAGCCGCGCCGGACCTTTTCGGTCGGATAACTGAACGCAGCGGGCTTGCCGGACCAGCGCCCCCCTGGGCCAGTCACCGGCCTGACACCGAGCGTGTCGCGGGCCCAGAGCCGCCCTTCGCTGTCGGTCGCGAGGTGAGACCGCATGCCGGGCTGCGAAATGACCAGCTCGAAGCGGTCGCTTCCATTTTGTTTGCGGAAGATCTTGTCGCGGTAAGCCACCCAGAGCGCGCCGTCGCGCGTCACGGCAAGGCCGGTGTTGCTGTCGCGCCCGAAGCCCGCTGTCGGCTGAACTTCGGTCCACGCGCCGTTCCGATATCGCAGTAGCGGCCTGCCGACCTGTCCGATTGCCGCCCAGATATCGCCGTCCGGGGTCTGGATCATATGCACGACTTCCCCGTCGAAGCGCGGGGTGGGGACAAAAGAGAGCTTGCCGCGACGGTATACGGCGAAGCGGCCCGACGCGGAATAGCTCGTCCAGAGGTCGCCGTTTTTCGTAACCAGAAGCGTTCGCGGCCCGCCGGTCGCGTCCTCGACGTCGGCATCCATTCGCTCGAAAGCGATCCCGTCGAACCGGAACAGGCCGTCGCCGCTCGCCAGCCAGAGATAGCCGTCGCGAGTTTGCGCAATCGCATGAATCGGGGCGGGGGCGCCATCGTCGCGGGTCCAGCGCGTATGTCGATACTGGTCGATGCCGCGGTCAGGATCGAGGGCGAAGGCCGGTTTATCGGCCGGTGGAAGGCCCGCGACCAGCGACATCCCGAGAAGCAAGAGCGCGGCGCGGTGCCGGAGCGTCTTCGGTGCGGATGTCTTCATGTGGCCCACCTGCGTCCCCCACAGCAGAGATCCAGATGCGCCGTTCTACGCTCTTCGCAGACACTCTTCATCCCCAAAAGGCTAAGTCCGTCCTACCCAATATCGGGATGTATCTTGGGCCTGCCCGCGCTCATATCGCTGGGCCATGCGATCATTCTTTCCCGAGTATCCTGGGGGGACTCTCGGCGCTGGCCTTTTGCTGATGCGCCTCTCCAATGCTGCCGCACTCGCGCTGGATCCGCTCCCGGCGGCTGCCATCCAGTCGTGGGTGGCAGGACTTTTGGCCCTCGCGCTGCTTCTCGGTCTTCGGACGCGGGCGGCCGCCCTCGCTGGCATGGCCCTGGCGCTTGTCGAGGCCCCGATGGGGGGAAGCCTGGCTATGACGCTTTGCCACCTGTCGGCGCTTGCCGCGCTGACGCTCGGAGGCCCGGGGGCCTATTCGGCGGACGCCCGATCTTTTGGCCGAAGAATAGTCACGCTTCCGGCCAAGCCCTGAGCCCGCCACCTGATCCGGAAGCGGCCCTCCTGTAGGATAAGGAAAAAAACGCCCGCCCGACAGGTAGACGGGCGGGCGCAGGAATGAAGATCTGGCCCTTGCAAGAAAGGCGAGCTCTTCTGGGTCGCCCGGCGCCGTTATGTGCTACGCACCGCCACCGATTGGACCAAAACGCCAAAAGCGACGGGCGCCGGGCTTCCGTAGCGTAAATTCCTATCCGGAACCGCATTTCGAAACCATTTGTTAACCTTAGAGCGGCAGGTTCACGCGGGGGGCACAAGGCGAATGGAGACGTCGCAGTGCTGGAACCGAACCGTATCGAGAGATCCGTCATGGGACCGAGCGGGCCGATATCGCTCGGCGACCTGCCGCCTTCGTGCACAGCCTATTGGGTGAGCCGCCGCAAGGCGGAAGTGCTCGCGGCGATCGACGGCGGGCTGCTCGAGGCGAGCGATGCCTGCGCGCGTTACCGTCTGAGCGTGGAAGAGCTTGCGGCTTGGCGGCGCGCGGTCGATCGCGCCGGCGTTCCCGGCTTACGGATCACGAAGCTGCGTACGGCGCGGAGCGCAGTAAGGAGATAGATCGAGCAGCCACGCGCGCCCCCACCGCGCGTGGCAGCTTTCGGGGCGGCGCGGCAGACTGGTCCCTTCGCGCCGCCCCTTAATGTCGACAGGTGCATGCCGAGCCCTGGCGCGGCCCCGATCGACACGGGCTCGACCAAATTGTTGCCGGCGTCCGAACGCACAAGCGGCGCCTTTCAGCGCTGCCGCCGCGCCGTCGCAAATCCTCGATCGGCGGCGATGAAACGCTCGATCATCGGCACTGCGATTCTCTCGGGCGGCAACGGCTCGGCGAGGCCGGTCGCCTTGGCATGGACCTCGGCATAGACGAGGAGTTCGCGGTGCAGGCGCCCCGGGAGCTCGATCGTCAGCTTGACCGGCTTGTCGTCGGCGATCGGTCCGAGACGAAGCGCGCTCATCCTTCGCCGCCTTCAGATTCGAAGACGAGATCGCGTGTCACGATGACCCGCAGCGGATGGCCGGGACGAATGGTCAGCGTCGGCGGGACCTTCATTTCGCGCTCCACGATCCGCTGGCCCGCCTCGTTCGCGCTGTCCTGCGTTCCATCGCGAAGCGCACGGATGAGGGCGCCATCGCCGCCCGATCCCGCTTCGGCGCCGATACCGAGCATGGTCGAGACGAGCGCCGCGCGCAGTACCCGGCCCCAGTGATGGTCGGTGCGGTCGGAGAGACCTGCCCGGCCCGACGCGTCCGCGCCCGGTTCGCGATCAAGCGCGATCGAACGGCCGCCCGGAAGGATGAGGCGTTCCCAGACAAGCAGGACCCGGCTCTGCCCGTCGGCGATCTCGCTGTCATATTCACCGATCAACCTGGCGCCCTGCGGTATCAGCAGGAACCTCCCCGTAGGGCTGTCATAGACATTCTGGGTCACCTGCGCGGTGATCTGCCCCGGAAGGTCGGAGCGGATACCGGTGATGAGCGCGGCCGGAATCACGCTGCCGGCCTGGATCACATGTGGCGACGAGGGGGCGACGATCCGCGCCATGCTCTCGGTCGGTCGCGCACCGCCGCCCCGGAGAAAGCCTCGCCGCCGGTCGGCGGCGACCGCATTGGGCCGCGGTCCGTCTGCGGACGCTTGCGGCCCGCTGCCGCCAAGCTCTGGCAACGCCGTCGCAGCCGAGGCGCCGCTGCCTAGGAAGAGCTGGCTGGCGCGGGCGCTCTCGCGCTCCTGCGCGGCGCGCGCGCGCGACTGCTCGGCCGCCGCAACCCTCGGATCTTTGGTCGGCGCGCCTATCGGCGGGACTGGTACCGCTTCGTCCTTCTCGCGCGCCGCGAGGATCGGCCGTCCGAGATCGCCGGGCAACGGCTCGCCGAGCTTCGGGATCTTGCCATAGTCTCCCGGCGCGCCGGTCACGAGCTCGGACTTGTTCGCCCGGTCGCTGTCGTAGAGATTCTCGGGCACCTTGGGCGCCGCCGGCTGGAGCGCGTAAAGCAGAGCGCCGCCGATCGCGACTCCCGAGACGCCGCCGATGATGGCGAGCGCCCTGCGCGACAGGCGCATCACCGTCGGCGGTTCGGCGCCAAGCCGGAAGGGTTCGGCGCCGAGCGGCGGGGCGGCTGGCGGCCCCGCCACCAGCTTCTCGACCTGTTCCGGGCCGCTCATGAGCGTTCCCGCGGGCGCAAGGCGCGCTCGATGATCACCTTGCGTGCCGCGCGGCCGGCGCCCATGCGCAGTTCGCCGCGCTCGAACAGCCGGTCGACAATCATGAAGCGTCCCTGGACACGGTAGTTGAGAAGCTCCGTCTCTCCCTTCGCGCCCGTGGCGAACAGCGGCGGCATCTCACCCGACGCAATATCGTCGCCGAACTCGACGAAGGTCTGCCGCCCATCGTCAAAGACTCGCACGGGGCGCCAGTCGGGTTTGTCGCCCGAGAGGCGATAGCGAAAGTTGAGCGACCCAAGGTCGAGCCCGGCCGCAATGGGTGCCGCCCGCTCACGCTCGGCCTCGGCGGCGCGCAGCGCGATCAGCTCGGCTTCCGGATAGGACCAGGAGACCGACGCCATATAGGTGGCGGGCGTCGCGCGGAGCTCCAGGTGATAGGTCCGCCGGCTCGTGTTCACGACGATGTTCGTCATGATGTCGGGCCGCGTGGGCTTCACCAGGATATGAACGCGCCGCGCGGCACCGCTGCCGCTCACCGTGTCGCCGATGATCCAGCGCACCGTATCGCCGGCCGCGACCGGCCCCGGCCCGACGAGTTCCTCGCCTTCCTGCAGCACGATGTCGGTGACCCGCCCCGGCGACGCATAGACTTGGTACAGCGCACCCTCGGCCCAGGCATATTTCTGGATCGCGTTGAGAAAGGTCGCACGATCGGGCTGCACGCGCGCGGCGTCATTGGCGCGCCCGACATTCGCCTTCGCATCGCGGTTTTCGGCCGCTAAGGAGGGCGCCGCCGCGCCGAGCGCAGCGGCGCCGACGAGCAGGGACATATGAAAAATAGCCTTCATTGATTGAGCTCCTTGGACCAGGAAATAGCGGACACGAACACGCCGAGCGGATTGCGGCGGAGCGCGTCGGCGGTGCGCGGCGGCACATGGGCGACGGTGAGGATGGCCGACCAGCGCGACGTCTCGATGAGGCTCCCGTCCTGATAGCGGCGTTCGGACCAGGCGATGCGGAAGCTGTCCTTCGAGGCGCGGATTACGCTCGAGACATCGACCGCGACCTGGAACTTCCCGACCTCGGCAAAGGGGTCATTGTTTCGTGCATGGTCGTTGAGCGCCTGCGCCCCGGCCGCGGTCGTGAAGTCGTAGGCCGCGAGCCAATCCTTGCGCAGCACGACCAGGTCGGCCGGGATCGCGCGGACATGCTCGATGAAACGCGCGAGATGGAATGCTATCTGCGGATCGGTCGGCTGATAATCCTCGTCCGCCGGCGCGACGGCGCGGGCCTCGCCGAGTTTGTCGACTTCGACGACCCAGGGCGTGATCGTGCCGCGCGCCGAGTGCCAGATGAGGCCGCCGGCCAGACCGCCTGAAAGCAGGAGCGAACCGAAGAAGGCAAGCCGCCAGTTCTTCGCCTGCACGCGGGCCGAACCGATGCGATCGTCCCAGACCTGCGCGGCGCGCTGGTAAGGCGTGACCGGCTCGGGCGCGCGGCCATAATGGTTGGTGGGTCTTTTGAACATGATCGATCAGTCCTTTTCACTGATGTCGGGAGCCGAGCCGCCGCCGTGGCTGTCGCCGCCCTTCAGGGTCTGGGCGCCGATGGTCGCCCCCTGCGTCACGATCTGGCGGCGGCGCATCGCGGCGGCCCAGGCTGGCGGTCGGTCCGCGGGCTTGGTGGGCGCCGCGCCATCCGCGGATGCATCTCGACCAGCCTCGAAGTTGGCGCGGATCTTTTCGGCCGCGCTGCGGAGCGGCGCTGCGGCGCCGCTCGCCGCGGTACGGGCAACATTGGCCAAACCCGAGCCAACCGCCCTCGCCCCGCTCTTTCCGGCCGCGCCTGCGGAATAAGCCCCCGAGGCGCTTCCGGCGCCCCGGGCGCCCGCCGCGGCCGCACCGCGCGCCGCCGTTGCGGCAGCGCCGGTCGCGAGCGCCGTGCCGGCTGCGCCGGCGGCAAGCGTGGCGCTCGCCGCGACAGTGGTCCCGGCAGCAGCGCCGGCTCCAAGCTGGGGTCCGCCCGCGACGATGCCATTGGCGATGCTGGGCCCGAAGATGCCGAGGCCGAGCAGGGTCAGCGCGCCGAGCGCGATCGCCATCGCCTGCTCGATGTCGGGCTCGGGACCGATACCAGCATCGAGAAAGCGATCGAACAGCGTCGTGCCGATGCCGGTGATCACGGCGAGGACCAGCACCTTGATACCCGAGGATATGATATGCCCGAGGACCCGCTCGGCCATGAAAGCCGTTCGCCCGAAAAAGGCGAAAGGAATGAGGACGAAGCCCGCAAGGGTGACGAGCTTGAACTCGAGGATCGTCACGAAGACCTGCACCGCGAGGATGAAGAAGGCCAGCACGACGATCACCCACGCGACGAGCAGGATCATGATCTGGACGAAGTTGGTGAAGAGTCCGACGGGTCCCAAAAGATCGGCGCTGGCGTCGAGCAGCGGCTCGGCCGCATCGAGCCCTGTCTCTGCGACGACGCCGGGACGCATGAAATCGCCGATCGCCATGGCGCCGCCGCTCGCCTTGAGGCCGAGACCTGCGAAGCTTTCGAGCAGGATCGTGGCGAGGCTCTGGAAATTGCCGATGATGAAGGCGAAGACACCGATGTAGAGCGTCTTCTTGACGAGCCGCTGGAGAACATCCTCGTCGGTTCCCCACGCCCAGAATAGAGCCGCGATCGTCACGTCGATCACGATCAGCGTCGAGGACAGGAAGCCGACCTCGCCGCCGAGCAGCCCGAAGCCGCTGTCGATGTAGGTCGAGAAGACCGACAGGAATTGGTCGATGACGCCGGTATCGTTCATCTGTCTTGCCTTTCCTGGCCAAAGAAGTGGCGGCGCTTCGCTTCCCATGCGGCCTCACACTCGGGATCGGCGACAGTGACGGTGCGGCAGCGCCGCAGCGTGCCTTCGAGCTCGGGTCGTGCGTCCGCTCCGGAGATCTGCGGGGGAGCGGACGCGCGCGGCGCGGGCGGATCGACTGCGGCCAGCAGTGCGATCGTCAGCGCCATTCCGCCGACGATCGCTCCGGCGACGAGCTTCCCCGCCCGGCCCATCTCAATTGCCCCTGCGGAAGCGGCGGAAGCGTTCGCGCCCTTCGGCCTCGGTCGCCGCCGCGCGTGCGGCATCGAGCATCTCGGCGCGGCCCTGCGCCGCGATCGCGGCAGCGAGATCGCCGAGCTGCTGCGACTGGAGCGCGAGCAGCTGATTGCCCGCCTGCGCCGCCTGCAGCGCGCCCGATGCCGACTGGCTTGCCGTGACGAGCGTCGAGATCGACTGGCGCGCCGCGCCCATATTGGTGACGACGCCGGCCTGAACCTTCATCGCATCCTGAAAGGCGCCCACGCTGTCGTTCCAGCGCGCCTCGGCATTGGCGACCAGCGCGGCCTGCGGCCCCGTCAGCGCCCCGCCCTTGTAGCGGGTATCGAACGCCTTTTGGATGTCGCCGACATCGAAGGCGATCCGCTGCGCCTGCCCAAGCAGTTCGCGGGTGAGATCGACCTGCCCCTGCAGCTCCTGCAGCGTCGACGTCGGCAGGCTCTGCAGGTTGCGGGCCTCATTGACCAGCGACGTCGCCTGGTTCTGGAGCTGCTTGATCTGGTTGTTGATCTGCTCGAGCGTGCGCGCGGCGGTCAGGATATTCTGGGCATAATTACGCGGATCGTGAACGATCCCGCCGATCTGCGCCGCAGCCGGCACGGCGACCGTGCCAGCCGGCACCACCGCGATCGCGATCAGACCGGCCAGCGCGGCGCGACGATAGAAACTCTTCTTCATCAACTTCACTCCTTCAGGGGGCTGCGATTTCGAGATGGCCGAGCAGGTCGGCGGCCCAGGTGAGGCCGCGGTGCCGGAGCCAGGCGGCCGCGAACTGCTGCTGGCCATGCACGGCGATCAGCTCGCCGATCCGGATCTGGTCGGATTTCGAGGAGGCGGCGGCGAAGGCCAACGCGATGTCGCCCAGCCCCAAGTCGAACAGCCGGTTGCCGCGGCGCGACTGGCAATAATAATCGCGCTTTGGCGTCGCCTGGCTCAATATCTCGATCTGCCGGTCATTGAGCCCGAAGCGCTCATAGACCCGCGCGATCTGCGGCTCTGCCGCGCGCTCGTTCGGCAGGAATATCCGCGTGGGACAGCTCTCGATAATCGCGGGCGCGATCGGGGAGCTTTCGATATCGGCGAGGCTCTGCGTCGCGAAGATCACGCTCGCATTTTTCTTGCGGAGCGTTTTCAACCATTCGCGAAGCTGCGCCGCGAAGGCCGGGCTGTCGAGCACGAGCCAGCCCTCGTCGATGATGATCAAAGTCGGCGAACCGTCGAGGCGGCCCTCGATCCGATGAAACAGATAGGAGAGCACCGTCGCGGCCGACGAGGCGCCGACCAGCCCTTCGGTTTCGAGCGCCTGCACGCGCGCGGAGCCGAGATGCTCTGCCTCGGCATCGAGCAGCCGGCCCCAGGGGCCGCCGACAAGATAGGGCGAGAGCGCGAGCTTGAGGTCTTGCGACTGGAGCAGGACCGCAAGTCCCGTGAGCGTCCGCTCGGCGACCGGCGCCGTGGCGAGCGAGGTCAGCGCCGACCAGATATGCTCCTTCGCGCTGGGATCGACCGCAACGCCTTCGCCGCCAAGCAGCGCAGCCAGCCATTCGGCGGCCCAAGCCCGCTCGGCCGCCTCGTCGATCCGGGCGAGCGGCTGCAGCGCCACCGAGCCTTCGCTGCCCCCATCGTGAAGGGCGCCGCCGAGATCCTGCCAGTCGCCTCCCATGCCGAGCGCGGCGGCGCGGATCGACCCGCCATAATCGAAGGCGAAGATCTGATTTCTCTCGTAGCGGCGAAACTGCATCGCCATCAGCGCGAGCAGCACCGACTTCCCGGCGCCGGTCGGCCCGACGACAAGACAGTGGCCGACGTCGCCAACATGGAGCGAAAGGCGGAACGGGGTCGAACCTTCGGTCTTGCCGTAGAGCAAGGGGGCATCACCGAAATGCTCGTCCCGTTCCGCCCCCGCCCACACCGCCGAGAGGGGGATCAGGTGGGCGAGATTGAGGGTGGATACCGGGGGCTGGCGGACATTGGCATAGACATGGCCGGGCAGGCTCCCGAACCAGGCTTCGAGCGCATTCACGCTTTCGGCGGTGCAGGTGAAGTCGCGGCTCTGGATGACCTTCTCGACCAGCCGCAGCTTCTCCGCCGCTTGTCCCGGATCGCGATCCCAGACCGTGATCGTCGCGGTGACATAGGCGATGCCGGCTTCGTCGGCGCCGAGTTCCTGCAATGCCATGTCGGCGTCGGCCGCCTTGTTCGACGCATCGCTGTCCATCAGGACCGAGGCCTCGTTCGTCATCACCTCCTTGAGGATCGCGGCGACGGACTTGCGCTTCGCGAACCATTGGCGCCGGATTTTCGTGAGCAGCTTCGTGGCGTCGGTCTTGTCCAGCATGATCGCGCGCGACGACCAGCGATAGCCGAACGCCTGCCGGTTGAGCTCGTCGAGCAGGCCCGGGAAGGTGACGCTCGGAAAGCCGGTGATGGTGAGCGTGCGCAGATGATGATCGCCGAGCCGCGGCTCGAGCCCGCCGACGAGCGCCTCGTCGGCAAGTAGCGCATCGAGATAGGCGGGCGTCTCGGGCACCCGGACGCGCTGGACCTTGGTCGAGATGCAGCTGTGCAGGTAGGTCAGCGTCTCGCCGTCATCCAGCCATTCGGCCTCCGGCATGAAGCCCTCGACGAGATGGAGCACGCGGCCGGTGCGATCGATGAACCCAGCGAGCAGCTCCTTGGGATCGACTCCGGTCTTCGAGCGTCCCTCGTAGAGCCAGGCCTCGGCGCGCGCGGCTTCCTCGGCGGGCGGCATCCAGAGCAAAGTCAGATAATAGAAGCTCTCGAAATGCGCGCCTTCCTCGCGGAACTGCTCACGGCGCTCGATATCGACGAGCTCGGACACAACATCGGGAAACTCGGACACGGGATAGGAAATGGCCGGCACGCGCTGGGCCTCGACGAACACCGCCCAGCCCGAGCCGAGCCGGCGCAGCGTGCTGTTGAGCCGCGACGTGACAGCGACCAGTTCGGCGGGCGTGGCGCTGTCGAGGTCGGGCCCGCGGAAGCGCGCCGTTCGCTGGAAGGAGCCGTCCTTGTTCAGCACCACGCCCTCCGCCACCAGGCAGACCCAAGGGAGAAAATCGGCGAGGCGGGCGGATTTGGATCGATATTCGGAGAGATTCATCATGGGCGCATCCAGACAGGATATTTGAGGTGACGCCGGGCGACGTCGACGAAGGCGGGATCGCGGCGCGCCGCCCAGACCGAAAGGGCATGGCCGACCGCCCAGAGGACGAGGCCGACGATCCAGAGGCGGAGGCCGAGGCCCACGGCACCGGCGAGCGTGCCGTTGACGATCGCGAGCGATCGCGGGGCGCCGCCCAGGAGGATGGGCTCGGCCAGCGCCCGGTGAACCGGAGCCAAATAACCCGGCACCTCCTCCTCCCGGCGCATCAGACGAGCGCTCCGCCGCCGAAGGAGAAGAAGGAGAGGAAGAAACTCGAGGCGGCGAAGGCGATCGACAGGCCGAACACGATCTGGACCAGCCGGCGGAAACCGCCCGAGGTGTCGCCGAAGGCGAGGCTGAGCCCGGTCACGATGATGATGATCACGGCCACGATCTTGGCGACCGGCCCCTCGATGCTCTCGAGGATCGACTGGAGCGGCGCTTCCCATGGCATCGACGAGCCGCCGGCGTGGGCGGGTGCCGCCCCAGCGACAGCAAAAAAAATAGCGGTGGAGCAGAGCATGGCGCGGCGCGCGCCATGCCGCAGGGCATGGATCATCGATTGTCTCCTTCGGGGGTGATGAGGGGGGTGAGGCGATATTCGAGGGTCAGCCGGTCGAACCCGTCGACCCGTGCAAGCTCGGAGAGGCGCCGCCCGGTTCCGTCGCGGACGAGCACGGCGACGAGATCGATCGTTTCGGCGAGCAGCGCGCGCGGGACGGTGATGACCGCTTCCTGGATGAGCTGCTCCATCCGGCGGAGCGCACCGAGCGCGCTGCCGGCATGAATGGTTCCGACACCGCCCGGATGACCGGTGCCCCAGGCTTTCAGGAGGTCGAGCGCTTCGGCGCCGCGCACCTCGCCGATCGGGATGCGATCGGGCCGCAGGCGCAGTGACGAGCGAACGAGATCGGAGAGTGTCGCGACGCCTTCCTTGGTGCGCAGGGCCACAAGGTTCGGCGCAGCACATTGAAGCTCGCGTGTGTCCTCGATCAGCACGATCCGGTCGCGGCTTCCCGCGATCTCGGCGAGCAAAGCGTTGGTGAGCGTCGTCTTGCCAGTACCGGTGCCGCCCGCGACAAGAATGTTGAGCCGATCGCGTACGCCGGCGCGCAGCATCGCGGCGGCCCCCGCCGACATGATGCCCGAGGCGACATAATCATCGAGCGTGAAGACCGCGATCGCAGGCTTGCGGATCGCAAAGGTCGGGGCAGCAACGACGGGCGGCAGCAGACCCTCAAAGCGCTCGCCGCCATCGGGCAACTCCGCGGACACACGTGGTGCCGCTCCGTGCACTTCGGCGCCGACGTGATGCGCGACGAGGCGGATGATGCGCTCGCCGTCGGCAGCGCTCAGCCTTTCACCGCTATCCTCGATACCTCGGCCCAGCCGGTCAACCCAGAGACGGCCGTCGGGATTGAGCATGATTTCGATGACTTCGGGGTCGGCGAGCCAGCCCGCGATCGCATCGCCCATCGCCGTGCGCAGCATGCGCGCGCTGCGATGACGTGCCTCCAGCCGGATCGGTTCTGCGCCCATCGGGATCCCCAATTCTGAGGCCGGGCGAGGGTGCCCGGCTCGACGGGGACGAGTAAGAGACGCATAAAATAGCGGAGTTCAACAAGCTTTTGGTTTCGTCGTACCATGGGATAGGAAGACAGGGAGTGGCGTAGCAGCCGCGCGGGTAACATGCTGGAAGCAACCGCGAACTTGAGCAGGTAGCTTGTGCTGCGCGCGATTTTGACAACAGTGTTACTATGACTGATTCGGGGTCGCACCCATTTGATGAAGCAGCGTGCTGGGCGCGACTGACTGACAAGCAACGGGCCTGCCTCGATCTGCTGCTCGAACGCCAGACGTCGAAGCAGATCGCTCGCCGCCTCGATATATCCAAGCAGGCGGTGGATCTCCGGCTGACCGCGGCTCGCAATATCTTGGGTGCCTCTGGCCGCGACGAGGCCGCTATGATCTACGCGCGCCTCAAACTGACCTATGATCAGATACTATGTGATCCGATCATACTTCCCCAACCGCCACGGCTGGTGCCATCCCACTTTCCAGACGGGCGTTCGACCGACGATCCGGGACTGTTAGCCAGCCTCGGGACGGATACAGAACGATCGGGCAGCAGCCCGCCGTTCGGGAATATCTGGAGGCGCGATTCCAAACCGGCAACGAGGATAGCAATCATGGCAGCGATATTCCTGTTCCTGCTCCTCGTCATCCTTGCGGGTCTCGCCATCGGGCAGACGCTGACGCGGCTGCTCTCCAGCTAATCTCTCCACCCCTCATGTTCATCGAACCGGGACGCACCGCGTCTCCGGAAAGGAGAAGTTATGACCCAGCCGA
This sequence comes from Sphingopyxis sp. YF1, assembly GCF_022701295.1. NCBI lineage: Bacteria > Pseudomonadati > Pseudomonadota > Alphaproteobacteria > Sphingomonadales > Sphingopyxidaceae > Sphingopyxis > Sphingopyxis sp. YF1. The sequence goes on from NZ_CP033204.1 coordinate 3,893,968, forward strand.
TCAATATGAATGCAGCGCGGCTCCAAAAAGCAGTGCCCGCCGCTGAAACCCAGATCGACGATGCGTTGATCGCCGTGTCGTCGCTGATGGCGACCGTGGTCACCGCCCGACGCGATACGCTCGGTGTCCCGGCGGCCCGCGGTCATGCGACGATCCAGCGGCTGGCCAAAGCGCAAGTCGCGCTCGTCGGGGTCAGCGGCGATATTTTGCGTGTTCATGGCGAGCTCGCCGAAATCGGCCGCGAGAATGCTGGGCTCGATCTCCACGAATGCCCGGAGTTCGCGCCCAATTCGGCAGCGCATATCGCTGCCCTTTGACGAGATTGACCAGGAGCCACCGGCATGGTTTGTGATCGCGATGGTGCGGATCGCTTTCTTCGTGACAATCCTGCTGGTGGCCCTTGCCTATGCGGCGCGCAGGGGCGGCGCACCCGAACGTGCGATGGCGGCTGTGCTGCTCGTCATGCTTCTGACGGATCAAGTCCTGCACCTGTTCGTTCCGGTTCGATTTCTCTCGGTGGACACAGGTCACCTGATAATCGATGTCGCAGCGGCGGCAGCGACGCTCGCTATTGCGCTGACGGCGCATCGCTTCTGGCCGATGATCGCGGCGGCCCTGCAATTCCTGCCCCTCCTCGCGCATTCGACACGTGCGATCGAGGTGGACCTGCACTCAGCGGCTTATCTCACCATGCAGGTTGCCGGTTCCTGGCCTCTCGCACCGCTCCTCGTCGCGGCAACCTGGCGGCATCAACAACGGCTGAGACGGAACGGCAGCGATCCGTCCTGGGTGCCTTTATTTCGGCAATCGAGCCGGACAGCAGCGAACCGATAGCGTCAGCGCTGCTGGCCGAGTTTCGCAGCCTCGGAAACATCTGGTCGCAATCCCCCGAGGCCCTTGCACGCGTTCTCGGCATGAATTCGAACGTGGCGCTGCTACTCACTCGCGCACATGATATGTTTCTCGAAGCAATGCGGGGGGATCTGGATGCAGCGCCGATCGATCCTCTGGACCCCATTCTTCGCCGATATCTCATTGCATCGATGGGGTCACTCAGGGACGAGACGCTTCGGATTCTCTTCCTCGACGTTCGCCACCGGCTGATCGCCGACGAATGCCTCCAAAACGGGACGCTCGCTCACCTCGCCCTGTATCCGCGGACGATCTTCCGCCGCGCGCTTGAGCTGAACGCGGCGGGCCTCATCCTCATCCACAATCATCCGAGCGGCGATCCGACCCCGAGCGAGGAGGACAAGCGAGCGACGCAGCATATCGACGCCGTTGCCCGGTCGCTCGACATCAATTTGGTCGACCATATTGTGGTCGGCGCTAGCCACACGCGTCATATCACCAGCCGCGACCAGATCGCCCGCCAGCGTTCGGGGACAGCGGGCGTGACATTAAAATCACCCGGAAGGGGGCCAAATGGGGATAACGGCGCCGCGCTGGACAATGCGCGCGCGACCATGCGCCGACGACTATTGCGGCGACAACTCATCGGTGCCGAGGCGTTGTTCGGGGAACCTGCGTGGGAGATGCTCATCGACCTGTTCATCCATGAGGGAGAGGGAAAGACGTTATCGACCAGCGACCTTTGCGTAGCCTCGACCATTCCGATGAGCAGCGCCCTTCGCCTCGTCCAGAAGCTTTGCGACGCAGGGCTCGTCGATCGAACCCCCGATCTGATGGATGCCCGCCGCAGCCTAATCCGGCTTCGTCCCGACACCGCGCACCGATTGCGCGCCTATTTCTTGGAAGCTCCGGAATAAGTTGCTCGCGATGCGGTGATCAGAGGCTAAAGGCCAGCACTCCACCAATTGATGACAGGCGACCGCGCCGCCGGAAACGTCAGCTATGCCAATAACCCGCAGGAAGCTCGTAAACGACCGCGCGCTGATGGCGCTCCTCCGCGATTTTGAAGAGCACACTGCGCTCTCCGAACAGGGGTTGAGCTATACAAGGCACGATTTTCAGGAACTCTACGAGATTCTGCCCGATGCCTTTGCTGTCACACCTTCGATCAGCCGGTCAGAAGCGGTCCGCCTATTCAGAAGGGCGTTGATCCAGAGCCGCCGCGCCGGACCGCTTACCGCCGAAGCCATTATCGAACACGCCAGCGGCATCCATCGGACCGCCTTGGCCGTCCCCCGACGTAAATTCACGATGTGGACCAAGTTTCGAGCGCAGAACATGTCGCATGCGCCGGGATTTCGGCTCGATTGGGAAGGCGTCAGCATTCGGAGTGCCGCGAACCTCCCCCCTTGGCTCCGGGTTGAGGAATATCTTCTGAGCGGCGTCGGCAGGATTTATCCCAGGAAGCCCGACGGGTTTGGCCATGTCATTCTCTCCTGCGACGAGCGCGAAGATCAGCGAGCCGTCGACCGGATGATGGACGCCCTTCAACTCGTTCTCGGACTCGCGAACCTGTATGAGACGTGGGGACGCTATTATGAGTGGGGCGGGCGAAACTGGACCGAGGGTGGATTGTGGCTGGGTCCGAACCAGTTTCTTTTCGAGCGTCGAGCGTTCCGGGGCGAGGACCGTATCTGGTACAATCCCGACTATGATGAAGAGAGTTGGAAGACGCATCCGCTCAGGATGTCGCGCGTCCTGGAACTAATACCTTATGTGCGCCGGGCCTTGGCCGCACTCCAAAACCATCCCTTTCGGGAGGTTCTCGTTCGCGCGACGATGCTATTACAGGACGGCTTTGCCTCGCGCGACAGCAGTCATCGGCTACTTCGCTATTGGTCCGCGCTGGAGCAACTCTATGTCGAAGCCGATGCGAAGGGGGGATCGAACGAAAAAATACTCGATCGTGTTCTGTTCGCTGAAGGCGATCCAACATTGTCCAGGTGGAAGCTGGAGCATATCGCCAGGCTTCGGAATGACTATGTCCATGCCGGCGGCGCTGGCGATGATCTCCATCCGCAATGTCAGTTCCTGCGGATGCTGCTTTCGCGGCACATCAATCACTGGATATTCGAGGGGCAGGACCTAGCCGATCACAGGGCGCTCCTGTCTTACATCAAGCTATCGGGAAATCGAGATCAACTCGAGCAGCAGCGCAGACTTATCGAAAGGCGGATCGCGTTCATCGACAGCGCTCCTCCGTCTGCATCTGACTGATCAGACTGCCTGCTCGGGCTTGACCGGGGGCTGTAGCTGCCAATCATATCGAAGCTCGCCGAATACGGAGGTTGCGACCACCTCGGGGAAGAGAATCCCGAAGATTTTGCGCTTATTGTCCCAGCCGGGCTGCGAATCTCCCATGATATATCCGAGGGTATTGCGGTTGGCAGGTGTCAGATGATCCAGAATCTCGATGATGAAGGCATGCATCGCGAGATAATCATCAACCACGCCCCGGGGATTATATTGGTCGATCAGCCGCAGCCAAAGCTGGCGGATCCGGTCGCCGCCCGATTTGTAGAGCGGGCGCTTCCCGTGAAAATATACAACTTCCAACGCATCGCCGACAGGATCGACATTTCCGTGAAGGAGATCATTCCTGCGATTCACCACAGACCAGTATCGACCAAAGGCAGGATTGTTCTGTTCGATCGGCCGTGCAAACCCGCGGCAGTTATCCGCGAGGCGCTCGAGCTTCTGATTGAGAGGGAGCCGGACAAATGCCGTGAAGGCGGCCTGGTCGCGCTTGATCTCCGGTTTGATGAAACCGGCGACGAGCAAGCCGATGAAGGATTCGAACATGACGGGTATCAGGACGGAAAGCTCGGTCGGCGCCGTGGTGATCGCCGTCATCAGCTTGGCGTGGGATTTATTGTTCTTTTCCCGAGCCAGATTCTGGGTGGCGAGATTGTCTGCCACAATCTTCTTTTCGACCTTCGGCAGGGCGTCACATATCGTGTCGTAGAGCTCGGCGCAGCGGTTCGCGATGGCGAGATACTGGTTCGGGAAGATGTTCCACTTTTCAAGAGAGGACGCGAACCGCCCTTTCTCCTCAGCGACACGCCCGAAATCGGCTCGCATGTTCGCGATGAACGTTAGGCAGTCCGCATCGGAGAATCTGCCTTCAAACCAGACATGCACTTCTTCGGTTGCACCGACGAACTGGAGGGTCGCGTCGCCGGCCTTCAGGTAATAATCCCAGTGGAAGAGATTGTCGGAATCGTCCCGTGCAAGGAAAGTTTGAAGTCCGTTCGGAGCCCCAAATCGCGCGTGCAGATAGGTGTAGGCATCGAAGGGCGAGATCGTCTTCTGAAGCACAAGGACGGGCCTGTTGCCGCCTTTGCGACGACCGCCCTTCTTCGGGACCTTTGGGGATCGCAAGTCGGCCAGATAGGCGCTCATTTCCTCTTTGGTGAACGCGCGCCAAGTAGTCGGATCGAGATAAGACATGAGTCAAACTGGCAGAAATCGAGGCGACTGGAAATGACGGGCTGGGTGTGTTGCGTCCCATGGCTGAACAGTGGGCCGCGTATCTCAATCAGAAGAGCTGCTGCCCACATCTCTTGATAGTTCTTCGGCTAGCTTGGGACCGGCTTCCATCCGGCGGCTGAGCGACTCCACAAATCCCTCCCATCTTTTGCGTCCCGTCGCCTGCGCGGCGGGTAGCGCCGTGTCCGGAAGCGGCGCGGTACTTGTCAGCCAGAAGCGGACAAAGAGCGCGAAGGCCTCGTTCGACAGGTCGAGATTCCATTCGAGCCGATCGAGCCCTCGCGCCAACTTATCGATCCGCTTGGAGAGCGCCGCCTCCAACCGTTCTTCATGATCGGCCGAGAGCAAAGAGGCGAGCGCGGCCTCGACGATCTCGGTGCGGGTCAGCCGGCGCTGCCGCGCCCGTTCCGCCACAAGGCGAACCAGGTCGGCGTCGAGGCGGAAGGTCTGTTTGATGCTGGTCTTGGTCAAAGGTCGATCCCGTCATTCGGATCGAGCGACGCGGTACGAGCATTTCGCGCCATCCGGCGGTCGGCGGCCTGACGAAGGCGGGCGGCGTCGCCCTGGCTATCTTCCTCGCCAAAATCAAACTCACCCGTGGGGACCGGTGGAATGGGCGCGATATCCTCGTGGAGCGGAAGCTCGGGCTCCTGCCGGATGCCCGCATTCTCTGCGTCGGTCCTGTCGGTGGCCTCCTCGTCACCCTCCCGCTTATCAGGAGCCGGCCGTTGTGGCTCCGGCAACTGCGACCAATCGTCGCTTCGTGGCTTCGGCGTTCGGCCGACGGCCGGGGGCGGAAGGATTCGGGCCATAAGCCGTCGGTCTCGATAATAGCGCGCCTTGCGCGCGCGGATCGGCGCGACGCCTGCCGCCATAACGATCTCCTCATCGGGCGGCAGCTGCATGACCTCGCCGGGCGTCAGCAATGCGCGCGCCGTTTCGGTTCGCGAAATCATGAGATGGCCGAGCCAAGGTGAAAGGCGATGGCCAGCGTAATTCTTCATCGCGCGCATTTCAGTGGCGGTCCCGAGCGCATCCGAGATGCGCTTGGCCGTCCGCTCGTCATTGGTCGCGAAACTTACCCGGACGTGACAATTATCGAGGATCGCATTGTTGAGGCCGTAGGCCTTCTCAATCTGGTTGAGCGACTGGGCGATCAGGAAAGCCTTGATGCCATAGCCCGCCATGAAGGCGAGCGCGCTTTCGAAGAAATCGAGGCGACCCAGCGCGGGAAATTCGTCGAGCATCAAAAGCAACCGCCGCGACCGATCGCGCGGCCCGAGTTCCTCGGTGAGACGGCGACCGATCTGGTTGAGGATGAGGCGGATGAGCGGTTTGGTGCGGCTGATGTCTCCGGGCGGGACGACCAGATAAAGTGATACCGGTCCGGACCCGTCCAAAAGATCGGCGATCCGCCATTCGGAAGATCCGGTGACCGCCGCAATAACCGGATCGCGATACAGGCCGAGGAAGGACATCGCGGTCGACAGAACGCCCGAGCGTTCATTTTCGCTCTTGTTGAGCAATTCCTGCGCCGCCGCGGCGACGACCGGGTGCGGCCGGTCTCCGAGATGGCGGGTCGCCTTCATCCGGTGGAGCGTCGCGGCAATCGGTCGGCGTGGATCGGACAGGAAGGCCGCGACCCCCGCGAGGCTCTTGTCCGGCTCCGCATAAAGGACATGGAGGATCGCCCCGACGAGCAGCGCGTGGCTCGTTTTTTCCCAGTGATTGCGTTTCTCGAGGCTTCCTTCTGGGTCGACCAGCACATCGGCCACGTTCTGCACGTCGCGCACTTCCCATTCGCCGCGGCGGACTTCGAGCAACGGATTATAGGCGGCCGAGGCGCGGTTGGTAGGATCGAAGAGCAGAACCCGGCCGTGCTGCGCGCGAAAGCCCGCGGTGAGCTGCCAGTTCTCGCCTTTGATGTCGTGGACGATGCAGCTCCCCGGCCAGGTGAGCAATGTCGGGACGACGAGGCCGACACCCTTGCCCGACCTTGTTGGCGCGAAGCAGAGAATATGCTCGGCGCCATCGTGACGGAGATAAGCGCTGCCCGTGCGACCGAGAATGACGCCATCGGACCCGAGCATGCCGGCCTTGCGGATTTCTCGCTTGCTCGCCCAACGCGCCGAGCCATAGGTTTCGGCGCGGCGGCGCTCGCGGGCGCGCCAGACTGACATCGCGATTGCGACGATGATGGAGAGGAGGCCGCCCGATGCGGCAATGCCGGCGCCCTTGAGGAATATGGCCGGCGCATAGGCGTCGAAGGCAAACCACCACCAGAAGAAGGCGGGGGGCAGATAGACCGGATATTCTTCAATCCGAAACCAGGGCGCGCCAAGCTCGGGCTGAAATCCGAGCGAGGCCGCGGTCCATTGTGTCGCGGTCCATATCGCGGCGGTCACGATGGCGCCGACCGCGGCGATCTGACCCCAGAGGATACGATCATTCATTCCGTCCGACCTTTCATCAAATAGCGATCCCGCGACCGCGCCCGAGCGACCAGTCGATCGAGCCACCCGCAGCCATCGTTCCGGCGACGTGCTGTCCGAGGTGGCGATCGAGCGCGGGGCGCCAGGGAACGAGCTGGAAGCTGAGCCCGTCGTCGATCATCGCAAAGCGCCCCGAAGCGAGCGATATGCGCTCGCGATAAATGCCGCTCACATGCTCGCCGTTGGTCGGGGGCTGATGCGCGAGGCCCGTTCGCGCCGCGATGACGGCTTGCGCGGTGTCGAGGTCGCGCTGCTTCAGTGTTTCGATGAGACCGCTCGCCATCACCAGCCTTTGACCCTGCCGCCGGGCGAGCCCCTCGCCTTCGAGAAATGTCGCGCGCGCGTCCATCGCATCGCGCACCGCCAGCCCAAATCCCGATCCCGCAAGGGCGGTGTCGCGCGCGACAAGTTGACGATCTAGCCAGGTTGCCCCTTGCGCCCCGATCTGCTCGCCAAGCGGGAGATCAGATCGCACCGCGAGCGACAGCCGTGCGGTGCCTCCGCGCCCTTCCCAGCTGCGCAACTCGACGATCGCGCCCGGCTTCCCATCGCCGGTCCACTCAATGTCGTCGAAGCGGATATGATGAGTGCGGCCATCAACGCCGTCGACGATCGCGAAGGCGCTGCCGGCGAGCTCGTCGTCGAGGCCGCGCGCGACGAGGCCGCCGATGATCGGATCGCGCGGCGCCTCACCGTGCAGCGCCAGCACGGACGCGTCGAAAGCCATTCCGCTCTGCTGCATCGCGCGGTGCATCGTCTTGATGATGTCGCCGCGGTCGGCGAGATCGCGCAGCGCGCGTTCGGCCCCCGGATCGACCAACCACATGGCGGGGCCGAGGCGCTCGGCCAGACCGAGCCGCTCGAGAGTCGCCGCTCGGCCGCGCAGCATCCGGTCCGACGCCTGATCGGCAGCGGGTGCAGGGCGGAGATCGAGAAGGCCGCCGCTCTCGGCGGTCGCGCGTCCGATCTTCCGGTCCAGGCTGGTCCAGCGCTCGGCATCGACCTCGCGTTCGATCGCCTGGGTCATCTCGCGCTCGCTTCTGACGCCCAGTTCGAGCGTGACGCGTTCCTCGGCGCGGAAACGGATGCCCTCGCTCACATAGGCACGATCGATGACAAGGTCAGATCCATCGCGGGCGACACCGCGGACAAGGATGTGGATGTGCGGATTGTCGGTATTCCAATGGTCGATCGCGACCCAATCAAGGCCGGTCCCGAGATCATGCGACATGTCCTTCATGAGCTCGCGCGTGAAGCTGCGAAGATCGTCCATTGCGCCCCCGTCTTCGGGGCTGACGATGAAACGGAAATGATGCCGGTCGCCGTCGCAGCGCGCCCCGAACGCGCTCCGGTCCGCCGCGTCGCCTTGAGCGTCGAACAGGGATGCATCGCGCCCGTCGCGCGTGACGCCGTCACGTTCGAGATAGGATATATGTTTGGCGAGCGGCGCGGCGCGAAAGCGCATGCCCTTGTGCCGCACGATGCGCGCCTTGACGACGACGCGCCGGCCGTTCGCCCGGAAGCGCGCCATCGCCACCGCGCGCCGACCGCGCCCTAGCCGCAGCGTGCCGCCACCGCCGCCCTTGCGCAAGGGCGTGAGCCCCTGCCGCGCGGCGGCGCGGCGAACCTGCGCCGCGAGCCGCTGGCCCCTGCCGCCCGAACCGCGACCGGCATCGCGCCCTCTTCCCGGCCGGATCCGAAAATCGCTGTCGCTGGAGCTCATGGGACGGCTGCCATATCGCAAGCCTTTGCGAGGCAAGGATTTTCACCTGTTATGTATGGCAGGGCGCCGCCGGAGCCATATGCGATTGTTGCATGAAACCAACCACCTACGCGCCGGAAGCTGGCACGTCTTTTATCTCGCCCTCCCAGACTAGCCCTCCAGCAACCCGCAATTGGCCCGAACGACGAGCCAAGCGCGCTGCCGTCGCGGGTGGCAACCGGCGTCATTCGGCGGCTCCAGACAGAGGAATGAACAGCGGATTCGGCGGCGCTTTCGGCGTGGTCGGCATAGGCAGCCGGACAGCCTCGTCGCGCATCGTCGGCAGCGATCCGGTGCGCGATTCGCCCCTGTCGCTCACCGGCGGCTGTGCTGCGAAAAGCGACGCGTCGCGCCAGCTTGGGACCGCCGGCGCAGGCGCGGATACAAACGAAGTCGGATCCGATGCGGCGAGTTCGGGAGCGATCCGGCGAACATAGGCAGTCGTCTCGGCAGGCAATCCGCGTCGTCCTGCCGCGAAGGCGTCGGCGCGCCCTGGTCCGGCATTGTACGCCGCGAGCATCAGGCGGACGTCGCGGTAGCGGTCCCACATCGCGCGCAGATAGGCCGCGCCCGCCAGGATGTTTGCGCGGACGTTGAACGGGTCGTTTCCCAGCCGATGGCGCGCCGACAACATGGTCCAGGTCGCGGGCATGATTTGCATCAAACCCATCGCTCCGGCGTGCGAGACGGCACCCCGATTGCCGCGGCTCTCGGCGTGCATGACGCGCCATATCCACAGTTCCGGGATACCGAAGCGCTGCGCCGCTTCGGCAACCGGGGCTGCATAGGGATGCGCAGCATTGTTCGTCGCAGGCGCAGTCGCAGCACAAGCTGGCGGCACGGCGAACGCGCCAAACGCTGCAGTGCAGGCGACCGCGCAGCGCAGCGCGAAGCCGACGCTAAAGGCCGACGCGAGGGCCATGGCTCAGTCTTTCTCGTGCGCGTCAGGTCGCGACCAGATGAGCCAATGTTCTCCGTCCCGCTGATCCGAGCCATGCAGGTTGGCCGTCAAAGGCGCCGCCAAAAGAGGATCGTCGATCTGCAGCGCTAGGTAGATGCCGCGTGATCCACTGCGAAAACGTCCCGCGCCGATCTCGATGCCGGCAGCCGGGTCTCCCAGAAACACCTTCCACGCCGGAGCCCCCTCCACTTCCGAGAAAGGCGCGCGGGCAATGGTGACCGCAGCGTCGAAACCGAGCGTGTGAATGCGGCCCTCATAACCGTCATTGCTGTGGCGAAACGTGCCAATGATCATCATCATTCTCCTGTCTGTTCGAGGTTTGGGTTCGGATCGATGCGGGGTTGGCGCCAGCGCAGCGGCGCGCCGGGCGCCGCGCGGGTCCAGATCGGCTGCGCAACGCCGACCAGGCCGGTCGCGGAAATCGCGCCGAAATAGCGGCCGTCGAGACTGTCTGGCGCCGCGTTGAGAAGGAAGAATTCGCCGCGTCCGATGATCCGGCACCCGAGCCATATGGGCAGCGGCCGGCGCAGCCGATCGCGCGCGACAGCGCGCGCGGCGCCGTGACCGTCGATCGTGACGAATGCCCCCGTGCGGCAGATGCGCTGACCGGGAACGCCCGCTACGCGCTTCAGGAGCGGCACACCGCGGGGAAGATAGCCACGCTGCGCGAGCCAGTCGCCGAGCGGCGGAGGCGGCTCGATCGCGACAAGATCGCCTGCGGCCGGCCGCGCGCCTGTGTCGACCCGGTAAAGTCCGATAGGCGCACTCGCGCTCGCATTCCACAGCAAGCGCGGCGCCGGGGCGACCCAGGCGACCGCCACAAACGAGCCGCCGAACAGCAAAGTCGCCGCCACCGTTGCGCGAAGATAGTGACGGTTCATGCCTCGATCGCCCGGCGGCGAAGCCACGCCGCATGGCGATCGCGGCCATAGGGACGCGGTGGCATTCCGATCGCAATGCGGTTGCCGACGTGCCGCCAATGCTCGGGCGCGGCATCACAGGCGTCGATGCCGACCGCCTCGACGGCGTCGACCGCCGCGAGCACACGTTGAACCTTGGGCCAGCCGTCGATGCGAAGCAGAATATCGCCGCCGGGGCGAACGAACGGAAGCGTCGCATAAGGCGCTCCGGCTGCCGTCGCAGCGACGATCGCGATGCTTGAATGGACGGTGCCATAGTCGTTCGACATCCAGCGAACGACGGCAAAGATGGCACCGGGACGGAACGCAACGACCTTGGTGCTGCGGCTCACGATCCGCTCGCCCGCGACGCGGCCGAAGCGGATCCATTGCTCGAGGCGTGCTTCGATCCAGGTCAGTTCGACTTCGGTTACGTCGGTGCGCGACGCGGCGAGTGGCCGCGAAGCGCGCCCCGCGGGCGATACGGGAGCGGACGGGCACCGCATCAGCGCCGAACCGGACGCGCGGGATGAATGGTGCCCTTGCCGGGGTCCGAGGTCGAATTGCGGCGCCCGATTTCGGCCCAGGCGTTCAGTTCGTCGATCGCATAGACGATACGGCCGCCGAGCTTGCGATAGACGGGGCCCGTTCCGTAGCAGCGATGCTTTTCAAGCGTGCGCGCGGACAGTCCGAGATGGACGGCGGCGTCGGGGGTTTTCAGAAATCGCGGGACAATGGGGGCGGCGAAATCGCTCATCGAGGGTCTCCTGATGCCGTGCCGGACACCCGAGAGGGGGGCGGCGGGAAGGAGGCGACAATCGGAAATCGGGGCTTGATCCGGGAACGGACAAAGTGACGGGCTGCGGAATGTCCCGATCAGCCGCCCGCGAGCAGGGTGAGATAGCCGCCGTCGCGCATCGCGATCGCGCCGCGCTGCCAGCGCGCGATACGGCGGCGCTCGCTGGATGTGTCCCACTCGGCAGCGGAATAGGAGCGGGCGTCAGGGAGGATGAGGGCTGCCGCGAGGTCGCGCGAGCTTATCTTCTCGTCGAGCGCGTCGAGCAGCCGCAGCCACTGCACCAGCCGCCAGCGCTCGGTTGTGCCGGGCTGGCCCGGCGGGACCGAAACGGTGCGCGATGCGATCCAGTCGTGGAGCGCCCCGGTCGCCGCTTGCCGCGCAGCGACATGATCATCGGCGGGCACCACATAAGCGAGCGCCTCGTTTCCCAGGCAATCAGCGATGGAAAGGCGGTATCGCCGGCCGCCGATCGCGAGGACAAGATGCCACTCGCGATGAGCTAGCCATTCGGCGACAATGCCGTCCGAAGCGCAGATGTCTGCCAAGGGGAGACCCCGGAGGCTCGACGGAGCCGGCGCTGCTATGGCGATCGACGGGCAGAGTTCGGGGCGCCAAAGGGCTGGCGCCCGTTCGGCAGGCGCATCGGGATCAACGGCGAAAAACCAACCCCCAGTGGCGGGCGAGCCGGCGAAGCGCGGCACGAGACCGGCCCGGTGCCGTGCCGGCGCGATAGGCGGCGCGGTAGCGCGGATTACGGCGCAGGAATTCCTGCGCGAAGTCGGCGCGATCATATAGTTCGAATATCTTCGGAAAATCCGGGGACCGCCAGTCGAGTGTGGGTTGCATGCGCACCTCCAGAAGCCAAGTGAGTGCAAAGAAAAGGCATTTTGCCGATTTCCTCAGCGACCCTGCTTCTGGTTATCGGCGCATAAAGCACCGATACTTAGCCCATCGCTTCCCGATTTCGTCGGGAAAAGGCCTCAAATTGGGACTATCGCCGCCCGGCAGGTCCGGGCGGCGATGGCCTGCCGGTCAGTTGCCGCGCCGGGTCGGGCGGTTCCACACGAGATCATGCGCCTCGCCCTCGCCGGCGAAGAGCTGTGCGAAGATCGGACCGGTGAAGGTCGGGTCGTCGAGCTTGACCGAGAGATAGGGGCGGTCATCCTGGGTGGATTTCGGCCAAGCGGCGCCAACTTCCGCTTCGCCGATGAAAACGCGGTGGCTCGGCGCGTTGCCGCTGGCATTGGCGTCGGGGACGATGCGAACCTTTTTCGCCTGCACCGAAAGGGTGATGATCTCGCCCTGATATTCGCCGGAGGCGGTCTTCGTGAAGCTGCCGATCTTGGTCATGATGCTGTCCTTTCCTTGGGCTCGAGCCGCACCAGCGCGGCCTCGATGCGCATCGGTGGGCAGCAAGGGGACGGCGCCGCAGCCCGCAGGGCCCGCAGCGCAGCGGAGGACGGCGCGATCCGGCTTTCTTGGCTCGCGAGGAACGGCGGCACGCCGGGGGAAGAAAGTCGAAGGCGCGCCGTTGCGGCAAGCCGGCCAGCGTCAGCGGTTTGCTGTCAGATCGCGCATGTCGAGAGGCCGTGTTGGTGCGAGACGAAGGGGAAAGGATTGCCGGAACGGGAAGGAAATGAAGCCTAGGTTGAATCGACATTCAGCACCAGAAGGCGATGGCGGCGAGGTATAGAGTTGCGAGGTAGTTGTGTGGGAGGCGGTCGTATCGCGTGGCGACGCGGCGTAGCTGTTTGAGCTTGCCGATGGTGCGCTCGATCCGGTTGCGAAGCCTGTAGATGGCAGGGTCGAAATCGCGTCGGCGTGGCATGCAGACGCGCTGGGGGATGACGGGCCGAGCGCGGCTGGTTTCGACATGGTCGAGGATGGCGTGGCTGTCATAAGCCTTGTCGGCGAGGACATGGCGAGCGTCGAGACCGGTCAGCAACGGGATCGCGAGCTTGGCATCGCTGACATGGCCGCCGGTCAGGATGAAGCGCACCGGTCGTCCGAAGGTATCGACCGCGATATGCCATTTGGAGGTCAGTCCTCCTCGGGAGCGCCCCAGAGCCTGGTCGCCGAGCCCCCTTTTTGACCCGTCGCCGCTTGGGCATGGGCGCGCACGATCGAGCTGTCGATCATCAGATACTCATTGTCCCGATCGCGGGCGAGCGAGGTGAAGATGCCTTCCCACACCCCGGCAGCGGCCCAGCGGGTGAAGCGCTTGTGAACAGTCTTGTACTTGCCATAGCGCTCCGGCAGGTCCGACCAGCGCGCACCCGACCGCAAAACCCACAAAACACCGTTCACAAACAGGCGGTTATCCAATGCTGTGCGGCCAGGATCAGATGCCTTGCCGGGCAGCATCGGCGCGATCCGAACCCACTGCGCCTCGCTCAACTCGTACCGCTTGATACCCATGATACCTCCGCAATCTGCGGAAACTCATGAATCAGACACCAACGCTCTTGGGAATCCCTGAATGTCGATACAGCCTAGGCCTGCGGCGTCGAAGAGTTGAACTTGTTGGACTGCGAGTCTGGTGCCGATGCTCCCGATGCCGGGGCGGTGCCTGCGAGACCGCGCTATGCCGCGGAGGCAGTGCCAAGTCCGCCGGCGACCGCCAGCCAGTTTGCCCAGACACCGACGTCGATCAGTAGCCCGAGCAGCCCCGTCATGGCCTGATATCCTGCAAATCCCGCGGGCACGGCGAACAATAGGAGGACGAGGAAACGGAGGAGAGGTGACTTGGCCGATGCAAAGACCGCCTGCCCCGTCAGAAGGACGATCAGGCCGGTAGCGAAGCCGGCGAACAGCATCGCGGTGGTTCCATAGCCTTGCGTGTGAACAAAAAGGCCAGCGCCAACCGCCGAATAGATCGGCAGCGCATAGGTGGCGAGCCGGAACAGGAGCCAAATGAAATAGAGGGCGGCTGCGCCGCCGAGGATGATCATAAAGGTCAAAAGCGCCCTCCCGTCGGACGCGCTCGCCACCACCACCACAGCGCATTCTGCTGTCCGATCATAGCAGCGGCGCCCCGGAGGCGGAACCGTAACTGGAACCACCTTGGGGGTTTTTCGCCGATGTCAGCGACTGAAGGGGTCATATTCGCAGACGATGCAGCTCGGATCGCCGTCGAACTCATCGAGCGGCATCACGGAATATCCCTGGGCGGTTTCGATCAGGACGATGACCGTCATCATCGTGCGGGCGAGATTCCAGCCGAGCGATTGGGCGGTGGAAAGCGGCATATCGAGGCTCCTGTCCGGGAGCGGGACCTTCCCGCTCGACAGTCGCCCCGCCGGACGGGGACGGGCCGCAATCACCGCAGCGAAGCGGAGGCCCAAAGCGCAGCGCAGGGACCCCTCGCGGGTTGATTGAAGGAGGCATCGCCCCGGTCCAAGGATCAGCGGCTATTCGAGCGAAGGATAGTTTCGCTTCCGCCGGTGCCATTCTGCGAACGGCCCCTCCTTCCGGCTAGACAAGACCTGCTTGCATGCCCACTGTAATCAGGCTCGTTTCCGCCTCCGAGAGATAGCCCTGATGATGGATGAGAAGCTACGCGCGGCCCATGATTGCTTGTTGCTAAAAGTGACACTGGTGAAATCTTCGATCGTCTGCCGATAAAGGGGGTACCGGTCCGAGGATTTGAAGCAGGCGATGGACTTCAATGAAAATGCCTAGTTCCAAGATTGACCATGGGCGGTGACGCTTCCGATTTGGCTCGCTGGATAAAGGCATTTCGTGCGCAGCTCTCGCTCGCGGACGACGAGAAGGTCCTTCGGGCGGTCTGGAGCGTGAATGCTATTCAAAGTGGCGACGCAAATGTAGATGGCGCGCTGCTGTGGGATGTCCCGAAAGATCTCGAGCCCGGAAAGATGTTCTCGAAGCGGTCGATATATCCGTGGGAACTCGACACTCTCGCCAACGAGCTCCTGACGATCCCGAAGCATGATTTCTATCGAACGTTCAATTGTCGGAGCTGGCGGTCGCTGGCGGATATTGTGAACCTGCTACGCAACATAGAGAATGCCGAATATGGTGCACGCCGCCATGTGACCAGCATGTACGTCGAAATGGGCCGCATCGCCGCCCGTCAGTTTGACTGGCAACGCGGCTTCTTCAACGTCCCGGATTTGTATCGTAGTGCGTTCATCTATGGCCAGGGAGCCTGCGCTCAACATCTGGCGGACACCTACGGCCTCAATATCAACGACCTTACTTTCACCGGATATGCGCTGATGGCGATGTACGTCGATGCGCCTGAGTGCGCGCCGATGGGCGATTTAAGCGAGCTCGCGCATTTTGGGCTACCGATCGCGAGTTTCCAGAAGGTATTGTCGCGCATCTCGTTACCCATCGACGACATTCGTGCTAAAGCGAGCCGGTTGCGGCAACCCGAACAGCAGACCGCGTACCGACCGAGCATATTGCGCCGTTACCCGTGCGTCGTCTTCGGAAGGAAGCGAAATCGAATGATCGCGCCGATTCCAGACCTTATTGCTTATCGCCTGACGGCGGGCCTATTCTTCGACATTGTCGGGGGAACCGGTTCGGTGAGGAATGACTGCGGAAAGCACTTCGAAGCCTATTCGCTCTCGCTGCTATCGAAAATGCTTCCAGAAGCGCGCTTCGAGCCGGAATGGCGATACAAAGTCGGCCGCAACCATAGGGATACGTCCGACATCATCCTCTTCGACGGGTTAGGCAATGTCCTGCTCGCTATCGAGTGTAAGGCGAGGTGGATGGGCGCCGAGGTCCGTTTTGGGGAAAAGCCGAATGTCGAGAAAGATTATGATGAGATCATCAGTGGCGTGTACCAAGCTTGGCGCTTCTTCTCGGATTGTCGGCGCGGCCTGACGGGACGCTCGGCATCGCCAAAGGCGATAGGACTGGTGCTGGCTCTCGACGAGTGGTTCGCGGCCCGCAGCGCCGCCCTCGATCGCGTGATCGCCGAGGCGCATGCCCGTGCAGATGCCAATGGCGATATTCTGGCCGAGGATCGCAGGCCCATTGCCTTTTGTTCGATCCATGAGTTGGAGACTGTCCTGAAGACTGCAACCGAGGAATCGCTTCTGGGCGCTCTCGATGACCTGGCAAGCAAGCCGAAAGGATGGATTTTCTCTTCGCTCCATTCTGATTTTGATGCCCCCAAAACCAGCTGCAAGCCATACCCGTTCCACGCAGATCTCTTCGAAATGCTACCTTGGTATCAACGGATCAGTATGGCGGCAGAGGACGGCAGAGGATGGCGAGGGCACAGCGAATAGTCTCGGGGTGCAGGCCGGAGGCCGACCTTAGCAACGTGACTTATCTCAGCCCGACGGGAATGCCGCTTGAAGTTGCTCCAGCGTCGCCTTTCGTTGGTAGGCCCCGCAGCCATCTGCGAACGGACATCGAAATTCTCCTTCCTCTTCGAACCAGTTCGCGGAGAGGCAGGTGCCATTGTGGAAATCGATCGGCTGCGCTGCATCAAGCAGCCGCATCAGCATTCGTCCCTTTGTCATCCCGCACATTTGGGTGACACTCCCAGCGACGATGGTGCTGTTCAGCTCGTGGAACACGGTTCCTATGAAAACATTCACAGCGTCACGCTTGTCGCGCAGCCAGCCAAAGATGTCTTCGATCGGTTCCGTCCGCTCACCATTCCAGAAGCTGGAGTGGAAATATCGGACCAGTCCGGTGTCATTGTCGGTCGAACAACTACCGACGTCCCGGTGCGTCAGCTCGTCGCGAATGTTGCGAAGCTCGCCGTACCAGTCAGCGGCCCTGATAAGGATCTTCAGCCGCTCGGGGAATGACCCTGTGAACTTGTCGACATCCTTGAAAAGGCCCCGGGTCGACTTTCGGAATCGCGTCGTGGTTGGTCCGTAAATGATGTGCAGCATCTCGGCCGTGCAATCGATGACCGAATAGAGCTCGGTTATCACGCCCTCGAGGACGGCAGCCAGATTGCGAGCATTGTTGGCCGGCGTGAAGCCCTGTTCTTCGAGCTCCGCCTCGTCGCCGTCGAGCGCAGGTAAAAGATTCTCGCTGATCGAAAGGAGTGTCAGGGCCTTGTGGAAATGGTTTTCCACGCCGGCGAGCACGCGCTGCTCACGCGCCCGGAATTTATAGGTTGTCGGCCATAAGGTGCGAAACCTGTCGACTTGGCCCCACCGCTCGGGTGCGTACATTCTCACGGCATCGGCTAGCTTGGGCATGAATGCTGAATACCCGTTCGCGCGATCGTTGGACATCTGCAATTTCCGGCGCCGGGCCCACCCGGTGGGCGGACCCGGTTCCCACCGGGTCAGCTCGGGGGGTTCCAGATCAGGACCTTTCTAGTTGCGTCGTCGCCCGGCGCGTTCGCGATGTTGCAGAAGATCTGACCGAGCTCGGGGGCCGAGAGCGACACCGAAACATATTCGGTGCCTGTCTGCGAAGTTTTCACCCAGCCAGCGCCGAGTTCGTAGCCATTCTTGCGACTGATGACTCGGTAATCGGGTTCGGCGTCTTTCACCTTGCGTCCGTTCGGGACGATTGCGATCGGCGCGGTGACCATGAGGGTCGCAAGCGTGCCTTCGAAGCTGCCGTCATCCTTGACGGTGAGATTTGCGATGCTTGACATTTGAAGTCTCCTTGGTTGTTCGGGGACCTTCCCCGATGTCGCCAGAAGGAGGGGCCGCAAGCCGCCGTCACCGAGCGGCACGCGAGGGCAAACCCCCACAGGGGGTTGACGGCACTAGGCGGAGCGAGACCCGCATCGCGGCGAAAACAGCGGGAGGGATTCGAGCAAAGAGGATTCTGCCACCGGCCAGCGTATTCGTTACGGCGGTGCGGGGCCGTCGAGGGACAAAGGGGTGCTCCTTGTTTCGCGCTGCCTGCTCCGCTTCGAACGGCGCCATGGACCGGCGACCGCCGAGTGCTCAGTATGGGTCACATAGCGCAACCAGCGGCGTCGTGCTGTGCTATCCCCGGAGACAAGTCACATGCCAGCGATCAGCCCCTCGAAGGCCACCCGTATGGAAAGCGTGTCACGTTGCCTTCCCAACGCGGCGCTTGGCATCATATTATGTTCGTCGGGCGAACCCAATCCAGAACCCGGTCCCAGTGAAGGACCCGGATACCTTGAGAATAATAGAGGCGATCGGTGCGCATCTTTAGCGCCGATTGAGCCAACTCTACGTCGCTCGCCCGTGCCGGCGAGCGCAAGATCCTGTCTTTGGAGCCGATAATTATCCCGCCGGGACGAATATTTTTGCGGTCCATCACCCCGAACCGCGTGCGAGCGCTGTCGCTGCCGACTGCCTCGTCGAGATAGTGGAGAAGCTGATTTTCGGCCTTTACGAAATCGGGGGTCGGTCGACAGCGATTTTTGTTCTCGTCATATTCGAACAGGAAGCATTGTGGCGCTTTCAGTTCCCAGAAGTAGGCGACCCGTTCAACGTCACCAGTATCGGTCAACACGTCGGCGGCGACGACTAAGTCGGCATCTCCGGCGAAACTGCGGACCTCAATGAATCTCACTGTGCTGAGAAGGGTTTGCCGGATCAGCAGGTTTTCGGCGTGCTCGAGATAGGGTCGGCATTCTAGTTCGCGTCTGGCGTTGCCTCGCACCAATGCCTCGAAGGCAGCAAATTCCGCAGCATCGAGCGCCATGTCAGTGCGCTCCCTGTATGTGCCGCGATACGAGCATGTCGATTATATCGTTGGCCCAGAACTCGGTCAGATCGTCACCTTTGCGAACGACATATAGTGTTCCGCTCAGCGACCAGTTGATCGGCAGTCCATATTGCCGTTGCAACGCGACCGAGGGCTGTTCGAGAGTGACGGCGCCATTGGGCTCCAGCCACAAGGCTGCGCCGTCACGCACCTCGAACGTCCGCGGCCGGGCGATCGTCCCGCGTTCGGAAGCCCGCAGACTAACCGTAGCGCGTTCACCCGGCATCGCTAGTAGTCCCGGGAATGGCTGGCCGAAGCGCGACGTCAGCGTCTCTGCTTCGACCAGCGCTGCGGCCGACGTCACATACAGAAGGAAATAGTCACCGATCGACCATGACCGAAACGCGATGTCGACCCCTCCGAAAAGCTGTTGCCGGACTGCCGGAGGCAGCGGTTCAATGCGACGAGCAACAATTTTGGCGAGTTGATCTTCCTCCCTTTCGGAGAGGGCCGGCAAGCTCCGTAGTTGGCGGAATAGCAGTTCCTCGATCAGGTTGCCTAGCGGTGCTAGGTTGGCCTCGCCGGTTCGCTGATAGCTCAGATCGGCGGTCGTCAGCGTGTCGAAGAAGTCTTCGCGCCGCTCCTTGAGCTGCTCAACGAGTATTGGCGTACCGGGAAGCAGCATCTCGAATTTCAAATTGAGAATGAGGTAGCAAAGGGCCCGGGCTGTACGCCCGTTTGCGTCGATGAACGGATGGATCCAGTTCAGCCGCCAGAGCGCATAGGCAGAGAGAGCGATCGCTTCGACATCTGACCAGCTAGCGGCCAGATCGTCGCAGAGCGCTTGCACGGCAGCCGCCACTTCGTCCGGCGGCACGGGGCGATGTTCGCTGCCGAGCATCTCGACGTCGACAGTCCGATAGGCGCCAAACGCCGGGTTCCGTCCGCTGCCGAGCACCGCGTGGAGTTGGCACACAAGGTCGGGCGTTATGGGCACTTCTTCACCTGCCGCGCGGCGTTCCGCCAAGTTCTGAATGAAACGATATTGGCGCGCCAGCCCGCCAATCTCTTCGGGAAGCGACGGCTTGTCCTCACCGACTATAACGCTACCGCGAACCTCCCGGGAGACGCGGGGCATCGCGATGGTGACGGTCCCCCGGTGAATCGCATGGCCTGAGATATTCTCATTGCCGATGACGAAGCTGATTTCCTGTTCGCGCTTTTCCTGGTCTGTTGCCGGATGGGCGCGCGAGATATCGAGCAGTTTGTCGAGACTGATGTCGGTCATAGGGTCCGGATAGTCTGATTGCCGGGGTCGCCGCTAGGCCGAATTTACTGGCTGGCCGGGACGACGGTTCGCCGCTCCATATCTCCTAGCAAAAATCATGGCTGCGGATGCGCAGGGGCGCATCGCGCGAATCCGGTCCGCCGCCGTTTCGCGCCCCATCTCCTCGCCCGTGCGCAATTGAAACATCGCCCTGCGCGATAGAGCGAAGCATCGCATCGTGGTCGACGATCCGGTCGCAGATGATATGAATGACCTCGCCTTCCTTCTGGAGCCGTCCGCGCATCGCGATCATCGAGGCCGACATGACCTGTCGCCGGTAGATATCGAAACGATCGGGCCAGAGAATTCCATTGGCGATCCCCGTCTCATCCTCGATCGTAATGAAGAGCACGCCTTTCGCGGACCCGGGGCGCTGGCGCACGAGGATGACGCCCGCCACCTCGATATTCCGCCCGTCGCGGGTCGCCGCGAGATCGGCGCACCGGACGATCCCCATCGCTTCGAGTTCCTCGCGCAGGAAACTCAGGGGATGCGCGCGTAGCGACAGCTGCAGCGTGCGATAATCCTCCACTACCTCGCGTCCCTCGGTCATCGGCCGCAGCGCCGTCGCGGGTTCGAGTCCCTCGGGAGAGAAGCTCGCCTCGCGGGCGTCAGCTGCCGCGAACAGCGGCAGCGGTGCTTCGCCGAGCCCGCGGACCTTCCAGAGGCCCTGCCGCCGGTCTTCCGACAGGCAGGCAAAGCCGTCGGCCTCGGCGATCCGCTCGATCGCCGCGCGCGGCACGCCGGCGCGGCGCCAGACATCCTCGACGCTATTATAAGGAAGATCGCCCCTTGCCCCGACGATCGCGGCGCCGTGGATATTGGCTAGCGACCGCACCTGCCGAAAGCCAAGGCGCACGGCGCGATAGTGTCCATCACTCTCTTCCAGCGTGCAATCCCAGTGGCTGTCGTTGATCGAGACCGGGCGCACCTCGACGCCATGATTGCGCGCGTCCCGAACGATCTGGGCGGGCGCGTAGAAGCCCATTGGCTGGGCGTTAAGTAGCGCGGCGCAGAAGACATCGGGATGATGATGTTTCATCCAGCAGGAGGCGTAGGCGATCTTGGCGAAAGACGCGGCATGGCTCTCGGGAAAGCCATAGCTCCCGAACCCCTCGATCTGCTTGAAGGTCCGCTCGGCGAAGTCCCGAGGATAGCCGCGCGCAACCATGCCGCCGACGAGCTTGTCAAAGAAGTGCGATACCCCGCCGGTGAGCTTGAAGGTCGCCATCGCGCGGCGGAGTTGGTCGGCCTCGGCGGGTGTGAAACCCGCGCCGACGATCGCGACCTTCATCGCCTGCTCCTGAAAGAGCGGAACGCCAAGCGTCTTTTCGAGCACGGCGCGAAGCTCGGGCCGCGGGTATTCCGGTTTCTCCTTTCCCTCGCGGCGCCGGAGATAGGGATGCACCATGTCGCCCTGGATCGGACCCGGACGCACGATCGCCACCTCGATTACCAGATCGTAAAAGCATTTGGGCTTCATGCGCGGCAGCATCGACATCTGCGCGCGGCTTTCGATCTGGAAGACGCCCAAGGTGTCGGCCTTCTGGATCATGCCATAGACGGCCGGATCGTCGTCCTGCAGATCGGCCATGCCGACGTCGACACCCTTATGCTCGCGCAGCAGATTGAAGGCGCGGTTCATGCAGCCGAGCATCCCCAGCCCCAACACATCGACCTTCATAAACTTCAGGACGTCGATATCGTCCTTGTCCCATTCGATGATCTGCCGGTCCTCCATCCGCGCGGGCTCGATCGGCACGAGATCGTCCAATCGCTCTTCAGTCAGCACGAAACCGCCGGGATGCTGCGACAGGTGCCGCGGCGTGCCGATCAGCTGTTGGGCGAGATCGAGCGTTAGCCGCAGCCGGTGATCGTCGGCGTTGAGATTGAGGCTCGCGATCTGCTCGTCGGGAATGCCGTCGACCGACCAGCCCCAGACGAGGCCGGTGAGCATCTTGGTAAGGTCGCGCGGTAGGCCGAGCGCCTTGCCGACCTCCGCAACCGCGCCGCGTGTCCGGTAGCGGGTGACCACTGCGGTCAGCGCAGATCGGTGGCGCCCGTAGGTCTCATAGATCCACTGGATAATTTCCTCGCGCCGCTCGTGCTCGAAGTCGACGTCGATGTCGGGTGGCTCCTTTCGCTCGCCCGACACGAAACGTTCGAAGAGCAGTTCATGCTTGATCGGATCGATCGAGGTGACGCCGAGCAGGAAACAGACGCAGCTGTTCGCCGCCGACCCGCGTCCCTGGCAGAGAATGCCTCGTCGCCGACTCTCGGCGACGATCGAATTCACGGTCAGGAAGTAGGGCGCATAGCCAAGCTCGCCGATCAGGCGCAGCTCATGATCGATCTGCTTGCGATATGCAGGCGGAACGCCACCCGGGAACATGCGCGCAGCGCCTTCTTCGGTCAGTGCAGCCAAGGCCTCCTGCGCGGTGCGTCCTGCCATCACCTCCTCATAGGGATATTGGTAGCGGATCTCGCCGAGGTCGAAGCGGCACGCCGATGCGATATCGGCGGTTGCCGCAATCGCATCGGGGAATAGAGCGAAACGTCGTTCCATCTCTGCGGGCGATTTCAGGGCGCGGTCCATGAAGCGCTCGCGCTTGAAGCCGAGCGCATCGACCGTCGTCTTTTCGCGGATCGCGGTCAGCACGTCCTGCAGCGGCCGGCGCTCCGGGGCATGATAGAGAATGTCGCCCATCGCTACGCTGCGTATGCCCGCGCCGCGGGCGAGCGTATCGAGCGCGCGCAGCCGCGCGAAGTCGCCGGGCCGGCGGCGAAACGACAAGGCAAGATAGGCATCGGGTCCGAACAGGTCTCGCAGTTCGCCGACGTCGAGGCGCAACCGCTTGCTGGCGGTATCCGGAAGTAATACCGCGACCAAGCCCTCGGCCCATGCTGCAACATCGGACCAATCGAGCCAGCAATTGCCCTTGCCGCCACGCGCCTTGCCGAGCGAGAGCAGCCGTGTCAGCCGCGACCAGGCGGCTCGGTCTTTGGGATAGAGCAGCAAGGACCGGCCATCGCGCAGATCGACGCGTGCGCCCGGGATCAGCCGGACGCCGGTCGCCTCCTGACCCGAGAGGCCGCGCACCATTCCCGCAACGCTGCCGCGGTCGCATAGTCCGAGCGCTGAATGTCCCATCAGCGCTGCGGCGGCGAACAATTCTTCGGGCGCCGAGGCGCCGCGCAGGAAGGAGAAATGGCTGGTGACCTGAAGCTCGACATAGGTTGTGGCGGGGGTCGTCATCCGAATACGCCGTGCATATACCAGCTCAAATCGCCGGTATTGTCGTGGATCGCGTCGCCGCGCCGAAAGAGCCAGAAGCGCTCGCCATTCTCGGTCTCGACCCGGAAATAGTCGCGCACCGCCCACATTTCGCGGGTCGTTCGCCACCATTCGCCATGGATGCGCTCGGGTCCGTCGCCCGCAACGACATGATAGCTCCGCCCGCGCCATGCAAAGCGACGCGGCGGGTGATCGGGAAGCAGCGCAACGACGTCGGAGAGCGCTTCGGGCCGCGCGAGCAAGCGGATGGGTCGGGGCCAGGCGGGCCAGCCGGTGGGCTGGGCAAGCGGGCCGGCCCGTCCGATCGCGCGCTCCGGCACGTCGCTTTCGCGCCCCTCGAGCCTGAACAGCGCCGCCGCGCCGGCGCGCCCCGCGAGCTGGTCGACGAGCGGCGCGATATCGGGCGCAGGCGGCCTGGCATCGAGCGCGGAGATAATCGCCTCGGGCGCGAGCTCCTCGACCTGCGGGGCCGCGAGCGCCATCGCCTCGATCCCGAGCCCCGGCTCGATCCTGTCGATACGCAGCTTGAACAGGCGGAGCAAATGCTTCGCATCGCGTGTCGCGCGCGCCGTGCCGATCGCGACCAGTTGCTCGCGCGCATCGACCCGCTCGCAGCGGAGGACCGCAGCACGTACCCCCAGCCCGCGCCTTTCGAGATCGGCGACCAGATCGGCGACCAGATCGGTGATCACTTGTTCGATCGCCTCGGCGGTCGCGATCGACTCGATGAGGCGCCGCGACACGAGGGGCGTCTCGAACGGCACAACGGGCACGATCGGCTCGGGCAAAAAGCCGCGCGCCTGGTCGAGCCGCTCGACCGCACCGCGCCCGAGACGCCGTGCGAGCGGGCCACGCGGCATGGCATAAAGATCGGCGATCCGCTCAATCCCGAAGCGCGCCGCCGAGGCCAGCGCCTCGGGTGCGAGACGAAGCGCGCGCAGCGGCAACTCGCCCAGCGCCTCCGCCTCCCGTCCTTCCGGCAAGATCAGAGCCGCGCTGCCGCCGAAGCGCGCGAGCGCGTGTGCGGCGCCCGGCGTGCCGGCGATCGCGACGCGCGCGGTGACGCCGACGCGCCGCATGAAGGAAATCAGCCGCGCCGCGAAGCGCTCCTCGCCGCCGAAGAGATGGGTGGTGCCGGTGAGATCGAGCCAGAGCCCGTCGCTTTCCGACACGGCGGCAGTCGGCGTCCAGTGGCGCACGGCATGCAAGGCGAGCCGGTCGAGCCAGGCCCGATCAGCGTCAGGCTCGGCCTCAAGCACGTCGAGATCGGTGAAAAGCGCACGCGCATGCGCCGCGGCCATGCCGGGCGCGAGGCCGAGATCGAGCGCAAGCGGGCAGGCGGCAGTCACGATATCGCGCTGGCCGGCCCGGGCAATCAGGATGGTGGGCCGTGTGCCCCAGCGTGCCGGCACCGGCTGCGCGGCGCCGGACGCCGGGCTTCCATCATCGACGCGAGCGAGGCGAAAGACCGGCGCGGCCGGCTCGCTGCGGCGTCCGAGCTCGCGCATCGGCGGTCGCTGATGCGCGGGCAACGCGTCGATCGCGGTTCGATCAGGCCGCGCGTCTTGCGCCCAGCGCGCGCCAGGTCGCCAGCCGCCGCCGCGCGGCACCGAGCAGGAGCCGGGATTGTCATCGACGGGTTCGGGGAGGCGCGGTGCGAGCCGCGCAGGTTCAGGCCGCGTGCCCGAGTGCGAGATCGGCGCCGCCTGCCGCAAGCGCTCGATGGCGAGTTGCGGCAGGAAGAGCGAGGCGACCCTGGTCATCGCACGCCTCCAGTTCGAGAGAAAAGGGCGGCCCGCCGCGCTGCCGGACAAGTTCGACCGACCAGCGCCCGCGCCCGACGCCCGGCATCGACAACGGGCCCGACGCGAGGCTGCCCACCCGCCAGCGGGTGCAAGCGAGCGAAAGGTCGGTGAGCGGACATTGGCCGTAGCGCCGGTAGCGGCGGTAGAGCAGCATCGGCGTTTTGCCTTCGGTCGCGGCGAGCTGCAGCCGCCGCGTCGCGGTCTGGTCGGCGGCCTTCACCTCGGCGACGACGCAGGCAAGCGAGCCATCGCGCAGCGCGTCCTCGCACATGGCGAGAAGCTCACGGTCATTCTGGCCCTCAGCGTAGAGGATGCGGTCCGGCCCGAGCCCGGCCTGTTCGAGCCCCGGCGCGTAAAGATCGAAACGCGTCAGCGCCCAGAGCGTGGACACACCCGGCGCCGCCGCGAAGCGCGCGGCGATCCCGGCCGTAAACAGCGTCGCCGCCGCATCGTCGCTCCAGCTTGCCGAGGCGGCCGCAACCTCGTGCAGGCCCGCGCCATCGAGCCCGCCGCCGGCAAGGAGACGATCGAGCGGCCGGACACTAAAAGGCAGCACCGGACCACGCGCTGCCTCGACGCGCGACACGGTCTCGCGAAGCGCTTGAAGCTCTTCGGCACTCGGCCGGGGCTGTGAAAAAGGCGGTGCGGTCATGCTGATATCGACTCAATTGTTCCCTTTATGTTCCATTGAGTCGGGATGATCGTCAAGCTGGCAGAAACGATGCTCAGCCGGTCGCGGCCGAAGCCACGGATTATGAAGGCTTATTCGAAGTCAAAACCCATTTCGGTAGCGGCCAGAGTTTCAAGAGCGAGAACTGCATCGGCAATCGCGGTCGTTGCCTGATGCGCTTTTTCAGGTGGATCGAGATTCGCTTCCTGCACAGCGTCCATGTCAGCGAGATAAGTTTCGTACCGCGCAATGAAAGCTTGGGACAGAATCAGCCGCTGCGCATGATAGGCGAAGCGTGCGGCCTGCATCTGCTCGATCATCTGCTTGCTGGCCCGCAGTTCATGTTCGCTTCCGTCGAAGCCGTGCGGATCCTCGTCATAGCCCTTGTCGATATAGGCAAGGATCGCGCGCGCCCGGTCAAGGCTGCCGATGATTCCCGTATAGGCCTCGCGGCGCAGGTCCCAAGATCGCTCGCGCCGGTACTTCCTTCGTTCGCCGAGTTGAACGAGCCAAGTTGTCAGCCCCGAAATCAGCCCGCCGACGACAACTCCGCCAAGGCCGATCCACGCAATATCGAGTTCCAGCGCCATGATCCCTCCCATCGGCACGTGCGACTGGCCCATACAGGTGCCGGGCCATTTCCTATCTCTGTAGCAGATCGACAGTCCGCTGGTCGCGCTCGCCGCAAATCCACCGTTCTAGAGCTGCGGAGAATAGTGACCGTCGGGGCGACTCGTTTGCTAGTCTTGAAGAGTCTCGTCGGCTGAAGCCAGCCCCGGCTCCGCAGGGTGGGCGATCGTGAAGCTCACGGAAAATTGGCCCGACGGACCAGGTTCGTCGCTCTCGATCCGGAAGATATATCCGTTCCATTCGAGCGAGACGCCATTCTCCTTCTCGTCGAGCGCACCGCGAAAGGCTGCAACGGCCTCCGGCCCGACGGCGCGGTGCATCAGCAGAGCTATGAGTTCGGCCAAACGTTGTTCGTCGCTTTCCTTATTTTCCGCCCCCCACATCCAAAGATCGAGCGTGAGAAGGGTAGCCCGCGCCTCGTCGCCTTCCACATAATAGGTCGCGTGATTCGCAAGCGGCGCGTCGCCGAATTTATGAACGGCGCTCGCGCGATACCGGTCGAAGTACCAGAGATAGGCAGGTAGAGCGAAGCCTTCGGACGCCAGAAATTCCATCGCCTCATAGGGCGACCAACCATCGGCGGGATCGACATATGGTCGCCGCACGGCGCGCTCCTGCTCGCGCCTTGCCTGAGCAATCGCTTGGACGACGCCTAACCGATCCGTTGGCCGGCGTTGCACGATGATATGCCGCCATCGCTTGAGGAGATCGAGATCGCCTCGAAATGCAAAGAAGGCGCGCTGCCGCGCAAAGCGCGCCAAGCCCTTATCGCGCAGAGCAAAAGAGATGTTCGCAAAGTTCCGATCGTAAACGATGAGGACCGAAACACCGTAGAGGAAGGGGAGAAAGAGGAGCGACAGCAAGATCGGGACAAGGAGTTCGCTGACATTCTGCCGCACGTCGAACTTCGGCCATTCGATGACAGTCGCATAAATGCTGTAGCCCAGCACAACGAGACCAACGATGAGAAGGAATGTTCCGAGACACCGCGCGGTCGGTGCGTGCGCCGCGTCGCGCTCGCTGACATGGTGGACGAGCGCCAGAAAGGTCATGATCGGAACGATCGCCAGTTCGACCGGAAGGCTGAAACTTTGAAGCCCCCCGATGAAGACCAGCAAGCCGGTCAAATCGAGCGTGCTTCTGATTGTTCGACCAAAATAGGTGCGGTCGTCGTCGATGCGATTCACATTGAAGAGCGTCGCAGGAACGAACGCCAGTGACCATGCGACCGTCGATTTGAGATTGTCAGACGTCCAGATGCCCCACCAGGACAGGAATGCCACGCAGGCCGCGACGTAGATTGTAGCCGCCGCGAAAATCATCAATATCGCACGATGGGCCATCGCCCTCAGCATCGCGCGAAACGCGGACCGGACGGGCGCATTGAAGAATAGCGCCGCGATCAGAATTCCGCTCCAGACCAGCGTCGCAATTTCGCGATTGTTGAACTCCATCCGTCCCCCTCGGTCTGGTGAGCAATGTTCAGCCGGGGTCCGGGACGGCCAGCAGCTTCATCGTGCGCTCATCGCGTTGCCCCCCGAACCAGCGATGAAGCGCCGCCGCCAACAGCGACGTGCCACCGGCAGCTTCGAACAGGGTCAGCGACGAGCGGAGCTTCATGGCATCGACGTCGCCGAATATGGCCACCGGGTCGCTGCCGGCCAGATCCTGCAGTGCCTCTACGCATTCGACATAGCGGGGGCCGAGAAGTGGATGCGCCAGATAGGCGCGCGCTTCGTCCGCATCCACGATGGCGTAACGCTGCGACATCGCGCTCCGCCCAAGCCCCGCGAGCTGCGGAAATATATACCACATCCAGTGCGAGCGCTTCCGGCCGCGCCGGATCTCGTCGAGGGCGCGCGGCCAGGCCTGCGCCTGTGCGTCGACGAAACGATCGAGGTCATAGTCTTCGGTCACAGCGCCAACGCGCCCTGCGCGGGCGGCTTGCCGAAGACCTGGGTCGGCTCGAGGCTCCTTTCGGGCAGCCATTTGAGGACATCGGATGCGGGGACGCGCGGGTCGAGCCATGCCGCCCATTGGTCGCGCGCAAGCGGGATGATCTGGCGATGATGGTAAAGCGCGACATCGGGACCGGCATCCATGGTGAGCAAGGTGAAGGCTTCGCCGCCGTCATACTCGCGCCAGATGCCGGCCATGCAGAACCAGCGATGCTCCTTCATTGTGAACAGCCACTTATCGAGGCGCTTCTGCGCCTTGTCGGCGGGATCGGTGAATTCGTAGAAGCCGTCACAGAGCACCAGACAGCGGTGCGATGTAAAATCACGCCCTTCCGAGCGGAAATTATAGACCGGCTTGCCGCTGGGCCCGGGCCAGCTCCACCGCCGGTTCACCAAGTCGCCCATGCCCCCCCCATCCGTGCTGCGGACGATCGGGGCCATATCGGTTATGCGGACATCTTCGCGCGCAGGGACGTTCGGCGCGCCCTCGGGCATGTCGATCCTGATCTTGAGGTCCTCGAAATCCTCGGTGATCGAGGCGATATCGACTTCCAGCCTGTAATCATTGCACATCCGCGGTCGTCCCCTGGCCCTTGCGACTCACTGTCGTTCCCATTATGTTCCGATCATGACGGCCACGCCAGCACCCTTTGATTCCGAGGCCCCGAGCGGCGGCGTGACGGCGCTTGTCCGCCGCAATCCCGACGATATGACCGAAGTCGAAATGGTCAATGCGGTGTGGGGTTCCGATCCGCGTTTCTCCGACGGCATCAATTATCGCTTCGTTCGCGCCGAAGGCCGCGCCTTCCCGAACCACCGCTGCCTGATCCCGGCGTCGGAGTTCCGCATGGGCACCGGCGACCATCGCTACCGGGTGACGCTCGATAGCGGCAATTTCTTCTATCTCGCCGCAGTCTGGGACCCGCCGCTCGCGGACTGGCCACTGTCCTACCGCATCCTCACGATTCCGGCCGGCGCCGATGTGATCCCCTATCAGTCGCGCCACGGCGTGATCATCGAGCGGCGCAATGTGATGCACTGGCTCGACGGAACACTCCCAAACGAAGAATTATTCGCGGAGCCGCCACGCCACACGCTGTTCGTCGAGCCGCTGCGAACGCAAGCCGCGCTCGCGCTGTGACACGCGCCGGCGCCGCGCGGGCGCCGCGCCAGGCTCCCCAAGCCGATCTATTCGGCCAAACCTTGCTTCCCGGCCTCGTCTATTGCGACGGTGTCATCACCGACGCGGAAGAGGCTGAGCTGATTGCCCGCATCGAAGCCGCGCGGCTCACCCCGTTCCAGTTCCAGCAATGGGAAGGCAAGAGGCTCACGCGCTCGTTCGGCTGGACCTATGATTTCCAGACCGGGCGCTTCGCGCCCGGCGACCCCATCCCGGACTGGATTGAACCGCTGCGTGCCCGCGCCGCACGCTTTGGCGGTCTCGATCCCCGCGCTTTGGAGCAAGTTCTGCTGATCGAATATGGTGCCGGCGCGGGGATCGGCTGGCACAAGGACCGGCCGGTGTTCGAGCATGTGATCGGCGTCTCGCTCGGCGCACCCGCGACGATGCGCTTCCGCCGGCGCCGGGGCGAACGGTTCGAGCGCGCGAGCGCCGGGCTCGCGCCGCGGTCGATCTATCATCTCGCCGGCGAGGTCCGCGACGAGTGGGAACATAGTATTGCGGCGATGGACCAGCCGCGCTGGTCAGTCACCTTCCGCGGCCTGCGCTGACCGGCGCCTTCAGATGCCAAGACGCGCCCGTAATTCGGAGGCGCTCAGCATTTTTCGCTTCTGCACGGTGGAGAAGCAGAGTGCTGCCAGCCCTGATGCGGGAGCGACGGTGGAACGCGGGCGCCTTGCGAATGTTTCGAAAGGCTAGAGAAGCCATCAAGGGTCTGACCAATACTGATGCCGATAGGTCGACAAGGTCAGGTGAAAGGTGGCCCGTTCAGGATATTTGGCGACTGGACAATGACATTGCACCATCGCTTGGCCCGCGTGACCGCGTTGTACAGCAGGCGTCGCTTTTGCTCAGCATCTCCCCCAACCTGATAAGGCCAGAATACGACTACACCGT
Source organism: Sphingopyxis sp. YF1 (assembly GCF_022701295.1). Taxonomy (NCBI): domain Bacteria; kingdom Pseudomonadati; phylum Pseudomonadota; class Alphaproteobacteria; order Sphingomonadales; family Sphingopyxidaceae; genus Sphingopyxis; species Sphingopyxis sp. YF1. The sequence goes on from NZ_CP033204.1 coordinate 3,924,685, forward strand.
CGAATTCGCGGTTCTTGGCTTGCTGGACGGTCATGGCCACGAAGTCGTGTGATTGCGAATGCCCGTGTTGGCGCTGAAACGTAACGCTTCGAGATATAACCCGTTCAACGTCGGCGCGGCTGAATGCGACACGGCCGCACGCATCGACCTGTTTCCTTACCCAGTGAACGGCCGCCCGTGCCGGTCCCGACGGTGGTAGCTCGCCAAGTGCTTGAAGAGTGGTGACTGCGTCAGCGACGTCGGGCAGGTTGAGAGCTGCAACGATAGATCCGGCCATTTCATGATCCGTTCCCTCCCAACGGATTGAAAAAGGACCATTTCCATGCTGTCCGATGGCCCCCTGTCCCACGCGGATCACGGCACGCTGGGCGTACCCGCCCTGAACGGCCGGCGTGATCACGGCAACGTCGTCGCCCTGTCGCCAAGCAATAGCGTTCGCGAGCATCGTTGCTGCCAGCGGGTCACCCGCACCGGTCAGAATTTTGAATCCTTGGCCATTTGCCGGAGCATTTCCCGCACGAATAGCTGTTGCGGCGGTCAATAAGCCGGGCCGGTTGGTTCGGTGAACATGGACCAGACCTTCTGGCTCGCAGACATTCCCCAGCCATGCGACAAAGGGGTTTGGTCGCAATGTTTGGTCGAGACATTGAAACTCGTCTGCGGCGGCGAGCAGTTCGACCGATTGCGATATGGCAACCAGCATTCGCAATCGTTCAGGCCCAAGGTCCTGACCCTCGTCGACCAATATGATCGGAAAGCTCGACGCAACCCATTTCGCGACCACGGGCTGTTCGAGTAGCGCGCCCGCCGTATCGCAGACCGCGTTGAACTGTTCCTCGGTGACAGGTGGAAGCCCCAGAGAGTTCGCCAGCCCGCGCCACCGACGAGAAATACGCCAAGCAAAGCCATCGATCGTAGTGCATTCACGTCTTCCGTCTAGACCGGGCACTGATCGCAAGCGATCAGACAGACGTCGGCGCGCGCCGTGCATGAATGTAAGTGCTAGAACGCGCTGTCCGTCAACAAGCGGTTTGGCTTCCAGCGTTTCCGCGAGCATGGCCATCAGCCGATGCGTCTTACCGCATCCGGCGCCGCCTTGGACGGCACGTACGGTCAAGGCTGGAATATCCTAATAGCCGGCGAGGCCGGATCCGCGGCGAAGCGCGGCGTCACTTCCCCCAATGCAATTGCTGCGATGGCATTCAGAAGTTCGCGCGCACGTGCGCGGCACGCATCGTTTGCACCGATCGCGTCGGCAATTTCCTCATAAGCCGAGCTGTCCTTTTTCAGCCCTCCGGTTGGACGGTTTTCCGATTTGAGCCGGGCGACCAAGCTCGGCACGTCAGCGGGCACCGGATCAAGTTGCATCGCCGCCAAACAGGCGTCGGCATCGGCCTCGACGATCCATCCAATCGCATCTTCGAGTGCGGCACCGTCGTGCCATCGATAAATAATACCCGAGTTTGGTGCATTATCCCCGACGAGAGCATTGGCGTAGCCAACTCCTTCAGCGTCTCCATCGACGAGCGCTATGACGCGCGGGTGAAGAGCGGAGATCGCAGACACCGTCGCACTGACCGCGCCATCGTGGGTCGGGATCACGCCGAAAAGAGAGTCGAAGCGACATTCCTGATCGTCGTCCCAGCCTTGCTTTAGATCGACGCTCCGAACGAGCAAGCCGAGCCACTCGAAATCGGTGCGCCCCTCAGGGACGAGCACGAAATCGTGCATAATCGCGCCGATCGTTTCCATGCGGTTCACTTGATACAGTTTCCGAATGCTGTTTGGCGTGTTCGGCGGCAAAGCTGAAGCAAGCAGCGGAACGGATGATAGAATGCCGTCATCATTCCTTAGGACCGAAACGCCGCAGGGATCGGCCAAGGCGGCCACCATGGGCGAATGCGTCGAAATGAAAGTCTGGCTGGACAACGCCTGAATTCGTCTCACGAGGCGTCTCTGCAGCGCCGGAGGCACATGAAGTTCAGGTTCTTCGAGCGCCATCCAAAAGCCCTCGCCTGCCTCGTCACGAAGGCGGCCGAACTGGAGCAGCAGCAGCAGGTGCTGAAGCGATAGCAAGCCGCTGCCATGCCGCTTTGCAGGTAGGGCCAGTGGCGCTCCGTTGTGCGCATAATGAGGCATTACCGCGTCGAGAAGTCCTTCGCTGTCGGTCGCCGTGACCCGGAGATGGAGAGTCGGAGCACTCCGAAAGAAACCGCGAAGCTCCTCGTCGAGACGCCCGACAATCGGTGCCAGGCGCTCATCCTGCTCAAGTCGGTCATCCGGCGTCCGCAACCGATCGCGCTCGGTGAGGACGGATTCCGAGGGCTGACCGCCCCCGGCTGCTATGACTTTGCGAAACAACTCCGAACCAAAGGAAATTGTTCGATCCCAAGTACGGCTCGCTGGCACAAGAAAGAAGCCCATCTCTCGAATGAGCCGGGCGGGAAAAAGGGTAGCAGCTTCCTCGACGAAGACATCACCCATGGCTTGGTCATCGTAGAAATAGCGGAGGGTTTCGACCTCTAGGCTGGGCCTATGGAATCGTGCTGAAAAAGCGACCTGACATGCAAGTTTCCAACTTAAATCGCCGCGCACAGGCGCCACATTCCCCGTCAATGGATCAAGCCATTTAACGACGCCGCGGTCGTCGCGGAACCAATCTAGGTGATGTGCGGGATCGTCGTCTTCAAACCCTGTGATCGTAGCCACCAGCCCTATCCGATCAGCTGCCGCCGGGTCGCTCCCATGGAAATCATGCTCGGTCAACTGGCGGACCATCCGCTCGCGTCCGAACAGCAACGCGAGCGCTTCGATGACAGTCGTTTTCCCACAGTTATTGGGGCCTACCAACACTGTGTGGTCAGTAAACCGAACGCAACCGTCGCTGATGCCGCGAAAATTGCTGATCTCCAGTTTAGAAATCTGCATGACCTCTTCCCCCTCCGGAACCAGATACTCGGAGCAGATTGCCTCCGAAGCAAGTACCGCCCGCAGGGCGCCAAATATAATCGCGCTCTTGGCGTGCCCGCAGCGGGGCGGCGTGCGATGCGCGTCAGTGCCTAGCCGCCGCTCCGCAAGGAACGCGAGCCGAGTGCGCCGCGCGGCCCAACATCAGCGCGACCCCTGGCCGAGCCCGCGAGGCCAGAGTGCGCCCAGCAGATCCCGCGCTCTTTAGAATGGCGTGGCGGATGACGGAAGCCAAGGCTATCGATCCGGCCGCTATGCTGCGCTATGCCGCACCCCATGCGGATCGTAGTCGACAGCAACCAGATGCAGAGCGAAGAGCTGCGCGGCCTCCTATCGGCCTCTGCCGACAATATGGCTGTCTTGACGGATTATGCGGCGATGGAGGCATTTGGGGGCGATAGCCTCCTCTCGATCCAGGCGTCATGGACCGTTCTTCGAGATTTTCCCCGCCAAATACTCGCCTTGAAGGGCACCCGAGCAGCTGCGCTCGTCGAACCGCGCACTCCGGGCATAGGCAAGCGTCTAGTGTCCAAGACCGAGACGAAGGCTATCGCAGACTTCTCCGGCCTGCTCGATCGCGCGGCGGCGGGAGATCGATCGGTTCAGTCTCAACTATTGAAACGAGGCAAATGGGCTGCCGATCATATGAAGTCGATGCTTGCCAAGGCCGGGGACATGCACCTTTCTATTTCAGAATTCAGTGCGCATTTCACCGATGCCGAACTGCAGCGAATGCGCAGAAACGAGCAATGGAAACCTGAGACTGGCACCAAATTTCTCGAGCTGGTTGACCGCCTGACCGCGAACTCCTTTGCGGCCCACCCCGACAAACCGAGGTGGCCGAACAACAAGAATCTCGTCGATCACTTCCTCTTCCGCCACACTTTGACCTATCTCGTCTACATGATGCGGCTTGTGCAGAAGGGCGCTGTGACACGGAAGGCCAAACATGCTCGCAACGATGCGGTAGACGTGATCTTCGCCACCTACGCAACATTCTTTAATGGCCTGCTGACGGCCGACGAAGAGGCTGGCGCTGTGCACTATTTGGCGCGCGGCATGCTTAATCAAATCGGTGCGCGTATGCCTGAGGACTTCATGGCGCCCTATCACCGTCAAGTCGCAATAGAGAAGGAGATTAGCGCCACAGGCTAAAGCTTGAGTGCACGTTTCCTTCGACCGCCAGCGATCTTTAATTTGGGCTTGGGTTTCGGTTCTGCTTCCTCCTCCTCGTCTGGAGGCAGAATCATGTTACCTTCATCATCAATGTCATCGAGATCGGTAGCGCCGATTTCGTTCATGCGAAACACGAGTGCACGATACTTGTCCTCGAACACATCACCCTTGAGATAGGCTCGCTTGATCACATGATAGGGATTGAGGAAAATGGCATATGAGAGATCCCCCAGCGGTCCTGATTTCACGTCAATGAAACCTAGGTCTGCCAGTCGCTTAACGCGGTCACGCCATGTCCTTCCCGCCCGCTGCCCGGAAAAACCTGCAAAGAAGGCCATTTCCTCGGGACGGTTCAGCGTAAGGAACATTTCATCATAGAGGCGGCACCACATTTCAAAGAAGGTCTGTCCGACTGGAAAGCCTTTCCCCGACATATCGTCCATGATGCTCATGATGAGCGGCATCGCGCGGGGCACCGTCGCAAAGCCGTCCCGCTCGGTGCGGTCCCAGAGCATCTGGTTCGTGATGTCTGGCCATATCTTAGCCCTCGCCTCCAGATGGCGAGCTAGGATGGTACGCGTCTTTGCCATAATCGCCTCATCAGAAAGGAAGGGGGCGGGGATGGAAGCCGCCCCCCGGGAATAGGTTTGAACCCCCACTCTCTTCGCTACGAAACCTCACGCCGCCCCGCATCACCAGTGGCGCTTTAGTGGTCCAGCCCGGATTTGGAGTCCGCGATAGCCCACTCGGTCTTCACGATGAGCACCTTATGCCACCGTCCGCGACAAATCTCAAGGTTTAACTGCGCCACAAAAATTAAGCCATCACGTACATATGTTAGCCTTTTTGATACCATGTCTGGTATTAAACAGGCCTTAATATGGCAAACTCAAATGTTGAGTTCGCATTTATGATTTAGCGCATCACCAGTTTTGCCCATAAAATAGGGAAAAATCAAGAAACTCCCGGTGACGCGGTGATGTGTGATGCGGTAGAGCTGGTGGTGCGGTGACGCGGTGGAGCGGGGGAATTCCTAAAGGGGGTCAACAACCGCCTACCGACCACCCTTAGACTTCGCCCTAGAGGCTGCCAACAACCAGCTAATCTGGCTTCAACTCGCGGCGGCGACTGTCGACTCAAGCGCAGCGATTCGTTCGGAACAAATGGCCTCCACTAGTTCAGCCAGTTCCCCGACGCGCTCGCCCAGCCACGACAGTTCTTCGTCCGATATCCGATAATGCTTCGAGTAACGAGCCTTGATGTAGGCTTCCTTCAGTTTCTCGAACCGTGATCGGTCGGCTTTCGCTTCCCTTGGCCAAGCGTGATACAGCCGTGGGTCAATGCGCTCCGCCTGAGTACGCAGAAACGTGAGATTGTGGACGTGCGGCGAGTAGAATGAGCAGACTAGCAGCGCGCAGTTATACAGACGTTCTGTAGCTTGATGCATGAGAAACGCCGCGTCTTTCAGCCGCCCTTCCCTTTGACTGAACCGAGCCGTAGAAAGCATTCCAGTTGCGGCCGGCAGCCACTCCTCGAAATATTCCCGCGCCATCTCCAGCGCAGCATGCGGCGTCTTCGGTTGCGGCTCCGGCAGTTCATCGTCGGCCGCCTGATAAATCGCGATCCCATCGCGCGCGACGTCCATGAAGAAATAGCGACCTTGCGATAGCCCGGCATTCACCTCGCCAGCGCTATGCACGATGAAATTCACCGGGGTGCGGAGCGTCTTCGTCACCGACAGCTCCCGGATCAGGCGATCGTCGAGCTTGGACCAATATTCGACGCGATCGGTCAGCCGATCGTCGTTGACGATAATCAGCAGATCATAATCCGACTGATAGCCCTTCGCGGTATGCGGCTCGTCGACCCAGCCGCCGCGTGCATAGCTACCGTAAAGAATGATCTTGGATATGCGCCCCTTGCGCTTCCAGTCCTGCGTCGCGAGCGCCAAGACATCCTCGAATTCTTCGAAGATGATCTGGACGATCCGTTCGAGCTCGCGCTGTTTGTGCGGGGGAAGATGATCAAGGCTGCTGCGCATTACGGTCACCCTAACAAGGTGGCGACACCCTTGCACGCCGAGATTGAACCAGCCGCAAGGATGCCGCCGACCGTGGTCAATCTGCCGGATTCCAGAGCAAGGCGTAGACGTCGGGATTGTCCTGCCCTGCTGCGCGGCCGAGATTGGCATAGATGCGCCGCGGTCCGAACTCGGGCGCTTCGAGGGTCAAGGATACATAGAGATTGCCCGACGCCTCGCTGCGGCGAAGCCAGCCGGCACCGCATTCGACACCGTTCGACCAGATGCGATAATCGGGCTGCACCTCGCCGTTCTTGCCCGGATTGGGGCGGATTTCGATGGGGACACGGATCGAGATTGTCGTGAGCTGGCCTACAAAACCCTTCTCGTTCGTTCCGCTGACAAGACCGATTGCGGCCATGATATTGCTCCTGCGAAGCCCGGAGCCATCCCCGGGGCACCGGCGGCCAGGGAATGGCGGCAGGCTCGTGCGCGCACCCGAAGGGCCGAAGCGGCAGCGGAGGACGGCGCCGCACCGGCTTTTTGCGCGCGAAGCGCTCGCGAGGAGGACGGGAACCCGGCCGGGGAAAAAGGCGGTGCGGCGCCGTTGCGCGCGCGGACGCGCCATTCATCTCGCCGGATCGGCACCGGCTGGCTCCGTGCGTGCAGGATTGCGATGGTCAGCAAGGATTTGCTCACGGGATCACGCTATGGAAAGGGCATGAGACCGACGATCATCGCCGCCCTGCTACTTTTCGCCGCTCCGGCCTTCGCGCAGGATATCAGCGGCCCGGCCCGCGCGGCCGACGGGGATTCGCTCAATCTCAGCGGAATATCGGTTCGGCTTTTCGGCGTCGATGCACCCGAACTGGGGCAGAGCTGCGAACGCGGCGGAGCCCCTTGGATATGCGGCAAGGAAGCCGCCTCGAAGCTCGCAAGCCTCGTCTCCGGTAAATCGGTCTTGTGTGAGCAGAAGGATGTCGACGATTATGGCCGGATCGTCGCAACGTGCCGGGCGGGTTCGGTCGACCTCGCCGGCGCGATGGTCGATGCGGGGCTCGCCGTTGCCCTGCCGCATTTCAGCGATCGTTATGCCGCCGCCGAGGCACGCGCCCGCGCAGCCGGCACGGGCATTTGGTCCGGCACGTTCCAGATGCCGGCGGACTACCGCGCAGCGCATCCGGGGCCGGGACGCCGAACGCCAAGTCTTTCGCGGGAGGCGGCGCCAACCCGTGCGCCGGTTCGCGCACCGGCGCCGACCGGGGTATATTTCCGCAATTGCAAGGAAGCCTGGGCCGCAGGTGCGGCCCCGCTGAGGCGAGGCCAACCCGGGTACCGGCCCGAAATGGACGGCGACGGCGACGGGATCGCGTGCGAGCCCTATCGCCGGCGTTAGCGCGTTACCACTGGTTCAGGGCAGCCAGAGCGGACGCTGCTGCCAGTTCGCCGGAAAGCCCATCGATCCGATGTCGCCCTCGGGATGGGTCGCAATATGAGCGGCCATGTCCGCAATCCAGGTCGAGTCCGGTGCGACGGTGCGGATGACATGACCGATCATGCAGATCGCATTGTAGAGCTTCGCCGGGGCCTGGGTCGCATTCTGGTCGATCGTCGCCTGAAGAGATTGCGGCTTCTGCGCGAGCTTGGGCGGCGCGAGGAAGCCGCGGTTCCAGAGACGGCCGTGATGCGCGCAGATGTTGCGGATGTCGGTCACATGGCGGACCAGCGGAACGAGGACCGTTTCGGGAAGGCCGAGCGGAGCCGCGATGCGGCTGCGCAGCGCGCGGTCGGCGAGGCTCGAGTACCAGCGCGACAGATGGCCGAACGACATCATTTCGGCGACCATCCAGACCGGCGGCAGCGCCGGCACGTCGTAGCTCTGCCGATAATGTTTGATGTAGGTTTCGTTCGAGCGCCCGACTTCGCCGGCGAGTTTCGAGAGGCGGAGATGATAGTCGGTCCGGTCGCTGTAGAGGCTGGCGTCCAGATAGCTGTGGCCGTCGCCGAGGTCGGCGAGGTGATAGGCCCAGCTTCCGCGCAGCGCGACTTCGACATGTTCGGTTCCGCGCATGAGCAGGCGCCGAAGCAGGCGGTCGAAATCATATAGCGCAGTGACGCGTTCGAACGTTGTGCCGGGAATAAAACGCGGCCCCGCCTGCCCCTTGGGATGTTCGAAATAGAGCCAGTATGCGCTCAAGCGATAATAGCTGACGTGGCGCAGCCACGCCTCTGCCGCGGGCTCATCTGCGATGTCCATCCCGTTGGCGCGGAGATGGGCAATTTGCTGTGCATAGGTGAGGGTGGGCTTGGTATAGGGTCGTGACATGCAGCATATTCATGCGTCAGCGGAGCCCAAAATAAAAGACCCGCCCAGTGTGCATATCCTTGCGGACAGAGGCCGGGCGGGTGCGATTGATGCCCACATAGGGTACAGAGGCGAACAAATCAATAACAAGCGTTGCAGCGCAGCACGAAATAGGACCGGCCGAGCGATCCGAAAACGGGAAATCTGATCTTGGCGCCTCGAGGTTCCGGGTAGCAAAAAAGACTCAATCTGGACCCAATTGCCCGACGCACCCTTGCCCTGACGTTACGTCGGGTTATGCTTGCAAGGCACCGGGCCAGAAGGCGCGCGGTGCCGGAACGTAAGAATTCCGCTCGGTCCTTTATGATATTCCCATCCGTTGCCGGGTGGCCGACGCGTATGTCCAAGCCTTCGGGCTAAAGGCGGCGGCGCATATTTTTTCCGAGTATGTTCTTACCACCCGGCATCCCGTCTTCCGGCCCGCCCTGAAGGCGATGGACATGGATTTCGAAGACGAACAGGCCCGCTCACAAGCCTTGAGCAGCGGCGACCCCGTGCCGCCGAGCGACTGGACGGGCTTCGGCCAGACCGCCAGAATGGAAGCGATATACAATGCGCATCAGCCTGCGCTTGCACGCTATCTGCGTCGCCGTGCGCCGAAGCAGGACCTTGGTGACCTCGTCCAGGAATGTTTTCGGCGCCTCGCGATGGCGAAGGGCCAGAAGCTGGCGCTGATCGAAAAGCCGGGCGCCTATCTCGTTAGCACCGCGCGCAATCTGCTTACCGACCGCGCGCGCGCCGACACGGCGCGCCAGACAGCGCAGCACCATAGTTTCGAGGATGAGGATATCGCAGGCCCCGACCCCCATGCCGCACTCGAAGCCCGCGACACGATGCGGCGGGTCGGAGAGGCGATCGAGAAATTAAAGCCCCAAACTGGTTCTATATTCGTGATGCATCGGTTCGACGGCATGAGCTATGAGGAAATCGCGAAAGCGAAAGGGATCAGCGTGAAGGGCGTCGAATGGCATATCGCGCAGGCGATGATCGCAATCCGCAAGGCACGGGCCGACACTAAGTGAGCGACCGCGACACGGAAGCGGACTATTGGTTCGCGCGCATACGCGCGCCCCATACGGCCGCAGACAAAGCCGAGTTCGAGGCATGGCGGGCCGATCCTGAAAATGCTGCGGCCTATGATTTGGCCGAAGAGAATTGGCTGCTGACAGCCGGCGTCGCGCCGGAGTATCTCGCCGCCCATCGCAAAGCTGCTGTTCCGCCCGCACCGGCAGCGAGGAACGGCCGCTGGGCGCTTGCCGCGGCGCTTATTCTTGCCGTGTCGCTCGCATTCGGCTGGGTGCTGATCGGCAATCGTGGCTCCGAGCCAGTCGTCGCCGGGAATGAAAGCGGCGAGCTGCGGCTCGAGGACGGCACGCGGGTCGCGCTGACGGATGGCGCGCGCATCGAGACGAAATTTTCGCCTGGCGAACGCCGCGTCATTCTTCGCGGCGGGCGCGCCCGGTTCAGTGTTGCCCATGATTCCGCCCGACCCTTTCGTGTGGAGGCCGACGGAAGCGAAACCACGGCCCTGGGCACGATCTTCGAGGTCGACCTGACGGGACCGCGGCCGATCGTCCATCTTGTCGAAGGTTCGGTCGAGGTTCGCGCCACCGCCAGGCCGGGCACCTCGCTTCGCCTCCGTCCCGGCCAGCGCGCCGCCGTCAAGAAGGATGCGCCCATGCTCATCGAGACCAAGCCCGCCGGCGGGACGACCACCATGGTCAATCCCGTCACCGAAAGCCGCGAGGCGAACCTTCTCGTGGCGGAAGGCTTGCCCCTCGGCGCTGTGATCGACCGCGCCAATCGTGTCGGCAATGCCAAAATCCGGCTCGCCGACACGGCGATCGGCGGGCGGCTCGTGAGCGGGCGCTTCGATGTTTCGGATGTACGATCGCTCGCACGCCAGCTTGCGATCGCGCTCGACCTCGACATGAAAGAGCAGGCGGGCGGCTATGTGCTGATGCCCAGATGACCAACTAGGAGTTTTTCACTCGCTTACGTCTTGCCCCCTCAGACGGCCATGCAGGCCGCTGGGAGGATGGGATGAACAAGAATTTTCTGGCCGCTTTTCTGGGCGCGGGATGCGCCGTCGGCGCGCCTTGTCCGGTCGCGGCGCAGGCGCAGACCGAGCAGCGCGACTATGACATTGCGGCCCAGCCGCTCGGCGATGCGCTTCGGGAATATTCGGAGGTCTCGGGGCGCCCGATCCTCTTCGCGACCGAGCTGGTCAAGGGGCGGCGGTCGACTTCGGTGCGCGGACGAATGTCATCGGATCGCGCGCTTTCGCGGCTGCTGACCGGATCGGGGCTGGTGCCGGAACTCGTCGATGGCGCGCTCGTGCTGCGGGCGGGAAACGCCGCTGCGCCAGCGAGCGCAGATTCGACTGAAGGATCCGGGGAAAGCACCATCATCGTCACGGGCACGAGGATCCGCGGAGCCGGTCCCACGGGCTCGCCCGTCCTGACACTCAGCCGCAGCGAGATCGAAAAGAGCGGCATGGGTTCGGTCCAGCAAGTGCTTCAGGCGCTGCCGCAGTCGTTCGGCGGCGGCCCGAACGAGACGACATTGGGTGCGACGACGCGCAACGGCTCGGGGACCGACGGCACCTATGCGTCAAGCATCAACCTTCGCGGCCTCGGGCCATCGTCGACATTGGTCCTGATCGACGGCGCCCGTCCGGCGCTCGGCGGCCTCGGCGGCGTCTTCGCGGACATTTCGCTGATCCCGCTGAGCGCAATCGAACGCGTGGAGGTCCTCACTGACGGCGCATCCGCCATCTATGGCGCCGATGCGGTGGCGGGCGTGGTGAACATCCGCCTGCGCAATCGCTTCGAAGGCGCCGAGACGAGTTTCCGGATCGGCACCGCCGACGGGGACATGGGCGAACGTCAGTTCGGCCAGATATTCGGAACGCGCTGGAACGGCGGTCATGTGACCCTCGCCTATCAATTCAGCGAGCGCGACGCGCTCGCCGCCGCGGACCGGCGCTTTGCGACCGAAGATCTTCGGCCGTTCGGCGGCCCCGACTATCGCTCGCTCTTCGCGGTTCCGGGGACGATTACCGCCGCAAATGGCCAGACCTTCGCCATCCCGCAGGGGCAGGACGGCACCGCGCTCACGCCCGCCGACCTGACGGCGGGCACGCGCAATCGAGGAGACCGGCGCGCGGCGAGCGATCTGCTCCCGCGCCAGCGCGTCCATAGCCTCTATCTCGCCGGCGAGCTCGATCTGACGGGCAGCCTCACGCTCCGCACCAGCGTCCTCGCTGCGCAGCGCAACTATCGCAAGGTCGCGCTCAATCAATATCTGAGCGCCGCACGCGTCCCCGTCACCAACCCCTTTTACGTCGATCCGATCGGGACGAACCAGCCGGTCACGGTCAACTATAATTTTGCCAATGACCTCGGCCCGCCGATCGACACAGGCCGCGTGCGGGGTATCAGCGCCGCGGCGGGTCTCGAGCAGACGTTCGGGCGTTGGCAGGTGCAGCTCGGCGGAGCCTATGGCCGGCAGAAGAGCCGGTCGGACAGCATCAATATCCCGAACCGGGCGCGTTTGACCGCTGCGCTAGCCGACACCAACCCGGCCACCGCGTTCAATATCTTCGGCAATGGCACGGCGAACAATCCCGCGACTATCGCGGCGATCCGCGGCAGCATCGGCTCGCGCGACGATTTCGAAAGCTGGTCGGCGGCGCTTCGCGCCGACGGGCCGCTGCTGCACTTGCCGGGCGGCGATATCAGGCTGGCGCTTGGCGCCGAATATCGCCGCGAGCGTTATTCCAATCTGACGATCAACGACCTCAGCCGCCTGGTCCCGAGCACGGCCCCGCTCACCGGCTTACCGGGTCCGCGCCATGTCCGCTCGGCCTATGTCGAATTGTTCGTGCCGCTGTTCGGCGAAGACAATGCGACGCCCGGATTTCATCGCCTCGACCTTTCGATTGCCGGGCGCGTGGAAGATTATAGCGACGTTGGCCGCACCACCAATCCAAAGATAGGAATCCGCTGGGAGCCACTGTCCGGATTCGCGCTGCGCGGCAGCTTCGGCACCTCTTTCCGCGCCCCGGCCTTCGACGAGCTGATCGGTCCGACCGTCTCGAACTATACGACGTTCCAGCTGCCCGATCCCACCTCGCCGACCGGCACCGCCAATGTCATCGGCTTGTTCGGCTATGGCCCCGGGATCAAACCCGAGCGCGCCACGACCTGGACCGCCGGCTTCGATATCGCGCCTGCCATGTTGCCGGGCTTCAAGGCTGCGATGACCTATTATGATGTCGACTATCGCGACCGCATCGGCTCGGTGACCGAAGATTATCTGCGCTTTCTGACGCGGCGCGATCTCTTCGGCGGAATTGTGAATGATAATCCCTCGTCCGAGCTCCTTGCCTATTATTTCGCCTTCCCGACCTTCACCAACCCGCTCGGGCTGGCGCCGGGCGACGTCGATGCGATCGTCGACGGCCAGGTGCGCAACCTCTCGTCGGTGCGCCAGACGGGGATCGATTTCGATATCGGCTATGCGCCGGAGCTGGCGGGCGGCACGATCGATCTCGGACTCGCCGGAAGTCATATCTTCCGGATCGACCGACGGCTCACGCCGGGAACGCCCGCGATCGATGTCGCGGGGACGTTCGCGAACCCTTCCAAATGGCGGCTTCGCGGGCGCGCCGGCTGGTCGAAGAATGGCTTCGCAGCGACTGCCTTCGTCAATTACATAAGCGGCTATCTCAATCCGATCCCGGCCGTCGCCGCGCGCGTGCCATCATGGACCACCGTCGACCTCAGCTTGTCGCAGCGCTTTGGCGGCGGCGAGAACGAACGCGGCCTGCAGCTTGCGATCAGTGCGCTCAACATCTTCGATCGCGGCCCACCCTATGTCGAGAGCCGCACCAACAATTCGGCGCTCGCCTATGATCCGGAGAAAGCGAGCCCCGTGGGACGATCGGTCGCGGTGCAGGCGACGATCCGATGGTGAAGAAGTTGGTCTGGGCGGCGCCCTTCCTTGCGGCCGCGTCGCCGGCGGTCGCCCAGACCAGCCCCCGCGAGCTTGTCGAGATGACCGATTTCTCGGGGCTCGCGGCCTCTCCCGACGGGCGCTGGCTGCTCTATCGCCGCGAGCGCCCGTCGACCGTGAGCGGGCGGATCGAGACTGGCTGGTATCTCGTCGCCGCCGATGGCGCATCGCCGCCGCGTCCTGTCGGCGATGGCGGGCCCGCGAGCTGGAACGGTACCGGCCTTGTCGAACCGGGTGCCGCGCGGTGGGCGCCCGACAGCGAGCACTTCTATATCCGGGCAACGATCGGCGGCGCCACCGGATTGTGGGAAGGCAGCCCCGACGGGGCTTTCGCGCCCTATGTGGTCGGCGACGCGGATGTCGAGCGCTTCGCGATCAGCGCGACAGGCACCCTCATTTACGAGACCGGGCCGTCGCGGGCTGCGATCGAACGCGCCGAGGAAGCGGAACGCGACAATGGCATATTGGTCGATGGGCGGGTCGACCTCGCCCAGACATTATTCCGCGGCGCGATGATTGCGGGCCGCCCGGCGAGCCAGCGGCTCAACGGCGACTGGTTCGACCGCGAAGCACTGCTGGCGAAGGTGCCGCGTCAAGTCCGGACGCGCCATCCGGCCACCGGTGATGACCGCCCCGCCACCGCCGATGAAAGCGAGATGCTGACGACTGCGCAACCGGCGTTGCCAGAGGCGGCGGAGCGTGCGGCTGCGGCGCAGGGCATCTGCATGAAGGCGGAACGCTGCGACAGCGGGAGCGGCGCTCGATTGTGGACGCATGTTGCGCTCGGCGACGGTCGGTTCGCCCTAACGACGCGCGACCGGCATATCCGCAACAATATCCTTGTCTGGGATCCCGCCACGGGGCTTCGACCGCTGATAACGACCGAGGGCCTACTCGGCGGCGGGGGTGAAAATACGCCCTGCGCTGGTACGCGCGAGGCGCTCTTCTGCGTGGCGGAAGATGCGGCGACGCCGCCGCACCTCTTGCGGATCGCACTGGCCGATGGCGCCACCCAAATTCTCGACAAGCCCAATGAGCTTCCCGACCGCGATGATCTTCTCACCGAGGCGATCGAGTGGCGGGTGGGCGGCAGCCGCGCGTCGGGCTGGCTCGTCCGTCCGAAGATCCCCGGGCGGCTGCCGCTCTTCATCACCTACTATCGCTGTGCGGGCTATTTGCGCGGCGGGCTCGGCAATGAGTGGCCGCTGCGCGCCCTAGCACGCAGCGGCATCGCCGCGCTGTGCATCAACCAGCTGCCGACGTCCAATGCGACCGGCGAGGCGCGTTACGATCTCGGGCTCGCCGCGGTGCGCGCCGCGATTGCCGAGCTCGATCGCCGCGGCGTCGCTGACCCGCAGCGGGTCGGCATGGGCGGCCTCAGCTTCGGGAGCGAAGTCGCGATGTGGACGGCGACGCACAGCAAGTTTCTGAAAGCGGTGTCGATTGCCTCGGTTCAGGCTGAACCCGCCTATTATTGGTTCAACGCAGGAATCGGCCGCGATTTCTTCCGCCAGAACCTACAACAGGTTTGGGGCCTGGGTCCGCCCGACACCGATCTTGCTGACTGGCGACGCCGCTCGCCATCGCTTCAGGTCGATCGGATCGACGCTCCGGTGTTGCTGCAACTCCCCGAGCAGGAGGCGCGGCAATCGCCCGAACTGCAGGCGCGGCTGACTGCCGCGGGCAAAGGCGAGCTGCATGTCTTTCCCTTCGCCCCTCATATAAAGGTCGAGCCGCGGCAAAAGCACGCAGTCTACCAGCGCAACCTCGACTGGTTTCGCTACTGGCTGCAGGGCCATATCGACCCCGATCCGGACAAGGCCGGTCAATATGCCCGCTGGGCGAGGCTCGCGGGCACGCGCCCGAAGCCTTCGACCGACGCGACCCACAGTTCGATATCGGCGAGCTCGAGCAACCGGAAATAGTCATAATCGCCCGCGAGGCGTTCGCGCGCGAGATAGGCTTCGATCCGCTCGCGATCGAGTAGCCCCTCGCGGGCGAGGCGCCCTTCAAGCAGGATCGGCCGTAGTCTGGCGCGCTGTTCCATGAACGCCTTGGCGCAAAGTGTCTCGAGCCGTCCCTTGTTGCGGCGCCAGACGACAAATTCGGGGAGGCGCGGCGCAAAGGCCGCGCGCGCCGCCGCGCGATCGTGACCGCCGGCGACCCACTGCCAGCCCGGGATCGAGAGGCAAAGCTCGACAACCGGTTGCGACAGCAGTGGGGCAACGACGTCGCGGCCATACCAGCGCCCCGGCCGGTCGAGAAAATCGAGGATGCGCTGGATCGACTGGACGTGGCGGATCTTGCCGGGGGGAATGCGCTCGCCCCCATGGTCCCAGATGTGCGGCAAGGGGGCGTCGGGCAATGCTGATCGACAACTATAGTCGTCGTCGCGCGGCCAGCCGGTAGCTGGTGGCCGGCGCCAATGGCGGAACACCGCGCGCGCCGCATGCCAGACGGTGACGTCGCACAGCCGGGCGCAATCGCGCAGCGCCGCGGCGGGCCGCCTGATTGGCTCGCGAGTCTTGAGCGCATCGATCACCGGAAGAATCGACCGGGTGATGGCGAAGACATTGTCGCCGCCGATCCCGGTGAAGATGCTGGCGCCCGGCAGCTGCGCCGTCGCGGCCCCGAGGGCCGCATCGATCCCGGCAAGCACACCGTAAGTCGCGGGGCGCGGCGACAAGAATCGCGGACCCGCGGCGAGATCGAGCTCGCTGTCGTCGTGAAGATATTCGGCAAGCGCGGCGCCGCAGCGCTCGGCAACGGCGCGGGCATAGCGACGTTCGTCACCGTCGGGGCTGGCAGTGGCAATCGTCGCGGCGGCGAAACCATGGTCCCCGGCAGCAAGCGCCGCGGCGACGATCGAGCTGTCGAGGCCGCCCGAAAGCTCGAGCATGATTTCCCGGCGCTCGTTCGCCCAGGCCGAGACGCATTTCCGGATGGTGATATCGAGCAGCGGCACCGCGTCACGGTAGTAGATTTGCTTGCCGGCATGCGGCCATGGCGACCAGATCGGTTTGACCTGCGTCACATGGCCATCGAAGGCGAGCCGCGTTCCCGGAAGCAATTCCTCTATACGCGCGAGGCCCGTTCGCGCGGTTCGGTGGTTGCTGTAGGCGAGAAGGTGGCGGAGGAAGTCGACGTCAACGCCGGTCTCGACATGGAGCCCCCGCAGAAGTTCGAGATGGGAGAAGAGCAGCAGCCCGCCGCCCGTGCGGCACCAATAGAGCGGCAGGCCGGTCAGCGGGGCGCGGCTGATCTCGGTCGGTCTTCCGGTCCCCGCGGAGAATGTGAGGAAACTGCCCCACTCGACGCTGAAGGACCCGTTCGAGAAATGATCGCCGAGAATGACGTTGGACGCCGGCGCGCGCGAGCGCTTCAGCCCAGCACCGGCATAGAGCGCGAGACCGTCAAGTTTGTCGATGCGGTCAAGACCATGATCGGCGGCGGCCTGGGCCACCGCGGCCTTGAGCCCCGGCGCCCCAACTATAGCGAGAATTCCACGGTCCATCATATGGCGAGCACCGGATGATAATTATGCGCCTCTTCGGCGGTTCCGGTCAGCACGGCCGAATGCGATTGCAGCCAGCAATGGGCCGCAAAGGGGCTGGAGCGGACACCGAAGATGAGGGTTGGGACAAAGCCGTTCCGAAGCGACAGCCGATAGAGCGCGAGTGCATCGACCAGACAGCGTGGGGGGACCGGAACCCATCGGCGCGCTTCGCCATAGACCGATGCCAGTGCGGCGAGCCCGATGTCGTCGGGGTCGCTTGGCCTTGCTCGCTTCGCCGCCGCAAATCCGTCGAGGGTCGTGGCAAGACGTCCGGGAAGAAGTGCCTGGCGCGCCCAATAGAGCGAATGCGCGGCGGCCGCGATGGATGCCAGACGATTTCGTGGGATGGGTGCAGCGGCGAGATCCATCGTCGGGACGTCGACATCGAGGGGGACGATCGCGGTGGCAGTTTCACTTCGCGCAAAGAGCCCGGTGTCGATCAGGCCTTCCATTGCCTCGCTGTCATTCGGCTCGCGGGCGCAGAGCCGCTCGAACGCCGCGCGCCGTTCGCCGCGGAGCTCGATATAGCGATCGCGCCGAACGTCGAGAAAGATGAGGTCGTCGCCGGCGTGGCAGAAGCCGACGCCCGGTGCCAATATCCATCCCATGCAATTCCCTCCTCGATCCGGGTGCCGGCGCAAGCGCCGACACCCGAACGAACGGTTCAGTCGAGGCTGATGCCGTTCTGCCGGTCCTTGCCGCCGATTTCGACGGGCGGGCCGAGGTCGCCGGCGGTTTCGGTGCTGACCGAGCCCAGTTCGACGATGTCATTGGTTTCGCGTGTCATGTCGCTACCTCCAAAAATGCCGCGGGATTGCGGCGGCATGATCTTACGCCTTTGTAAAAAATAGAATTTATGTGCTTTCCCGATCAGAAGAATATCATCCGATTGTTTGCGACCTGGGCCGAAGCTCGGCAGCGACCCTTCCGGCGCGAGCCACGCGTCGACGGTGAAAAGCCGCACTTTTCCTTCGTAGTTCGGCCCAGCGTTCGCGCAGAAAGGCCGTCTCCATCGAAGCGAGTTCCTCAGCGGCATTCGGGTCGGCGCGCGCCTCAGCAGCACGGAAAAACTCGCTTCGGTCGATCATATTGGCGATTGCGAAACGGATCTCGCGATTGTCGCCCAGGAGAGCGACGGCTCGGTACAGCCGCGCGACTCGTGCCGGATAGTCCTCGACTTCCATCGTCGGAAGCAATGCCGCGGTCTCGGATTGGCGAAGCGCCGGATCGCGAAGTGCGAGCCCGAGAAGTGCACCCGCCCAAATATAAAGATCGCAAAGATCGGACTCGGCGAAGATCGGCTGACGAAAACCCTCCTGATGCCAGCTATCGACAACGCGCTCTCCCGACAGGCGGTGAAGCGCTTCGCGCACGGGCGTTGGACTTGCCGCCAGCCGCTTTGCAAGGTGGAATGGGTCGAGCCGCGTACCGGGCGGATATGCTCCGCCGACTATCCTCGCCTTCAGGTCGAGATAGACCCGCTCCATGGTCGAGCCCGCGTTCATGCCGCTAGGTCCTCGCGACCCTCGCGTTGAGCCGCGACATAGTCCGCAAGCAGGGCGTCCTGGTCGGGACGAAGAGCATCGATGGCTGCCAGTGGTTCGGCCGGATATCCATCAAACAGCACCGAGGGGCATTGTCCTTCGAAATTCCCGAGATTGGGACGGTGCTGAGCATAGCCGGCGAGTGCGGCGAGATCGGGTGGGAACTCCTTTGCCACCTCGGGCGGATAGGCGAGCCACTGGTTTTCGTAAGGCTTGAGCCACCCAAGGCAGTAGCTGATAATGATCCCACGCCTGACATCCGTGCTGCGATTGCCGCCCGCGCCGTGCAGCGTCGATCCGAGAAAAACGATCGCATCGCCCGGGTCGGCCTCGGCGATAATCGGCGGTTCCTTTACCTCCTCGACGAGCGCTTCGACGCCATGGCTCCGGGGCCAGATGATCGTCGCACCATTTTTTTCGGTGAATGGCGTAAGCGGCCACATCACGTTGATGAGATATTCGACGTCGCCGAGCGCGCCCTGCCACATATCTTGATCGCGGTGCGGAAACTGCGGCAGCGCGCCGGGGTGAAGCTCGATTGCCTGGGAAAGGTTGAGCTGGATCCTATCGCACCAGTTGCCAAGCGCATGTTCGGCAAGATCGAGGATCGCCGGTCTCATGACCAGGTCGGCCATGTGCGGCGAACGCAGCAGAAGGCGTCCAAACCGCTTGGTGCGCTCGCCATAGAAGCCGCCC
The DNA here is from genome assembly GCF_022701295.1 of Sphingopyxis sp. YF1. NCBI lineage: Bacteria > Pseudomonadati > Pseudomonadota > Alphaproteobacteria > Sphingomonadales > Sphingopyxidaceae > Sphingopyxis > Sphingopyxis sp. YF1. Next base: position 3,944,028 of record NZ_CP033204.1, read on the forward strand.
TCACAAAAGGGCGTTGCTGCATATCGAGGGCCAAGATCTTCGGCGACCCGGTCGATCAGCGAGACAGGGACTGCGTTCCTCAAAATGGCAAAGCCTTCATCCATCAGCTTGCGGGCAGCGGGTGACGGGGGCGTCGCGATGTCGAGCGCTGGATTGATGATCATCCCGGCCTCCTCATGCGGCGCGCGCGGACGATGCCGCGGTAGCATGGCTGACGATGCCCGCAGACGCGAGCTTCGCGACCGTCGAACTATCGATATCGATGCGCAGCGCCATGAGGGCCTGCCCGCGATGCAGGACCGCCTCGCCGAGCGGCCGGCAGTCCCATCCGAATGTCTGGATTTGGCGGAACCAGGGAAGCTCGGCGACGCCGGTGTAGGTCCGAATTCCATTCGCCAGAGCGAAGTCGGCGAGCCCCACCAGCAAGGCGTCGCGAGCAATCCTGCGTTGGCGCGCCCCAATTCCGGGCGACAGACAGAAGCGGGTAATCTCCAGCACATCAGGCCCTTGGGGAATGTCACCCGCGACAAGCCCCGGGAATAGACTGTCGAGGAGAGCGGGCCGGGTGGTCAGCAGGAGCCGCGCCGAGGCGAGATGATTGCCGGCCTCGTCGGTCGCGATCAGATATGTCGCATCGACGTCGTCGAAATGATCAAGCTCAAACCGCCCGGCCAGCGCCGGCAAATCCCATTTGAGAAGATCGATGAAAACGCGCTTGCGCGCTTCGAACATCGAGCGGAGCGCCTGATGCTCGCGCGTTCGGTTCTGATGGTCGATGATAAGCAACATGGATGCCTCCTTTCAAAGAGGCGATCCAATTGAACCGCTTTTTTCAGCCGCACCATAGCATGATAGGGGGGTGCGGCGTTTTTTTCAGCGACGGGCGATGTCGACGAAGCTGATATCGCCATCGTAGAGCGCGCGCACCGTCAGCATGATGCCGCCATTGGCACCGTAGCGTAGCCGGGCATTGCGCAGATGCTCGCGAACGGTATCGGGCGAGAGCTCGAGATGGCGTCCGATCCGCCAGATCGGATTTCCCTTGGCCGCCCAGATGACACATTCGCGCTGCCGGTCGGTAAGGCGTGGAGCGGCGCGCGAGCGGTCGGGATTAGCGATGCGATCCGCCGCCTCGAAGGCGGCCCCGCCTATCATACGGGCAAATTGCAGCGCGTCCGGATCGGCTGCGCTGCCCGGCCGCCATGCGAAAGACACCGAGCCATGAGCATCGCCTGGTATATGGGCGGGCACCGTCAGCCCGTCACCGATGCCATGACGCTGGGCTTCGGCGAGGACGATCTCGTCGCCGGCGCGCGGCGTGTCGTAGCGGCGCATATCGTGCCAAAGAAAGCCGGCCCTGCTGCGCTGGCTCGCCCTGTGCACTGGATCCGATGGGCCCAAGCGGTTTTGATCGAACCAATAGGCCCAATCCTCCGGATAATTGTGAACGCGAACCCCCTTCTCAGGCGCTGCGAGAAAATCCAGGTGATGGCTAAGCGCGAACCACGCGCAGCCCATCGCGGCGCAGGCCTCACGAAGAAGATCGGCGAGGTTGGCTCCGGTCTTCACACGCGCGAACTCGAGCTCGAAAACGTGGGCGGCGTCGATCGTCGGCATTACGAACCATGGCGCGCCGACCGCCGTTTCCGAACCAGCCGATCCGCGTGCCCCTCGTAAGGGCCGGCAACCCCGCCCTCTTACAAGGCTGGCCGCCGACGGCGTGACCGCCGCTGGTCCAGGCGATCTTGGGAGAATGTGAAATTGAAGGCTAACCTCATATATTCCTACTATATTCGAGAGATAGAACCAGATTGAGGCTAATTCTCAATCCGCCCTCCAAATTGGCTTCAGCGCCCCTTGTTCCGAAAATCCCAAAGTGGAATGCCCATCTTCGCGGCCTTGTCAGCAAGATTGTCTTGGATGCCGGTGCCCGCAAAGACGATGACGCCCACTGGCAGAGCCTCGAGCAGTCGATCGTTGCGCTTGAACGGCGCTGCCTTGCCGTGCCGGTTCCAGTCGGGCCGGAAAGCGACCTGCGCAGTGCCGCGATTTTCGGCCCAGCAGGCTGCCGCGCGCTCCGCCCCGGTCGGCGTGGCGCCGTGCAGTAAAATCATGTCATTGTAGCGGGCTTTGGCCTTGTCGAGCGCGTCCCATATGGCCGCGGGATCGCAGTCGCTGCCGCCAGTGAAGGCGATGCGCGTCCCGGCCGGTAGCAGTGCCGCCGCTTTCTCTCGAAGCCGGGCATCCAGGAAATCGCGGCTATCGATCAGCGATGCCGTGAGTGTTCGATGCATCGCGCGCGATCCCGTCCGCGGTGCCCAAGCCTTGCGAAGATGAATGCGAAACTGCTCTGCCGCGGCCTCGCGGAAGAACTCCATCGCGTCGCGCCGCTCGATCAGCGAAATGCCTTCGCGGATGGCGCGCTCAAGTTCGACCGAGCGGATTTCGCTGCCGTCCTGCTCACGCTGCAGCCGTCGCTGGAGCTGCTCATTGTCGTCAAGCGCGCGTTCAACCCGGTCGCCGGCGCGGTGGAAGAGGTTCACCAGATGCCACAGCAGGTCCTCGAGGTCGGGTTCGATCCTCGTGTCGGCAAGGCAGGCCGTCAGCGCGTCGAACATGTCGGCGACCGCTCCGCCCGCGATCCGTGCATCGGGAAGCGGTCGCGGATCAGGCTCGTCTTCATAGGGCCGATGGCCGAAGAGCTGCATCTCCTGGAGCAAATAGGCCGTGGTGCCCGGTTCGGGCGGGTATGCCTGGTCGGTATCTCCTGCGTCGTTCATGCGAGGTCTCCGTCTGCCTGAGCCGCGCCTCGCGCGGCCTTCGTGGCGACGGCCCGCGACCGGCAGGGCGGGTTCGCATCGCGGCGGACGCCGCGGCCGGAGCGCAGCGGAGGATGGCGGACGAAGGCTATTTTGCCTCGCGATGCAAAGGGGCCGCACGGCCCCGGCGGAAAATAGCCGAACGGCCACCATTGCGCTCCCGGCCTGCCGGGCGCAGTCGCCCTCTCGCGAAGGCCGAGGCGCGCCCAGCAGTAGCAGGCCAGAATAGGCTGCCGCAGCCGGCCACACCCCCGTCCCGGCACCTCCGAAGACCTCAGAAATGCACGCGGCGATCGCTTGCCTTGAGCTGCAGGCGAAGCGACGCGCCGAGGCGGGATGATCCGAGCGTCATCAGGTCGCCGTTGAAGTCGTCGCATTCAGGCTCAAGCGGCACAGTTTCTATCCCGGCTGCCGTCGCCCGCTCGCTGATCACGGCAAGCGCGACCGCTCCGGCCGTGTCGTCGTCGCGGGCAATGTAAATGCGCCGGAGCCCGGCGGGAAAGGCGAGGGCGCCGAGATGCGCGGCCGAGAGCCCGGCAATCATGGGCATCGACGGCAGCAGCTGTCGCAGCGACAAGATCGTCTCCAGACCTTCGCCCGCGGCCATCACCGGGGCCGCCCGCCCGAAGCGGACGCCATGACCCAGCAAATGCCCCATGGCGCGGCGCGGATAGGCGACCGGGGCTTTGTCCGCAGTTTCGGGATGGAGCCATGTGCGGTGAACGCCCGTGATCGCGCCCTCGAGATCGGTCACGGCCGCGATCATGGCGGGCCACGCCGGCCTTGTATCCGGCGCGTCGTCTTCGGATCGGCGATAGAAGCAATGGGGATGAAAGCGCAGCGGTTCGCTCGGCGCCAAGGCGTGGATCATCCGGCCGGCGAGATAGGCACGGGCAATGGTCGCGGCCATAGGCTTCGACGCGGCCCACAATCTGCGTGCTGCTTCCGGCGTCCCAGCAGGACCTTTGCGCGGAGCCGGGTTTCGAGAAGCGACAGGTGCCGGCGGAAGGCTGAGAAAGCGGCGCGCCTCCTCCAGCGTTTCGCGAAAATCGGAATGGCCACAGGAGGTGGCGATGATGTCCAGCAGGTCACCATGGTCCCCGCTGGCGGCATCGGTCCATTTGCCCGCTGCGCCGCGCCCGTCCGCGCTACGCGACAGGCGGACATAGAGGCTCCGGCCCGCGACGTTGTGGATGTCGCCGACCATCCAGTAATGGCCCTCGCGACGCCCATTCGAGAGGTAGCGGCGGCACACCGCCTCGGCATTTTCGCTCAACCGGCGAGCGATTTCGGTGGCAGGATCGGACATAGAGGCTCCTTTCCATCGCGGTTCGCACGGCGCCCTCTCGATCGAGAGCGCCGTGCAAAGCGGACCGGCAGCCCCTGCCAGTGACGAAGCCTCGATGTTCGTCGTTGCGTCCTCATTTTCAAGGCCGGGGCAGAAAAAAGGGAAGCCCGGCACGGAACCGGGCTTCCCATATTCGGATGGCGAAAGGGCCTATTCGGCCGCCACCGCTTCGATCGTATCGCCCTCGTCTCCCCCGCCACGATCTTCGCCGCCGGTTTCAGGTGCGTCGTCGTCGTTCGCCGCCTGCAAGTCGGCTGCGCCGACCGGCTCGGGCGTGCGAAGCGGCTTGGCGAGCCAGCCTTTGCCCTGAAGCAGCTCTTCGGCTGCGCTCGCCATCTCCGGCTTCGTCATTCCGACGAGCCGGCCCGCAACATCGGCACCACAAGCCTCCTCGACCGCTGCGAGGATTTGCGGCTTGGTGACGCGGCCGAAATAATTGGCCACCGTCGCCGTCCAGCCAGCGCCGACCATGTCGAGGCCAGCCGCCCGTGCGAGGATGTGCGAATGCTCGATGCGTGCCGCGACCGCGCGCGCCGACACCCGGCCCTGATTATATTGGGTCGCCGGCTCCCAGGTCGCATCGACACCGAACGAGACGCAATGGGCGAAGATCGCCGCCTGCTCATCGGCATCGAATGCGGCGAGCGTCTCCCACAACGCATCGGTCGCGTCGGGCAGCCGCGCGGACCAGCTTTCGTGGCGCTCGGTGAGCGCCTTCGCCGAGGCGGTGTCGTTGAGCGCAGTCCCGTAGCCGACCAGCCGGTTACTGCGCATCGAGATGCCTACACAGCTCGCCGAGATGGCGCAGGTATAGAAGGTCTCGAGAACGAGCGCGTGCAGAATGGCCGCGAAGGCAACCATCGGGTTCGATGCGACCGCGTCGCGGAGCGCGAGGGTGCGATGCGCCGTGAGGTCGGTGACGAGCCTGTCGGGAAGCGGGCGAAGCAGATCGTCGGGGTCCTCCTCCTCCTCTGCGCTTTCGGCAGGCGCGCTTTCGCTGTCCGGCGCGATCGCGTCATCCGGCCGCTCGCCAGCGCCCTCGTCGCCGCCCGCCTCGTCCGTAGTCTCGTCGACAGGTTCGGCAGGCTCGTCCTCGGGCCGGACATAGCCGCGCTCGATATGGAGCGAGCCATCGACATCGATGCTGACGAAGGTGCCGGCAATCGCGATCTCGGCGGAATCATAGACAAGCGGCTTCGAGACCAAGGGCGCGATCTCCTCGTCGATCGCTTGGATGCGCGCGGCGACTTCGTCGGGGATTTCGTCCTCGCCGGCCCATTGGTCTTCGAGCCGGTCGGCCTCTTCGCGAAGCGCTTCGAGGCGGGCTTCATCCTCCGCACTCGCGGGCGGTTCCTCGCCATCGATCGGCCGCAGCCCGAAGTTATGGCCATAGGGGAAGTCGACCGCCGTCTCGATCCACTTCCAGCCCTCGGCCGCGATCACCGCGACTTCGGCGTCGAGCTTTTCGGTCTGGAGACGATCGAGCAGCGCGACGTCCTCAAGCCAGCCGCCGTCGTCAGATTCGAACAAATCGCGCAAGACATGACCGCCCGCGGCGAGATAGGCATCGAGGGTGACGAAGCGCACGCGCTTGTCCGACGCGCGCGCCTTGTCTTCGGTGAGGCGCGCCCGGATGAACCAGGGCTGCTGGTTGTGGCTCGTCTGGAGCATCTCCCAGACCTGTTCCTGGCGCGCATGATCGCTGGCGACCGAAAAGGCCATCAGCTGCTCAAGGGTCATGCCGTCCTCGGCATAGATGTCGTGCAGCTTCGGCGAGACGTCGGCGAGTTTCAGCCGCTGCTTCACCACAGCCGGCGTCACCATGAAGGTCGCGGCGATGGTCTCGACGTCGCTCCCCTGCTCGACGAGCTTCTGCATCGCGCGGAACTGATCGAGCGGATGCAGCGGCTCGCGATGGACATTCTCGGCAAGCGAATCCTCCTCGGCCGACACGCTGTCGTCGTCGCGGACAATGCACGGCACCGGTTCGGTCTTGGCCATGCGGCGGGTCTTGACGAGCCGCTGCAGCGCGCGGAAGCGCCGGCCACCCGCCGGCACTTCGAACTTGCCGGTTTCCTGTCCTTCGTCGTCGCGTTGGGCGCGAACGGTCAGGCTCTGGAGCAGGCCGCGTCGCTCGATATCGGCGGCAAGGCTGTCGATCGACACCCCGGCCTTCACGCGGCGAACATTCGCCTGGCTCAGGACAAGGGCGCTGAACGGGATATCGCGCGCGCCGCTGAGGCTGATTTTCACATGTTTCGTCATGACTCATCTCCATGACGGGCGGCCGCGAGACTCTCTCTCGACCTCTGGCCCGTCATGGCTCCGGCGCAGCCCTCTTCCTCTTCGGAACAGGGCCACGCCGGATAAGTGAGCCGACAGGAGTCAGTGCACCGAAGCGAGCAGTTTCGCGGCCTTTCCTTCGAGTTCAAGGCGCGCGTCCTGATGCGACCGATCGCGCGCAACCGCGGTAATTCCTTGCACGAAGTCGAAGATCGAAGACGGCGGGTGGCCTTCTTCCTGCAGGACCGTCGCGATGATTTTGTCGGTTTCGCCCTTCGAGAAGCCGCGTTTGCGCAGGAAGCTCTGCCTTTCGTCGATGTCGCGCGCGACGATGGCGGCGCGCGCCGCCTTGATCCCATTCAGGAAGGATCCGGCCGACGACGAAGCGAAGCGCTCCAGCGCGGGCGCCGCCTCCTGCGCGAACCGTCCTGCGGCGAATTTGCTGTGGCGGATGCTGATCTCTTCGAAGCCTTCGGCGCCCCAGATGTTTCGGTTCATACAAACGGCCCGCAGAAAAAAGGTGGCCATGCCGAGTGTTTTGGCGCCGACCTCGCTGTTCCAGCAGTAGAAGCCGCGAAAGAAGAGATCGGGATCGCCGTTCGGCAACCGTCCCGTTTCGATCGGGTTCGCATCGTCGACGAGGAAGAGGAAGACGTCGCGGTCGCTTGCATATAGCGTCGTCGTGTCCTTGGTCACCTCGACGAACGGATTGTGCCGCATCGACGACCAGTCGAGCGTCCCCGGCACCTTCCAGCGCGTGTCGCCCGTGCCGTCGCCGGCGATCTTCATAACCGCCGACACGAGCTCATGATCCCAGATGCGACCATAATCCGGGCCGGTGACCGCCCGCAGTTCGGTGCGGCCGTCGCCAGTCTCGAGGGTCTTCACCAGCTCGCCCCGATGCGCCAGCAACCCATGCTGCATGTTGATGCCCGCCAGCGCCGAAGGCAGCTGGCGCAGATAGCTGGAGGGCGCGCCCACGAGGCTGCAAAGCTGTCCGAATGACCAGTGGGTCGGCGCCACAGGCTCGTGGCGATCGGGAAGGAGAAGGCTGAGCCGCTCGGGATTATCGCTCGCTGCCTCGACCCGGATCGCGCGGGTTTCGACGGTGCGGGCAGTAGCAATCTCAGCCCGCGCTCGCACCGCCTCATAAAGCTCACTCAGCGAAAGATAGCGCTCATCATCGGGGCGCGAGAACCATTCGGATGAGACGCGACCAATGCGTTGGCCGCGCGATATATCAACCTTGTACCCCAATGGGTCCAGGGTCGCAGCGGGGATGGGAAGGGTCATGGTAAGTCTCCGTGACGAGCGCTTGGAGCCTCTCTCCAAGCCTCCGCCCGTCACGGGGCATCCTGAATCCCTCTCACTCTCAATCTTCGCCGCAGAGGCGTGGCGTGCGCGGGCGGGGGCGTAGCGCCAGCCCGCTCGCTCCCTTGCCGGGAAACCCGTCGGAAGACCTCGATGCTTTCCGATTCATCGATCAATGTTGGAGACTATATGGAGATAAATGCGCGAAAAGTGCACAGGTATGCCCTTCCGCTGAGTGCAATTGCGATAAGCATCTACAAAAGGGGGAAGCCTCATCTAAGTTCAGATCGGATCAAATGTCGCTTTTGCCATTGAGAAGTGTCCTGGACACCGATCTAAGAGCGGAAAATATAGCTCTGGGGAGGGCAAATGGAGATAATCGGCGATAGCCTCGATGACATACTTATCGAGGCCTATAAGAAGTTGCAAAGTTTGGGAGTTCCCAATGAAGGCTCACGCGGCGATCACCGGGAACTCATCGGCGTTTCTATTCGGATCGGTCACCCGCGGGCTCGGCTAAGCCGATCAAATGATCGGGGGCTTCCTTTCAGCGCGCTGGGAGAGTTTCTCTGGTATCTGACCAAATCTGACGACATCGATTTCATCACCGCATATATTCCGAACTACAAGAAAGAGATCGGACCGGATGGTCGGATCAACGGTGCCTATGGGCCGCGCCTCTTCTCGACCTATGGTCTCGATCAGATTGAGGCCGTAATTGATCTACTCGAAAGAAAGCCCCACACCCGGCGCGCCGTCTTGCAGCTCTATGCGGCGAAGGACCTGAAGATCGACGCAGAGGTTCCCTGCACAACTACGCTGCAGTTCTTCATCAGGGACGAAAAGCTTCATCTGATGGCATCATTGCGCTCGAATGATGCGTATCTCGGGCTTCCACACGACGTGTTCTGTTTTACGATGCTGCAGGAGATGATTGCTAATCGTCTAGGGGTTGGGCTCGGTGAATACATCCAGATGGTCGGCAGCTTCCATCTGTACGAAGAGCATGAAGAAAACGCATCGCGCTACACGCAAGAAGGTCATCACCGGCTGGTTGAAATGCCTCCGATGCCTGCCGGCGACCCGTTCGCGTTGGTGGATAAAATTCTTGAGGCCGAGCAGCAGATCCGGACGGGAAGCGGCGATCCGACGGAGCTCATGTCCCTCCTCCCACCCTATTGGGCCGATCTCCTACGCCTTGTGCAGGCCCGCTTCGCCGACCACCCGGACAAGATTGACGCGATCCGATCCGGGCTGACGGACCCCCTGTTCCAAACCTATATCGATGACCGGCGCGATAAGCAGTCGGCAAAACTCGAACGAGCCGCAGCGAAAAATCAAGGAATGAGCGAATGAAGTGGCCGAAAAAGGAAGCGCGGCGCCAACAGATCGAGCAAGCGCTCGTCGCCTTCGAACAGAACGTTGCGCCCCTCCCGGGCATGCCTACACCGGTTGAACGCTACGTACTGAGCCGACAAATTATTGCGAGCATCCGGCGCGAGGAATATTTCGAGATCCTTCAAAAGCGCGGAGCGATATCGGCGCGGCGAGCGGATCCCAATGATCCGGCTTTCGAAGCCGAAGCTGGCGTCGTCTATCTGATTCAGTCCGGTCAAATCGACGAGGCGGCGTGGCTGATATTCCTCATGGTGTTTTTTGCTAAGCCTGAAGTCAGCGGATGGACGCGCCTCAAGGACGTGTACGGTAAGCTCGGCCAAGGTAAATGGGATTGGGCGACAGTGAGCGGAAACCCGGCCGCGCTCACGGCCTGGCTCACAGCGAACTGGCGAAAAATTCGCGGAAAATTCGGCAACCACAGAAAGTATGAAAGCATGCGGCCTGATGCAAACCGTCCAATCGGCGGTTCATTCGCGACATATATCGGTTGGGTGTCCGCGAGCGGCGGTCATGTGCCTCACTTCGCCGGGCTGGTGCAAGCGGCCGGCAATGACCCCCATGTTATTTTTGATGCGTTCTACCGGGCAATCCCAGTTAAGGGGTTCGGCCGCCTTGGACGCTTCGACTGGGTCGCAATGCTGGCCAGATATGGATTGATCCCGGCCGAGGCCGGCTCGGCATATCTCGATGGGGCGACGGGTCCAACAAATGGAGCGAAGCTGCTGTTTTTTAATGATCGAAAAGCGAATGTGTCCACCGCTGATATCCAGGCGAGACTCAATCAGCTCGACCAGCATCTGAACGTCGGCATGGAGATCTTGGAGGATTCACTCTGCAACTGGCAGAAAAAGCCGCGGCAGTTTGAGCATTTCAAAGGCTAGCGATCGCCTCGTCGATCTCTGCCCAAGTCCAGTTTCTTCGTAAGAACGTCAATCGGAACGGCGGAATTCGTCCACGGTGTTCCATTTGGCCGCGCACAAGGCCCGGTGCCACATCCGCGAGAATAGCAAACCGCGTAATGTCCTTATGCCGAGCCGGCAAACTCTCGAAGTCGCGCTCCATGTGAGGGGGAACGACAAGCGAGGCGGCGAACGCATTGGCCTCATCTTCACAGGCGTCGTCAGGCATCTCGTCTTCGTCAACGAACGCCCGCGCGCCGTGCAGCAGGAGATGACCGATTTCATGAAATAAAGTGAACCAGAACTGCTCGTCTGACCTGTATCGGAAACTTAACAATATCATCGCCCTTTCAGGCGTTATCATCCTGCTTGCACCGCTAGCCCTGCAACCTTGCGGCGTACGCTTTATCACGAGTGCGACCCCCGCTTCCGCGAGGAGCTTTTTCAGGAGTGGCAGGAACCGGCCTGGCCGGCGGATGAACGAAAGCTTCTTGATCTCCCTCAAACGGGCTTCAAGCGCTTCTGGGTTCCATACGGCCGTGTCAGCAATGGTAGCTTCAAGTTCAGCCTCCCGCAGCCACAACGAGGTCGGGCCTTCGTGGGAGGAAAATGTCAGCGAGGTCCGAAACCTTGCCTGCCGATTTTCGGCTCCATACCGGCCTTGCCAAGCGCCAAGTGTTCCGACGGCGAAGAATGCAAGCCTGCGCCGAAGCTCCTCGTTGCGCCTATCGTCGTTCAACTTGCCACGAGCCGCCGGTCCCGGCGCCGGAATTGCACTAAGCCACACGGTTGCCTCTTCCGGCGGGACGGACGCGACCGCGCGCTCCAGAGCAAGCTCGTAATTCTCTTGGCGCTTGAGCCAGAATTCAATCGAGCCGCCAACCGTGAGGCCAATTACAGCCGCGGATTCAGGATCGATTGGCTCAAGCCCCGACACTAATCCACGCAGCTGAGCCATTCCTCCTGACAATCGGCCGGCCAGATCCGACGCGGCTACACCGCGGCGCTGCATGGCGGCAACAAGGCTGTCTCCCGGGCAGGAAAACCAATCGGCGTGTGAAGTGGTGTTCTCCATCGTCAGAGCTCCACTATTTGGGTCAACATCAAGCGGCGAATTTGGGCCCAAACAGGCCTCCCGTCGGCGTCGAGCGGCGCATCGGGAAGTGTGGGCCGCAATATCGCGCGATGCTTCCGGCTGAAATCTATCACTATACAACCCTGCCCGTCCACGTTGGCTCCAAGAAAAGCAATCATCTCAGCTGCATTCTGAAACGCTTCAATGTCCGCGATCATCTGAACGAGGGATTGGGCTTCCACGGGTCCGATCCACGCCTGCATATTCTGCAGCTTGGTGCATCCATCCCTCAATTCTGGGGTGTCGAACGACAGCACAATCACAGGACGTTATCCGCAGAACCGAGGTTTCAGTGGCGCCACTGCGGTCGCTTCCAGTTGTCACTGGGGTAGCGGCGAGTTTGGCGGCTTGCGGCTCCGCTTCTCGCGAATTGCGGATGTTCTGCGATGATTGCGGTCCAGTTCGGCTTCACCGGCGGCGTTCATGTCGACATTGTGAGCATGCGCCATACCAGCAAGCGTGACCATGACACCGCCTGTTTCGTGAGCGACATCACCGACTGGCCGCGTGAAAACATAATTCAAAAGCGCGATGGCATCATCGCGCGTGCACCCGCCAGCTTGCGCAAGCTCAAGTGCTTCTTCCAGAAATCGATGGGTACGATCGAGCCTATCGTAGGCCGCCTCGTCGCCGAAGCAGCTCACGAGCCAAGCGTTCACCCGCTCCTGGTAATTGTCGTCCAAATCCGGATCCATTTCCCGAACTTGCAGCGCCGAAACACCCATGCTCGCTTCCCCCAAACCCGCCTCAACGGTGTGAATCACAATTGGGAGTCGCTGTCCACCACAACCTGTGGGGGCCAGGACGAATCCAGCCACCAAATGTCGTCCACGATATGAAGGCGCGCACCACGCTGCGAATATTGGCGCACCCGACAGGATTCGAACCTGTGACCTTCGCCTTCGGAGGGCGACACTCTATCCAGCTGAGCTACGGGTGCTTCGCGGCGCTGCCTAGCCGGTCAAACGGTCATCGGTCAACGGATTCGATGCAGGATGGTCCGACTGCTCGGTTCGCGACCGCGCCACTCTGCGGTGGCCCTTCGTACTCTATGATACTACGCAGTATGCTTACGTCATGCTTACGTGAAGCGATTTCACCAGATTGGTTCGCTGAAACACCGCGAAAATTCCGAATAAAATCAACCATCTATTTGGAATGGGAAGCCTGATTTTGAGGCTTGACCTCTGCCTTCGGAGGGCAGCGCTCTATCCAGCTGAGCTACGGGTGCCGGTAGAAGCGCGCCTCTAGCAAGGGAGCGGCGCGCCCACAATGGCCTATCGACGCCCGCCTGCGGATGTGCAAAGCGGAGCCATGGACCGGGGCCGGACATTCGACGCAGAGCGCTGGCCGATGGCCGCCGACCTTTACGGCGAGATGCAGCTCGAGGCGCATCCGCCGGCGCGCCACCGCTGGCGCGACTATCTGCCCGGCGCTTTCGTTACTGCCATCGCCGCGCTCGCCGCCGCCTGGCTCGCCGATCATTACGCCGCGCCGATCGTGCTGATGGGGCTGCTCATCGGTCTGTCGTTGAGCTTCCTGTCGCAGGACAAGCGCACCCACGCCGGGCTCGACCTGATGTCGCAGACCGCGCTGCGCATCGGCATCGTGCTCGTCGGCGCGCGAATCACCGCGGTGCAGCTGGCCGAACTCGGCCCGTGGCCCTTTGCGCTGCTGGTACTGATCATGCTCGCGGTGATCGTCGTGACCGTCGCGAGCGCGCGACTGTTCCGGCAGGACCGCCACGCCGCGCTGCTCGCGGGCGGCGCGACCGCGATCTGCGGCGCGTCGGCGGCGCTCGCGCTCTATTCGCTGATCGGCGACAAGCGCGTCGACCAGGCGCGCTTCACGCTGACCCTCGTCGGCATAACCGTCGCGAGCGCGCTGGCGATGACGCTCTATCCGGTGCTCGCGGCGCAGCTGGGGCTCAGCGATGCGCAGGCGGGTTTCCTGATCGGCGCGTCGATCCACGACGTCGCGCAGGCGATCGGCGGCGGCTTTTCCTTCTCGGCGCCCGCGGGCGAGGTCGCGACGATCGTCAAGCTCGCGCGCGTCGCGCTGCTCGCGCCGATGCTGATGCTCGTCGGGCTGTGGCTCGCGCGGAGCGGCGAAGCCGAAGGAACCAAGGCGCGAATCCCGCTGCGCCTGCCGTGGTTCATTCTCGGCTTTCTTGCGGTCGCGGGGGTGAATTCGCTCGTCGCGATCCCCCGGCCGCTCACCGATGCCGCGGCGAACGGCGCGCAGGCGCTGCTGCTGCTCGCGATCGTCGCCACCGCGATGAAGGCGCGGCTGCACCTGCTGCTCGATCAGGGGTGGCGCAGCTTCGCCCCGATCGTCGTCGCGACGCTGACGAGCTTCCTTTTGTCGCTGGCGGCCGCGCTCAGCCTGTGACGGCGTGACGCCACGGGTCGGGTCGGGTTTAATCTGGCCGCGGAGGACAGATTTAGTTCTTCGGCAGCGCCCAGCTGACCGTCAGCTGTTCGGCGCGGCGCGGAATGTCCAGCTTGGCCTCGCTGAAATTGACCTTTTCGTTCGGCGGCAGCGTTCGCACCGGCGGCTTGATCGTCCAGCTGTAGACGATCGTTCCCTGCGCATCGCGCAGTTCGGCGAGGATCGGCGGGACGCGCTGTTCGCGGTCGGTCGGGTTGATGATCACTCCCGAGGCGGCGAAATAGATGGTGCCGTCGGCGAGTTCGCGATGGTCCTGGTTCGGCGGCAGCTCGATCACGAGATCGGGTTCGTCGGCGAGCCCGGGAAGCCCCAGCCCCTGCGCCCAGCCGGGCAGCCCAAACCAGTAAAGCGCGCCGGTCGCGGCGATCATCAGTGCGGCGGCCGCCCCGGCGACGAGCGTCCAGCGCTTCGCGGGATTGCGGCGCGGGCGGCGATGCGGCAGCGGCGCCTCGCTTTCGGTCACCATGACCCGGGGCTCGGGTGCGGCGGGCGCCACGAACGCCGCGGGGGGCGGAGTCTCGGGCGGCGGCGCTTCGACCGGGGCATCGGCGCGCGGAGGCGGCGCGACGGGCGGCGAGGCGGTCGGCGGTTCTGCGACCGCAGCGGGGGGCGGGACGGGCGCAGCGGCGGGCGTGGCGGGCGGCGGCGGGGCCGCGGCGGGTGCCATCGGCGGCGCCACGGACGCGGCGGTGGCGCCGGCCGCGGGCTCCTGGAACCAGCTGTGGCGGCAATTGGCGCAACGCACGGTGCGGCCGTTGGCGCCGATCGCCGTATCGGGGACGACGTAGCGCGTGTGGCAGGCTGGGCAGGCGAGGATCATGTCCCCTCTAAACACGGCGATTCGCGGCATGCAAGGCCCGCGTCGCCGGGACGTGCCTACTCGGCGCTTGTCCTTGCGGGAAAGCCATGCGAGAGGCGCATCATGCGGGCCTGTGCTGCACCATGGACGCGAAAAAACCGGGGCCGCCGCTCCGGCGTGACGCCATGACGGATGCCGCCCCCGGCCGCACCGGCGGCGCGATGGTCGAATTCGACCGCGTCGGGCTGCGCTATGGCCCCGATGCCGAAATCCTGTCCGACGTCAGCTTCAATCTCCAGCCCGGCAGCTTCTATTTCCTCACCGGCGCGTCGGGCGCGGGCAAGACCTCGCTGCTGAGGCTCCTTTACCTCGCGCAGCGGCCGAGCCGCGGGCTGGTGCGGCTGTTCGGCGAGGATCTGGTCAGCATGCCGCGCCATCGCCTGCCCGGGTTTCGCCGCCGCATCGGCGTGGTCTTCCAGGATTTCCGGCTGATCCCGCATTTGTCGGCGCGTGACAATATCGCGCTGCCGCTGCGCATCGCGGGGGTCGGCGAGTCCGATCTTGCGGGGCCGGTGGGAGAGATGCTGAGCTGGATCGGGCTCAACGA
Organism: Sphingopyxis sp. YF1; assembly: GCF_022701295.1. Lineage (NCBI taxonomy): Bacteria > Pseudomonadati > Pseudomonadota > Alphaproteobacteria > Sphingomonadales > Sphingopyxidaceae > Sphingopyxis > Sphingopyxis sp. YF1. The sequence continues at coordinate 3,959,078 of NZ_CP033204.1, forward strand.
GCGCGCCGAGGCCTTTCCGCCGACGCTGTCGGGCGGCGAGCAGCAGCGTGTCGCGATCGCGCGCGCCGTGATCGCGCGTCCGCAGCTGCTCGTCGCCGACGAACCGACGGGCAACGTCGATCCCGAAATGGCGATGCGGCTGCTCGGCCTGTTCGAGGCGCTCAACCGCCTCGGCACCACGGTGATCGTCGCGACGCACGACATCCACCTGATCAGCCGCATCGACAATGCGCAGATGATGCGGCTCGAAAAGGGCCGGCTCGCCGATCCGACGGGGGCGCTGCGCTACCCGCCGGCGAACCGGGCCTAGGGGCGCGATGCCACTATGATCATCCCGCGCGTTCCCGTCCAGCATCGCCGTCTTTTGCCCGACCGCCGTCTGTCGGGCCCCACGCCGTGGGTGATCGCGATCCTGATGATGCTGACCCTGCTCGCCGCCGGGGCGGGGGTCGGGCTGGCGCGCGCGGCGAACAATATCGGCGACGCGATCGCCGGCCGGGTGACGGTGCAGATCGTCACCGCCAACCCCGAAGTGCGCGCGCAGCAGGCCGCTGCGCTCACCCGCCGCGCCGCCGCGGCGCCCTATATCCGCGGCACGCGTCGCGTCGCGCAGGAGGAACTGGTCGCGACGCTCGGCCAGTGGCTCGGCAGCGCGGGCGGCGACGATCCGGTGCTGCGCTCGCTGCCGCTGCCGGCGCTCGTCGACATCGATTTTGTCGGGGGCGAGCGCGCGGGCCAGCTCGCGCAGCTTCGTGCGCTGGTCGCCGAGGTCGCGCCGGGCGCGCGCGTCATCCCGCACGCCGAATGGCTGGGTCCGGTCGCACGACTGATCCGCAGCCTCGCATGGGTTGCGGCGGGGCTCGTCGTGCTGATGACCGCGGCGAGCGCGGCGATCGTGATCATGACCGCGCGCGCCGCGCTCGGCACCCATTATGCGACGATCGAGATGCTCCATCTGATCGGTGCCACCGACCGCCAGATCACGCGGCTGTTCCAGCGCCGCATCGCGATCGACACCGCCTACGGCATCGCGCTGGGGACGGCGGTCGCCGCCGCGATCATCCTGCTGATCGGTTGGCAATGGTCGGGGGTCACCGCAGGGCTCGCCGCGACCGCCTCGCTCGGGCCGGCGGGCTGGGCGCTCTTGGCAGCGCTGCCGCTATTGGCTATCGCGCTCGCAGCCCTGACCGCGCGGTTGACCCTGCTCGCCGCGCTCAAGAAGATTTTATGATCAAGCGCCTGATTTCCATCCTGTTCCTGGTCTGGGTGCTCGGCTTCGCCTGGTTCGCGCTGCTGCTGCCGCTGCCCGCGGGCGACGAAAAGACCGACGCGATCGTCGTGCTGACCGGCGGTCCCGGGCGCATCGACCGCGCGCTCGAACGGCTCGAGGTGGGGACCGCGAAGCGCCTGCTGATCAGCGGCGTCGCGCGCGAGGTCAAGCCGCGCGAACTCGCCGCCGAATATAAGCGCCCGCAGCAATTGTTCGACTGCTGCATCGCGCTGGGTTTCGAGGCCGAGGACACGCGTTCGAACGCGACCGAGGTCGCGACCTGGGTTGCGCGGCGCAACTACAAGAGCGTGCGGCTGATCACCACCGACTGGCACATGCGCCGTGCCGAATATGAAATCGGCCGCGCGATCGGCAGCGACGTTAAGATCGTCCCCGATGCGGTACGCAGCCAGCCCAATTTCGCGACGCTGTTCCGCGAGTATCACAAATATCTCGCGGGGCTGGCGGGCGGGATGCTCGGCCTGTGAAATATCCGGTCGCGCTGGTCCGCTCGATCCTCTTCTGGATCGCCTTCGTGGCGATGAGCAGCTTTTCGTCGATCGGCGCGGTGATCTCGCTGCCGATCTCGCACAAGGCGACGATCTGGTTCGTGCGCATCTGGGCGCAGGCGCACCGATTGTTCTGCCGCTTTCTCCTCGGTCAGCGCATCGTCGTCGAGGGCGCGATGCCCGATGCGCCGGTGCTCTATGTCTTCAAGCATGAATCGGCGTTCGAGACGGTCGAGCAACCGATGCTGTTCCGGCATCCCGCGGTGTTCGCCAAGGAAGAGCTGTTCTCGATCCCCGTCTGGGGCCAGGCGGCGCGCTTTTACGGGCTGATCCCGGTCGACCGCGACGGCGGGGGCAAGGCGATGCGCGCTATGCTCGGCGCGGCGAAGGGGGCGCTCGCGGCGGGGCGCCCGCTGGTGCTGTTCGCCGAAGGCACGCGCGTCGCGCACGGCGAAGCGCCGCCGCTGCGCCCGGGCTTTGCGGGCATGTACCGGCTGCTCGGCGTCGATGTCGTCCCCGTCGCGGTGGACAGCGGCATCGCCTATCCGCCGCGCCGCTGGGTCAAATGGCCGGGAACGATCACCTATCGCGTCGGCGAGACGGTCCCCGCGGGCCTGCCGCGCGAAGAGGCGGAGGCGCGGGTGCGCGCGGCGATCAACGCGCTCAACCCGCCCGAGGCGCTGTCCGCCCCGCCGCCGGCCTGACCGCGCGCCGCGTGTCGGTCAGCGGCAGCGCTGCCAGCCTGCGCCGCGCACCGCACGCCCCGGGGTTGCGCCGCTGGGTTCGCCATCCTTCAGCACCGCGACGCCGTTGACGAAAACGTCGCGGACGCCGACCGAATATTGGTGCGGTTTTTCGAAGGTCGAGCGGTCGGCGATCGCCGCGGGATCGAATATCACGACATCGGCGTGATAGCCGGGTTTCAGCGCGCCGCGTTCCTTGATCCCGAGGTTCGTCGCGGGCAGGGTGGTCAGCCGGTACACCGCCTCTTCGAGCGGGATCAGCTTTTCGTCGCGGACATAGCGGCCGAGCAGCCGCGCGAAATTGCCGTAGGTGCGCGGGTGTGCGCCCGATTTCAGGAAGACGCCTTCGGCCGATTGCGATGCGGCGTCGGACCCGAAGCTCATCCACGGCAGCTGCACCTGCCGCCGCACATTGTCCTCGGACATCAGGAAATAGACGGTGCCGACGCGCGACCCGTCCTCGACGACAAGGTCCATAGCGGTTTCCTCGGGGCTCTTGCCGCGCATCGCCGCAACCTCGGCGAGCGTCTTGCCGGTGAGCGGCTTGAGCGCGTCGTTCTTGAAACCCGACAGGATCATCTTGTCGGCGCCCGCGCCATGATAGAGATTCTCCCAGTCGCTCCCCGGCCCCTTCATCTCGGCGGCGACGCGCGCGCGGATGGCGGGGTCCTTCAGCCGTTCGATCCACGCCTCGAGCCCGCCCGCCTGCACCCAGGTCGGCATCGCCGCGTCGAGTCCCGTCGCGCCCGCGGTATAGGTGTACATGTCGGCGGTGATGCGCTGCCCTGCGGCGCGCGCCGCCTCGACCTTTTCCACGACCGGCGCGAGCTTGCCCCAATTGTCGCGCCCCGCCATCTTGAGGTGATAGATTTCGGCGGGCGCGCCCGAACGGCGCGAAATCTCGATCAGTTCGTCGACCGCCTGCTCGAGCCGGTCGCCCTCGGAGCGCATGTGGCTGATGTACATGCCGCCGCATTGCGCGGCCTCGCGGGTGAGCGCGACGAGTTCGTCGGTTTCGGCATAGGAGCCGGGGGCGTAGATCAGCGAGCTGCCGACGCCGAGCGCGCCCTCGTTCATTGCCTGCCGGACCAGCGCCTGCATCCTCGCGAGCTGTTCGGGGGTCGGATCGACGTCGCCTTCGCCGAGCTCGTGCACGCGCACCGTCGCGGCGCCGACGAAGCTTGCGACATTGGTCGCGATGCCGCGCTTTTCGAGCCAGCCGAGATAGTCGCCGAGGCTGGTCCATTCGATCGGATATTTGATGTCGCCCTGGCGCTCGGTTTCCTGCGTCTTCATCGCGGGGTTCATCGGGCCCATCGACCAGCCTTCGCCCATCACCTCGAGCGTCACCCCCTGCCGGATATCGCTCTGGCTGCGCGGGTCGGCGATCAGCGATTCGGTCGCCCAGCTCAGCATGTTGATGAAGCCCGGCGCGACCGCCATGCCGTTCGCCGGCACTTCGGTCCTGCCCTTGCCGTCGACCTTGCCCACCGCGACGATGCGGTCGCCGCGGATCGCCACATCGCCCGCGACCGGCGCCGCGCCCGACCCGTCGTAGAGCGTGCCGCCGCGGATCACGAGGTCGTAGGCGGGGGGGTGCGCCGCGGTCGCCACCGAGAGTGCGGCCAGGCTGCCGAACAGGGCGAGCGACATCCCGATACGCCGTTTCATCACCATCGTCTTCCTTCCGTCAGTGCCGAACCGCCTGCATCCTGCCCGAGCCGCGCGCGCGTGGCTATCGGCATTATCGGGCTTGATCGCCACCCGCGGGCGCGCCAAGGGCTTGGCGACAGAAAATGGGAGGACACATGATCAAGACGCGTATCACCGAGATGTTCGGCATCGAGACCCCCATCGTGATGGGTGGCATGACCGGCGTGGGTTATGGCGAACTGGTCGCTGCGGTCGCGAATGCCGGCGCGCTGGGTTTCATCACCGCGCACATGTATCCGACCGGGCAGGCGCTGTTCGACGAGATCGAGGCGACGCGCAAGCTGACCGACAAGCCTTTCGGCGTGAACCTGACGCTGCTGCCGTCGATCAACCCGATCCCCTATGACGATTATCGCGAGGCGATCATCGCCAGCGGGATCAAGATCGTCGAGACCGCGGGCCGCGCGCCGACCGACCATCTGCCGCGCTTCAAGGAAGAGGGCGTCAAGGTCATCCACAAATGCACCTCGGTCCGCCATTCGGTGTCGGCGGTGAAGAAGGGCGTCGACGTCATCAGCATCGACGGTTTCGAATGCGCGGGCCACCCCGGCGAGGATGATGTCGGCCTCGTCGTGCTGCTGCCCGCGACGGTCGACGCGCTCCCCGACACGCCGATCATCGCGTCGGGCGGCATGGCCGACGGACGCAGCCTGATCGCCGCGCTCGCGCTCGGCGCCGATGCGGTGAACATGGGCACGCGCTTCTGCGCGACGGTCGAGGCGAAGATCCACCAGAATGTGAAGCAACGCATCGTCGATGCGAACGAGACCGACACCGTGCTCGTCGGCCGGACGTTGCGCAACACCGCACGCGTCGCCAAGAACGCCGTGTCGGTCGAGGTCGCCGAAATCCAGCGCGACCCGACCAAGACCTTCGACGACGTCAAGCATCTGATGGCGGGCGTGCGCGGGCGCGAGAATGTGCTGCGCGACGGCGACGTCGACGGCGGCATCTGGACCAGCGGGCAGAGCCAGGCGCTAATCCACGACATCCCCACCTGCGCCGAGGTGGTCGCGAACATCATGCGCCAGGCCGAAGCCGTGCGCGCAAAGATCGCGGGATAAGGCCTGCCACCCCTCCCCTTCAGGGAGGGGCTTGGGCGCGCTGTGTGCGCCATATGACCCGTTCACCCTGAGCCTGTCGAAGGGCCGTTCTTTCTTGCGGGTGTCGCAGAAAGAAGAACAGTGCTTCGACAGGCTCAGCACAAACGGATTGGGGGATGCTGCGAATTTAACACACGATGCCCTTGTCGCCCGCCTAAACCGCCGTTTCCTGCCAGCCGCCGCCGAGCGCGAGGAAGAGCGAGACGAGGCTTGTCGCGCGCGCCTGTTCGGACTGGGCGATGCTGGCGTTGATCGCGGCGAGCGAGCGTTCGGCGTCGAGCACGACCTGAAAAGCCTCGCGCCCCGCCTGATAGCGCAGCCGCGCGATGCGCGCCGCTTCGCCCGCCTCGGCCGCGGCGCGGCGCAGCGCCGCGAGGCGATCGAGTTCGCCGGCATAGGCTGCGAGCGCGCCTTCGGTTTCCTCGAGCGCCGACAGCCACGCGCCGTCGAAGGTCGCGAGCGCGGCGTCGGCGCCGGCTTCGGACTGTTTCAGCCGCGCGCGCGCGACCTCCATATTGGGGAAGCTCCACGAGATCAGCGGCCCGAGCGAGAAGCGGAAGCCGTCGGACGAGCCGAGACCCGAGACCGACGGCGCGGTCGTGCCGATCGAACCGCCGAGGCGGATGCTCGGGAACAGGTCGGCGGTGGCGACGTTGACGCGCGCCGCCGCGGCGGCGAGCTGGCGCTCGGCGCGGCGGATATCGGGGCGCCGCGCAAGGAGGGTCGCGCCGTCGCCGACCGGGATCGGGCGTGCGAGTTCGGGCGGCGCCTGGCACGCGAGTACCGCCTGCGGCGCTTCGGCCGGCGGCTTGCCGGTGAGCACCGCGAGGCGATAGAGCGCCGCCGAGCGCTGCGCGGTGAGCGTCGGAATCGCGGCGCGCGTCTGTTCGAGCAGCGCGCCCGCCTGACCGGTTTCGAGCCGCGTCGCGCGGCCGCCTTCGAACAGGCGGCGCGTCAGGTCGAAGGTGTTCTGCTGGATGCGCAGCGTGTCTTCGGCGACCGCGATCTGGCGATTGTACGAACAGACGTCCGAATAGGCGCGCGTCGTTTCGGCCGCGACGGTGATCCGCGTCAGGTCGAAGGCCGCCTGCACGGCATCGGCGTCGGCGCGGCTCGCGCGGATCGCGCTTTCGACGCGCCCGAACAGGTCGACCTGGTAACCGACATCGAGCCCGACGTCATAGCTTTCGCCCTCGACCGACCCGGCGCCGAGCGGGTTGCGCTGCCGCGCATAGGTACCGCTGGCGCCGACGCTCGTCGTCGGCAGCCGCCCGGCGCGCGATTCGCGCAGCACCGCGCGCGCCTGCGCCAGATTGGCGGCGGCGACACGCAGGTCGGTGTTCGCCACCAGCGCCTGGCTTACCAGATCGTCGAGCAACGGGTCGCCGAACAGGCTCCACCATTGCCCCGGCGGCTGGTCGCCGGTGAAGGCGGGCGACTTGCCCGCTTCGAGGAAGGGGGTCTGCGACGGCGCCGCGGGGGTCGGCGACACATAGCGCGGACCGACGGTGCACGCTGACAGCGCGAGGGCGCTGACGGCGGCGAGCGCGAGGGTGGGTTTCAGCTTGCGGGTCATGATTGCGCCTCCAGCGGCGTATCGTCCGCATTGTCTGTCTTGTTTGCCCCCTTGCGTTTCATCCGGTCGCCGAGCCCGCGGCACACGACATAGAACACGGGGGTGAAGATCAGGCCGAAGATGGTCACCCCGAGCATGCCGAAGGTCACCGACGTCCCGAGCGCCTGCCGCATCTCCTGTCCCGGCCCGCTCGCGACCGCGAGCGGAAGGACGCCGAAGATGAAGGCGAAGCTGGTCATCAGGATCGGGCGCAGGCGCGACCGCGCGGCATGGACCGCGGCATCGAGCACGTTCATGCCATCCTGTTCCTCGGCCTGCTTGGCGAACTCGACGATCAGGATCGCATTCTTCGCGGCGAGCGCGATGAGCACGACCAGACCGACCTGGACGAGGATATTGTTGTCCATCCCGCGCAGATTGACCCCGAGCATCGCCGCGAGAATGCACATCGGCACGATCAGGATCACCGCGAGCGGCAGCGGCAGCGATTCATATTGCGCCGCGAGCACGAGGAAGACGAAGACCACCGCGAGCAGGAAGATCAGCACCGCGCCGCTGCCCGCCGCCTTTTCCTGATAGGCAAGCCCCGTCCATTCGTAGGAGAAGCCCGCCGGCAGCGTCTTGGCGGCCAGCCCTGCCATCGCGGTCAGCGCCGCACCCGACGAGACGCCCGATGCTGCCGCGCCCTGCAGTTCGACCGCGGGGAACATGTTGTAGCGCACGACGCGCGTCGGTCCGCTGTCGTCGCGGAAGGTCGCGACCGACGAGAGGGGCACCATTTCGCCCGAGGTCGAGCGCACCTGCAGCCGGCCGACATCCTCAATCTTGCTGCGCGCAGTCGGTTCGGCCTGCGCCGTCACGCGGAAGGTCCGCCCGAGGAAGTTGAAGTCGTTGACATAGGTCGACGCCAGATAGGTGCCGAGCGCGGCATAGACCTGGCTCGGGTCGACCCCCAGCATCTGCGCCTTGTCGCGGTCGACGTCGGCGAAGATGCGCGGGCTTCCGGTGTTGAACAGTGAGAAGACCTGCGTCACTTCGGGCACCTGCTGGGCGCCGCCCATCATCGCGCCGGTGACCTGTTCGAGCTCGCGATAGCTGCCGCCGCCGGTCGCCTGGAGCATCATCGTGAAGCCGTTGCCGGTGCCGAGCCCCGGCACCGCGGGCGGTGCGATGACAAAGGCATTGGCGTCGGGAAGTGCCGCCGCCATCGCACCCGACAGCTGCTGCGACAGCGCCACCGCGCTGCGTTCCTTGCCGCGTTCGCCCCAGTCGGTCAGGCGGATGAACATCGTGCCGGCGTTCGACGCGGTCGAGAAGCTCGATCCGTCGAGGCCCGCGAAGGTCGAAATGCTGTCGACGCCCTCGACGCCCGACACGACCTGCTGCGCGCGCTTCAGGACGTCGCTCGTGCGGTCGAGCGACGCGCCCGGCGGCAGCTGGACGACGCCGATCAGCACGCCCTGATCCTGATCGGGAATGAAACCCGTCGGGGTGTCGGTGAGCCGCCAGCCGGTGAAGGCGAGCAGCACCGCATAGATGACGAGCATCAGTCCGGTCTTGCGGACCAGATTCGCGGTCGTGCGGCCATAACGGTCGGCGAGATTGTCGAAACCGCTGTTGAACTTGTCCGCAGCGCGGCGGCCGAAGCGCAGGAGCGGATTTTTCGGTTCTTCGCGGTGGCCGGTTTCGTGCGGCTTCAGGAGCAGCGCCGCCATAGCGGGCGACAGCGTCAGCGACGTCAGCAGCGAGAAGAGCGTCGCCGCCGCGATGGTCACCGCGAACTGCTGGTAGAAGATGCCGGGAATGCCGGGGACGAAGGCGGTCGGCACGAACACCGCGACGAGCACGAGGCTGATCGCGATCAGCGCACCCGACACTTCGCCCATCGTCCGGTGCGCGGCCTCGCGCGGGCCGAGCCCTTCGCGCATATGCTTTTCGACCGCTTCGACGACGACGATCGCATCGTCGACGACGATGCCGACCGCGAGCACGAGCGCGAACAGCGACAGCGAGTTGATCGAATAGCCGAGCGCGAGCTGGACGAAGAAGGTGCCGACGAGCGCGACCGGGATCGCGACGATCGGGATGATCGCGGCGCGCCAAGTCTGGAGGAAGACGAGCACGACGAGCACGACGAGGAAGATCGCCTCGACGAGCGTTTCCTGCACCGCGGTCACCGACGCCTGGACATATTCGGTCGGGTTGAACGGAATCGAATATTCGAGCCCCGGGGGGAAGTCGGCCGAGGCCTTCTCGATTTCCTGAAGCACCAGATTGGCGGCGTTGAGCGAGTTGGCGCCCGGCTGCTGGATCACCGCCATGCCGACGCCTTCCTTGCCGTCGAACACGCCGCGCACGCCATAATCCTGGCTGCCGAGTTCGACCCGCGCGACATCCTTCAGCCGCGTGATCGCGCCGTTCTGCGTGTCGGTCTTGATGACGACATTGGAAAACTGCTCGGGCGTGACGAGGCGGCCGGGGACCTCGACGGGCAGTTCGAACGCCGGGTTGCCCTTGCCATAAGGCGGGGCGCCGACCGAACCGCCGGCGACCTGGACGTTCTGGCTTTGCAGCGCCGCGACGATTTCGGGCGCGGTCATGTTGCGCGCGGCCGCCTTGTCGGGGTCGATCCACACGCGCATCGAATAATTGCCGCCGCCGAAGATCTGCACGCCGCCGACGCCCTCGAGGCGCAGCAGCCGGTCGCGCAGCGTCGAGTTGGCGTAGTTGCCGACATAGTCGGTGTCGACCGCGGGATCGCTCGACGTCAGTGCGACGATCATCAGGAAGCCCGATTCCTGCTTGTTCACCTGCACGCCGATCTGGCGCACCTGTTCGGGCAGGCGCGGCTCGGCGAGCGCGACGCGGTTCTGAACCAGCACCTGCGCGGCATCGAGGTCGGTGCCCGGCTGAAAGGTGACGGTGATCTGTGCGGCGCCCTGCGTCGAGCTGCTCTGGAGATAGAGCATATTCTCGACGCCGTTGATTTCCTGCTCGAGCGTCGAGGCGACCGTCTCGGCGATCGTCTCGGACGAGGCGCCCGGATAGGCCGCGGTGATGCTGATCGTCGGGGGCGCGATCTCCGGATATTGGGCGAGCGGCAGCTGCGGATAGGCGAAGGCGCCGATCAGCGTGATGAAGATCGCGATGACCGCCGCGAAGATCGGGCGGTCGACGAAGAAGCGGCTGAAATTCACTTCTTCGCTCCCTCGGCGGCGGCCGGGGCCTTGGCCGCCGGGGCGACCTTGGAGGTGATGACCTTGCCGTCATTGCCGATCCGGCCGGCTTCGACCTTGGCGGGCTTGCCCGGCATCGCGCGCTGGAGGCCGCCGACGATCACGCGGTCCTTGGCGGTGATGCCCGAGCGGATCACGCGCAGCCCGTCGATCACGGGGCCGAGCTGCACCGGGCGTGCCTGGACGACGTCCTTGGGGCCGATCACATAGACGACGCGGCGCGCGCCGTCGGTGACGATCGCGGTATCTGGGAGCAGGAACGCCGGGCGCGGCGCCGAGGCGGCGAGCTGGAGCTGGCCGAACAGGCCGGGGCGCAGCTTGCCGTCGGGGTTCTGGACGACCGCGCGCACCGCGATCGTTCCCGATCCGGTCGACAGCGCATTGTCGACGAAATCGATGCGGCCGGTGCGGCTGTAGTCATCTTCGCCCTGCAGCTTGATGCGCACCGGCGAACCCTGCAGCGTGTCGCCGCGGCGTTCATATTCGAGCAGGCTCGCCTCGGAACCCTGGAAGCTGAAGTGGATCGGGCTGGTCGACACGATCGTCGTCAGCACCGTCTGGTCGGCGCTCACCGAATTGCCCGGATCGACGAGACGCTGCGATACGCGGCCCGAGATTGGCGCGACGACGCGGGTGAAGCCGACGTTGAGCGCGGCGGCGCGAATCGCGGCGTTGGCGGCGGCGACATCGGCTTCGCCGGTGCGCACCGCGGCGCGGCGCTGCTCGACCTCTTCCTGGCTCGCGGCCTGCGACGCGGCGAGCGTCGTCGAGCGTGCGAGCTCGGTTTTGGCGTTGGCGAGCGTCGCCGACGCGCGCGCGAGCTGCGCGCGCGCCTGGTCGAGCGCGGCCTGCGACGGGCGGGCGTCGATGGTGAACAGCAACTGCCCGGCGCGGACATATTGGCCGTCGGTGAAATGCGCGCGCTGCAGATAGCCTGAGGCGCGCGGGCGCACCTCGACGCTGTCGACCGCTTCGAACCGGCCGACATAATCATCCCATTCGGTGATTTCGCGCACCAGCGGAGCCGCCGCGGTCACGGGCAGCGCGGGCGGGCCGCCCTGGGCGTCGTCGCTGCCCGAGCAGGCGGAAAGCAGCAGCGAAAGGAGGAGCGAAAGCGCGAGGGGGCGGCGCAGGGTCATGGGCGATATCTTTTCTTTTCAGGGCGGTCCGGCACCGCGCGGCAGGGAGGGGGGAGTCGCTGCACGATGCCGGTTCGCGCCGACTAATCTGCATCACAAAACAAGTCAACAGCTGTTGATTTATTTCTCAGCCGCGATAAATGCGGCGCATGGAGAGAGAGATCATAATCAAAAAGCGTGACGCTGTCGCGACGCGCGCGAGCATCCTCGCGGCGGCGCACCAGCGTTTCCTGCGCGAAAGCTATGACGGCGTGGGGCTGCGCGACATCGCGGGCGACGCAAAGGTCGACGTCGCGCTGATCAGCCGGTACTTCGGCGGCAAGGAAGGGCTGTTCCGTGAAGTGCTCGCCGACGAAACGCGGCCGCGGCTGTTCCGCGACGCGCAGGACATCGCCGACCTGCCTGCCTTTCTGGCCCAGATCGTCGTCGAGGACGAGGGCGACGACCGGCAACAGCGGATGGAGATGTTCATCATCATGCTGCGTTCGGCGTCGTCGCCCAGGGCGGGGCAGATCATCCGCGACCTTGTCCAGCTCGACGTGCTCGGCCCGCTGACCGAACTGATCGGCGGCGAACAGGGCGAGTTGCGCGCGAACATGCTGCTCGCGATCCTGACGGGGGTGGGTGTGCTGCGCACGATCATGATGGTCGACGGCTTTTCGGGCGACGCGGCCGAGGTCGCCGAATGCGCCGATCGCTTCCGCGGTCTGTTCGAGGCCGCGCTGACCTGCTGAAAAGGATACGGCGCGGCTCAATGGAAATCGCGCGACCGGGGCAGAATGCGCACGTCGCGCGGATGGCCGTGGCGCGCGCCGCGCGGCGGCTGCGGATGCGCGATCTCGTCGGCGCGGCAAAGGTCGGGGTGCGGCGCGGGACCGTCGCCGAGCGTGTCGAGCAGGCCGGTGCGGTCGACGATGCGACTGGCCATCAGGTGGACGACGCCCTCGCGGCTGCGCTGGACCTCGCCCGCGACTTCCATCAGCCGTGACGCCATGACGGCACGCCGGTAGCGCTCGAACTGGCGGGCCCAGAGCAAGACATTGACGATCCCGCCCTCGTCCTCGAGCGTGATGAAGATCGCATTGCCCTTGCCGGGGCGCTGGCGGATCAGCACCACCCCCGCGGTGCGGACCAGCGCGCCGTTTTTCGCGGCGCCGGTCTGGAGGCAACTCGACAGTCCCTCGCGCGCGAGCCGGTCGCGCAGGAAAGCCATCGGATGGCCTTTGAGCGACAGCCGCGTCGTCTGGTAATCGGTCAGCACCTGTTCGACGAGCGGGGTCGGCGGCAGTTGCGCATCGGCCTCGGCGCCGAGTTCGTCCGCCCCGGCCGCCCCGAACAGGGGAAGCACCCCCTGCCGCACGCGCCGGGCGTCCCACAGCGCCGGACGGCGTTCGAGTCCCAGCGAATGGCAGGCGTCGGCCTCGGCGAGCAGGCGCAACGCGCGCGCGGGCAGGCCGGCCCGGCGCGCGAGCTCCTCGATCGATGTGAAGTCATGGCTTCGCGCTGCGACCAGCTTTTCCGCCCATTCCGCGCGAAACCCGTCGACCTGCCGGAACCCCAGCCGCAGCGCGAGCGCGCCATCCTCCCGCCGTTCGAGGCTGTTGTCCCAGCCGCTGAAATTGACATCGACTTCGCGCACCTCGACCCCATGTTCGCGCGCGTCGCGCACGAGCTGCGCGGGGGCGTAGAAACCCATCGGCTGCGAATTGAGGATGCCGCAGGCGAAGACCGCCGGATGATGGCATTTCAGCCACGACGAGACATACACCAGCTTGGCGAACGATTGGGCATGACTTTCGGGAAAGCCATAGCTCCCGAAGCCCTCGATCTGCTTGAAGCAGCGCGCGGCGAAATCGGGCTCGTAACCGCGGCGGACCATGCCGCCGATCATCTTTTCCTTATATTGATGGATCGTCCCGGCATTGCGGAAGGTCGCCATCGCGCGCCGCAGGCCGTTGGCCTCGTCCGGCGTGAACTCGGCAGCGACGATGGCGAGCTTCATCGCCTGCTCCTGAAACAGCGGGACGCCACATGTCCTGCTCAGCAGGTGGTAGAGTTCCCTGGGATCGTGCGGCGGAGCAGGCGAAGGATAATCCACCGCTTCCTCGCCGTTCCTGCGTTTCAGATATGGGTGGACCATATCTCCCTCGATCGGCCCCGGCCGGACGATCGCGACCTGAATGACAAGGTCATAGAATTCACGCGGGCGCAGCCTCGGCAGCATGTTGATCTGCGCGCGGCTCTCGACCTGAAAGACGCCGATGCTGTCGCCCTTGCACAGCATGTCGTAAACGACCGGATCTTCTCCAGGGAGCGATTTGAGATGGTGGTCGCCCAGATCGTGCAGCCGCATCAGGTCGAAGCATTTGCGGATACAGGTCAGCATGCCGAGTGCGAGCACATCGACCTTCATCAGCGCCAGCTCGTCGATGTCGTCCTTGTCCCATTCGATGAAGGTGCGATCCTCCATCGCGGCATTATGGATCGGCACGGTCTCGTCGAGCCGGTCCTCGGTCAGCACATAGCCGCCGACATGCTGCGACAGGTGGCGCGGAAAGGTCAGCAGCTGCGAAACCATCCATTGCAGCCGCGCGATATCGTCCTGCTCGGGGTCGAGGCCGGCTTCGACGAAACGCTCGATCGGCATCTCGCTGCCCCAGCTGCCCCAGGTCGTGTCGGCGAGCCGCTGCGTCACATCCTCGCTGAGCCCCAGCGCCTTGCCGACCTCGCGCACCGCGCTACGCGGGCGATAATGGATCACCGTCGCGGCGATCCCCGCGCGCCGTCTTGTGTAGCGGCGATAGACATATTGCATCACCTCCTCGCGTCGCTCGTGCTCGAAATCGACGTCGATATCGGGCGGCTCGCGCCGCTCTTCGGACAGGAAGCGCGTGAAGAGCAGATTGTTCGCGACCGGGTCGATCGAGGTGATTTCGAGCAGGTAGCAGACGAGCGAATTGGCCGCCGACCCGCGCCCCTGACACAGGATCGGAGGATTCTGTGTGCGTGCGAATTTGACGATGTCGTGGACGGTCAGAAAATAGCAGGCGAAATTGCATTTGCGGATGAGGGTCAGTTCCTCCTTGAGCACATCCTGCCATCGCTGCGGCAATCCGTCGGAGTGCAGCTTGTTGGCGGCTTCCATCACCATATGTTCCAGCCAGCTCTGCGGCTCCCACCCTTCGGGTACCGGCTCGTGCGGATATTCATATTCGAGATCGCGGAGCGAAAAGCTGATGCGATCGAGTATCTTGAGGCTCTCGTCGACCGCTCCGGGGCAAGTGCGGAACAGGCGGTGCATTTCTTTCGGCGATTTCAGATGGCGTTCGCCATTGGCGCGCAGCAAGCGGCCGGCATCGTTCAGATTTGTGCCTTCGCGGATGCAGGTGACGACATCGTGCAAAGCCCGCTGCTCGCGCGTTGCGTAAAGCGCGTCATTGGTCGCGAGCAGCGGAATGCCGACGCGGTCGGCGAGCGCTTCGAGCCGGGCAAGGCGGCGGCGGTCCGCTCCGCCATGCGGCATCGTCGTGCCGAGCCACAGCGCCCCGGGCGCAGCCCTTGCGAGGCGGTGCAGCAGGAATTCGTCCTGCTCCGAGCCTATCGCGATCAGCAACAGATCCTCGCAATGGATCAGCAGATCCTTGAACTTGAGGATGCAATTGCCCTTCTCGGCGCGGCGATTGCCGATGGTGAGCATGCGCGTCAGGCGGCCCCAGCCATGGCGCGTCGCCGGATAAGCAATTATGTCGGGCGTCCCGTCGTCGAACACCAGCCGCGCCCCGACGACGAGCTTGAACGGTGGGAGTTCGGTCCCCTCTTCGGCGGCTTCCTCACCCAGCTTGCGTAGCCCGGTCAGCGCCCGCACGACCCCCGCGACGCTGTTGCGGTCGGCGATGCCGAGGCCCGTCATGCCGAGCGCGATCGCTTCGGCAACCATGTCGGCGGGGTGCGAGGCGCCGCGCAGGAAGCTGTAGTTCGTGGCCGTGACCAGTTCGGCGAAGGCGAGTTCGGGCGGAGCGCTCGGGGATGGTTCCGTGCTCATGCGAACACCCCGTGGATATACCAGCGCGGGTCGGGTTTTTCGTCGTAGAGCCCGTGGCGGAACAGCCAGTAGCGGCGGCCCTGCGCATCTTCGACGCGGTAATAGTCGCGCGTCAGCCCGGCGTTGTCGCGGCGGCGCCACCATTCGGCGGCGATACGTTCGGGGCCTTCGTAGCGGCGCACCGCATGCGCCTGCCGCCGCCAGCGGAACTGGTGCGGCGGGCCGTCGGGGACCTCGGCGATTACCTCGATCGGCTGCGGCGGGTCGAAGAGATGGAAGGGGCGCGCCGGCGGCTCGCCGGGCTCGGGGGTCTGCCACGGTGCGGGCGGCGGGGCGTCGATCGCGGGCAGCGCGAGCTGCGCCTGTTCGGGAATATGCGTGTCGGCGGCGAGCAGACGTTTCACCTGCTTCCGGCCGAGGCGCGTCGTCATCCGGTCGACGAGTTCGTCGATGACGGGATCGCGCACCGCGCCGCCTTCGAGCCGCAATTGCGTCGCGCCGAGCGCTTCGAGTCGCGGCACCGCGAGGCGGATCATGTCGAAACCGAAACCGGGGTCGAGCGGGTCGGCGAGGCTGTCCATCCGTTCGGCGAAGAGGCGCATGACGAGCGCGGTGTCGCGCGTCGGGTGGCCGGTTTCGATCGCGATGCTGCGTGCCAGGCCATCGCTGCGGAAAAAGGTGGCGCGGAAATGGCGCCCGCCCTTGCCGCGTTCGCCCAGCTCTTCCATCGCTTCCCCGACCAGTTCGGCCAGCACCTTCGTGGCATGCGCGGTGCTGCCGAGCGGTTCGGCGAAGCGGCGCTCGGCCGCGACGGGGGGCGGGGCGATGCGCGGGTCGAGCGGGCTCGGCGCGTCGCCGAGGATGCGGCGCAGCGCATCGACAGCATCGGCGCCGAAGCGCGCGGCGATATTCGCCATCGGCCGGTTCGCAAGCTCGCCGATCGTCTTGAGGCCGGCGCGCACCAGTGCGGTCGTCGCCTCGGGTTCCAGCTCGAGCGCCGCGACGGGCAGGCGGCGCACCGCCTGCGTCTCGTCGGGAGCGGGGCGCGTCTGGTAGCGCGCGAGCGCGCGCGCCGCGTCGGCGGTCGGACCGAGCGCGATGCGGACGTGCATGCCGAGGCGGGCGAGACGCATTTCGACATCGGCGACCAGCCCCGCCTCGCCGCCGAACAGATGGTCGGTGCCGGCGATGTCGAGGATCAGCCCGTCGGGGGCGTCGATCGCCACCAGCGGCGTATAGCGGTTGCAGCCCAAGGCAAGCCGGTCGAGCCAGGCGGCGTCGGCGACCGGATCGTGCGCCACGACGAGCAGCTCGGGCACCCGCGCGCGCGCGTCGGCGAGCGGCATGCCGGGAGCAAGCCCGGCCGCCTGCGCCGCCGGATCGACACTCGCGAGACGGAGCGCGCCGCGTGCCTTTTCGGCGAAGACGAGTGGAGGGTCAGGCGGCCGCGGCGCCGAGCGAAGCCATCGCTCGGCGGGCAGCCACGGGAAGAACAGCGCCAGATAGCGCCGGGTCCCCGAAGACTTGTCCGTCATGTTGCCATTCCATTTGCCAGCGCCCGCCCGCCGCGCCGCCGCGCCAGCGCAGGAGTTCGAGGTCGAAGACGGGAGCGCCGGGGGCATTGGCCTCGAGCGCGCGCGAGGGTGCCGCGGCGACACTCCAGCGCGTTTCGGCGACCGAGGGGGAAGGCGCCGCATTCAGTCGCAGCAGCAGCAGGGTCGTTCCCGCGTCGCGCGCACCGAGCGCGAGGCGGCGCCCCGCGGTCAGGTCGAGCAGGGGGAATTTGCCCCAGCTTTCGACGATGACTGCCGCCGAACCCGCGCAGCGGACCGCGTCGTTGGCGCAGGCGAGCAGCAATTGGGGGTCGGGCGCCTCGATCAGTAGCAGCCGGTCGGGATCGCCGCCGAGTTCGGCGATACCCGGCGCATAAATATGTCCGCCGCGCCGTCCCGCGTCGGCGGTGCGCAGCCAGACCAGCGGCGCCGGGCCGGGGAGGCGGAGCGCGAGCAGCGCGGCGAAGGCGGCGGCGCTCGTCGCGTCGAGCGCGTCGGCGGCGAAAAATTCATGGACACGGCCGGTCGCCAAGCCGCCGTGGAGCGCGGCGTCGAACCCGGCATGTCCGCTCGCGAGCCGCCCCGCGCTTGTCGCGCGCGGCTGGGTCTCGCCGGTGATCCGGGCGAGACGCCGGCGCAGGCCGGCGATAGAAGGGTGCGACTCGCTGGGCATGATGTTCCTGATTTGTTCTATTAGCGCTGTCGGTCGGGCGCTTGTCAAGACGCGTCCCGTCACATCGCCCCCGTCATTGCGAGGAGCCGAAGGCGACGCGGCAATCCAGAATGTGCGTAAACCGCTCTGGGTCGCTTCCCCCGGCTTTTGCCGGGGTCGCAATGACGATGACTAGATTTCCGGCGACGCCGGAACCAGCAGCCCCCGGTTCTCGCGCACCTCGGCGTCGAGCCAGTCGATGAAGGCGCGGATGCGCGGTTGCGGCGCGACGTCGCGGTGGAGCGCGAGCCAGAAGGCGCGCGCGATCGTCTGGCCGGGGCGCACGCGCACCAGCGCCGGATCGCCCGCGGCGAGAAAGCAGGGGAGCACGCCGACCCCGGCGCCGCCCGCGATCATCCGTCGCTGCGCGAGGATCGACGACGACCGGATGTTGGCGCGCAATCCCGGCTCGATCTCGTCCAGATAGTCGAGCTCGGGGGCATAGAGGATGTCGGGCATATAGCCGATCACCGGGATGCCCGCGCGCGACAGCGGTGTCGCGGCGACCGCGTCCTGCCAGTCGAGCCGCGCGGCGGGGGCGTAGAGGCCGAGGCTGTAGTCGGACAGCTTGCGCGTGATCAGCGGACCCTTGCGCGGCCGCGCGAGCAGCACCGCCATGTCGGCCTCGCGCCGCGACGGGTTGAGAAAACCCGACGAGGCGACGAGGTCGATCTCGAGCTCGGGATGCGCGGCGACGAAGCCCGCGAGGCGCGGTGCGATGAAGCTGTTGCCGAAGCCTTCGGAGACGCTGACGCGCAATTGTCCCGACAGCGCCGACCCGCCGCCCTCGGCCAGATGGATGCGCGCCGCCGCCGCCGCCATCGCCTCGGCGTGCGGGACGAGCGCGCGCCCCGCCGCGGTCAGGACGAAACCCGAAGGCGCGCGCTCGAACAGCGTCTGGCCGAGCGCAGCCTCGAGCGCGCTCACCCGGCGGCTCACCGTGGTCGCGTCGACGTGCAGCGCCTGCCCGGCGCGCGCGAGCGTGCCGTGGCGTGCGACCATCAGGAAATATTGCAGCCTGTCCCAGTCCATTGCCTGCAATTATGCAGTATAGTCCTGCAAGTCTATCCCTTGCAATCGTGCGGCGATTGGGGTCAGTCGGCGCCAACTTCTTGCGGGAGACTCGGACAATGCGACAGATCGACCATCATATCGCCGGCGGCACCGGCGGCGGCAGCCGCTTCGGCGACGTGCTCGACCCCAATAATGGCGGCGTGCAGGCGCAGGTCGCGCTCGGCGATCGCGCCATCCTCGACCGCGCGGTCGCCGCGGCGAAGGCGGCGCAGCCGGCATGGGCCGCGACCAACCCGCAGCGCCGCGCGCGCGTGATGTTCGAATTCAAGCGCCTCGTCGAAGCCAATATGAACCAGCTCGCCGAAATGCTGTCGGCCGAGCATGGCAAGGTGATCGCCGATTCGAAGGGCGACATCCAGCGCGGGCTGGAAGTCATCGAATTCTGCTGCGGCATCCCGCACGTGCTGAAGGGCGAATATACGCAGGGCGCCGGCCCCGGGATCGACGTCTATTCGATGCGCCAGCCGGTCGGCATCGGCGCGGGCATCACCCCGTTCAACTTCCCCGCGATGATCCCGCTGTGGATGGGCGGCGTCGCGACCGCGGTCGGCAACGCCTTCATTTTGAAGCCCAGCGAGCGCGACCCCTCGGTCCCGGTGCGCCTGTCGGAGCTGTTCCTCGAAGCGGGCATGCCCGAGGGGATTTTCCAGACCGTCCACGGCGACAAGGAAATGGTCGACGCGATCCTCGACCATCCCGACATCGGCGCGGTCAGTTTCGTCGGCTCGTCGGATATCGCGCATTATGTCTACAACCGCGGGGTTTCGAACGGCAAACGCGTGCAGGCGATGGGCGGCGCGAAGAACCACGGAATCGTCATGCCCGACGCCGATCTCGACCAGGTGGTCAATGACCTCACCGGTGCGGCCTTCGGTTCGGCGGGCGAGCGCTGCATGGCGCTGCCCGTCGTCGTCCCCGTCGGCGAAGACACCGCGAACCGCCTGCGTGAGAAACTGATCCCCGCGATCGAAGCACTCCGCGTTGGCGTGTCGACCGATACCGAAGCGCATTACGGCCCCGTCGTGACGGAGGCGCACAAGCAGAAGGTCGAGGGCTGGATCGCCAAATGCGCCGAGGAAGGCGCCGAACTGGTCATCGACGGCCGCGGCTTTGCGCTGCAGGGCCACGAAAAGGGCTTCTTCGTCGGTCCGACGCTTTTCGACCATGTCACCCCCGACATGGAAAGCTACAAGGAAGAGATTTTCGGCCCGGTGCTCCAGATCGTCCGCGCCCCCGATTTCGAAACCGCGCTCGAACTGCCCAGCAAGCATCAATATGGCAACGGCGTCGCGATCTTCACGCGCAACGGTCATGCCGCGCGCGAATTCGCCGCGCGCGTCAACGTCGGCATGGTCGGCATCAACGTGCCGATTCCCGTGCCCGTCGCCTATCATACGTTCGGCGGCTGGAAGCGCTCGGCGTTCGGCGACACCAACCAGCACGGCATGGAAGGCGTGAAGTTCTGGACCAAGGTCAAGACGATCACCGCGCGCTGGCCCGACGGGTCGCCCGATGGCGGCAATGCCTTCGTCATCCCGACGATGGGCTGACGAGGCAGGCGGTATGAAACCGGCGTCGGACATCGCGCATTTCTCCTCGCGAAGGAGAAGGATGATGATACGATGGACGATGCCCCTGGTTCTGCTGCTCGCCGCGTGTGGCGGTGCGGAGGACAAGAGGGCGCCCGCGACCGAAGAAAAAGCGAGCGTCGCGGCGCAGCCCGATGCCGCACCACCCGCGCCGGCCGAACCGGCGGGGGCGGAAGACTATAGGCCCGACCCCGCGCTTCGGCCGCCTGTCGCGCCCGAGCCGGGCATCGGCAGCGGCGACAAGGCAATCCCTGCTGCGATCCGGGGGCGCTGGGCGCTCGACGCGGGCGATTGCGCCAAGCGTCCGGGTACTGATCTGACCGCGCTGGTGATCGACGCCGCGAACCTGCGTTTCCACGAATCGCACGGCGAACTCGCGCGCGTTCGCGAGCGCAGCGCGAACCGCATCGTCGCCGACTACAAGTTCAGCGGCGAGGGGCAGGAATGGGACCGGCTGATGCTGCTGGACGTGGCGGACGGCGGCAAGGCGCTGGTCCGCCGCGACTATGGCGAGGGTGGCACCGCGGGGTCGCTGCGCTATACGCGCTGTGCCGGCTGACGGCGTTTTGAAAGGGAGACGAAGGATGGATATTCGCATCTTGGCACTTGCCGCCGCCTTGCCGCTTGCTGCCTGCGCGAGCAGCGAAACCCCTGTCGAATCGACCCCGCCGCCGTCGGCGGAGATGAGCTGCAAGGTCGACGCCGCGCAGTCGTTCGTCGGCCAGACCGCGAGCCCCGAACTCGGCGCGAGCGCGCTCAAGGCCAGCGGCGCGCGCACCTTGCGCTGGGGCCCGCCGCGTTCGGCGATGACGATGGATTATCGGCAGGACCGGCTGAACATCATGTACGACGACGCCTACAAGGTCACGCAGGTCAGCTGTGGCTGACCATTCGCGTCGCAATCATGCGTCGGCTTCCCCATTCGAACCCGTCTACGGCTACAGCCGCGCGGTTCGGGTGGGGAACCGGATCGACGTGGCGGGCTGCGCGCCGATCGAGCCCGACGGCACGTCGACCCCCGGCGATGCCGGCGCACAGGCGGCGCGCTGTCTGGCGATCATCGGGGAAGCGCTGGCCGCGCTCGGCGGCAGTTTCTCCGATGTCGTGCGCACGCGCATGTACATCACCGACCCCGCCGATGCCGATCTGGTCGGCCATGCGCACGGCGCCATATTCAAGGATATCCGCCCGGCCGCGACGATGCTCGTCATCCCCGCGCTGATCCGCCCCGAGTGGAAAGTCGAAATCGAAGCCGAAGCCATCATCGAGAACGGAAAATGACCGACCAGTTCCAGCTCACCGACGACCAGCTCGCCATCCAGGACATGGCGCGCAAGTTCACCGCCGACCGCATCACGCCCTTTGCGGCCGAATGGGACGAGAAAAGCCACTATCCCGTCGACGTGTGGAAGGCGGCGGGCGAGCTCGGCTTCGGCGCGATCTATGTCGCCGAGGAATCGGGCGGCATCGGGCTCGGCCGGCTCGAGGCGGCGCTGATCATGGAGGCGATGGCCTATGGCTGCCCCGCGACGAGTGCCTATGTCTCGATCCACAATATGGCGACGTGGATGATCGACCGCTTCGGCGGCGCCGGGATCAAGGCGCGCTTCCTGCCGAGCCTCGTCAGCATGGAAAAGATCGCGAGCTATTGCCTGACCGAACCGGGTTCGGGGTCGGACGCCGCAGCGCTCAAGACCACCGCGAAGCGCGAGGGCGACCATTATGTGCTCAACGGCACCAAGCAGTTCATCTCGGGCGCGGGCTACAACGACATCTATGTCTGCATGGTCCGCACCGGCGACGAGAAGTCGAAGGGGATTTCCTGCCTGGTCGTCGAAAAGGACACGCCGGGGCTCAATTTCGGCGCGCCCGAAAAGAAGCTCGGCTGGAATGCATCGCCTACGGCACAAGTGATCTTCGAGGATTGCCGCGTGCCGGTCGAAAACCTCGTCGGCGCCGAGGGCGACGGCTTCCGCTTCGCGATGGCGGGGCTCGATGGCGGCCGCCTCAACATCGGCGCCTGCTCGCTCGGCGGCGCGCAGCGCTGCCTCGACGAGGCGATCGCCTACACGAAGGACCGTCAGCAGTTCGGTCAGCCGATCGCCGATTTCCAGAATACGCAATTCACCCTCGCCGACATGGCGACCGACCTCGAAGCCTCGCGCGCGCTGCTCTATCTCGCCGCGGCGAAGGTCAGTGCGAACGCCCCCGACAAGTCGCGCTTCTCGGCGATGGCGAAACGGCTCGCGACCGACAATGGCAGCAAGGTCGTCAACGACGCGCTGCAACTGTTCGGCGGCTACGGATATCTGAAGGATTATCCGATCGAGCGTTTCTGGCGCGATCTCCGCGTCCATTCGATCCTTGAGGGAACCAACCAGGTCATGCGGATGATCGTCGGACGGGACCTGCTGCGCCAATGACCCCAGAATCTTCAAACGATATGCTGATCTCGACCGAGGGCGCCACCGGCCGCCTGTCGCTCAACCGCCCCAAGGCGATCCATGCGCTCAACCTCGACATGGTCCATGCCATGACCGGGGCGCTCGTCGCTTGGCGCGACGACGCCGCGGTGCAGGCGGTGCTGCTCGACCATAGCGAGGGGCGTGGTTTCTGCGCCGGCGGCGACATCGCCTTCCTGCGCAATTCGGCGCTGACCGACGACGGCGCCTCGGGCCGCCGTTTCTTCCACGATGAATATCAGCTCAACCACCTGCTCTTCACCTATGACAAGCCGGTGGTCGCCTTCATGGACGGCATCACCATGGGCGGCGGCGTCGGCATTTCGCTGCCCGCCAAATATCGCGTCGCGACCGAAAATACGCGGCTCGCGATGCCCGAGACGGGGATCGGCCTGTTCCCCGACGTCGGCGGCGGCTGGTATCTGTCGCGGCTCGAAGGCCGCGTCGGGCCCTTCCTCGCGCTCACCGGCGCGCGGCTCGACGGCGCCGAATGCCTCGCGCTCGGCCTCGCGACCCATTATCTGCCCT
The DNA here is from genome assembly GCF_022701295.1 of Sphingopyxis sp. YF1. Classification (NCBI taxonomy): domain Bacteria; kingdom Pseudomonadati; phylum Pseudomonadota; class Alphaproteobacteria; order Sphingomonadales; family Sphingopyxidaceae; genus Sphingopyxis; species Sphingopyxis sp. YF1. The sequence goes on from NZ_CP033204.1 coordinate 3,982,327, forward strand.
CGGACAAGCTCGCCGAGGCCAAGGCGCGCATCGCCGAACACCCCGATCGTATCGGCGGCATCCTCGGCGAACTGTCGGTAACCCCGCCCGAGGCGAAAATCCTCGCGCATATCGCCGAAATCAACCGGCTCTTTGCGTCGGACCGGCTCGAGGACATCCTCGCCGCGCTCGAAGCCGATCCGGGCGATTGGGCGGCAAAGGAACTCGCGGCGCTCCGCACCAAGAGCCCGCAAACCTGCAAGGTCGCGCTACGTCAGCTCGCCGACAGCCTCGACCTGCCCGATTTCGCCGCGAACATGGCGATGGAGTATCGCATCGGCAGCCGCGTGCTGACGCGCCCCGACTTCGCCGAGGGGGTGCGCGCGGTGATCGTCGAAAAGGACAATGCGCCGCAATGGAATCCGGCGACGGCAGAGGGGGTGGGCGACGATCTGATCGCGTCGATCTTCGCCCCGCTGCCCGCCGACGAAGAATGGAAACCCCTCGCTTAACCTCGCCACCCCGGACCTGATCCGGGTCCCGCTTCCGCAGCGTTGCCAAGCGGGATGCCGGATCAGGTCCGGCATGACGAAAAATCCGGAGAGAATCGCATGGCATACGAAACCCTACTCGTCGAACAGCGCGGCGCCGTCACGCTCGTCACGCTCAATCGCCCGCAGGCATTGAACGCGCTCAACTCGGGCGTGCTTGACGATCTGATCGCGGCGTTCGCTGCCTTCGAGGCCGACGACAGCCAGCGCTGCGCCGTCCTCACCGGATCGGGCGACAAGGCCTTTGCCGCGGGCGCCGACATCAAGGAAATGGCCGACAAACCCGCCGCCGACTTCTACCTTGAGGACTTCTTCTCGAAATGGACGAGCGACTTCGTGAAGAAGGTCCGCAAGCCGTGGATCGCGGCGGTCAACGGCTTCGCGCTCGGCGGCGGCTGCGAACTCGCGATGATGGCCGACTTCATCATCGCGTCGGAGAAGGCGAAGTTCGGCCAGCCCGAAATCAAGCTCGGCGTCGCACCGGGCATGGGCGGCTCGCAGCGGCTGACCCGCGCGATCGGCAAGGCGAAGGCGATGGAAATGTGCCTCACCGGCCGGATGATGGACGCCGCCGAAGCCGAGCGCTCGGGCCTCGTCGCCCGCGTCGTCGACCATGCGACGCTGGTCGACGACGCGGTGAAGACCGCAACGCTGATCGCATCGATGCCGCCGATGGCCGCAATGGTGAACAAGGACATGGTCAACGCGGCGTTCGAGACCTCGCTCGACCAGGGGCTGATCTACGAACGCCGCCTGTTCCAGATCCTCGCCGCGACCGAGGACAAGGCCGAAGGCATGGCTGCCTTCATCGAAAAGCGCGAAGGCGTGTGGAAGGGGCGGTGAGCCAAGCGTCATCCCAGCGAAAGCTGGGATCGGAGGCGTCCTAACGATAGCGGCCCCAGCCTTCGCTGGGGCGACGGAGAGAAATATGAAAATCGCATTCATCGGGCTCGGCAATATGGGCGGCGGCATGGCTGCGAATCTTGCCAAGGCGGGGCATGACGTCCGCGCCTTCGACCTTAGCGAAGAGGCGCTGGCGCGCGCCGTCGAGGCGGGCTGCACGCGCGCCGCATCGGCCGCCGAAGCCGTCACCGGCGCCGAAGCGGTGGTGACGATGCTCCCCGCGGGCAAGCATGTCGCGGGCGTCTATGACGGTGATGTCTTCCCCAATGCCGTTCCGGGCACCTTGCTGCTCGACTGCTCGACGATCGACGTCGCAACCGCGCGCGCCAACATCGAGGCCGCGACCGCCAGGGGCCTCGTCGCGGTCGACGCGCCGGTGTCGGGCGGCATCGCCGCCGCCAACGCCGGCACGCTGACCTTCATGGTCGGCGGCACCGACGAAGGCTTCGCGCGCGCCGAACCGATCCTCGCCAAGATGGGCAAGGCGGTGATCCACGCGGGCGGTGCGGGTGCGGGCCAGGGGGCGAAGATCTGCAACAATATGCTGCTCGGCGCGTCGATGATCGCGACGTGCGAAACGCTCGCGCTCGCGCAGAAGCTCGGGCTCGACCCGCAGACCTTCTTCGACATCGCCAGCGTCTCGTCGGGGCAATGCTGGTCGCTGACCTCTTACGCGCCGCTGCCCGGCGTCGGACCGGTCACGCCGGCCGACAATGGCTATGCCGGCGGTTTCGCGGCGGCGCTGATGCTCAAGGATCTGCGCCTCGCGATGGAAGCGGCGGAAAGCGTCGACGCCGACGTTCCGATGGGATCGAAGGCACGCGAACTTTACGAGGCGTTCGTCGAGGCCGACAAGGACGGCCGCGACTTTTCGGCGATCATCCAGACCTTGCAGGGCTGAACGCCGGGAACCATCTTCCACCAGTTTCGTCATCCCGGACTTGATCCGGGATCCATTCTTCCAAACGCTGCGTGAATGGACCCCGGATCAAGTCCGGGGTGACGATCACTGGGGCCAAGTCAGTAAAAATCCGCCGTCTCGCCGCCGTCCTTGCGGTCGCTCCGATGCACCTGCGTCGGCGCCTTGCGCTCGCCGGTGCGCACCTCGATCCGCCCGTCCACGCGCCGTATCTCGGCGGGCGCCAATATGCGCGCACGGGCCACGGCGACGGCGGTCGCCTGCGGCGTCGGCACGGGCGCGGCGGCCAGCGCGTTTCCGGCAAGCAGCAGGGCGGCGAGGAGCGGCATGGGCGTCATACTCCGCCCTAACGGCAGATGCTGCCAGCGCTTTAACCCTGAATCGCAACGTCCCGTGCAGGATTGCGGCGACGGATTGACAAAGAAAAGGCCGCCTGCCCCGCATCGGGACAGGCGGCCTTTTCTTGTTATCGTGCGAAAGGTTTAAAAGCCGGCCTTTGCCGCCGCCTTCTCCTTGAGCAAAGGCGCGACTTCGAAGCCGTGCTTTTCGAGCGCCGCGGCGATCTTGTCGGTGCCTTCGAGCCCGGCCCAGAACATCGGACCGCCGCGATAGACCGGCCAGCCATAGCCGTAGATCCACACGACATCGATGTCGCTCGCGCGCTGTGCCTTGCCTTCGGCGAGGATCAGCGCGCCTTCGTTGACCATCGGGTACAGGGTGCGTTCGACGATTTCCTGATCGCTGATCTCTCGCTTTTCGATCCCCGCCTTCTGGCGGAAATGGTCGATGATTTCGGCAACGCGCGCACTTTCCGACGGATTGCGCTTGTCGTCATAGTCGTAGAAGCCCGCCTGCTTCTTCTGACCCCAGCGCCCTTCGGCGCAGAGCGCGTCGCGGATGCTTTCGATACGGTTGGGGTCGCGGTGCCAGCCGATGTCGACGCCGGCGAGATCGGACATCTGGAACGGCCCCATCGGCATGCCGAAATCGGTGTGGACCTTGTCGACCTGCGCCGGGGTCGCACCTTCGAGCAGCAGCTTCTGCGCTTCGAGCTGGCGCGGCGCGAGCATGCGGTTGCCGATGAAGCCGTGGCACACGCCCGCGACGACGGCGACCTTGCCGATCTTCTTGCCGGTGGCCATTGCGGTGGCGAGTACATCGTCGGCGGTCTTGTCGCCGCGCACCACTTCGAGCAGCTTCATCACATTGGCGGGCGAGAAGAAGTGCATGCCGACGACGTCGGCGGGGCGGCTGGTCGACGCCGCAATCTCGTTGACGTCGAGATAGGAGGTGTTCGACGCGAGGATCGCGCCCGGCTTGGCGATCTTGTCGAGCTTGCCGAACAGCTCCTTCTTGACGTCCATATTCTCATAGACCGCCTCGATGATCAGGTCGCAGTCGGCGAGGTCGTCGAGGCTGAGCGAGGGGGTCAGCAGCCCCATCATCGCGTCGACCTGCTCGGGCTTGAAGCGGCCCTTGGCGGCGCTCGCGTCGTAATTCTTGCGGATCACGCCGACGCCGCGGTCGAGCGCATCCTGTTCCATCTCGACGATGGTGACCGGGAGGCCCTTTTGCAGGAAGTTCATGCTGATCCCGCCACCCATCGTGCCGGCACCGATCACGCCGACCTTCTTGACGTCGCGCAGCTTGGTGTCCTTGGGCAGGCCGTCGATCTTTGCCGCCTGGCGTTCGGCGAAGAAGATGTGGCGTTGCGCCGCCGACTGGCTGCCGAACATCAGCTTGCCGAATTCCTGGCGTTCGAAGGCGAGGCCTTCGTCGAAGGGCAGCCGCGTCGCCGCCTCGACGCAGGCGAGGTTGGCGTAAGGCGCGTCGAAGCCGCGCCAGCGCTTGGCGTTGGCGGTCTTGAGCTGCTCGATCACGCCGACATCGCCGAACACCGCGCGTTCGCGCGTCGGGCGCGGGCCGTCGGCGATCTTGGTGCGGGCAAAGGCGATCGCGTCGGCGGCGAGGCTATCCTCGCCCGCGAGCGCGTCGACGAGGCCCATGTCCTTCGCCTTGGGTGCGGGGACGGGTTCGCCGAGCGAGGTCATCGTTGCCGCGGCCTCGACCCCGACGACGCGCGGCAGGCGCTGGGTGCCGCCGGCACCGGGCAGCAGGCCGAGCTTGACCTCGGGCACGCCGAGCTTCGCCGAGGGGACGGCGATGCGATAGTGGCAGACGAGCGCGGTTTCGAGACCACCCCCAAGGGCTGTCCCGTGGATCGCGGCGACGACCGGCTTGGTCGCGGCTTCGATGCTGTTGAGCACCGCGTTGAAATCGGGGCCGCGCGGCGGTTTGCCGAATTCGCTGATGTCGGCGCCGGCGATGAAGGTGCCGCCGTCGCAGCGCAGCACGATCGCCTTGACGCCGTCATCGGCGAGCGCGGCGGCGAAATGGTCGGCGAGGCCCTGGCGGACGTGCCACGAGAGCGCGTTGACCGGGGGATTGTTGACGATGACGACGGCGACGTCGCCGTCCTTTTCCATCGTGACGGAAATCGGTGTATCTTCGGACATGGGAGAACTCCTTGGTCTAATGTCAGTCATCGAGCGCGGCGTGGACGAGGGTCTTGACCTCGCGCCGCACGGGATAGGTGGAAGAGGGCATGAGCTGCGTCATGAACACCATACAGATTTCCTCGACCGGATCGACGAAGAAGCCGGTCGAGAACATGCCGCCCCAGTAGAAATCGCCCGCCGATCCGGGAATGCCGGCGCGCGCGGGATCGAGCGTGACCGCGAAGCCGAGCCCGAAACCGACCCCGGCATTCTCGTCCTCGCTGAAGATGCCGACGCTGTGCTGCGTCAGGTCGCCCCCGCCGACGAGATGGTTCGACGTCATCAGGTCCAGCGTCTTGCGGCTGATGATCCGCGTGTCGCCGAGCTTGCCGCCGCCGAGCAGCATCAGGCAGAAACGGTGGTAGTCGCCCACCGTCGAGGCGAGCCCGCCGCCGCCCGAATGAAAGCTCCTGTCCTTCGCCCAGCGGCTGCGCGCGCCTTCGTCAAACCCCTGCATCCTGTCGCGGGGGTGAAAGGCATAGGCGTCGGCCAGCCGGTGCTGCTGTTCGGCGGGGACCCGGAATCCGGTATCGACCATGCCGAGCGGGCCGAAGATGCGCGCCTGCAACACCTCGGCGAATGGCCTGCCTTCGATGCGCTCGATCACCGCGCCGAGCACGTCGGTCGCCATCGAATAATTCCAGTGCGCGCCGGGGTCGAACTGGAGCGGAATCTTTGCGAGGTCGGCGATGAAGCTGTCCATCGTGTAATCGGCGTCGAAATCGTCGATCCGCGCCTTGCGATACGCGGCATCGACCGGGGTACGCTCCTGGAAGCCATAGGTCAGCCCCGATGTGTGGCGCAGCAGGTCGACCATGCGGATCGGCTGCGCGGGCGGGCGCGTCAGGAAGGGGACGTTGCCGCCCCCCGCGACGAACACGCCGGTATCCGCGAATTCGGGGCAATATTTGGTGAGCGGATCGCTGAGCGCGACCTTGCCCTCCTCGACCAGCATCATGAAAGCGATGCTGGTGATCGGCTTCGTCATGCTCGCGATGCGGAAAATCGCGTCGTCCTTCAGCGCCTCGCCGGGCCGGCCCTCGCCGATGCACGAGCGGTGCGCGACCTCGCCGCGGCGCGACACCAGGGTCGCAGCGTGGGGCAGGCGGCCGGTGTCGATATATTTGGCCTTGAGGAAGGCCGGAATGCGGTCGAGCCGCGCGGTGTCGAAACCCTGGATCACGGAACGGCTCACGAAATGCGGACTCCTTCGAGGATGGCGGCGGCTTCGGCGAGCAGTGCCGGGTCGATTGCGCGATCGGCCGCGGCTGCGGTCTCCTTGAGCTGCTCGGGTCGGCTCGCGCCGATGATCGCACTGGTGATGCCCGGCTGCGCGAGCACCCAGGCGATCGCGAGCTGCGCCATGGTGCAGCCCGCCTTGTCGGCGAGGGGGGTGAGCCGCTGCACCGCCTCGAGCACCGGATCGGTCAGATAGCGGCCCATGAAATGCGCATCCTCGCCCGCGGCGCGGCTGTCCGGCGGCGGTGCGGCGGCGGCGGCGTATTTGCCGCTGAGCACCCCCATGGCGAGCGGCGACCAGACGATCTGACCGATCCCGTTGGCCATGCTGACCGGGATCACCTTTGCCTCGGGACGACGCCAGAGCAGCGAATATTGCGGCTGGCTCGACACGAATTTGACCGACGGCGGGGCGAGGGCGACCGCCGCCTCGATCTGTTCGGGCGCCCATTCGGAAAAACCGATCGCGCGCGCCTTGCCGCTGCGCACGACCTCGCTGAGCGCGTCCATTGTCTCTTCGAGCGGGGTGTCGGGGTCGTAGCGGTGGCACTGGTAGAGATCGACATGGTCGGTCTGAAGCCGCGTCAGGCTCGCGTCGATCTGCTTTGCGACCTGCGCCCGGCTGAGCCCCTTGTCGCTGTCGGACATCGGGAAGAAGAGCTTGGTCGCGAGCACATAGGAGTCGCGCGCGCGGCCCTGTAGTGCGCGGCCCAGAAACTCCTCCGTGGCGCCGCGGCCATAGACGTTGGCGGTGTCGATGAAGTTGATGCCCGCGTCGAAGGCGGCGTCGACGCAGGCGCGTCCGGCGCTGTCGTCGACCCCGACGCCATAGGTCAGCCAGCTGCCGAGGCAGATCGCCGAAACCTCGATCCCGCTGTCGCCCAGCTGCCGATACTGCATCGCGCGCGTCCTTTCGTCAGTGCGAGGTCTGGCCGAGCAGCTGGCGCGTCACCGGGTGCGAGCTGGTGAGGCCGCCGTCGACCGCGATCGCCTGTCCGTTGACATAGCTCGCCTGGTCGCTGGCGAGGAAGAGCGCGACATTGGCGAGTTCCTCGGGCTGCGCGGCGCGGCGGAGCGGATTGAGCTGGCCCAGCTTGTGCGTGACCTCCTTCGCCTTGGCATAGTCGAAGGTCGGTTTGGTCATGCCGGTTTCGGTCAGGCCGGGACACACCGCGTTGACGCGCACGCCGCTCGTCGAGAGCTGTTGCGCGGCGACCTTGGCGAGGTTGATCACCCCCGCCTTCGACGCGGAATAGGCCCCCGGGCCCGCGCCCGAATTGATACCCGCGACGCTCGCGGTGAGGACGATCGCGCCGCCGCGGCCCTGGTCGACCATCGCCTTGCCGGCGTGCTTCACCATCAGCGCGGGGCCGATCAGGTTGACGCGCAGCGTCTCGGCCCAGGCGGCGGGATCGAAATCGAAAATGCCGCCCATGTCGCCGATGATCCCGGCGTTGGCGAAGGCGACGTCGAGGCCGCCATAGCTGTCTTTCGCGGTCGCCACGAGCTGCGCGACGTCGGCTTCGACCCCCGCGTCGATCTCGAGCGCCACGGCTTCGCCGCCGGCCTCCTGCACCAGCTTCGCGGTTTCGTGCACCGCCGCCGTCTTGTCGCCGAGCACCAGCCTGGCGCCCTCGGCGGCGAAGCGCAGCGCGCTCGCGCGGCCGATGCCGCTGCCCGCTCCCGTGATGATCGCGACCTTGCTGTCCAATGCTCCGCTCATACCACGACACCTCCATCCAGCACGACCGTCTGTCCGGTCATGAAACTCGAAGCCTGTGACCCCAGGAACACGGCTGCGCCCGCGATTTCGCGCGGTTCGCCGATGCGCCCCAGACATGCGTTCGACACCGACGCCTTCAGATTGTCGGGATTTTCCCACAGGGCTTTCGCGAAGTCGGTCTTGACCAGCCCCGGCGCGATCGCGTTGACCCGGATGTTCGACGGCCCGAACTCGCGCGCGAGATTCTTGGCCATCTGGATGTCGGCCGCCTTGGTGATGCCATAGGTGCCGATGATCGGCGAACCGCGCAGCCCGCCGATCGAAGAGACGAGGATGATCGATCCCGATCCCGTCCTGCGCATGTCGGGCACGACCATCGTGATCAGCCAGTGCTGCGCGACGATATTATGGTCGAGCGTCTTGCGCAGCGCCTCGTCGCTGATCGTTTCCATCGGCCCGTAATGCGGGTTCGACGCGGCGTTGCAGACGAGGATGTCGATCGGGCCGAACGCCGCGCGTCCGGCATCGACCATCGCCTGCAGCGATTCCTTCGACGACAGGCTCGACGACACCGCGATCGCGGCGCCCGGATGCTTCGCGTTGATCGCCGCCGCAACCTCTTCGCACGGGCCGAGGTTGCGGCTGGTGATCACGACCTTCGCGCCATGGTCGGCATATTCCTCGGCGATCGCACGGCCGATGCCGCGCGACGATCCGGTGATGATCGCGACCTTGCCGCCGAGGTCGAACAGGCTCACGCGCCCGCTTTCTTCGCGAAGTCCCACGCCTTCTGCGCCAGCGGCAGCACGCGTTCGGACATCTCCTTCGCATGGCTCGACGACGCGGTGCCGTCGATCACGCGCTTCTTGATCCCCTGCATGATCCCGGCGAGGCGGAAGAAATTATAGGCGAAATACCAGTTCAGGTCAGGAACCCCGTCGCGTCCCGTCGCGGCGCAATAACGCTCGACGACCTCGTCGAGTTCGGGGATGCCGAGGCTCGTGCGGTCGAGGTCCATCACGCCCGAACGCCCGCCATTTTCGGTCACCCACGCCATCGCGACATAGGTGAAGTCGGCGAGCGGATCGCCGAGCGTCGACAGCTCCCAATCGAGCACCGCGAGCACTTCGGGGCGGTCCTTCGCAAAGATCATATTGTCGATGCGGTAATCGCCATGGACGACGCTGGTGCGCGTCTGTTCGGGCAAAGTCGCGGACAGCCAGGTGATGAGCTGTTCCATCTCGTCCATCGTCTCGGTTTCGGAGAGGCGATACTGCTTGGTCCAGCGGTCGACCTGGCGGCCGAAATAATTGCCGGGCTTGCCATAGTCCGACAGCCCTGCCGCCTCGACGTCGACATTGTGCAGCGCGGCGAGCGTGTCGATCATCGCATGATAGGTGGCGCGGCGATTCTCCGGCGTCGATCCCGGCATCGCGCCGTCCCAGATCGTCTGGCCGTCGACCATGCCCATGACGTAGAACCAGCTGCCGACGACGCTGTCGTCGGTGCACAGCCCATATTGGCGCGCGACGGGGAAGCCCGCCTTGTACAGCCCTGCCTGCACCCGATACTCGCGGTCGACTGCGTGCGCCGAGGGGAGCAGCTGGCCGAAGGGCTTGCGGCGCAGGACATAATTGCCCGACGGCGCGCTGATCTTGTATGTCGGGTTCGACTGGCCGCCGGCGAACTTGCCCTGCGTCAGCGGGCCGCTGAACCCCTCGACATTCGCCTCCATCCAGGCGGTGAGTTTCGCCTCGTCGAGCAGGTCGGCGCCCTCGGGCGCGACGGTGCCCGAGAAGAGTTTCTGTGCGTCCATGGCCGTGGTCATTGGTCGAACACGATCACCGACCGCGCGGCATCGCCCTTCTTCATCTTGTCGAATCCTTCGTTGATCTGGGTGAGCGGGATGGTTTCGGCGACGATGCTGTCGAGGTCGAGCAGCCCGCGCAGGTAGAAATCGACGAGGCGCGGGATATCGACGGGGAAGCGGTTGCCGCCCATGATCGCGCCCTGCAACTTCTTGCCCGAGAGCAGGTCCATCGCGCCGAGGCCGACCTTTTCCGAAAGCGGCATCATGCCGAGGATCGTCGCGGTGCCGCCGCGGCGGAGCGACGCGACCGCAAGGCTCGCCGATGCCGGACGCCCGACCGCCTCGATCGCATGGTCGACGCCGCCTTTGGTCAGTTCGACGATCTGCTTCGCGGCGTCGTCTGCGAGCGCGTCGACGACGTCGGTCGCGCCCAGCCTCATCGCCAGTTCGCGCTTTTCGGGCACCGGGTCGGCGGCGATGATGCGCCCCGCGCCGGCGATCTTCGCCGCGTTGATCGTCGCCAGGCCCACGCCGCCGCAGCCGACCACCGCGACCGTCTCGCCCGGGGTCACCTTGCACGCGTTGAAGATCGTTCCCGCGCCGGTGGTCACCGCGCAGCCGATCACCGCAGCGCGGTCGAGCGGCATGTCGGGGTCGATCGCGACGCACGCATGTTCGTGGACCAGCATCACCTCCGAAAAGGCGCTGAGGTTGAGCATCTGGTTGACCGGCGATCCGTCGGGGCGCGTGATGCGCGGCGCCGATCCGGGCGCGCGCCGGGTGTCGCCGCCCATGCACAGCGACATGCGGCCGCTGACGCAGAATTCGCAATGCCCGCAAAAGGCGCTGAGGCAGGTGACGACCGCGTCGCCGACCTTGACCGTGCGCACCTCGCTGCCGACCGCCTCGACGATGCCGGCGGCCTCATGGCCGGGGATCGCGGGCAGCGGGTGCGGATAGGCACCGTCGATGAAATGCAGGTCCGAATGGCACAGGCCGCACGCGGCGGTGCGGATGCGCACCTCGTGCGGACGGGGCTTGTCGACGACGATGTCCTCGATCGACAGCGGCTTGCCGGGCTCGATCAGAATCGCGGCTTTGGTCATAATGTTTCCCTCAAAGCCGTTCGTGCTGAACCTGTCGAAGCACCGTTCTTTCTTGCTCGGTCGTCAAAGAGAAGAACGGCCCTTCGACAGGTTCGGGGCGAACGGAGATAATTAACGCGAAACGCCGATGTCACCCGACGAGAAGCCCGGATCGCTCGCGTCGCTGTGCTTGGCGAATTCGATCCGCGCGATCGCGCGTTCGTGGACCTCGTCAGGACCGTCGGCGAGCCGCAGGGTGCGCTGGTGCGCATAAGCCTTGGCGAGCCCGAAATCCTCGGACACGCCGGCCCCGCCATGCGCCTGGATCGCGTCGTCGATGATCTGGAGCGCCATGCTCGGTGCCTGCACCTTGATCATCGCGATCTCGGCGGCGGCCGACTTGTTGCCGACCTTGTCCATCATGTCGGCGGCCTTGAGGCACAGGAGACGCGTCATCTCGATGTCGATGCGCGCGCGCGCGATGCGATGTTCCCAGATGCTGTATTCGGCGACCTTCCTGCCGAAGGCGACGCGCGACTGCAGCCGCTTCGCCATCTTGCTGATCGCCTCCTCGGCGACGCCGATCGTGCGCATGCAATGGTGGATGCGGCCCGGCCCGAGGCGGCCCTGCGCGATCTCGAAGCCGCGGCCCTCGCCCAGCAGCATCGCCTCTTCGGCGTTGACGCGGACGTCCTTGAGCTCGATTTCCATATGGCCGTGCGGTGCATCGTCATAGCCGAAGACGGGCAGGTGGCGCTTGATCGTCACGCCGGGCGCGTCGAGCGGCATCAGCACCATCGACTGCTGCGCATGGCGCTTCGCGGCGAAGTCGGTCTTGCCCATGACGATCGCGATCTTGCAGCGCGGGTCGCCCGCGCCCGACGACCACCATTTGGTGCCGTTGATGACATAATCGTCGCCGTCGCGCTCGATCCGCGTCTCGATGTTGGTCGCGTCGGACGAGGCAACCTGCGGCTCGGTCATCAGGAAGGCCGACCGGATCTCGCCGTTCATCAGCGGGACCAGATATTTCTGCTTCTGCGCCGCGGTGCCGTAACGGTGGAACACTTCCATGTTGCCGGTATCGGGCGCCGAGCAGTTGAACACTTCGCTGGCGAAGCCGACGCGGCCCATTTCCTCGGCGCACAGCGCATATTCGAGGTTGCTGAGGCCGGGGCCTTCGAAGGCGATCGTTTCGTCGACATGGTGGTGCGCGGCGCTGCGCGGCGGCATGAACAGGTTCCAGATTCCGGCGTCCCTTGCCTCGGCCTTCAGGTCCTCGACGACCTGGATGACCTTCCAGCGGTCGCCCGCCTTGTCCTGCTCGTTATAGGTGGGCACCGCGGGGCGCACCTTGCGATCGATGAAATCGCGCACCCGGTCGCGCCAAAAGACCTGCCGGTCGGTGAGGTCGAAATCCATCTTCGCATCCTTCCCTTTACGTTCGCGTAAACCTTTGGACCGATTCGGCCCCGCTTGCCAAGCCCTGCGCCCCGAAAATTACATCCTTTCGTTGCGCCCGGATATTTTCCGTTACGGATGCGCGCCCGTCGCATCGGGCTCGGCGCGCGCCGCGTCGTCGAGCAGCGCCAGCCGCGCCTCGTGATCGGCGCGCGAAATCGGAAAGCGCCGCATCACCATCAGCCCCAGGACGCCGATCACGAGGATCGCGAGGCTGTAGCCGATCGCGAGGTTGCCGAGCACCGCGTCGCCGACCTCTCCCGGTTTCGCGTTCGCCGGAAAGGCGGCGAAGGAGAGGATCAGCCCTGCGATGAAGATGCCGATCCCGGTCGCGCATTTCTGCATGAAGAAATAGCCGGCGAAGAACAGCCCTTCGGACCGCCGCCCGGTCTCGCTCTGCGACGCTTCGACGACGTCGGCCATCATCGACGACGACAGGATCATCAGCATGATCGAGAAACTGTTGGAAACGAACACCAGCGCGAACATCGTCGCGACGCTCGGCTTGCCGGGCAGGCCGGGGAAAAAGCCCTGGATCCACGCGAAATAGATGCCGCTGTTGACCAGCAGCGAGATCGCCCCGGCGACGATCGCGCCGTCGCGCTTGCCGAGCCGGGCCGACAGCGGCGCAACCAGCACGAAGGCGGCGACCATCGATCCGAAGAGCAGGAACACATAGGCGATCATCTCGCCCTGCGTGAACTGCCAGAAGAAACTGAGCAGATAATTGTTCATCGAAAAGGTGATGCCCTGGTTGATGAACCCGAACAGCGCGGCGAACACCAGCCACAGGAAGGCGCGGTTCGACAGCGTGTCGCGCATCTCGGCCAATATGTGCCGCAGCGTCGTCGCGGGCTTGACGTCGTGAAGGTTCGACACCGCGATCCGCTTGTGCTGTCCGGCGGCCGACACCAGCACCGCACCCGCCATCATCAGCGCGCCGGCGAGCGCATAGGGGAAATAGCCGTCGGGATCGACCAGCCCCTTCGCGCCGCCGAAGAACACGCCATAGGCGAGTAGCAGGATGATCAGGCCGCCGCCCCAGCCGAAGAGAAAGCGGTAACGCATCACGACGGTGCGTTCGTCATAGTCGGCGGTGAGCTCGGGGACGATCGCGACCGACGGCACTTCGCACATCGACACGAGCGAGCGGACGATGATCGCGAGCCCGATCAGCCAGGCCACCGTCATCGCGTCGCTCATCGCGGGCGGGTGCCACAGCAGCATCCACGCGATGGCGAGCGGGACCGGCGCGCCGTAAAGCCAGGGCAGGCGGCGGCCCCAGCGGCTTCGCGTGCGATCGGTGAGTTCGCCGATTACCGGGTCGACAAAGGCGTCGGCAATCAGCGCGACCATGATCGCGGCGCCGACGATCCCGGCGTCGAGCCCGATGACCTGATTGTAGAAGAGCAGCAGAAAGGTCGAAAAGCCGTTGTCCTTGACGCCATAGGCGATGCTGCCGAGGCCGTGCATGACCTTCAGGCGGACGGGCAATTTCGCGGGGACGGGAACCGCGCTCGCCATCGCGGTCACGCGGGCGTCCCGGCCTTTGCGGCATCCTCCATCGCGACGAGCGCGTCGAACATTCCCGGCGCCTCGGGGTCCCAGGCATGGCGCTGGCCGATCGTCAGCCCGCCGTCGACCAGCATATGCGTGCCGGTCATGAACGAGGCCTCCTCGCTCGCGAGATAGGCGACGGCATTGGCGATATCCTCGGGCTGGCCGCCGCGCGCGACGGGCTGCGCCGCCGCGCTCATGCCCGCGATGATCGCCTTCGCGGCATCCTTGCTGTCGTCGGGGACGTCGAGCGACGCGGTGAAGATGTTGGTGTTGATGAAACCCGGGCAGATCGCGTTCACGCGGATGCCATATTGCGCGAGATCGGTCGCCGCGACCTTGGTCAGGTGCAGCACCCCCGCCTTGGCGACGGCATAGGCGGTCGGCGAATAGCCCGCGCCGAGCGCCGCGACGCTTGCGGTGTTGACGATGCTCGCGCCTTTCCGTCCCTTCATGTGCGGGCTCGCGTAGCGGATGCCCATCGCGACCGATTTCAGGACCAGGTTCATCGTCTGGTCCCAGCCTTCGGGGGTGATCTCGTCGATCGGGGCGCGATCGCCTCCCGCCGCGGCGTTGTTGAAGACGATGTCGATGCCGCCCCCCTTCGCCGCCGCGGTGTTCATCAGCGCTTCGATGTCGGCGGGGCGCGTGACGTCGCAGGGGACGAAATCGATCTTCCCGTTCGACGCCGCGGCGAGCGCCTGTCCACCCGCGAGATCGATGTCGGCGGCGAAGACGTGCGCGCCCTCCGCCGCCAGTTTCAGCACCGCGGCCTTGCCGATGCCCGATGCTGCGCCGGTGACTACGGCGACCTTGCCTGCGAATCGCATATTGGACCTCTCCCGTTTTCTTTTGCCACCTAGCTTAGGCGCGCAACGGGCCGCGTCAACGGCGGCCGATCCGACGCTACGGCGCCGTAACGGCAGGCCGCACGGCTCAAGTTGACGCTTGCGTAAAGTAGCGAAGCGGACGTAGATTTGACGCCAGAAGAGGAGCCAAAAGGATGAGCGAACTGGACGCTTTCCGCACCGAGGTGCGGGAATGGCTGGCGGCGAACTGCCCCGCCGAAATGCGCGAACCGATCCGGGAAGAGGGTGATGTCTGCTGGGGCGGACGCAATTGGGTGTTCAAGAACGACGCCCAGAAGGCGTGGCTCGAGGCCTGCGTCGCCAAGGGCTATACCGTTCCCGACTGGCCCAAGGCCTATGGCGGCGCCGGGCTGACCCCCGAGCAGACCAAGATCCTCAAGCAGGAAATGAAGCGCATCAACGCGCGCTCGCCGCTCGACAGCTTCGGCATCTGGATGCTCGGCCCCGCGCTGCTGCAATTCGGCACCGAGGAGCAGAAGGTCCATTATCTGAACCCGATCGCGCGCGGCGAAATCCGCTGGTGCCAGGGCTATTCCGAACCCGGCTCGGGCAGCGACCTCGTGTCGCTCCAGACCTTCGGCGAGGACAAGGGCGATCATTGGGTCGTCAACGGATCGAAGATCTGGACCAGCTATGCCGACAAGGCCGACTGGATCTTCTGCCTCGTCCGCACCGACAAGGCGAACAAATATCAGGGCATCACCTTCATGCTCTTCGATATGGAGAGCAAGGGCGTCACCACCAAACCGATCCTCCTGATCAGCGGCAACTCGCCCTTCTGCGAAACCTTCTTCGACGATGTCGAAGTGCCGAAGACGCAATATGTCGGCGAGATCAACCGCGGCTGGGACGTCGCCAAATATCTGCTCGGCCATGAACGCGAGATGATCTCGGGCGGCGGCGCGGGCGGCGACATGGTCAGCATCGGCGCGCTCTTCGCGAAATCGCTCGGCAAGAACGAGAATGGCGAACTCGACGACCCGATCCTGCGCGCCGAAATGGCGGCGTTCGACGTCGACGTCTTTGCGTATCGCGCGATGGGCGAACGCTTCATGGACATGTGGAAGACCGGCCGCGCGCATCCCGCCTCGTCGAACATGATGAAATATGTCGGCACCGAACTCAACAAGCGCCGCCACGAACTCGTCATGTCGGGCGGCGGCAGCGAAGCGCTCGAATGGGACAGCGAAGAGACCAAGGGCGGCGCGCGTCCGCGTGCCTGGCTGCGCACCAAGGCCAATTCGATCGAAGGCGGGACGAGCGAAGTCATGCTCAACGTCATCGCCAAGCGGATTCTGGATTTGCCGGGGGCGTGAATCGTCGCCCCAGCGAAAGCTGGGGCCGCTATCGGGACAGGGCGGCTCGGACCGCCAACGATCCCAGCTTTCGCTGGGATGACGAAAAGAGATTGGGACAGATATGCCGCTCTATCACAATGACGACCAGGCGATGCTCAAGGACAGCGTCGCGCCCTTCGTGGCCGAACAGGCGCCCGTCGCGCACCTCCGCAGCCTGCGCGACAGCGCCGACGCCACCGGCTTTTCGCAGGGCCTCTGGGCGCAGTTCACCGAAATGGGCCTGCCCGGCATGCTCGTTCCCGAAGCGCATGGCGGGCTCGGCATGGGGCATATGGAGGCGGGCATCGTGCTCGAGGAAGTCGGCCGCAACCTGACCCCGTCGCCCTTCCTTGCGACCAGCGTCGGCGCGGTCGCCGCGCTCGCCAAGGCGGGCGGCACGCAGGCGAGCCGCTGGCTTCCCGCGATCGCATCGGGCGAAGCGATCATCGCGCTCGCGATCGACGAGGGCGCGAAGCACCGCCCTGATCGCATAGCCACCACCGCGACGCGCGCCGGCAACGGCTTCCGTATCGACGGCAGGAAGAGCTTCGTCCTCCACGGCCATGTCGCCGACATGAGCATCGTCGCGGCGAAGACCGACGGCGGAATCACCCTGTTTGCGGTGCCGAAGGATGCCAAGGGCGTCACCGCCGATCCGCGCCGCCTCGTCGACTCCAGCCTCGCGAGCCATGTCACGCTCGACGGGGTCGAGGTCGATGCCGACGCGGTGATCGGCGAGGTCGATGCCGGTGGCGATATCCTCGACGCGCTGCTTGCCGCGACGCGCACCGGTGCGGCCGCCGAAATGGTCGGCGTCGGGCAGGGCGCAATGGACATGACGATCACCTACCTCAAGGAACGCAAGCAGTTCGGCAAACTGATCGGCGAATTCCAGGGCCTCCAGCACCGCGCCGCACATCTCTATGGCGAGATGGAAGTCGCGCGCGCTACGGTGATGAAGGCGCAGCAACTGCTCGACGAGGGCGGCGCGGGCGCGAAGCTGATGGTTTCGGTTGCCAAGGCCAAGGCCGGCCGCGCCGCCAACCTCGCGGTGCGCGAAGGCGTCCAGATGCACGGCGGCATCGGCATGACCGACGAATATGACATCGGCCTCTACATGAAACGCGACCGCGCGCTCGCCGAGTTTATGGGCGACGTGCATTACCACATCGACCAGGTCGCCCGGATGAACGGCTATTGAGGCCGACCGAGAATCCCAAATCCCGTTTGCCCTGAGCTTGTCGAAGGGCCGTCCTTTCTTTCGGACGCCGCGGGGAAGAACGGTCCTTCGACAAGCTCAGGACGAACGGAAAAAGGAACAGGGTTATGAACCTTCAGAACATGTTCGGCCTCGACGGCCGCATCGCGCTCGTCACCGGCGGCTCGCGCGGCATCGGCAAGATGATCGTCGAGGGCTATCTCGCCGCGGGCGCGTCGCGCGTCTACATCTCGGCGCGCAAGACCGCGCAGATCGAGGAAGCCGTCGCCGACTTCGAAACGCGCTATCCGGGCAAGGTCATCGGGCTCCCCGTCGACCTTTCGACCGTCGAGGGCTGCCGCGCGCTCGCCAAGGAACTCGAGGCGCGCGAGGAACGCCTCGACATCCTCGTCAACAACGCCGGCGCCGCATGGGGCGAGCCGTTCGAGGGCTTCCCCGAGGCGGGCTGGGACAAGGTGATGGACATCAACGTCAAATCGCCCTTCTTCCTGACGCAGGCGCTCCACGGCCTGCTCAAGGCCGGGGGCAGCGCCGACCGCCCCGCGAAGGTGATCAACATCGGCTCGATCGACGGCATGCGCCTCAACCCGTGGGAAACCTACAGCTATCACGCGTCGAAGGCGGCGATCCTCTATCTTACCAAGCGCATGGCGGCACGACTGGTCACCGACCATATCCTCGTCACCGCGATCGCCCCCGGCGCCTTCCAGTCGGACATGAACAAGGCCGCGCGCGACCATGGCGACGCGGTCGCGAAGAGCATCCCGGTGAAGCGCATCGGCGTCCCCGAGGACATGGCGGGCGCCGCGATCTTCCTCGCGTCGAAGGCGGGCGACTATGTCGTCGGCGATACGATCACCGTCGACGGCGGGCTGGTGCACGGCGACCTCAAGACCAGCATCGACGCTTAAAGCGCCGTTTCTTTCATCGTCACCCCGGACCTGATCGGGGGTCCATGACGGCATCGCCGCTATGGATGCCGGATCAGGTCCGGCATGACGGTGCGAGGGGAAATTGACTCACCAATCTCCGCAGTGTATTATCTTAATAACTCACCAAGGAGATGTGCCATGCGTTTCGCCTTCCTCATTCCGCCGATGATGCTCCTTGCCGCCTGCGGGCAGGGCGAGGAAAAGAAGGCGGGCCCCGAGGTCAGCATCAACGCCGACGGCGACGGGGGCGGGGTCCGCATCACCTCGGGCAAGGACGGCGGCAAGCTCAAGATCGACGGCGACGGGGTCAATATCGACCTCGACATTCCCGATATCGCCGATCTCGACATCACCAGCGATTTCGACATCGACGGGGTGAAGCTGTTTCCGGGCAGCACGATCACCACGATGGACATCAATGCGAACGACAAGGATGGCGCGAAGGACGCGGTGGTGAAATTCGGCTTCACCTCGCCGACGACGCCGGCAAAGGCGGCCGACTGGATGGCGGGCGAGTTCGCGAAAAAATCGGTCAAGGTGAGCCGCACCGGCGACACGCTGGCGGGCACCGACAAGGATGGCGATGCTTTCACCATCGGCTTCACCCCCGACGGGGCGAATGCCAGGGGTGAGGTGCGGATCGTTTCGAAATAGGCGCCGGAACCCGGCCCCGCCCCCGGTTGCATCGGGCGGGGCCGGGTGGAGTCGCGCCTATCCGCTGTTCCGCAGCGCGGTCGCGATCGCGTTGATCGTCAGCTGGATACCCTCGGCGATGCGCGGATCGGTCTCGCCCGCGCGGTGGCGCTTCATCAGCTCGATCTGGAGCAGGTTGAGCGGCTCGATATAGGGCAGGCGCAGCCGGATCGACGCCTCGAGGGCGGGGTTGTTTTCGAGCAATCGCGTCTGGCCGGTGATCGTCAGCAATCCGTCGTGGGCGCGGTGCCAGCCGTCCCTGATCTGCCCGAAGATCGCGTCATGCCCGTCGACACCGCCCGCGAGCTCGGCGTAGCGCGCCGCGATCCCCATGTCGGATTTGGCAAGCACCATCTCCATATTGCCGAGCAGCGCGCCGAAGAAGGGCCAGCTTTGCGCCATATCCGCGAGGAGCGGCTTGTCTTCAAAGGCCGCGAACGCCTCGCCCGTCCCGTACCAGCCGGGCAGCATCGTGCGCGCCTGCGCCCAGCTGAACACCCACGGGATCGCGCGCAGGTCCTCGATCGCGGTCGATCTGGTGCGGCTCGACGGTCGCGACCCGATCTTGAGCGTCGCGATCTCGGCGATCGGGGTCATCGCGCGAAAGAAATCGCGGAACGCCGGGGTGTCGTAGACCAGCCCGCGATAGGCGGCGAAGGCGGTATCCGACAGCGCGTCCATCGCCGCGGTGAAGCGCATGCAGTCCTGCGCGCACAGCCCCTCGGGCTCGAGGCTCGCAAGCAGGCTCGCCGAGACCATCGCCTCGAGGTTGGAGACCGCGCTGTCGGCGGTGCCGAATTTCGCGGCGATTACCTCGCCCTGCTCGGTGATGCGGATGCGCCCCTGCACCGTACCCGCGGGCTGGGCGCGGATCGCGGCAAAGGCGCTGCCGCCGCCGCGCCCGACCGCGCCACCGCGGCCGTGGAACAATTGCATCGACGTCCCCGCCGCCGCGAACACCGGGGTCAGCGCGTCCGACGCCTGGTGCAGCCCCCAGGTCGAGGTCAGATAGCCGCCGTCCTTGTTCGAATCCGAATAGCCGATCATCACTTCCTGATGCCCGCGCGCGGCGACCTGCGGCGCGATTTCGGGCAGCGCGAAATAGCGCGCCATGATCGCGGGGGCATCGTCGAGGTCGGCGATCGTCTCGAACAGCGGCACGACCATCAGGCTGTCGGTGCCGCCCGCGGTCCACAGCCCCGCCTCGCGTGCGAGCACATGCACCTCGAGCAGGTCGGACAGGCTTTCGGCCTTGCTGATGATCCACTGGCAGATCGCGTCGTCGCCCAGCCGCGCGCGTACATCGGCGGCGGCGTGGACGATCGCGAGCTCGCCCGCCGTCTCCTCGCTCCACCGGTGCCACGGCGCGGCGAGCGGGCGGTTGCTGGCGAGTTCGCGGCGCAGCAGCGCGATGCGGGCTTCCTCGTCGAGCGCCAGATAATCGGCCTCGACCCCCGAGACCCTCAGCAGTTCGGCGAGCACGCGCTCGTGCACCGCGCTGTTCTGGCGCATGTCGAGCGTTGCGAGGTGAAAGCCGAACACCTCGACCGCGCGGATCAGCCGCCCGAGCGCGCCGATCCCGCCGAGCTGGCCCTCGCCGCTCGCTTCGAGTCCGTCGGCGAGCGTGACGAGGTCGCGGCGGAAATGCTCCGGCGTCGCATAGGGTTCGCCCGGCAGCGCCGAAGGGCGCGGCGCCGGACGCCCCGCGATCGCGGCGTAGGTCGCGGTCAGCCGGGCATAGATTCCCGACAGCGCGCGGCGATAGGGTTCGTCGCTGCGGCTGGGCGCACTGTCGCCGCTCGCCGCGGCCAGCGCCTCGACCGTGTCGGGCACCGGCGCGAGCGCCGACGACACCGACAGCTCGGCGCCGAGCGCGTGCACCGCATCGATATAATGGCCGAGCACCGCGGCGGCGTTGGATCCCGTCGCGAGCCGCAGCGTCTCGGCGGTGACGAAGGGATTGCCGTCGCGGTCGCCGCCGATCCAGCTGCCGACACGCAGGAAGCTCGCGGGGCGCTGCCCCAGCTCGCCTTCCCAGCGCGCATAGAGCTTCGGCAGCACGGGCAGGAAGACGCCCTGCAAATAGGTCAGCGCATTGTCGATCTCGTCGGCGACGAACAGCTTTTCGGTGCGCAGCGGACGCGTCTGCCACAGCAGCACGACCTGCCGGCGGATCGCATCCTCGACCACGTCGCCCTCGGGGGTCTCGTCGACCCCGGCGTCGCGCAGCAGCATCAGTTCGGCGATGCGGTTCTTGTGGTCGAGTACCGACTTGCGGCGTACCTCGGTCGGGTGCGCGGTGAGCACGGGGGCGACCAGCGCCGCCTCCATCAGCGCGGCGACGGCGCGCGCGTCGATCCCGTCGCCTGCCAGCCGCGCGAGCGCGGCGGCCACCGTCGCCTCGGGCTCGGCGGCAACCCCCTGCCGGTCCTCGGCAAGGTTGGCGAGCATCGAGAAGAGCATGAAGCCGCGCACGAAGGCGATCGTGTCGTCGAGGCTCAGCGCGTCGAGCCCCGGGTCGATCGCCTCGGCGCCCGCGATGCCACGATGCCGGTCGACGCTCGCCGAGCGGATATATTCGGTCTGCCGGTACAGCTTGTCGCCACCATAGGCGCGGATGACGTCGCCGAGGATCCGCCCGAGATAGCGGATGTCGGGATTTTGCGAGATCTGTATCGGCGGGCCCATGGCCGCCTTTGCTGCACCTGCGAAGGTGCGGGGTCAAGCTATGCGCTTGGCGCATAGCTATGCGCCCGCTCTACCCGAAATTTTGTGCATGCTGTCTGCTTGGGCCTTCCAGCCGGAGGTTCCGGTTGGGTGTTTGTCGCAAATGGCTGGTGAACTGTCGGCGATGATGCGCGGTTGCAAATCGGACAGGGCCGCGCAATTCTCGTTGATAGGGGGACGAATATGAAAAGCCGGAATGCCGTCTTCGCCATGTGGGTGGCGCTTTTCGTGGCCATAGGAGTGGTGCTCGGGGCAACGATGGGAGCGCCAAATTCCACCCATGGAGGCCTTGGGGCATTAAAGCCCGGCGAGCGGCGGTTGATGGTCCCGCCGCGCGAGGCGGTCGAAGTTCGACTTTTTGTGAAAGGCGATACAGAACCCAAGCTGCCGCGCGTGGTGGAGCTCATGAATGACGGGGATGGTATTCTGCTTACGCCCGCGCAGCGTGCACGCCTCGACCGGTCCGTCTTTCGATATCGCATGACGCGCGAAGAGTTCGAGAACGACGCCGAGGCGGCCTGTTTCATCCCGCACCATTTCTTTCGGTATTTCGATGCTGACGGGGCGCAGGTTGCGGAACTGCGTGTCTGCTATTGTTGCCGCGGCGTAGCGATGTCGCCGGGCGATCGCTCGCTCGGCGACGATGAAGAATGGCAATTCGATTATGCCGGGATCGAACAGATGCTCAGGGAGATGAACATTCCCGTCGACATCGACTGTCCGGGGAACAGCTAGCGCGTCCTGATCAGGACGAGCGTCCCCATGTCGATCCGCGGGCGTCCGTCAAAGGTCACGCCATTGTGCGTGTCGGTGATGAACATCAACTTCCCCGACCCGTCGCTGATCCGCGCCGAGACCGAATAGCGGCCGCGCGGATCGAGCTTGCGCTGGTCGACGGTGAGCGAGAAGGCGAAGGGCACCTGCCGCCCGTCGGCGGTGAAGCTCTGCTGCGCGATCGTGCGCGACGGCGCATCCATCCGGCTGACGTCGGCGAGCTGGATCTCGACCTGCGCCGTCGGGGGCAGCGCCATGCGCTCGCGGTAGGTGATGCTGCCGGTGACCGACACCGGCTCTTCGGACGGCATCAGCGTCGCGCAGGCGGCGAGCGGCAGGGTGGCGAGGCCGAGCGCGAGGGTGCGGGCGAAACGAACCATGACTGTTCTCCTTTTTTGTCGGCGGTCCCCTAAAACCGCCCCGGTGAACCTACGCTGTCGCGTTCGTTATGTTCCCGTCAGCCTTCGAGCTCGACGTCCCAATAGAGCCAGTCGATCCAGCTCGTGTGCAGATAGTTGGGCGGGAAGCAGCGGCCGTTGTCCTGGAGCTGCCAGCTCGTCGGGCGCCACGGCTGGCGGTGGAGCGGCATGTGCGCCTGCGCCGGGGTGCGCCCGCCCTTCTTGAGGTTGCACGGTGCGCACGCCGTTGCGACATTCTCCCACGTGGTGCGTCCACCCAGCCGGCGCGGCACGACATGGTCGAAGGTCAGGTCCTTGGCCGATCCGCAATATTGGCACGCAAAACGGTCGCGCAGAAACAGGTTGAAGCGCGTGAAGGCCGGATATTGCGACGGTTTGACATATTGGCGGAGCGCGATGACGCTCGGGATCGGCATCGTCCGCGTCGGCGAGTGAATCTCGCGCTCGTAATTCTCGACGATGGTGACGCGGTCGAGGAATACCGCCTTGACCGCGGTCTGCCACGGCCACAGGCTCAGCGGATAATAGCTCAGCGGCGTATAGTCGGCGTTGAGGACGAGCGCGGGACAACTGTCGGGATGTCGGGCAAGATCGGGATGGAACATGGCTTTTGGACGCTGCCCCCTGTGCTGCGCGGGTTGGCGCGCCACTGCCTTCCCGAAGTGACAGCATCATTACATGCCGCATCAGAATCTGGCGTCAAGGGGGCATGTTCCGCAAGATATGGAATGAATCATACGGATCGCCCACAGCATCTGGTTTGCCTTTCGCCGCCATGCTGACGCGTTTCGCTCCGAGCCCGACCGGCGAACTCCATCTCGGCCACGCCTATAGCGCGCTGCTCGCCCATGCCGCGGCGCGCGGCGCGGGCGGGCGGTTCCGCATCCGCATCGACGACATCGACGGCAGCCGTTCGCGCGAGATCTATGTCGCGGCCGCGCTCGCCGACCTCGAATGGCTCGGGATCGACTGGGACGGCGATCCGGTGCGCCAGTCGGCGCGGCTCGATCGCTATGCGGCGGCATTGGACGCTCTCCGGTCGCGCGCGCTGGTCTATCCCTGCTTCTGTACCCGCGCCGACATCGCCGCGAGCCTCGCCGCGCCGCACGGCCCGCCCGACGGTCCGGCGGGGGCGGCCTATCCGGGCACCTGCCGCCATCTGGCGGAGAGCGAGCGCCGCCGGCGGCTGGAAAGCGAGCCGCACTGCTGGCGCCTCGACATGGCGAAGGCGGTCGCCACGACCGGCGAACTTGCATGGGAAGAGGAGGGGCAGGGCGCGCGCCGCGCCGCGCCTCTGGCGCATGGCGACGTCGTCCTCGCGCGCAAGGATGCGCCCGCCTCCTACCACCTCGCGAGCAGCCTCGACGACGCCGCCATGGGGGTCAGCCATGTGATCCGCGGCGCCGACCTGATCGCCTCGACCGACGTCCACCGCCTGCTCCAGGCCCTGCTCGACCTGCCGGTCCCGCTCTACCGCCACCACGGCCTCGTCTGCGGCCCCAACGGCAAGCGGCTCGCAAAGCGCGACGCGGCCGCCTCGCTCGCCTCGCTGCGCGCCGCGGGTCTCGACGGGCGGCGGCTCGCCGACGATCTCTTGCACGGCCGGCTTCCCACTGGATTTTTCCTGCAAAATCCCTAAATGAAGGGCATGGAAATCCTGCTTGTCCTTGGCGTCGTGGTCGCCGCCGGCTTCGTCCTCTTCTCGCTCGCGCGGGGGCTCCTCTATTTCGCGCAGGGACACCGCGCCGCGATCGACGGCAAGGTCGAGGAAAACCAGCGGCTCCAGAACCGGATGATGATGGCGCGCGTCAAATGGCAGGCGATCACCATCATCCTGCTCGTCCTGATCGGCTTCGTCGCCGCCGGCAAATAAGCGCCGCGCACCCGGTATCATGGTCAAGCTCAACAAGATCTATACGCGCACCGGCGACGACGGCACCACCGGGCTCGTCGACGGGTCGCGCGTCGCCAAGTCCGATGCGCTGATGGCGGCGATCGGCGACGTCGATGAAGCGAACAGCGCGATCGGCATTGCCGCCGCCGTGCTCGACCCGGCGAGCGACGAAGCTGCGATGCTGTCGCGCATCCAGAACGAACTGTTCGACCTCGGGGCCGACCTTGCGACCCCGCCCGACATCCAGTTCGGTTTCGGACCGCACGAAATGGCGCTGCGCATCGTGCCCGGCCAGATCGCGCGGCTGGAGGACGAGATCGACGCGATGAACGCCGAACTCGGCGCGCTGCGCAGCTTCATCCTGCCCGGCGGCACCGAAGCCGCGGCGCGGCTGCACCTCGCGCGCGCCATCGCGCGCCGCGCCGAACGCGCGGCGGTGACCGCGGCGCAGGGGCGCGACCTCAACCCGATCGCGCTGTCCTATCTCAATCGCCTTTCGGACCATCTGTTCGTGCTCACCCGGCACATCAACGCAGCGGCGGGCGGTGACATCCTCTGGAAACCCGGCGCGACGCGCTGACGCAGGCATGGCGGCCGCCTGTCGGATCGCCTGTCGGATGGCCGTTATCGACCGATTGCGGACATAAGCCCGTCATGGCAGTCTATGCTCTCTGAGATTATTGGGAGGGGTTATGGGCTGGCCATGGTCGAAAAAGGAAGCAGCGCCGCCGCCCCTCGAAACTGTTACCAACACCGACCCCGAGCGCTACGTCGGCAAGCCGATGCTTCGATTATTGGAGCTTTATGTTCTCTGGTCAGTCGACCACCTCTCCGAGAACGACGCTTCACGCCTACAGGCAATGGCTCCAAAGCTTACCGGCACTTTCGGCGGCGACGGGACTTGGCAGAATGCAATCGCCACTGCGATGGAACTGCCCGAAAAAATGCCAGAACTAATCCGAGAAATGTGGACCAAGAATCAGCGGATCGCGGCCGCAAATGGCGTAAAACTACCTGCCCAGCAATTCGCCGAAATGTTCGTTGATACCAATCTCACTTGATAATCTGGAACGTCCGCTTCCCACCCCAAAGCCGACACCCCGTCGCAAGCGGTCAATCGCCTCGTGGGCGGCGTTGTTCCCTTAATGTTCTAGACAATCCATCGGTGTGCACCCATAATCGGGGCCAGCCGCGAAACCGAATCGCACCCCGGGGGATTATCTGCCCATGGCCAGCCGAACCGATGCTCCGTCCGCGACCGAGGCCGATCCGATCGAGGCGCTGACCCGGCGTTTCGCCGCGACGCGGCACCTGTCGCTCGATCTCGTCGCGACGTTGTCCGATGCCGACGCCAGCGTCCAGTCGATGCCCGACGCCTCGCCCGCCAAATGGCACCTCGCGCATACGACCTGGTTCTTCGAAACCTTCGTGCTGCGCGATCATCTTCCCGGATACCGGCTGTTCGACGAACGCTATCCCTTTCTTTTCAACAGCTATTACGAGGCCGAAGGCGCGCGCCACGCGCGCGCGCAACGCGGGCTGCTGACGCGCCCGTCGCTCGATGAAATCCGCGTCTGGCGCGCGCATGTCGATGCCGCGGTCCAGCGCGCGCTGCCCGATCTGCCGCGCGCAGCGCAGGCGCTCGTCACCCTCGGCATCCATCACGAACAACAGCATCAGGAATTGCTGCTTACCGACATCAAGCATCTCTTCGCGCAGAATCCGCTCGGCCCCGCGGTGTGGGAGCAGGGTGCGATTCAGTGTAAAGTTGCGCAGTTTTCGGCGCCTTTGACGCGCAGCGGGGACGCCGCGCCGATGCGCTGGGTGCGCGGCGCCGAGGGGGTGGTCGGCATCGGCCATGCCGGCGACGGCTTCGCCTTCGACTGCGAAGGCCCGCGCTTTTCGGCGCTCCTCACGCCGCACGCGCTTGCCAGCCGTCCCGTGACCAACGGCGAGTGGCAACAATTTATCGCCGACGGCGGCTATCGCACCGCGTCGCTCTGGCTCAGCGACGGCTGGGCTTGGGTGCAGGACAAGGATGTGGCGGCGCCCGCCTACTGGCAGGACGGGCGATATTTCACTCTCGCGGGCTGGCAGGACATCGATCCCGCGGCGCCGGTCACCCATATCAGCGTCTTCGAGGCCGACGCCTTCGCGAGCTGGGCCGGCGCGCGCCTGCCGACCGAAATCGAATGGGAGGCGGCGGCCGCCGTGCTCGACCCCGCCTCGGGCGCACAGCTCGATGCGGCCGGCCCCGTCCAGCCCGTCGCAGCGCCCGCCGCCGACACGGGCCTGCAACAGATGTTCGGCAGCGTGTGGGAATGGACCGGCAGCGCCTATCGTCCCTATCCTGGCTTCCGCGCCGCGCCCGGCGCGGTCGGCGAATATAATGGCAAGTTCATGAGCGGCCAGTTCGTGCTGCGCGGCGGCAGCGTCGCGACCCCGCGCGGCCATATGCGGCCGACCTGTCGCAACTTTTTCTACCCGCACCAGCGCTGGCAGTTCACCGGCGTGCGGCTCGCGAAGGATCTTTGACCATGGGCGTTGTGCGCAATCTTCGTCAGGTTTCGGCCGACGACGCCGGCGTCGACATGGCCTTTCGCGCCGACGTCCACGCCGGGCTGTCGCAGGCGCAAAAGGCGGTCCCCGCGCGCTGGTTCTACGATGCGACCGGATCGGCGTTGTTCGAGGATATCACCGCGCTCCCCGAATATTATCCGACACGCAGCGAAACCGGCCTGCTCACCCGCCACGCCGCCGATATCGCCGTGGCGGTCGGTCCCGGCCGCGCGGTGGTCGAACTGGGATCGGGCAGTTCGACCAAGACGCCGCTGCTGCTCGATGCGATTGCGCCCGCGGCCTATGTTCCGGTCGATATCTCGGGCGATTTTCTTCGCGACAGCGCGCTCGCGCTGGCGGCGCGCTTCCCGGGTCTCGCCATCTATCCGGTCGAGGCCGATTTCACCCAGCGCGTATCCTTGCCGCGCGAAATCGCCGCCTTGCCCAAACTCGGCTTCTTTCCCGGCTCGACGATCGGCAACATGGTCGCACGCACCGCCGTCGATCTTCTGCGGGATTGGCGCGAGGCGCTCGGCGACGGCGCTCTGCTGCTGATCGGTATCGACCGGATCAAGGATGTCGCGATTCTCGAACGGGCCTATGACGACCCCGCCGGGGTCACCGCGGCGTTCAATCTCAATCTGCTCGAACGCATCAACCGCGAACTCGGCGGGACGATCCCGGTCGAAAATTTCACCCATCGTGCGGTCTGGGACGACGTCCATGCGCGCATCGAAATGCACCTCGTCGCGGCCTGCGCCATGGACTTCACGGTCGACGGGCGCCGCTATCATATGGCGAAGGGCGAGACGATCCACAGCGAGAACAGCCATAAATATGGCCCGCGCGACGCGAACCTGCTGCTCCGCGCCGGCCGCTGGACACCCGTGGCGACCTGGGACGATGCCGACCCGGCCTTCGCGCTGATCCTCGCCCGGGCGACCGAGTTCCGCTCGGCTCCCTGATCCTCCACTCTTGACGAGACCGCGCCAGAATCTAGAGCAGCGGCCACGTCCTGACTCGTTCGTCCTGAGCTTGTCGAAGGACCGTCCTTCTCTTTCTTCAACGTTGAAAGAAAGAACAGCCCTTCGACAAGCTCAGGGCAAACGGAATATGGGATGATTGGATTGGCTGCCCGCAACGGGCGCGCGTGTGGATAAAAGGACAGGCATATGATCGTCGGCGTCATCGGGGCAGGGCAAATGGGCGCGGGTATCGCGCAGGTGTCGGCGGGAGCCGGCCACGATGTGCTGCTGTCCGACATCGACATCGCACGCGCCGAAGCGGGCAAGGTGGGGATCGCCAAGGGGCTTGCGCGCCTCGTGACCAAAGAGAAGATGACGCAGGCCGACGCCGACGCGCTGCTTGCGCGCATCACTCCCGTCGCCGATCATGCCGCTTTCGCACCCGCCGATCTCGTGATCGAGGCGGCGACCGAGCGCGAGGAAATCAAGCGCGCGATCTTCTCGAGCGTCGGCCCGCATCTCTCGGCCACCGCGATCCTCGCGTCGAACACCAGCTCGATCCCGATCACCCGCCTCGCGCAGGCGGCGCCCGATCCGGCGCGCTTCATCGGCGTCCATTTCTTCAACCCGGTACCGGTGATGGGCCTCATCGAACTGATCCGCGGCCTCGCGACCAGCGACGCCACGCTTCAGGCGGTCGAGGCCTATGGCCGCGGACTCGGCAAGGAGATCGTCCACGCCAACGACGCGCCGGGGTTCATCGTCAACCGCGTGCTGATGCCGCTGATCAACGAGGCGATCTTCGCGCTGGGCGAGGGCGTCGCGACGATGCAGGACATCGATGCCGGCTGCCGTTTGGGTCTCAACCATCCGATGGGGCCGATCACGCTCGCCGACTTCATCGGTCTCGACACCTGCCTCGAGATCATCCGCGTGCTCCAGAGCGGAACCGGCGACCCCAAATTCCGCCCCGCGCCGCTGCTCGTCCAATATGTCGAGGCGGGCTGGGTCGGCAAGAAAGCCGGGCGCGGCTTCTACGACTGGACCGGCGAGGCGCCCGTTCCGACGCGCTGATCGCCGTCGTCCCGCGCGCAGCCGGCTGGTCGGTGCGGGAGCCGAATCGGTTGCCGTGCGTTAGAGGTCGACAACCGAAGATCGCAACGGGAGCCTGACCATGTTTCGAAAAAGCCTCGCCTTTCTGCCGGTGCTCGGACTGATGGCGACGGTCCCGGTTTGCGCCCAGCAGGGCGCGCCCGAGCAGTCGACGATCAAGGAAACCGCCAATTCGGTGACCGAACCCTTCGACGGCAAGGAGGTCCCGCCGAAGCTGCTCGCGATCCAGGGCGATCCCTATTCGCTCGCCGGCTTCGGCAAATGCGCCGCGATCATCCGCGAGGTCGAGGAACTCAACGCCGTGCTCGGGCCCGACATCAACGAACGGGTCGACGAGAGCCTCGCCAAGAAGCGCGAGAAGACCGCGGGGCGCGTCGCGGGCAATGTGGCGGGCAGCTTCATTCCCTTCGGCGGGCTGATCGGCGAGGTCACCGGCGCCAACGCCGAACGGCGGCGCTATGCGATCGCGGTTTATGCCGGTACGGTACGGCGGGGCTTTTTGAAGGGGGTCGGGATCGAACGCGGCTGCAAGGCGCCGGCCCGGCCCTGAACCGGGGAAGGGGGAGGACGGATATCGCCAGCGATACGCCCGGATTCGATGTCGCCCGCGCGACCTTCGATCCTGCGACGCTGGCTTTCTATGCGGCCGAAGCGCCCGTCTACACTGCCAGCGGTGCAGGAGGTGTCAGCCGTCACCTCGCCGGCTTCGCCGACCGCCTGCCGCGCGGCGCGCGCGTCCTCGAACTGGGATGCGGCGGCGGGATCGATGCCGAATATCTGATCGGACGCGGCTTCGACGTCGATGTGACCGATGGTGTCGCCGAAATCGCGGCGCGGGCGGCTACGCGGCTCGGCCGGCGCGTTGCTGTTCTGCGCTTCGACGAACTCGACGTCGAGCGCGGCTATGATGCCGTGCTCGCGTCGGCGAGCCTGCTGCACGTGCCCCGTCCCGGATTGCCCGATATCCTGCATCGCATCTGGCGCGCGCTGCGCCCGGGGGGATGGCATCTTGCGAGTTACAAGGGCGGCGGGAGCGAGGGACGGGACCGCTTCGGGCGCTATTTCAACTATCTGTCGGCGGCCGACGCCGAAGCGGTGTATCGTCGGGCCGGCCCGTGGGGTTCGCTGGACATCGCCGAAGGGCTTGGCGGCGGTTATGACGGCGTCCAGGGACCGTGGGTTCGCGTTCTGACCCGTAAAGCAATGGAGGATGGCCAATGAACGTCGAGGATCTGCGCCCTTTCACCGTCGAGGTATCGCAGGCGGCGCTCGACGATCTCAAGGCGCGGCTCGCAAACACGCGCTGGCCCGAAAAGGAGACGGTCGACGACTGGGATCAGGGATTGCCGCTGGCTTATGCGCAGGACCTCGCCACCTATTGGCGCGGCGGTTACGACTGGCGCCGGATCGAGGCGCGGCTCAACGCGTGGCCCAACTATCTCGCGACGATCGACGACCTCGACATTCATTTTCTCCATATCCGCTCGGCGAGTCCCGCCGCGCGGCCGCTGGTGCTGACGCACGGTTGGCCGGGATCAATCCTCGAATTCCTCGACGTTATCGAACCGCTGTCGCGAGACTATCATCTCGTCATTCCCTCGCTTCCCGGTTACGGATTTTCGGGCAAGCCGGCCGAGGCGAAGTGGAGCGTCGAGCATATTGCCGCCGCGTGGGACGCGCTGATGCGGGGGCTCGGCTACGATCGCTATTTCGCGCAAGGCGGCGACTGGGGCAGTGCGGTGACCTGCGCGCTCGGCATGCAC
Source organism: Sphingopyxis sp. YF1 (assembly GCF_022701295.1). Classification (NCBI taxonomy): domain Bacteria; kingdom Pseudomonadati; phylum Pseudomonadota; class Alphaproteobacteria; order Sphingomonadales; family Sphingopyxidaceae; genus Sphingopyxis; species Sphingopyxis sp. YF1. The sequence continues at coordinate 4,013,376 of NZ_CP033204.1, forward strand.
CACGCCGATCATTGCGCGGGTATCCACGTCAACATGGTTGTCGGCGCGCCGCCGTCCGACCTGATGACGGATCTCAGCGAGGCCGAGAAACTCTATCTCGCGCGCTTCGGCTGGTACCAGGCCAAGGACAGCGGCTATTCGACCCAGCAGGCGACGCGGCCGCAGACGCTCGGCTATGCCCTCACCGATTCGCCCGTCGGCCAGATGGCGTGGATCGTCGAGAAATGCCACGGCTGGACCGATTGCGGCCATGCACTGGGCGGCCAGTCGATCGGCGGCCACCCCGAAAAAGCGCTGTCGCGCGACGCGATGCTCGATACCGTCAGCCTCTATTGGCTGACCGCGAGCGCAGCCTCGTCGGCGCGGCTCTACTGGCACAGCTTCCGCGCGTTCGGCGCCGGCGAAATCCATGTGCCGACCGGTTGCAGCCTGTTCCCGAACGAAATCATGCGCCTGTCGCGGCGCTGGGCCGAGCGTCGCTACACCAACATCGTCTACTGGAACGAACCCTGCCGCGGCGGGCATTTCGCCGCGTGGGAACAGCCGGACCTGTTCGTGGACGAGGTGCGCGCGGCGCTCGCCTGCATGCGGCTCTGACCCGGGTCCGTTCGCGTCAATAGGCCGATCGCACGCAGAGCACGCCGGCCAGATATTCGCGGTTGCCGATGGTCTCCATCTGCTCGCGCGCCGACCCGTTCCAGCGATCGGGCGGCACCAGCTGCCTCCGCCCGATGGTGAAGAGCGCTATGGTGCGGGCGTCGTACCGGCGACCGGCGGCGCGACAGAATCGGCGGCGACCGGCGTGGCGGCCGGCGCCGGTTCGGGCGTCGTGAGCGGCGGGGTGACCGCCAGGATCAGTCCCGCGAGCGCTGCCGACATCAGGTTCGACAGGCTGCCCGCGAGCAGGGCCTTGAGCCCCAGTCGGGCGATCATCGGCCGCTGGTTCGGCGCGAGCCCGCCGGTCACCGCCATCTGGATCGCGATCGAGCTGAAATTGGCGAAACCGCACAACGCAAAGGTCGCGATCGCGACAGCCGCCAGCGACATGTCGCCCTGGACTTTGCCGAGGTCGATGAAGGCGACGAATTCGTTGAGCACCACCTTGGTCCCGAACAGACCGCCGACGACGGCGCTTTCATCCCACGGCACTCCCATCAGCCACATCACCGGGCGAAAGATCGCGCCGATGATCGCCTGGAACGACAGGCTCTCGTAACCGAACCAGCCACCGACGCCAGCGAGGATGCCGTTGGCGAGTGCGACGAGCGCGACGAAGGCAAGCACCATCGCACCGACCGCGACCGCCAGCTTGACCCCGGTCTGCGCGCCCTGTGCGGCTGCCATGATGATGTTCGCGGGCTTTTCCTCGTCGTGGCTAGCCTCGGGCATGATCACCGGTTCGATGCCCAGATCCTTGGGGTCGTCGGGCATCATGATCTTGGCCATCAGGATGCCGCCGGGCGCCGACATGAAGCTCGCGGCGAGCAGATAAGGCAGCAATTGCTCCCCGATCATGCTCGCATAGGCGCCGAGAATCGTGCCCGCGACGCCCGCCATGCCGACGGTCATGATCGTGAACAGCTGCGACGGGGTGAGGCTCGCGAGATAGGGGCGAATGACGAGCGGGCTTTCGCTCTGCCCGACGAAGATGTTTGCGGCGGCGCCGAGGCTCTCGACCTTGGTGATCCCGGTGACCTTCTGGATCGCGCCGCCGACCCATTTGATCACCAGTTGCATGATGCCCAGATAGTAGAGGATCGAGATCAGCGAGGCGAAGAAGATGATTACGGGCAGCGCGGCGATCGCGAAGCTGTGGCCGCCCATTTCGGGCGAAGCGAGCGGGCCGAAGATGAAATCCGTACCCGCCTTGGCATAGCCGAGCAGGTTGGAGACGCCGTTTGACATCGCCTGGATCGCGCTGCGGCCCCACGGCGTACCGATCACCAGCAGCGCGAAACCGGCCTGTAGCAGAAAGGCGGGGACGACGACGCGCAGCCGGATCCAGCGGCGATTCGACGAAAACAGCACGGCGATCGCGAGCAAGGCGACGATCCCGAGCAGACCGATAAGGCGTTCCATAACTTCTGTGCGTCCCCCGCAATTTACTTGCGCCTGTCTAGCGGGCTGAACGCACGGGGCAAGGGGCGGTGATCGCCGTTCGCCGCAGCGAGGGTGTCCGGTGCGACGGGCCGGCGTTTTCCCGCTCTGCACTGGTTCGGCTCGGGCCGGTTCGGGTTCTGGTTGTCGTTGCCGGCCGCGCGGGGCGGGGCAGGCGTCGCCAAGGCTGCCGAACGCGATCCGTGCCTTGCTCGCCGGGCACAGTCCGCCCGACTGACCGGCATCTTTCCAGCGCCCGAAAAAGCGACTATCGCGCGCCGATGACCGAACCCGCATCCACGGCGCTCCCGCGCACGCTATCGCCCTCGCTCTTTCTGTTCACGATCATCTACGGCGGCATGGTCGTGCTTGCCGGGGTGCTCGGAAACAAGCAGGTCGCGCTCGGCGACTGGCTCGCGGTCGAGGCAGGGATCTTTGCCTTCCTGCTGCTTGTTGCGCTGTCGAGCAGCGTCGCCGAACTGCACGGACAATCGGTCGCGAACCGGCTCGTGCTTTGGGGTTTCGTGCCGCTGGTCCTCTCGATCATGCTCACCGCGCTGGTGCTGGCGCTTCCGGCCTCGCCCGAAATGCAGCCCGAACGGCTTGCCTCGTTCGACATGATCCTGGGTCAGAGCCCGCGCCTGATGGCGGCAGGGATCGTCGCCTATGGCACGTCGCAATTCCTCAACGTCACCATCTTTTCCAAGCTGCGCGGGCGCGAAGGCGCGAGCGGATCGACCTGGCTTGCGATCCGCGGCGCGATCGCCAGCGCGCTCAGCCAGATCGTCGACACCTTGCTGTTCGTCACCATCGCCTTTTACGGCGTATTCCCGATCGCCAACCTGATGGGCGGACAGATGCTGGCGAAGGTCGCGCTGTCGATCCTCGTCATTCCGTTCGTCATCACGGGGCTCGTCGCGCTCGGCCGCAATCTCGACGCCAAGGGAGGCGTCGCATGAGCCAGCTTCCCGATCCCGCCAGCCGTCCCGAGCTGCTCGCCAAGGCCGAAACGCTCGTCGAGGCGCTGCCCTATCTTCAGCGCTACGCCGGCGAGACCTTCGTGATCAAATATGGCGGCCATGCCATGGGCGATCCCGAGGCGCAGCGCGACTTCGCCGAAGATGTCGTGCTTTTGAAGGCGGTAGGCATCAACCCGGTGGTCGTCCACGGCGGCGGACCGCAGATCGGGCGGATGCTGAAGCAGCTCGGCATCGAATCGCAGTTCATCGGCGGACTGCGCGTCACCGACGCCGCCACCGCCGAAGTCGCGGAGATGGTCCTCGCGGGGAAGATCAACAAGGAAATCGTCAGCTGGATCGCCGGGCTCGGCGGGCGGGCGGTCGGCCTGTCGGGGAAGGACGCCAATCTGGTGCTTGCCGAAAAGGTCACGCGCAGCGAGCCCGATCCCAATTCGGGGATCGAGCGCCACGTCGATCTGGGTTTTGTCGGCGAGCCGGTCGCGGTCGATCCGACGATCCTCAACAATCTGGCCAAGGACAATTTCATTCCCGTCGTCGCACCCGTCGCGCTCGGTGCCGACGGGGCGACATATAATATCAACGCCGACACCATGGCGGGCGCGATCGCAGGCGCGCTCGGTGCCAAGCGCTTCTTCCTATTGACCGACGTCGCCGGGGTGCTCGACAAGGGCGGCACCCTGCTCACCGATCTCGACCGCTCGGGCATCGACGGGCTGAAAGACGACGGGACGATCACGGGGGGGATGATTCCCAAGGTCGACACCTGCCTCGCCGCGGTCGACAGCGGCGTCGAAGCCGCGGTCATCCTCGACGGCCGCGTGCCGCATGCGATGCTGCTGGAAATTTTCACCGCCAGGGGTGCAGGGACGCTCATTCACCGCTAGTGTGCCGTTCTCGACCATCCGGCCGGAGCCCCCAATGTATTTGATGTTTCTCCAGATCCTGTCGATCCTCCTCAATATCCTGTGGTGGATCATCATCGTGCAGGCGGTGATGTCGTGGCTGCTCGCCTTCAACGTCATCAATACCCACAATGAATTCGTCCGCCAGCTGTGGCTGGTGCTCGAGCGTATCACCGAGCCGCTCTATCGCCCGATCCGCAAGATCATGCCCGATTTCGGCGGGATCGACCTGACGCCGATGGTGGTGCTGATCCTGCTGATCATCGTCCGGGGGCCGGTGATGAACTATCTCTACACGATCGGTATCAACGCAGGATTGATGTAATCCGATGACGACAAGCAACGACAGCCAGGCGCATGTGATCGACGGCAAGGCTTTTGCCGCGGGGCTGCGCGCGCGCATCGCGGACGCGGTTCCGGCGTTCGAAGCGGCGACCGGGCGCGCTCCCGGGCTCGCGGTGGTGCTGGTCGGCGACGATCCGGCGAGCGCGGTCTATGTCGGGTCGAAGGGCAAGGCGACGATCGCCGCCGGCATGATGAGCTTCGAGCATCGGTTGCCTGCGACCGCGACGCAGGACGAGGTCGAGGCATTGCTCGCGGCGCTCAACGCCGACGAGGCGGTCGACGGTATCCTGCTGCAACTGCCGCTGCCGGCCCATCTCGACGAACAGCGTGCGGTCGCGACGATCGACCCCGACAAGGATGTCGACGGCCTCACCCCGGTCAGCGCCGGACGGCTCGCGCTCGGTATCCCCGGCATGGTGCCCTGTACCCCCTATGGCTGCCTGCTGCTGCTTCAGGACCGGCTCGGCGACCTGTCGGGCAAGGACGCGATCGTCGTCGGTCGCTCGATCCTCGTCGGCAAGCCGATGGCGGCGCTGCTGCTCGGCGCCAACGCCACTGTCACCATGGCGCACAGCCGCACGCGGGACCTGCCTGATCTGGTGCGGCGCGCCGACATCGTCGTCGCCGCCGTCGGGCGCGCCGAGATGGTCAAGGGCGACTGGATCAAGCCGGGCGCGGTCGTGATCGACGTCGGCATCAACCGCCTGCCGGCCGCTGACGGCGCTTCGAAAGGACGGCTCGTGGGCGACGTCGATTATGCGTCGGTGCTGCCGCTTGCCTCGGCGGTTACCCCGGTTCCGGGCGGCGTCGGTCCGATGACGATCGCCTGCCTGCTCCGCAATACGCTCGTCGCGGCGCACCGCCGCGCGGGCCTCGACGATCCGGAGGGTTTCTGATGCGTCGCCTGTTCGCCGCCGCACTCGTGGGAGCGCTGCTCGCCGGCTGCGCGGGGCAGCCCGGGGACGCCCGCAATCGGCCGCTCGGCCCCAACCCCAGCGGTTTTGTCGCCGCCGAGATCGCCTTTGCGCGGCTGGCGCAGGAAAAGGGGCAGTGGACGGCCTTTCGCGAAACGTCGGCGCCCGATGCGGTGATGTTCGTGCCGCAGCGGGTGAAGGCGCGCGACTGGCTCAAGACGCAGAAGGACCCGGCGCAGGCGGTGGTGTGGCAACCGCACGCGGTCTATGTCAGCTGCGACGGCAATGTCGGCGCGACGACCGGCGCATGGCAGAAGGGCTCCGCGAACGGTTATTTCAGCACCGTCTGGCTGCGCGATCCCAAGAGCGGCGAGACGCGCTGGATCCTCGACCATGGCGACACGCTTGCGGCGCCGCGCGAAGCGCCCGATTTCATCGAATCGAAACAGGCGAGCTGCGGCTCGCGGCCGGGTACCGCGGTCGATGGTGGCGGTGAGGGCGAAGACCGCGCCGTCGGCCTGTCGCCCGACCAGACGCTGAGCTGGACCTCGGTCGTCGCCCCCGACGGCGCGCGGCGCGTCACCGTCCGCCTGTGGGACGGCACCGCGATGCAGCCCGTGATCGACGACCGTGTCGCGGCGCCCGCGCCCCGGCCCTGACGATGCTCGACCTTTTCATTTCGGCGTTTGTCACGCTCTTCGTGGTGATCGACCCCCCGGGGTGCGCGCCGATCTATGCCAGCCTGACCACCGGGGCGAGCGCGGCGCAGCGCCGCGCGATGGCGCTGCGCGCGACGTTCATCGCCGGCTGCATCCTCGTCTTTTTCGCGATGTTCGGCGAGGCGCTGCTCAGCTTCCTGCACATCGACCTCGACAGTTTCCGCATCGCGGGCGGGATCATGCTGTTCATGATCGCGATCGACATGGTGTTCGAAAAGCGCACCGAACGCCGCGAGCAGCGCGCCGAGAAGATCAAGGCGACCCCCGAGGTCGAGGATGTCTCGGTCTTTCCGATGGCGATGCCGATGCTCGCCGGGCCGGGATCGATCGCCTCGGTGATGCTGCTCGTGTCGCAGAACAACGGGCTCGACCGCGCCGTGGTGATCTTCGGGGCGCTGCTGCTCGTGCTGCTGCTGACGCTGGCCGCGCTGCTGACGGCGGGGCCGCTGATGCGGCTGATCGGGCACAAGGGCGAGGCGGTGATCACCCGCCTGCTCGGGGTGCTGCTCGCCGCGCTCGCGGCGCAGTTCGTCATCGACGGGCTCAAGGCGAGCTTCCCCTCGCTGGGCTAGACGCAAAAAGGGCGCCGCCCGCAGGCGACGCCCCTTTCATCCACGAGAGTGGAAATCAGCGCGCCGCGTTGACGTCGTTCTGCGTCACCGGGGCGATGCGGATCTCGACGCGGCGGTTGCACTGATAGTCGGCCTCGCTGCGTTCGGGGCTGCACTTCAGCTGCGATTCGCCGTAGCCGAGCGTCGCCATGCGCGCGCGCTGGATGCCGCGGCCCGCCAGATAGTCGGCGACCGACGCGGCGCGGCGTTCGGACAGCCCCTGATTATAGCTGTCGCTGCCCGTCGAATCGGTGTGGCCATAGACGTCGATATAGGTGCTCGGATATTCGGCGAGCGTCGAGGCGACATTGTCGAGCGCGCTGCGGAACTGCGACTTCACCATCGCGCTGTTGAGGTCGAAGGTGACGTCGCCGGGCATGTTGAGCACGAGCTGGTCGCCCTGCCGTTCGACGTCGATGCCGGTGCCCGCGGTGCGTTCGCGCAGCTTCTTTTCCTGCTGGTCCATATAATAGCCGACCCCCGCGCCGGCGACCGCGCCGATGCCGGCGCCGACGATTTCCTCGGTGCGGCTGTTGCGACCGCCGATCAGGTCGCCGAGCAGATAGCCGCCCAGCGCGCCGCCGACGCCGCCGATCGCGGCCTTCGAGATGCGCTTTTCGCCCGTTTCGGGATCGGTGACGCAGCCGGTCAGCGCGACGGCGGCGATGCTGGCGAGGGCGGTGAGTTTGATGGTCCTGATATTCATTGGGTGCGCTCCCTTTTTGGCGCGCCGGCTGGTCCCGGTCGCGCTGTTACGTGCCGATAACATCCGGCTGCCGATCTGGTTCCATCGTTCGCCTGAACGCGCGCTGAGCGCAAGCGTGGCGATCCCATTGTGCAATGCGGCGGCTTTCGCTTATAGGGGGCCATGACCGAAGCTGACAGGGGCATGGCGCGACCGCGCCGCACGACCGCCCGATGAGCCCTTTTCCCTGGTCGGACGTCGCGATCATCGCGATCCTCGTCCTCCTCAACGGCCTGTTCGCCATGTCCGAACTCGCGATCGTCTCGGCGCGCGACCCGCGCCTCCAGGCCGCCGAGAAGCGTGGCAGCCGGGGCGCGAAGGTCGCGCGCCAGCTCGCCGCCGACCCCGGGCGCTTCCTGTCGACGGTGCAGGTCGGAATCACGCTGATCGGCATCCTCGCGGGCGCCTATTCGGGCGCCAGTCTCGGCCAGCCGGTCGGCGAGCGGTTGCAGGCGCTGTTCGGCCTTGACGACGAGACCGCGCTGACCGCGGGCTTTGCGGTGGTGATCGCGCTGACGACCTACGCATCGCTGATCGCGGGCGAACTGGTGCCCAAGCAGTTCGCGCTGCGTGCCCCCGAACGCATCGCGATCTTCGTCGCGCCGATCATGTACTGGCTGTCGCGAATCGCCGCGCCGCTCGTCTGGCTGCTCGACAATAGTTCGGGCCTCGTCTTCCGCCTGCTCGGCCTGAGCCGCGAATCGGAAGACCGGGTGACCGCCGAGGAACTGCACCTGATCGTCGCCGAGGCGTCGAAGTCGGGGGTGATCGAGGAAAGCGAGCGCGCGATCATCTCGGGCGTCGTGCGGCTCGCCGACCGGCCGGTGCGCGAAGTGATGACGCCGCGCAAGGACGTCGACTGGATCGACATCGCCGCCGACGCCGACACGGTGCGCGCCAAGCTGCTCGAAAGCCCGCACACGCGCCTGCCGGTCGCGCGCGGCTCGGTCGACGACATCATCGGCATCGTCCAGGCGCGCGACATCGCCGCCGCGCTGTTCCGCGGGCAGATACTCGACCTCGAGCAGCTCACCCGCTCGGCGAAGGTCATCCACGACCAGATCGACGCGATGGACGCGCTCGAGAATCTGCGCCTCGCCGAAGTGCCGATGCTGCTCGTCCACGACGAATATGGTCATTTCGAAGGGCTGGTGACCCCCGCCGACCTGATGTCGGCGATCGCCGGCGAATTCGCGTCGGATCAGGACATCGGCAGCGAACCCTTCGTCACCGAGCGCGAGGACGGCAGCCTGCTGATCGCGGGGTCGATGCCCGCCGACCAGATGGCCGAACGGCTGGGCATCGAGCTCGCCGACGACCGCGACTATGCAACCGCCGCGGGGCATGCGCTCGCGATCCTCAAGCATCTGCCGGTCGAGGGCGAGCATTTCACCAACAGCGGCTGGCGCTTCGAGATCGTCGACATGGACGGGCGCAAGATCGACAAATTGCTGGTCAGCGAAGTGCGGCGGCCGAAAGGCGAAGAGGGCGAGTGACGCCGCGCGGCCGCTAAAGCGACAAAATATACGGACGTACGCCGTCATTCTGTCTCCTTTGTCGCGTCAGGCGGGCGGGGCGGCCTCGCCTCGTCGCGGAGCGCGGCGTGGATGACGGCCATGTCCGGACCCCCGCTGACATCGACCGCGCCGCCTTTGAGGATGCGAACGGTCGTCACGCCATTGAGCGCGCGGTCCATTGCGATGCTATATTGGTGCGTCCGCCCCATCGAGATGGCGCGGTCCCATGCGGCGGCGAAGCTCGACGCCCCCGGCCGGTCGCGCAGGCGATAGGCCGAGGCGCGGCCGATGCCGACCGCGCGCGCCGCCCTTCCCACCGACCCCATCGCCCCGAGCGCGCGGATGAAGCGCGCCTGCGCCTCGGGCGTCCAGCCGTCGGCGCGGCGGCGCTGTTGCGGCACGGGGATGAAGGCAAGGGCGCTGCCGGCGAGCAGCGGAGCGCCTGGGTTCTGCGGGGCGATCGGTTTCATTGACCAGCTTGGATCATGGCGCGACAATTTAGGAAAGCGCTTTCTTGCGCCGTCGGGGGCGGATCGATGGAGGCTTAGGGGGTCGGAAGCGGCCTTTGCCTGAACTGTCCCCCTGCGGTCACAAGGAGGATTATCCGATGGCCGCTATCGTGCGCCGACCGGCGTCGGCGTTGCGCCTCAGTCGTTGACGAGCAGTGCGAGCTTGACCCGCGCGGTGCCGCTGCGGTGCATGCCGATCTCGCGCGCCGCGGCGTGGCTGACGTCGATCACGCGGCCGTGCGAAAAGGGGCCGCGGTCGTTGATGCGGACGATCACGCTGTCGCCGTTCGAGACGTTGGTGACGCGCACCTTGCTGCCGAAGGGCAGGGTGCGGTGCGCGGCGGTGAGTTCGTCGGGGTCGAAGCGCTCGCCGCTCGCGGTGCGATTGCCTTCGAGTTCGCGGCCGTAATAGCTCGCCATGCCGCCGTCGATCACGGTCTCGACTTCGGCCGAAGCGGCCGGCTGTTCGTCGATTTCCGCGTCCTGCGCGGCGGCCGATGCCACGAGCAGAAGCGGCATCACCATGGTAAAAAGAGCCCGCATGGCATCCTCCCCTTTTGGTGGAGGCGCCCAAAGCAGCGGCGGCGCGCCGAGGCAAGCCGCCGCGCGTCAAGTTGAAGCGATTTTGCGCCCACCTGCGGGAAAACGGGCCCGAGCCGCCCTCGGCCCGGCCCCGGCAAGCCGCGGTCAGACGTCGAGATTCGCGACCGAAAGCGCGTTGGTCTGGATGAAATCGCGCCGCGGCTCGACCTCGTCGCCCATCAGTCGCTCGAAAATTTCGTGCGCGACGTCGGCCTGTTCGGCCTCGACGCGCAGCAGCGAGCGGTTGGCGGGATCGAGCGTGGTTTCCCAGAGCTGCTCGGCGTTCATCTCGCCCAGCCCCTTGTAGCGGCTGATCGCCAGTCCCTTGCGGCTGTGCGCGAAGATCGCGTCGAGCAGTTCGGACGGGCGCGTCACGGCGACCGCCTTGGCGTTGCTCGCCGTGGTCTCGGCCTCTTCCTCGGCATCGGGCTCGACGGCGGCCGCTGCGGCGGAGGTGCCCGCCTTTACCAGACGCCCGGGGGCGCCGTAGGTGTCGGCCTGCGCCTGCGCGAGGCTGTGGAGGCGGCGCGCTTCCTGGCTGGCGAGGAAGGCGGCGTCGATCGCATGATGGTCGCTCACCCCGCGCCAGCGGCGCTCGAGCGTATAGCCGCCACCCTCGACCGCATCGACGGTCCACACCGCCTCGCTGCCGCCGGTCAGCGCGCGTTCGGCGGCGCCGAGCCATTTGGCGGCGGTGCCGGCGGCGCTGTGGCGGCCCGCGGTGTCGATCGCCGGATCGAGCGCGCCCGCAAAGGCCAGCGCCTCGACAAGCCGGTGGTCGAGGCTGCGCGGCACATAGCGCATCAGCGCGCGCAGCTTGCGGCCGTGCTCGATCAGCTCGCGCAGGTCGTTGCCCGAGCGCGCACCGCCCGAGGTTTCGAAGACCAGCGCGTCGATCCCGGCGTCGACCAGATAATTTTCGAGCGCGGCATCGTCCTTGAGATAGACCTCGCTGCGGCCCTTGGTCACCTTGTAGAGCGGCGGCTGGGCGATGTAGAGATGCCCCGCCTCGATGATCTCGGGCATCTGGCGATAGAAGAAGGTGAGCAGCAGCGTGCGGATATGCGCGCCGTCGACGTCGGCGTCGGTCATGATCACGATCTTGTGATAGCGCAGCTTGTCGAGGTTGAACTCGTCGCGGATGCCGGTGCCGAGCGCCTGGATCAGCGTGCCGACTTCCTTCGACGAGATGATGCGGTCGAACCGCGCGCGCTCGACGTTGAGGATCTTGCCTTTCAGCGGCAGGATCGCCTGCACATGCCGGTCGCGGCCCTGCTTCGCCGAGCCGCCCGCCGAGTCACCCTCGACGAGGAAGAGTTCGCACTTCGAGGGATCGCGTTCCTGGCAGTCGGCGAGCTTGCCGGGCAGCGAGGCGATATCCATCGCGCCCTTGCGCCGCGTCAGCTCGCGCGCCTTCTTCGCGGCCTCGCGCGCCGCGGCGGCGTCGATGACCTTCTGGATCACCGCTTTCGCATGCGCCGGGTTTTCCTCGAGCCATTCGGTCATCCGGTCGGCCATCAGGCTTTCGAGCGGCTGGCGGACTTCGGAGGACACGAGCTTGTCCTTGGTCTGCGAGCTGAACTTGGGGTCGGGCAGCTTGACCGAAACGATCGCGGTCAGCCCCTCGCGCATGTCGTCGCCGGTGAGGCTGACCTTCTCCTTCTTGAGCAGCCCCGACTTGTCGCCATAGCCGTTGAGCGTGCGCGTCAGCGCGGCGCGGAACGCCGCGAGGTGCGTGCCGCCGTCGCGCTGCGGGATGTTGTTGGTGAAGCAGAGGACATTTTCATAATAGCTGTCGTTCCACTCGAGCGCGACGTCGATGCCGATGCCGTCGCGCTCGCTGCTGATCGCGATCGGATCGGGGAGCAGCGGATTCTTGTTGCGGTCGAGATATTTGACGAACGCCGCGATCCCGCCCTCGTAGAAGAGGTCGTGCGTGACATGCTCGGCGTGGCGCGCGTCGACGAGCTTGATGCGCACCCCCGAGTTGAGGAAGGCGAGCTCGCGATAGCGGTGCTCGAGCTTGTCGAAATCGAATTCGGTGACGTTCTTGAAGGTGTCGGTCGACGCGAAGAAGGTCACGCGCGTGCCCTTCTTGCCTGCCGGTGCGGGGCCGTTGACCTTGAGCGGCGCGACCGAATCGCCATGCTCGAAGCGCATCCAATGCTCTTCGCCGTCGCGCCAGATCGTCAGTTCGAGCCATTCCGAGAGCGCGTTGACGACCGAGACGCCGACGCCGTGGAGGCCGCCCGACACCTTGTAGGCATTGTCGTCGCTGGTGTTCTCGAACTTCCCGCCGGCGTGGAGCTGGGTCATGATGACCTCGGCCGCCGAAATGCCTTCCTCGGCGTGGATCCCGGTCGGGATGCCGCGGCCGTTGTCCTCGACGCTGACCGACCCGTCGCTGTTCAAGGTGATCAGGACAAGGTCGCAGTGGCCCGCGAGCGCCTCGTCGATCGCATTGTCGCTGACCTCGAACACCATGTGATGCAGGCCCGACCCGTCGTCGGTGTCGCCGATATACATGCCCGGGCGCTTGCGTACCGCGTCGAGGCCCTTGAGAACCTTGATCGAATCGGCGCCATAGGCATTGGCATTGGGCTGCTTGGCGCCGCTTTCGGGCGCGGGATTCTCAGGGGTGTCCGTCATGACGATTATATAGGGTCCGCCCCCGAAAAACCCAAGCGAAAATGCGGCTCTCGGCGCGTCCGGATGGAGCGTTGCGCCGCTGCGCCGCGGCGGCTAGTTTCGCGGCATGACCCATCGTCTCCCCGTTTCGCTCGCCGGCCTCGCCCTCCTTGCGCTCGCCGCCTGTTCGCAGCCCGCGCCCCCCGCCGACAACGCCCCCGCGGTCGCGGGCGAGCCGCTCGCGACGCGCGCGGTGATGATCGGCACCGAAGGCCCCAGCCTGCCCGCCTGTTCGAGCGTCAGCCGCGTCAAGGACGGCGGCACCGACGTCTATTGGGCGCCGGGCGAGACGCGCGCGGTCAAGGCGAAACTCGCGGGCGGCGCGCGCGTGTCGCTGTGCGAGGCGACCGACGACGACGCCTGGTTCGGCGTCGTGTTTCCGCCGCCGGGGCAGGACGATACGCTGTGCGGCATCGGCAAGAGCGTGCGCAACGCGCGCGAATATCAGGGGCCGTGCCGCTGGGGCTGGATCAAGGGCGGCACGGTGCGGCTCGGCGCCTAAAGCATCGTGCGTTAAACTCGCATCATCCCTAAGCCCGTTTGTGCTGAGCTTGTCGGGCCGTAGGCGGCCGTAGGCCTACCACCGTTCTTCTTCCTTCACCGTTGAAAGAAAGGACGGCCCCCTTCGACTGCCTGCAAAGGCAGGCGCTCAGGGTTGAACGAGGCACGTGACTCGTTCAACGCTTCGACAAGCTCAGGGCGAACGGTTCATATTGAACGCACGCCGCTCTAGAATTTCCCCCGCCTTCGCCGGGGCGATGGCATCAGCCCCGGCAATCCTCGATCAGCCGCCCGATTTCCGACTGCACCGGCAGCGTCAGCGTGCGGCCGTTCGCCGCTTCGAGCGCGAAACGCCCGCGGCTGAAGGCGATGCGATCGAGGCGCCCGTCGCGCGCGGGCAACTGGGCACGGTTGCCGCTGAGCTGCAGCCGGTCGGTTCCCGCGCTGGTCTTGAGGTCGACGCCCAGCGCTTCGCCCGCGGCGCCGAGCCCGGCGGTCAGGTCGATCGCGCCGCCGCTGCACGCCATCGTCACCAGCGGCGCGGCACCGCCCGCCTGGGCGAAGGTCGCGGTGCGCGATCCGGCATCATAGCGCCACTCGCCGGCGTCGAGCCGGCGCTCGTCCCATGGCCGGACGGCGGCGGGCGGCGGAGCGGGGGCTGGCTGCGGCGCGGCCGCGACCGGGGTCGGCGCGGGCGCCGGCGCCGGGGTCGGCACGGCGGTACAGCCGGCCATGGCCAGCAGCATCGCCGTCGCGGTGAAGGGCCGCCGGGCGGCGCGCAAACTGGTCATCGGGAAAACCCCCGCAAATCGATCGCTTCGTCGATGCCAACGCGCGGCACCGGCCATTGGTTCACCGCTGCATCCTCGTCGGCGTAGCCGATCGCCAGCCCGGTGAAGAGAATCTGGTCGTCGCCGAGCGCCAGCGTCTCGCGGATCGTGCGTCCGTACATCGCCCAGCATTCCTGCGGACAGCTCGCGAGCCCATGCTCGACGAGCAGCAGCATCACCGATTGCAGCCACATGCCCATGTCGGCCCATTGCGGCGGACCCATGATGCGCGAGCAGTGGAGGAACAGCATGACCGGTGCGCCGAAGCCGGTGTAATTGTGCATGAACTGCGCGAGGCGGCCCTTCTTGTCCTCGCGGGCGATGCCGAGCGAGGCATAGAGCCCCTCGCCGACGCCGAAGCGGCGGCTTTTCCACGGATCGACCAGCCCCTTGGGGTAGATGTCATATTCGGGTTCGTGCCCCTCGCGTCCCAGCGCGATACGCGCCGCGACCGCGGCCTTGACGTCGGCCCAGGGTTCGCCCGCGAGCACGACCGCCTGCCACGGCTGGAGGTTGCCGCCCGACGGCGCGCGCTGCGCGGCGGCGAAGATTTCCGCGAGCAGGGCCGGGTCGACCGGCCGGTCGGTGAAGGCGCGGACCGAGCGGCGCTTGTGGAGCGCGGCGGTGACCGGGAGGGAAAGCGTGTCAGTCGCTGGCATATTTGTCCTCGCGGCGCTTGCCGAACAGCAGTTTGCGTTCGAGCCGCGCCTTCAGCTGGCGGTAATAGGAAAGAAGGAAGACGTCATCCTCCTCCGCGACGGGCCGCCCGATCTTCGCGCGGATCGTATCGGCGACCTCGCGCATGGCGCGCGGATCGCCCGCGCGCAAGATGCGCTCGAGTTCCTGCAGCTCGAAGATGCCGTAGACCGCGAGCTCGGCCTCGGTGAAGGCAATCGGCCCGGCGCTTTCGGCTTCGGCGGCGATATCGCGGTCGAGCCGGGCGCGCTGCGCCATCACCACCCAGGTGCCGGCGATGAGGTCGCCCATGCGCATCCGGTCGCGGTTGAACAACGGAAACAGGCTGAGCGTTAGCGACCAGGCAAAGCCCGCGAGCACGGTCCACGCCGACGCCATGTCCTCGGCCGCGGCATTGCCCAGCATCATCAGCGGCAGGAAGAGTTCGAGCTCGCGGATCAGGTTGCGCGCGACCACCGCGTCGGCGGTCAGTCGTCCGCCGTCGCGCGCGACGACGCGGATGCCGACCAGCCGCTTGCCCGGCGTCGCCGCGCGCTGTCCGAGCTCGAAGCCAATGAACCAGAAGGTCCGCAGCAGGAAGAAGCCGAGCAGCCAGATGCTGGCGAACAGGTTCGATTCGGTGGCGAAGCCGGCCCACGCAACCGCGAGGGTGAAGAGGATCAGCAGCAACAGCATGATCGCGAGATCGACGATCAGTGCGCCCAGCCGCAGCCCCGAACTGGCGATCTTCAATTCCAGATCGACGCCTTCGGGGGTGATGAACTGGCGGATCTTGCTTTTCTGCGCTTGGCGCAGCCGGGTGTTGGCGGCGGCGCTCATGCCGCCTCCCCGCGCCGCGGCAGGTAATAATAAGCGAGCCAGAAGAGGAGCATCAGCGTTCCGATCGCATAGCGCGTGATCGTATCGGTGATCAGCTGGCGCCCGAAACCTTCGAGCAGCCCCGCGGCGAGCAGCATGATGATCACCCCGACCATCACCTTGCCCGCGGTGCGCCCAGCATCGGACGCTGCCTGCAATCGGCTGCGCGCGCCGGGAAAGACGACCGCAGCACCGATCCGCAGCCCCGCCGCGCCCGACAACGCCGCGGCGAACAATTCGGTGGTGCCGTGGATGAACAGCCAGCCGCCGAAGTCGAAGCCCAGCCCCTTGCCCGCGAACACCGCGACCATCGCGCCCAGGCTGATCCCCTGGTAGAATTCGAGGATCATCGTCGGAATGCCGAAAGCGAAGCCCAGCGCGAAGGACATGATCGACACCCGGCTGTTGTGGGTGAACAGGAAGGTCGCAAAGACGTGCAGCCCGTCCTTTTCCTCTTCGCTCACCGCCTTGCCGTGGCCCAGCGTCGATTGCAGATAGTCGGCGGTGGCGCGCGGGTCGCGGCCCCCCGACAGTTCCTCGGGCACGAAATTATAATACCATTCGGGTTCGCTCGCGACGAGCGACCAGCTCGTCGCCATGCCGAGCAGGATGATCAGCGCGATGATGACCGTTTCCTTCCACACCGCCTTGACCGCAAGCGGCCAGTCGCGCGTGAAGAAGCGGATGGTGCGGTGCAGGCGCGATTCGCGAACGCCGTAGATCAGGAAATAGCCGCGCATCGACAGCGCCTCGAGATGGTCGAGCAGCGCCTTGTCGAGGCTGGTCGCGCGCGCGATCGACAGCGACGACAGCGTCGCGCGATAGAGGCTGGGCAGTTGCAGCAGCTCCTCGCTCGACAGGCCCTTGGCACCCTTTTTCTCCAGCCGCGTCAACAGCGCGTCGAAGGCGATCCAGTCGGCCTCGCGCTCGGCGCGAAAGCGGCTCGTCGAAAAGGCGGGGGCGGCGGGGACCGCGGCCTGGGCGGGAGGAATCACAATGTGCCTCCGCGCTTGATGCCAAGATAGGCTTCGACCGCGCCCGCCGCCATCGCGTCGGCGGGGACCTCGATCACGTCGGCGCCGAGCCGCTGGAGCCGCGCGATCACCAGCTGGCGGTCGCGCAGCATCGATGCCGCGACGTTCGACCGCGTGATGTCGGCGGCGCTTTCGGGGCGGCGGCGTTCCTCACTCTCCAGTTCCTCGTCCTTGAGCACGACGAACAGCAGCCGGTGCTTCTTCACGAGCCGCCCGGCGGCGCGGATCATCAGGTCGGCGCTCGTCGCGTCGGTGAATTCGGTGAACAGGATGATCAGCGAGCGGCGGTTGAGCGTCGCGCCGAGGGTCGACAGCGCGAGGGTGAAATTGCTTTCGACATGCGCATAGTCGATCAGGCTCGCGGCGCGCTGCAACGCGGGGAAATCCTGCGTGTGCATATAGGCGGGGGTCATCGCCTGCGGCTTGGCGGCGAAGGAGAAGAGGCTGATCCGGTCGTTGAGCTTGAGCCCGACATAGGCGAGCAGCAGCGCCGCCGACACCGCGCGGTCGACGCGCGGCATGGCGCCGACGGGTTCGGCCATCGTCCGCCCCGCATCGATCGCGAGCACGACGCGATTGTCGCGTTCGACGCGATATTCCTTGGCGAGCAGCTTGACGTGCCGCGCCGACGCATTCCAGTCGATCGCGCGCCGGTCCATCCCGGGCTGATATTCGGCGAGCGCCTCATATTCGGTCCCCTCGCCGCGCAGCCTTTGCTGCCGCAGGCCGAACCAGCTGTTGCGCTGGAACAGGCGGCTACCTTCCTCGGTCACCGCGCGCAGGCTGGGGACGACGCCGACGCGCCCGTCGATCGCGAAGCGGCGCTGTTTCCAGACCAGCCCGAGGGGGCCGGTCCAGCGGATCGTCAGCGCCTCGATCAGCGCCGACCCGCGGCGTGCCGCGGCGAGCGTCAGCGTGCGCGCCAGCGTGCGGGCACGCCCGCCGCCGCCGTCGTCGACCGCCCGCATGCTGGCCGCGAGCCGCCCGCCGGTGGCCAGCCGTTCGTCGAGTGCGAGCGCGATCTCGGCGCGCGCGGGCACGGGGGTCGGGCTCGTCGCGGTCAGTTGCAGGTCGAACGCATCGCCGACGCCGACCTGACCCGGAAAGCGTGCATCGAGCGCCAGCTTGCGCGGATTGGCGCCGACCGCGGCGTCGATCGCCAGACAGGCGAGCAGAAAGGCGATCCACGCCGGCGCGGCGATCCACAGTTCGGGCCGCATCAGCCCGAGCAGCAGCGCCGCGGGCGCACCCGCGAGCAGCAGCCATATGGTCCGCCGCGTCGGGTAGATCACCGCGGCACTTCCTCGTGATCGAGCAGCGCGGCGACGACCTGTTCGACGCTGCGGCCCTCG
Source organism: Sphingopyxis sp. YF1 (assembly GCF_022701295.1). Taxonomy (NCBI): domain Bacteria; kingdom Pseudomonadati; phylum Pseudomonadota; class Alphaproteobacteria; order Sphingomonadales; family Sphingopyxidaceae; genus Sphingopyxis; species Sphingopyxis sp. YF1. The sequence continues at coordinate 4,031,256 of NZ_CP033204.1, forward strand.
ATCTCGGCCGCCGCCGACAGGATGACGCGGTGCCGCAGCACGCCGCCCGCCAGCCGCTGGACGTCGTCGGGGATGACATAGTCGCGCCCGTCGAGCGCCGCGGCGGCGCAGGCGGCGCGCGCGAGCAGGGTCGCGGCGCGCGGGCTCGCGCCGCATTCGAGGTCGGCACTTTCGCGCGTCGCGCGGATCAGGCGGACGATATAGTCGACGATCTCGTCGGCGAGGCGGACCGTCGCGATCGTGTCGATCGCTTCGCCGATCGCGGCGGCATCGGCAACCCGCGCCACGCCGAAATCGGCAACTGCGGGGCTCTTGAAGCGCCCGCCATGGTCGGCGACGATGCGCCGCTCCTCGGCGGCGTCGGGATAGTCGACGACGAGCTTGAACAGGAAGCGGTCGAGTTGCGCCTCGGGCAGCGGGTAGACGCCCTGCTGCTCGATCGGGTTCTGCGTCGCGAGCACGGTGAAGCGCGGGCTCATCGCATGCGGCTCGCCGTTGATCGTCACCCGCCGCTCCTGCATCGCCTCGAGCAGTGCGGCTTGCGTCTTGGGCGGGGTGCGGTTGATTTCGTCGGCGAGCAGCAGTTCGGTGAAGATCGGCCCCTTGGTGAGGGTGAAGCTCGACGTCTGGAAGTTGAACAGGTTCGACCCCAATATGTCGCCGGGCATCAGGTCGGGGGTGAACTGGATGCGCCCGAAATCGAGCCCCGTCGCGCGGGCGAAGGCCTGTGCGAGCAGGGTCTTGGCGGTTCCCGGCGGCCCTTCGAGCAGCACATGGCCGCCCGCGAGCAGGGCGATCGTCACCATCCGCGTCAGCGGCTGCTGTCCGAACACCGCCTTGCCGACTTCGGCCTCGATCGCTTCGCCGAGCGCCTTGACGCGCGCGACGCCCTTGGCTCCGTCTCCCTCGCCGAGATTAGCTGTCACGGATTAAGTCCTTCCTGATGTCGTGCAGCGCCTGCGCGTCTGCGAGCAGTTCATGGGTGTTGCGCGCGCGGACCAGCCGCGCCGCGAGGGTCGAAAAACGGTCGCGGTCCGCGGGCAGATGCTTGTCGATCCACGCATCGGTCGCAGCGTCGTCGAGCCCGCGCGGCGCGTGCAGCCGCCGCGCGATCGCGGCGCGCAGGCTGGCGACATAGGCGGCCGCGCCCTCGAGTTCGCGCCCCGCCTGCTTGATCAGGTCGGCGCTGTTCGCGATCAGCGCCGCCTTCGACACCGGGATCGCGCGCTGCGGTCGCAGCGGCGGGCCGAAACGCGCCCACGCCTGCCACAGCGCGAACAGGAAAGCCGCGATCAGGCACAGGGTTACCCCGATAAAGGGCGGCACGAAGGCGAAGCGCAGCAGCGAACGCCCGCCGCCGATGCCGTTGAGCGTGACGTCGAAGGCGAAGCCGTCGGCATCGGCATCCTCGGCCAGCGCGTCGAGCAGCGCCGCGGCGGCGGCGGCGCGCTCGCGCGAGGCAAAGGCGAGATTGTTGAGAAGGTCGGGGTCGGACAGGATGTAGATGTCCTTCGACGCGGCGCGCGCGAGGATCGCGGCGCCGTCGGGTCCCTCGGCCAATATGTCGAGACCGTCGCCGGCGATCGTCTGGACGGTGGCGGGGAGCGCGAGCGGCACCGCGCGGCCCGCGAGCCACGCCGACGCGCGCGCCGGCGCTTCCTTGTGCAGGATTTTCACCTTGCCGAACTCGCCCTCGGGCACCAGCCGCGCGGGCGCCGGAACCGGGACGCCGACCCCGGCCCAGCCGGGCTTCACCTCCTGCCCGGGGACGGTCATCGTCTGCCATTTGGGCAGGATGATCAGCACCGGCGACCCGCCCGCCTTGGCCAGCAGGTTGGCGACCTCTTCGGGGCGCGTGCGCTGCGTCGGGGTCAGGACGATCAGCTGGGTGAAATCGTCGTAGCTGTAGGGCTCCTCGCGCCGCAGCACCTCGACGCTCGCGCCCGCGCGCTCGGCGAGGTCGACGATTCCGGCATAGCCCGGCGCCGCTTTCGACAGCGCATGGCCGCCGCCATTGTTGCCCGCGCTCATCTGCGGGCCGAGCGCCATCAGCGCCCACAGCGCGATGAAGGCGACGATGCCGATCGCGATCACCCCCGCGATCAGCCGCGGGTTGAAGGGATTGCTGCCGTCCGCCTCGCCGCTCATGCGCGCGCCCAATTCTGCGGGACGGTCATTTCGGCATAGGCGGAGCGGCATTGCTGCCAGGCGCCGGCGTCGATCGCGCGACCGCCGAAGAGGCTGATCTCGACCGCGCGCGCGATGCGGCTGAACGCGTCGCGCGCGACCGCGGGCAGGTCGCGCGCTTCGGCGAGTTCGCGCGAGGTCATCGCGGGGCGGACCAGCCCGGGCCGCCGGCTCTCGATATCCTCGACGCTGCGATAGAGCAGCAGGTGCGCGGCCTCGGCGAAGCGGCCCTCGGCGGCGAGCGCATCGGCCTCGGCGAGCAGCGCGCGCGCGATGCCCGCTTCGGCGTGGCCGGCGACGGCATCGGCCTCGTCGGCGGGTTTGCGCCACCACATCCGGTCGTCGATCCACTGCGCGAAGGCGGGGACGAACAGATAGAGCAGGAGCAGGACGAGCAGCCCGAGCGCGGTCCACAGCAGCGGCTGGGCCAGCGGCGCGGTCCATTCGAAAAAGCTTGCGATCGCGCGGCCGAGCGCGCGCAGCCATTCGGGGGTGTCGGGCGGCGGCGGGGGCGGCGGAAAGCCGGTCTGGATCGTGTCGCCCGCCATCGTCTGGGTATAGCCCGGATCGACGAGTTCGGGATCGAGGAGCCAGGTCTGGCTCCCGGCGGCATTCGGCGACGCGGCGGCCGTCGATGCCTGGGCGATCCACAACGATATCATAGTGAAAGGATAGCCCGGCCCCGCTTGCTCATCGCAGCAAGTGGTAGCGCGATGCGGCGCGACAAGGCAAGAGATGCTTGCGTGCGGAACGGCCCCGTTCTAGCGCGCGCCGGCATGCCGATGGTTGCCGGTGCAACCAAGGGGCGATTTTGGGAGAATCGAGCGTGGATGCGGCGCAGGCGGTGCATGAAAAATTCCTCGCGGCGCTGGCGGGGGGCACGCTGCCCGACCGCGGCGACGCGCCCGATCCGGCGTCGGCCGGCCTGTCGCGCGCGCAAGCGACCGACATCTTCCTGTCGCAGCTCACCAGCCGCCAGATGGACCGGCTGTCGCGCCACCTGCAGGCGCGCGGCGAGGGCTTCTACACGATCGGATCGTCGGGGCACGAAGGCAATGCCGCGGTCGCGGCGGCGCTGCGCGTCACCGACATGGCGTTCCTCCACTATCGCTCGAACGCCTTCCAGCTGCACCGCGCGCGCCAGCTGCCCGGCGAAACCGCGACATGGGACATGCTGCTGAGCTTTGCGGCATCGAGCGAGGACCCGATCTCGGGCGGACGGCACAAGGTGATCGGCTCGAAGCCGCTCAATATTCCGCCGCAGACCTCGACGATCGCCTCGCACCTGCCGAAAGCGGTCGGCGCGGCCTTTTCGGTCGGCATCGCGCGCCGGCTCGGCATGACCGGGCTGCCGCTTCCCGAGGATGCGGTGGTGCTCGCGAGCTTCGGCGATGCGTCGGCGAACCATTCGACCGCGCAGGGGGCGTTCAACACCGCGGGCTGGTCGGCGTTCCAGGGGTCGCCGATGCCGCTGATCTTCCTGTGCGAGGACAATGGCATCGGCATTTCGACGCGAACGCCGACGGGCTGGATCGAGGCGCAGTTCCGTCATCGCGCCGGGCTCCACTATATCCAGTGCGACGGCACCGACCTTGCCGCGGCCTATGCCGGGGCGTGCGAGGCCGCCGACTATGCGCGCCGCTATCGCAAGCCCGTCTTCCTCCACATGGCCACGGTTCGCCTCTACGGCCATGCCGGGTCGGACGTGCAGGGCGCCTATCTGCCCAAGGCGCTGATCGAGGCCGACGAGGCGCGCGATCCGCTGCTCAGGGGCGCGGCGTTGATGGCGCAGCAGGGCTGGATGACCCCGGCCGAGATCGCCGAGACCTATGAAGAGATCGGCGCGACGCTCGCAAGGCAGGCCGAGGCGGCGATCCTGCGGCCCAAGATCACCACGCCCGCGGGCGTGATGGAAAGCCTGATCCCGCCCAAGCGCGACGTCGCGCGCGCCAACACGCCCTCGGCCGAGGAGCGCAAGGCGATGTTCGGCAGCGACGCGCAGGCGATGGACAAGCCGATGCACATGGCACGGCTGCTCTCGTGGGCGCTCGCCGACCTGATGCTCGCGCACAAGGAGATCGCCGTGATGGGCGAGGACGTCGGGCCCAAGGGCGGCGTCTACAATGTCACCGCCAAGCTTCACCAGCGCTTCGGCTCGGCCCGCGTCATCAACACCTTGCTCGACGAACAGGCGATCCTCGGGCTCGCGATCGGTATGGCGCACAACGGCTTCGTCCCGATGCCCGAGATCCAGTTCCTCGCCTATGTCCACAATGCCGAGGACCAGATTCGCGGCGAGGCGGCGACGCTCAGTTTCTTCTCGAACGGGCAATACACCAACCCGATGGTGATCCGCATCGCGGGGCTCGGTTACCAGAAGGGTTTCGGCGGCCATTTCCACAACGACAACAGCCTCGCGGTGTTCCGCGACATCCCCGGCGTCATCCTCGCGGTGCCGTCGAACGGGCGCGACGCCGTCCAGATGCTGCGCGAATGCGTGCGGCTGGCGCGCGAAGAACAGCGCGTTGTCGTCTTCGTCGAACCGATCGCGCTCTACATGACGCGCGACCTGCACGAGGAAGGCGACGGCCTGTGGACCAGCACCTACGAAGCCCCCGGCGAAGGTGCGCCGATCCGCTTCGGCGATGTCGGGGTGCATGGCGACGGCACCGACCTTGCGATCGTGACCTATGGCAACGGTTATTATCTCTCGCGGCAGGCCGAGAAATTGCTCGCCGCGGACGGCGTCAAGGCGCGCGTGATCGACCTGCGCTGGCTCGGGCCGGTCGACGCGGACAAGCTCGTCGCCGCGGTGGGCGATACGCAGCGCGTCCTGATCGTCGACGAATGCCGCATCACGGGATCGCAGAGCGAGGCGCTGATGGCGACTTTCGTCGAGCGCACGCCCGAAAAGAAGCTCGCGCGCATAGCCGCCGACGACAGCTTCATTCCGCTCGGCAAGGCCGCGACACTGACGCTGCCGAGCCGCGACAGCATCGTTGCGGCGGCGCGTGACCTTCTCGCGCAACGCTGAAAAACAAACCGTTCGCCCTGAGCTTGTCGAAGGGCCGTCCTTTTGACCGAAGAGAGAAGAACAGTGCTTCGACAAGCTCAGCACGAACGGGTTAGGGGTTTGGGATGACTGCAACCAGGAAAACCGCGCTCGTTATCGCCCCCGGCCGCGGCACCTATGGCAAGGGCGAACTCGGCAGCATCGCGCGGCTGCACGGCGCACGCTTTGCCGACCGCATCGCGAATTTCGACGCCCAGCGCCGCGACCGCGGCCAGGCGACGGTCAGCGAACTCGACGGCGCCGATCGCTTCAGCGTCGGGGTGCATATGCGCGGCGACGTCGCCGCGCCGCTGATCTACACCGCGACCGCGCTCGACTGGCTCAGCATCGATCGCGACCGATATGACGTCGTCGCCGTCGCGGGCAATTCGATGGGCTGGTACAGCGCGCTCGCGCTGGGCGGCGCGGTGTCGGTCGAGGACGGTTTCCGCATTTCGAACGCGATGGGACTCAACAGCCAGACCCACGGCCCCGGCGGGCAGATCCTGCTCCAGGTCGTCGACGAGGACTGGCGCCCGGTTCCCGGCCTGCGCGCAACCCTGTTCGACCTCGTCGCGTCCATCGCCGCGCGCCCCGGCCACGCGCTCGCGCTGTCGATCGATCTCGCCGGCATGCTCGTCCTCGCCGGAAATGAGGAAGGCCTTGCCGCCCTCCTCGCCGAAGCCCCGCCGACGCCCGGTCGTGACCCGCTTCGCCTCGCGGGGCACGGTCCCTTCCACACCCCGCTGATGTTCGGCAGCTCGGACAAGGCCCGGGCCGAGCTGCCTGCTTCGCTCTTCGGCACGCCGGCGATCCCGCTGGTCGACGGGCGCGGCCATATCTGGCGGCGCTTCGCATCCGATCCCGCCGCGATGTGGGATTACACCTTCGGTCACCAGATCCTCGCGCCCTATGACTTCGCGCTGTCGGTGCAGGTCGCGGTCAAGGAATTCGCCCCCGACGTCGTCATCCTGCCGGGTCCCGGCGACACGCTCGGCGGTGCGATCGCGCAATCGCTGATCGGCATCGAATGGCAGGGGATTGCCGGCAAGGCCGATTTCATGGCGCGGCAGGCGGCCGATCCGATCCTGCTGTCGATGGGCCGCGCCGAACAGCGTGCGCTGGTGATCGCCTGACCGGGGCGCGTTGCGCCCGCATCCGCGCGACCATGCGCGCCACGGGCATGGCGCTGCGTAACGAAGGCGGGTGATGAAAGCTGGTGACCCCTACGGGAATCGAACCCGTGTTTCAGCCGTGAGAGGGCGCTAACATACGCAATCCCGCCGGTTGCTGATGCGACCGGAAATGATCAGAAACAAAGGATATCAAGGGGATTCCGCCTAGCGATGTGTCGCATTGCGCCACGGTGTTTCTCTATGTATATTGGGGAAATATTAGGGAAGTGGCGAAGGGGTAAGCGATGGCGCGCGTGGTTCAGGACACGAAGCTTGCGAAGCGCGAGCATCGTTTGCGGCTTGAGGCTCGTAAGAAACCCTATTGGATGACACTCAACGAAGGCGAGCATCTGGGCTATTATCGGGGGGCACGCGTCGGCAAATGGGTTGCGCGGTATCGCCGGGCCGGCGCGGGCGCGAATTATCAGGAAACCACTATCGCCGAGGCGGACGATAGTGCTGATGCCGATGGCACAGTGATTCTGAATTTCAAACAGGCACAGGAAGCCGCGCGCGGTTGGTTTCTATCATTGGAGAAAAATGCCGGACGTAGGCGCGGTGCCTATACAGTTTCCGATGCCTTGGACGATTACCTGCACGGCTTTCAGGGCAAAGATGTCGCCAACACGCGCCGCCGGATCGAAGCCATCGTGCGCCCCCAGATGGGGCATCACGAGGTCGCGGCACTCACGACACAGATTGTTCATGACTGGCTCATAGGTCTTGCCAGCGCGCCTGCCCGACTGCGAACTGCCAAAGGCGCATCGCAAAACGTTCGCATGACAGCGGACACCGACGAAGCCCGTCGCAGCCGCCGGTCGAGTGCCAATCGCATTCTCACTATTCTGAAAGCCGCGTTGAACCGCGCCTATCGTGACGGGACAGTCGGTGCTGACGATGCTTGGCGCAGGGTGAAGCCCTTTGCGAAGGCCGATGCGCCCCGCTTGCGATACCTGACCGACGATGAAGCCCGGCGTCTGACCAATGCCACCGACCGCGCGTTTCGACCGATTGTTCAGGCCGCGCTGCTTACTGGCGCGCGCTATTCCGAACTCGCGAGATTGGAGGTTCGCGATTTCGACCGGCAATCACAGACTGTCTGGCTTCGCGAAACGAAGGCCGGGACGCCTCGCGCGGTCTATCTTGAAGGCGAAGGGGTCGAATTATTCGAACAGGCGACGGTCGGCAAAGAAGCTGACGCTTTGGTTTTTCCGCGTCCTGACGGAAAGAAATGGGGGCCATCGCATCAGGCCCGTCCCTTGGCGGCTGCATGCGTCGCCGCCAAGCTTGCGCCAACAGGCTTTCACGATCTGCGCCGAACTTACGGGGCACGGCTGGCGTTGCGCGGCGTGCCGATAGCCGTGATCGCCGAGGCATTGGGTCATGCGGACGAACGCATCACGCGGCGCCACTATGCGCACCTTTCCAAATCCTATGTTGCGGATACGGTTCGAACGGCCGTTGCGGGGCTGGGGATTGTTGAAGCGAGCAATGTCGCTAGATTGGAACCGGCTCGGCAGCCGTGATTGTTGCCGTGATCGGGACAGATTGTTCCGCATAGGGAAGGTTTTCGGTCGATCCGGCCGAGTCGAACAAAAAGTGATCAGACGACCGACCTCGATAAGCAGGTTTTCGACCATTTCTTGGAAAGGTAGAAAAATTTAAGGGGTGCGAGGCGCCCCGAATGCCAATGCCAAAATTGGCGGCTAACCGCCCGTTGAGCGCGATATGCCTTTTGCAACAAGCCGCCAAACGAATCGGAATAGCGACGAGTTGAGTCCTTATTCCGTCAGAAAGTGCATCACGGTGCTTCCCGGTGCTGCTATAAGAGGGCCATGGCCGAACTCCCCCTCCGAGGGGGCACCCCAGCCTTGGAAAGGAGGATAGAATGACAGCACGGCAATTTTTGACTGTTCAGGAGTTTTGCGACCGCTTCGCGGTTTCGCGTTCGACCTATTACCGGCTCGTCGCCAATGGCGATTTGGCACCGGTGCATATCGGGCGTGCGGTTCGCGTTCGCGCGACCGATGCTAGCAACTGGGCGGACTCGCTCGCTAACGATAACTGAGCCGGGGCTGAAAGCAAAAGCGCCGACGAAAGCCTAGACCTTCGCCGACGCGCTATCCAAATCTTGGCGGACTGGATAATCGCTTTCTACCCCGATTCACGGATTGTGATCAAATGGAATCGCACGACGCGACAGCCATTTGAGATCAGTCGAACGGCGGGGCCGGGGCCATTGGTCCCGGCTCCATTTCCCTTGATCGGTGTTGGAGTGTCCCCTGTTGGCGCTGGACGTGCCTTTGAAACTTGCGCGATATTGTGCCCCGGTGTTCCGGAACAGCGGCGCGGTATGCGTGCATTGTCTAGCAGGATCAACGGCTTGCCGAGCTGACTCCCCCGCTGCCCTATTATTAGGCGGATCGAATGACCCCGCGAGCGGTTGACGCGACAGCACGCCCGCGCCTGTTGAAGCGCGGCGGACGGCGCGACAGGGGCAGGGAGCGCGACCGGCTTACCGAACGCGAGTGCCGCGACCTGATCGCAGCGGCGCACAAGGCATGGGGAGCCGGTCGCCCCTTCAATCGCTTTGTGACGCTGGCATGGGTCAACGCCGGGATCGGACAGGATGCGGTCGCGGTTCGACGCGTGACGGCGGCTTGGTTGAAGCTGGCGCGCGACTGGCTGGGCGCGCGGGGGCATCGCCCCTTGGTCTGGGCTTGGGTGATGGAGGATGGCGCGAACCGGGGCGGGTTGCATATCCACCTGTTGATGCACGTCCCGAACAATCTGGCGCCCCTGTTTTCGTCGATGCCGAGACGTTGGGTAAAGCAACTAACGCCGGGCGGGCGGTATGTGCGGGGCACGCTCGATACAAAGAAGTTTCGAACGGCCGATCCCAGCGGTGGCGATGCCGCGAGCATGGCCTATGCGGGCGAATTGAACGCGAGGCTCCATTACATGCTGAAAGCCGCTCCAAGGGTGCTAGAGGGCAATCTGGGGGTCGAAGGGTGGCGATGGCCCGATGCGCCACCTTGGGGGCAACATTGCCGTATCAGCGGCGCGCGTCTGCGGATTTGGCAGGGATGGCGGCATTTCTAAAATAGGCGAAAATAGGGGAGGGGGCGGGCGCATCCTTCGCGACAAAGGATCGGACAGCGCCGCTAATCCGCCACGCGAACGCTAACACAGTTTCCCGCCCGCGCGCGCGAGGCGGGGTTTCGGATTGTTTCCCAGCGTCCCGTTTCCAATTGATTTAGGAAAATCTTGGCGGCAGCGGCCGGGGCGGATAGACCCGCGCGATGCATGACCCCAGCCTGTTCACGTCCGGTGCGCTCTTTACCCAGGATTATCTTGCCGAAGGAATCACTGCGACGGCGAATTACCGTGCGGTCGATGTTGCGGCCGTCCGGGCCGAGCTGGGGAATATCCTTGCGGGTTTTCCGCACGCCGATACCCCCAATGAAGCAACGACCGAAGGCGATCTGGTTTGGCCGGTCCTTCGCTTGCTGGGCTGGACCGATATTCTAACCCAACAAAACCTGTCGGCGACCGGCCGCGTCGATGTTCCCGACGGGCTGCTCTTCATCGATGCGGAGGCCAAAGAGGCGGCGAACCAGCATCCCGAAGAGTGGCGGCGCTATGAATTCGGGGCGGCGGTGCTGGAAAGCAAGCGCTGGGGCCGCGCGCTCGACCGGGCCGAGGGGCGCAAGGGCGCCGACCGCGACACGCCTTCCACCCAATTGCTGCGCTACCTTCGCCGCATCGACGATTTGACTAACGGGCGGCTGCGCTGGGGCATATTGACCAACGGCGCCAAATGGCGGCTCTATTTTTCGGGCGCGCGCTCGACCATCGACGATTATCTGGAGCTGGACCTGTCGCGCATTCTGTCGCTCGATCCCGACTTGCTCGATACCGGCCTGACCGATGCCGACCGCGACCATTGGCTGGCGGTGTTCGTCGCCATGTTCTCACGCACCGCGTTCGAACGGGCGAGTGACACGGCGCCCAGCTTCCACGACAGCGCGCGCCGCGATGCCGCCTTTTACGAAGAGCGGGTGGCAAAGAGCCTGTCCGAAAAGGTGTTCGGCACGCTCTACCCGTCGCTGGGCAAAGCCGTTGCGGCGGCGGCGCCAGCCGATACCCCGCTCGACGACGTGCGGCAGGCGACGCTGATCCTGCTCTATCGCCTGCTGTTCGTCCTCTATGCCGAGGACCGGGGGCTATTACCGGTGAAGGATCGACGGTTCGACGACTATGCCTTGCGCATCGCGCGCATCGACGTCGGGCAGCGCAAGGACGCGGGCGATGCCTTTTCTGCGGTCGCGCGCAATTACTGGAACCGCTTCGCCGACCTTGCCACCATGATCGACAAGGGCGATCCGTCGGTGGGATTGCCGCCCTATAATGGCGGGCTGTTCAATGCCGACGCCACCCCCTTGCTGGCGTCGATTGCGCTGCCCGATGCGGTGATGGCGGAGGCGATCGACATATTGTCATTCGAACAAGCGGGCGGGCGGCGGCGCTATATCAATTACCGCGACCTGTCGGTGCAACAGCTTGGTTCGATCTATGAGCGGTTGCTGGAATTCGAACTGACGCGCGATGCCGACGGCGCGGTCGATGTCCGGCCAAACATCTTCGCGCGCAAGAATTCGGGCAGCTATTACACGCCCGACGAGCTGGTCCTGTTGATCCTCGACGAAACGCTCGCGCCGCTGATCGAAGATGCGCTGGACGGTTTCAAGGCGGGGCTGGCGGCGCTGAAACCCAAGGACAGCGAAGATTACCGCATCGCGCAGTTGCAGAAGGCCGATCCCGCGCGGGCGATCACGCGGTTGAAGGTTTGCGACCCGGCCATGGGGTCGGGCCATTTCCTTGTCTCGCTGGTTGATCGCCTGACCAATCACGCGCTCGACGCCATCGAAGAGGCGCGGGCGCTGGCACGCGATGTTGCGGAACTCGATTATGAAAGCCCGGTGTCCGAAGAGATTCGCCGGGTGCGCGCGACCATCCGGCACAATGCCGACGACGCGGGCTGGAGCGTCAGCGAAGAGCAATTGGACGATCCCCAGCTTGTGAAGCGCATGGTGCTGAAACGCTGTGTCTATGGCGCCGACAAGAATCCGATGGCGGTCGAACTGGCGAAGGTCGCGCTGTGGCTGCATACCTTTACCGTCGGCGCGCCGCTGAGCTTTATCGACCATCATCTGGCGGCGGGCGACAGTCTGTTCGGGTTGTGGGTGCGCGACGCGCTCGACAAGGCGGGGAAGGGCGGCGGGCTGTTCCTGCACGAGCCGCTGACCAATGCGCAGCGCCAAGCTGTCGTCATGCGCACCATCGAATCGCTGACCGATGCCGAGGTGGCCGAGGCGCATCGCAGCGCCGAAATGTGGCACGACGTCGAAGCGCAGACGGGGCCGCTGGACGGCTTTGTCAGCTTTATGCACGCGCTCGAATGGCTCGACCTGAAAAGGGAGGACAAGGCGCTGGTCGCGCTGTGGCTCGACGGGCGGTTCGGGGAACCGATCCCGATTGCGCGCGGCCGGGTCGCGCCCGAAGGCGGCAAGGCGCGTCCCGAAGAGGTGGAGCGCTTTACGGCGGTCTGGCGCGAGGCGCGGGCGCTGATCGACGAAGAGCGGTTCCTGAACTGGCAAATCCATTTTCCCGGTGTCTGGGACAATTGGGGCAGTACCGAACGCGAAGGCGGCTTCGACGCCATCGTGGGCAATCCGCCTTGGGACAGGATCAAGCTGCAACAGGTCGAATGGTTCGCGGCGCGGCGGCCCGACATTGCCAAGGCGCAGCGCGCATCCGATCGGGCGCGCATGATCAAGGCGTTGAAAGGTGCTGGCGACCCGCTGTTCGACGATTACCAGAAGGCCGACAAGCGCGCCGCAGACACGCTGCGGATTGCCCGCAAGGGTGGGCATTACCCGCTGTTGAGCCGGGGCGACATCAACCTTTACAGCCTGTTCGTCGAGCGGGCGCATAGTCTGGTCAAACCGGGCGGGATGGTCGGGCTGTTGACCCCCAGCGGCATCGCGTCGGACCTGTCGGCATCGGAGTTTTTCCGCAAGATCGCGACCGGTTCCCATTTGCGCGCGCTCTATGATTTTGAGAATCGCCGCACGCGATACGGGCTGGAGCCATTCTTTCCCGACGTCGATAGCCGGTTCAAATTCGCAGCTATGATTGCCAGCCCCGCCCGGACGTTTGAAGCGTCGCATTGCGGTTTCTTTCTGCAATCGGTCGATGAGCGCAAAAATCCCGATCAGGCGTTCCCGATCACGGCGGCGGACTTTGCGCGGGTCAATCCCAACACCGGCACCGCACCGATTTTCCGCACCCGCCGCGACATGGCGTTGACGACGGCAATCTATGGCCGCGTGCCGGTGCTGGTCGATAAATCTGGCGACGAGCCGAAGGCAGCGTGGCCCGTCAAATACGTGCGAATGTTCGATATGACGAACGACAGCCACTTGTTCCGCACGCGGGCCGAACTGGAGGGGCAAGAAGGCGCGTGGCCGATTGGCGGCAACCGCTGGCAGTCCGCAGCGGGGCAATGGGTGCCGCTCTACGGTGGGCGCATGATCCATCAATTTGATCATCGCGCAGCGTCGGTGACGGTAAACGAAGAGAATTTGCACAATGCGGCTCTAAGCGGAGAGATTACGGCGGCAATGAAAGCCGACCCAGCGTTCGTGCCCGATCCGCAGTTTTTTGTTCTAGCGACCGCCGACGTTTCCAAGGGCGCAGCAATAGCGTTTCGGGATATTGCACGGGCAACCGATGCCCGCACCGCGATTGCGGCCTTTGTACCCAACCGGGCGGCGGGCAACACTGCGCCCCTTATTGTGTCCGACGCGCCACTGATCGAACAATGCCTTTTGCTGGCAAATCTGTCGGCCGTCGCCCTCGATTATGTCGTGCGCCAGAAGGCGCAAAGCACGCATCTTAATTGGTACATTGTCGAGCAATTGCCCCTGTTGCCGCCCGCCGCTTATGCACGCCCGTTCGGCCTTAAGTCTGCGAACGACATTGTTCGCGCCGCCGCATTGGAGCTGACCTACACCGCGCACGACATGGCGCCCTTCGCGCGCGACCTGGGGCATGTCGATGACGCGGGCGAAGTGCTGCCGCCCTTTATCTGGGACGAAGAGCGGCGGCTGCATTTGCGCGCCAAGCTCGATGCGCTCTATTTCATCCTCTACGGCATCTTCGATCCGGCCGACGTGGCGCAAAGCCGCGACGATATTCGCTACATCTATTCGACCTTCCCGATTGTGGAACGGCAGGACGCCGCCACCTATGGCAGCTATCGCAGCCGCGATCTTGCGCTGGCCTACATCAACGCGCTGATCGCCGGACAGCCCGACGCGGTGGTCGCGGGGTAATGGCAAAACGCAAGCCCGACGTGCGAAAGGATGGCGCCCTTTACTGGTTTTCGCTGCCCAAGGCCGCCGGGCTTGCCGGGTTGACCAAAAAGGAAATGATGCGCCGCGCCGATGCGGGGGAACTGCGCACCGATGCGATCGTGCAGCCGGACGACCGACTGGCGCGCATCGACATTTGGGGATTCGGTGCGCGTCGATTGCTGCTATGATGGCAACATGGGTGGTTACGGATCAGGACGGCAAGGCGGGCGACCGATTGCGGACAATGCGCTGTTCGTCGAACTGTCATGGATGCTGCGCACCGGGCGTGCGGTCGATGGCGAGATACGAAGTGGGCAATTGAGCTGGCAGCGGCGGGGCGAGACGTTCGCGTGGATCGGCTATCAGTGCGACATGACCGATCCCGACGCGGCGATGCTGACGCTGGATTATCGTCGCACGCCCAGCGGCGGCGAACCGGAGAGTGTGACGCAGCGGATCAGGCTGGTTTCGACGCAGCCTCATTTCGGCGGACGGCGATGGTGGATGCTTTGCCCCTATCGCGGGGTGCGCGCCGACAAGCTGTATATGCCGAGCGGCGGCGACCGCTTCGCATCGCGGCAGGCATGGCGGCTGGGCTATCAGTCGCAACGCGAGACGGCGCGCGACCGGCCATTCTCGCAACTGTTCGCGCTGCAAAAGCGGTTGGGGTGCGAAAGGGGCTGGGAACAGCCGATCCGCCGACCGAAGGGAATGTGGCACCGCACCTATGCGCGGCTCGAAGAGCGATATTGGGAACTGGACCAACGCTGCGCCGTCGAAATGATCGGGTCGCTGGCGCGATTGCGTGCATTGGGGATAGCGAAGCCCTGACTGCCGATCCGGCGGGCTGGCTATTTTAGTGAAAAATAGTGGGGCCAGCCTAGGCGTCGCAAGGGCGCTTATTAGGGATTCATTGGGGAAATGGCCCGGCCTTGTTCCAAAAATCCCGGAAAAGCTGGTGACCCCTACGGGAATCGAACCCGTGTTTCAGCCGTGAGAGGGCCGCGTCCTGACCGCTAGACGAAGGGGCCGCAAATGCCGGTCCGGCATGAAGACCGAAGATGGTGACCCCTACGGGAGGGGTCGGATGGGCTGGAAGCCCACGGTTTTCCGACATTTTACGCGACGTGAAACGACGCATGTGTACTCAGTAGGTGTACTCACGATTGCGAGCACGCTGCCGCGATAGCCGTTGGTGAGGTGATCTGTAAAGGCTGCTTTGCGCCTGATCCCGGTCATAGCCGGCCACGAGACCGATGCCTGAGAGCTGCCGTTCGGGTGCTTCAGAACTTACCGGCAGGAACGCGCCTGATCTAAGCCGTAGCCGGCCGCGAGGCGGCAGCCTGAAACCTGCCGTTCGCGAATGTCAGAGCAGGAAATCAGCAATGCGCCCGATTTCGTTCGTTCGACATGCTGACTACTCAACGCGAAACCAGCTCCTCATTCGTTGCAGCTTGCGCAAGAGGAGAAGGGCGTGAGTGCCAAAAAGCGCGCGACCTGAGTGTGCTTACAACAGCCCGAAGCGCCCCTCAGCCGGGTTGCGCGTAAACACTGTAAGGTTGAGGCCCTCGAGTTCGCTATCTGGCGGATGCTGATTTTCAATGATGATAACTTGGCTTTCAACGCCATGATGTGCCTTGAGGTAGCCATAGAAGCGCTCTTTCAGATCAGTACCTTGCAGCGCGGTATCCTCGTCCCCTTCGGGCTTGAAATAGGCAAGGAGCGGGGAGTCCAGAAGCAGAAAGCCCGGGTGCGGTAGTTCATGCTCCTGGCAATATTCGAGTAATGTGATCGAAACGGCGGCATGCGTAATTGCGCGCAGTCCCTTGCCGCGACTGCCTCTCGGTTTACCGTCGATGACGAAATCGCTCGCATCCTTGTCGTAATAGACGCGGCATTCGCCAGGAAAATTCCACGCTTTGAGGATTTGTTCGACCTTCAACGAGAACTGGTGTGCGACCACCTCCGAGAAACCAATCGCAACCTTAGCATTTGCGGCAGGCTCTGGCGCCACGTCATCGAGACTTGCGCGGCGCGCCTCGAGATGTCGATGGACGAAGTTATTATGTGCCACTGCCGTAGGAAGGTAAGTGATGCGGCAAATCTGAAATTCGTCGAAAAGCAGGTCGTCAAAAGGACCTACGGTTTCGATCACGAGGCTCATTTTCGATCGATGCTTATTCGCCTCGTTGGCATAGTGACGATTGAAGAAATTGGAAAAACGATAAACGTCGCGGTACATACCAAGTTTGTTGCGGAATTGAGCAACCTTAAGACCGTCCGCGACAGTCTTGCCCATACATATGTGAAGCAGGTTTCAGCGATTGATGCGCCTTCAACGACGAGAGCGCGATTCAATTCATTGTGGGACGGTCTGAAAGCGTATGACGACGCGTTGCGGCGGCTTTAGTTTCGTATAGTGGGGCCTCTCGGCCCCCATCCCAAAGGCCAGCGCCAGCAAAGCGCAAAACCGATGCCCCAGCCTCGATCATAGCGGGCGTTATATAAATCTCATTGGAGAAACCCGCCTGTGTCACTTCCGCTCTGCTTTCTCATGTATATAAATGCCCGACTTCGCCTATACCGCAGGCGCCGAGATATCGCCGCGCAAGGGCAGGCGGTTTTGGATCGCGAGCGACGACATTCCGGCGCGGGTCGGCAGGCGCAGCGTCACGCCGGAAACCTATAACGGCCTCGGCCTGGCAACCAGAATCGGGCCACTCGTTTTCGTGCTGACCCCCAGCGGCCGCGCGTTGCTTGTCGTGCAGGGTGCGAGCCTCAGCGCCGCGGGGAAGTCCCGGTCGGCGAAGTCGCTGCGCAAGAATGGCGGACTGCGGAAGGGGCAAGTTGCCGCCGAGACGATCGTCGCTTTTGTCGGCATCCGTCGCACCTCGCGCGCCGCCCGGGTCGACGTGCCTTCGATCATGCGCGAGGCGCAGGCTTCGTTGCCGGGGCTGATCGATCAGCAGCTGGGGAAGGGATGACGGTTGCGCGGCCGCGCGCGTTGCTGAGGCGGCGCGCTCCCTAGGGTTGGCGGTTTTGGCGCCCACGCCATATCCATTTGGCTGTGGCGACGGCTGCCCACGTGATCAGGTAAACGACAGCGCACAATAAAAAGCCGGCACCCACCCCGATCCACCATGCCTCCCAGCCCTGATAGGCGCTGTCATTTCCTTCGAGCCATATATTGGCCACTCGTTGACGTTTAATGTGCCGTCAGACCGGGGCGAATAGCCGATACCTATGTCCAGGTGGGGAAATTTCGGTCGAATTCTCTCACCGCATCGGGGATTTACCGAAATTAGTCCTGCTTTTCGAACGCAAACCATGGCGGCGTAGCGAAACCGCACGACATCTATCGCTTACCGCCCTGAACTCCTGAACAGCGCGGCCATGAAGGTGGCTTGGGCAGCGATACGGAGCGTCTGATTCGCTTCTTTGCGAAAACCATGGCCCTCGTCACCGAAAAGGATATATGGCGCATGAATTCCTCGCGCCCGCAATGCCGAGACGATTTGATCTGATTCCGATCGCGGGACCCGCGGATCATTGGCCCCTTGCATCACAAGCAATGGCTTCTGCATGCGCTCCACATTCGTGAGCGGAGAAATCGCCTTTAGAAATTTCCGCATTTCTACATCGCGCTCGTCGCCATATTCAGGCCGCCGGAGGGCCCGTCGATACTCCGCCGTACTCTCGAGAAATGTAATGAAATTGGATACGCCATAGGCATCGGCCCCTCCGGCAAGGCGATCCGGATAATGGATCAGGCTGGCAAGAGTGAGATAACCACCATAGGAACCGCCCGAGACGATGACGCGCTTCGGGTCCAAGTCGCGTTGGCTAGCGACCCACTCAAGCAATGCGCCGACATCGCGAACCGCGTCCTCGCGTTTCATTCCGTTGTCCAAGCTCATAAAGTGCTTGCCATAACCTGCGCTTCCCCGAACATTGGGCTGAATGACAGCCGCGCCGAGCGACCGAGCATAATATTGTAGGTCGCTCCTATAAACGGGCCTTGCCTGATCCTCCGGACCACCGTGGAAATCGATGATGACCGGTATTCGTACGTTCGCCTTGGCGGTCTCGGGACGATATAGAAACGCTGGAATTTGGAGACCGTCGAATGACCGGAAACGGATCAGCTTTGGTTCGATAAACCCATCCGTCAACGCGATTTCCGAGTCCGGTATTGTCCAGCGCTCGAGCTTTTGCCCTGCGAGCCTCAAGACCCACACATCGCCGGGCGACGTCGCCGTCGCAAGCCCGAAGGCGATCCGACTGCCGTCGGGAGAATAACGCAAGGTAGAGATAACGCCGCGGGGCAACTTCGGGCCAGGATGCACGCGACCGCTTGCAATATCGATCAGATAAAGCTCGGAATAGCCGTCGGCGTTGACAGTATAGGCTGCCGATCTCCCATCAGGCGCCAAGTCGAATAGCTCGACATTCCATCCGCTGCGCCGCGTAAGGTCGCGCTGCTTGCCGCTCCGCAGGTCAAGGCTGACCAGCCGCATCGCATCCGATCCCGCATCGCTGACATAGATTATCGATTGATCATCGGGAAAGAATTGGGGGTCGCGGAGCATCGCGCCTTGCTCGCCGGCGACCGGCGTTGTCGTTCCCGTGACCAGATCGACCAGTACCATCGAACGTTCGGTTGGCGCGATTTGGCGCGAAATTATGAGGCGATTGCCATCGTTCGAGAAAGCCACCGGAAAGGCCGAGCCCGCGTCCTTGTAGACGCGCTTTGGCAGGTCGGGCTTGGACGCATCGACAACAACCACCTCATGTTCGGCGGAACCGCGCGCGACGCTCGCCCAAGCTACGTGTCGTCGGTCGGGACTGACCGCCGTCAGAAGATTTCGCGTATCGGGCTCGCTGAGCCGCCGCGGGGCCGTACCAATTCCAGCGAGCAGGACTTCGTACCATTCGTCTCCCGCCGCATCGCGGATGTAGGCGAAACCACCGCCCGCCAGGGGAAAGCCGATAATAGGGGGATCAGCCGCGGTGGTAAGCTGCTGCCGCATTCCTTTGGGCGCGGCCAGGCGAAAAAGCTGGTTCGCCGCGCCGTCTCGCGCCTGGATGAGCAAGGAGCCATCCTCAAACCAATCGAGCAGACTGACGCCGCGAAGCGATTCATATGCGCGAGCGGCTTCGAGATCTGCCTCCTTAATCAGAGGCAGATGTTCCAGGCGCGCCGCGCCTACCTCTTGAATATCGCGCCCCGGCGACCTGGACTGCTGCGAACTGCCGAGTGCAGCAGCGGAGACTCCAAGCGCAAGCAGCATAGCGCCCAAACTGCGCAGGAATGGTGCCGCAATCATTGCTCCGCCGCCGCAGATATCAGATGAATGCGAAATATGAGCGCACTGTCAGGGGGAATCGGCCCCGCACCTTTTGCCCCATAGGCAAGCTCCGCCGGGATATAGACCATCCATTCATCGCCGGGGCGCATCAACCTCAGAGCGACTTGCCATCCCGGAATTACTTCACGCCCCTTAAATGTATCCGGGTCACCCCGCGCGAAAGAGGAGTCGAAAATTTCGCCGGAGGGCAAGCTGCCCTCATAATGAACGGTCAGATTGCCGGACAGTTTGGGATGGTCGCCATCCTGTGATCCCGATGCCAGAATCCTATATTGAATGCCTGGGAGCACGACGACGCCTTGCTCGCGGGCGTTACGATTAAGAAATGCGGTAGAGTTCGACTCTTTTGCAAACGCGAATGGCTGAGAAGTGCTCGCACAACCGATGGCGGCCAGCATCACGGCTGCCTTGGCCGAGCCGCTGAGGCGGCGGACCTTCTCGGCTCCGATCATGGGGCGTGACCCTTCTCGCTACGCCGAAGCTCGAGGCGCTGCAGCGACCTGCCATTTAATTGCACGACGGCATCGCCGGCGGGTACGTCCTTAGCAGTGACGATATCCTCAGTCATGATGCCGCCCGCCGTTTGCGTCGATACGAGAAGCAACAGGTCGCGATATTTGAAGATGCTGACGAGCGTGTCGCCGAAAAGGCGCGCAGGGAGGCGAACATCCGGACCTTCGGGCACCGCACCTTCGTCGATGTAAAGATCGTCGGCGCCCGTTCCGCGACAAAGCTTGTAGTCCTTGACCCCCTTTACTACGCCAGCCTCACGATAAGTCGTCACAAAAGGCGTGCAGGTCGCGTCCTGCGTCGGCCAAGGCCCGATGTCCCGACTGATCGTTATGGGCGGAGCGCCCCCCCGTTCGGGGAAGTTGATGAGCGTCCCCTCCCAATGCCCCGACCAGTCGGGCACGGCCGGCGAAGCTGCCGCCAACAATAGCGCGGTGATCACATCGCCACCCTGAAACCGGCATAGAACAGCCGACCCACGCTATCGAACTGGGCACCGCCGAAGC
Organism: Sphingopyxis sp. YF1; assembly: GCF_022701295.1. Classification (NCBI taxonomy): domain Bacteria; kingdom Pseudomonadati; phylum Pseudomonadota; class Alphaproteobacteria; order Sphingomonadales; family Sphingopyxidaceae; genus Sphingopyxis; species Sphingopyxis sp. YF1. Next base: position 4,051,476 of record NZ_CP033204.1, read on the forward strand.
CAGCACCGTATATGCTGAAGGGTGGTTTTTTGTCGGCAAGATTGTCGACGCCGAGATAGAAGCTGCGTCCCTCGCCAAAATCAAAGCCAAGCCGAAGGTCGTGATAGTTGTAGGAGCCGGTCTTCACCCAACCCGGTGCACGGCGATTGACATTTAAGGGTGCCGCGCCGTTCACACTTTCAAAGAAGGCAACGTCATCATTCTTGTAATATACGCTCGAGAAATACCGGGCTCGATGGGTTAATTCCACCGGCCCCAGCGTTAGCGTCGTTGCCAAAGTTGCTTGAAACCGGGGCGAACTCGGGGTTTCGACGATTTGCGTGCGGAAGTCGGGAAGAGCCGGTGAGCGATAGTCGTCACGCTTGATCACATAACTTGCGAGGCCACGAAACGAAATACCTGCATCGCTCGATAATGGCATCCGATAGCTCAAGTCAGCATCGATGCCCGAGGCCGTCAACCGCGTCAGATTGATCGGATATTGCGTGACGCGCGTAATGTTGAACCCCGCGTCGCGCTCGACGAGCGGGCAAAAGGGATTGTCGAGGGTCGGCGCGTCCACGCATTGCGACGGCACGCGGAATGGGCTGATCGTCGTGCTATTCACGCCCGCAATCGCTCCCTTGAGTTCAATGTTGTAATAATCGACCGACAGGCTGAAACGCGGGATGAAGCTTGGCTGCAGGACCGCACCAAAGCTGTAGGTGGTACCCCGCTCGACATCGAGATCGGGGTTCCCGCTCGTGACGGTAGCGATTGTGATCGGAATGGTCGGCGTCTGAAAATTCGTGGGGATGCCGAGGGCCGCACAATTGGCGCGCCGAGTAGATGTACCCTGCGCAATGAAACGCGCATCACAAGGATCGGTGATCTGCGTCGTCCCGGTCAGCGTGGGTTGAAACAGCTCCGTGACATTGGGCGCGCGCACGGCTCGCTGATAGGATCCGCGAAGCGTCACATCGCGCACCGGCTGATATAAGGCGCTCACACCCCAGGATGTCGTGGTTCCGACCCTCGACAAATTATAATCGCTGAGGCGCCCCGAAACACCTAATTCGAGCCGCCTGGCAAAAGGAAGGTCAGCCAAAACGGGAATTTTGAGCTCGCCGTAAGCCTCGACCACTTCGACCGAACCTGCGACACCGGCCCCGCCCGACTGTGTCCGACCGAGCGTGTCACGGGGATCAGGTGTATAGCGGGTCGATTCCCGGCGAAACTCGGCGCCAACGACAAACCCAATCGCGCCGCCCGGCAAAGTTAGAAATCCCCCCGTGTCACCAGCGAGAAAGCCCCCGGCAAGATGTTGCTGCAATCTGCCCCGAGACGTGGTTGTAATCGCCAGATAATCGCGCGCTGCCGGGGTGACGGCGCCATTTCCAAAGAAATTGGCGGGCGCACAGCCGGCAATATCAGGGTTTGTGCTCGTGGGCGCATTCAGGCGGGACCGGCAAACAATCGCACCGACGGTGCCAAGCACGCCAGCCGTGTCGATGACCGCATCCGCGGCCAAGGTCGTGCGCGGGATGATGACATTGTTGAAGAAATTGGTCTCGACGTTCGTCCGACCGTAGCTGTAGGAAAGTTCGTAGCGCAAATGGTCGCTAAGCTCACCCTTCGCCCCAATGACGCCGCGATAGGTCTCGCGCGTATCGCGCTCACCAAAGGTTCCGACGTCGGTAAGAGCTCGGACGGCGACAAAATCCGGTCCAGCCGCCGTCGGGCCATAAGCGTTGAGCACGCCCAACGCCTGCGATGAAAGATAGGGATTGGTTTTCGAAAAGACGAACTGCTGGATGAGCGGTCCGCTAAATGCGGATGAGCGCTGCCAGATAACATCAGCTTGCCCGAACAGGGTGATCGCGTCCGTGACGCCGAAATGCGCAAGCAAAGTCCCCGAGAAGCGCTCATTGTCCGGGAGCAAGGAGCCGGCTTCAATCGGACCATAGCCATCGCCGCCGTCGCTGATGCCGAGATTGGGATAGCTTGCGGTCCCGGTGTTTGCTGGCGCGAGGGTACCGTTTGGCTGAAAGCGATAGAAGGGTGGACCATAAGGTAGCGTTCCACCGTTGGAATAGGACAAAAAGCGGATATCATTGATCGGGATGGTCAAAGGTTGACCAGCCTGGGCGGCCAGCGGATTCTGGATAAAGTCCGACTGACCATTGGAAAATTCGCGATCCGTGTATCGCAATCCGTCGCGCTGCGCATATTCGAGCGCGATTGCCACATTCGCTCTGTCGCTTGCGAAGTTATGCCCGGCGACGAGGCCAATCGTCCGAGCGCCTGCGTCGCCTCGATCGCTGATCCCCGCTTGCCCATGGAGCGACAGCCCCTCATAATCTTGCTTCAGAACGAAATTAACGACCCCTGCGATTGCATCGGCGCCATAGACGCTCGACGCGCCGCCGGTCAGAATATCGACGCGGTCGATCAACTCCGCGGGGATCGTGTTGGTGTCAGGCTGCGAGATTTGCTGCGTGCTCGAGACCAGCCGACGACCATTTTGGAGAACCAGCGTTCGCGTTGGCCCGAGGCCGCGCAAGTCGAGAAGGTTGATCCCGACTTGTCCTGGCGCTTGCGTGCCTAGCGCTGTCGATGCCGCCTGAGTGCCCGAAGTCCGGAACTGAGGCAGAAGGCTCAGCTGGTCCCCGATCGAAATGCTACCGCTACGCGTGACAACCGAATCGCCTCGAAGCTGCGCCACCGGCGCGGCGGTTACCGATCCTGCTCCCTGTATCCGCGATCCCGTCACGATAATTTCCGCTTCGGGCTCGGCGGCGGAGAATTCCGCCGCCGAGCCTTGTGGGACACGGCGCAACACGATGACCCGGCCATTATCCGAAACAATCTCAAGACCGCTGCCCCGCAGCAGTTCGGCTAACGCAACCCTTATGTCGCGCGAGCCGCGGATGCTCGGGGTCACCACCCCCACCAGCGTATCCGCCGGGGCGACGATCTGGATGCGGGCCTGGCGCGCGAACTCGGGGATGGCGGTTGTCGCAGACTGCGAGCGAATGTTGAAATCCCGCTCCTGCGCGGCGGCGGGCGCCGCGACCGCGAGTGCTGAAATTGCTGCGCCTGCCAGAAAAGCTGTTTGATATTTCGCCATATGCCCCCCCCCAATTTGCGGGCCAAGTCACGACCCATTCATCTCTCGATGCATGGCGCAGAAGCTTCCGCCATATCTTCACTCGATGATGATCGAATTTTCCTTCTCGCGAGCGCGTACGCCAAGCGACAATGCGGCCGCGCGAGCGAAGCCGCGCGGATCGTCGGCTGCGAACCAGCCGGAAAGCGTCCGCGAACCGACTGCTTTATCGGCGATCACAATAGGCGGACCGCCATAGCGGGCAAATTTTTCAGCCGCCTCGGTCAAGGTGTCGCCATCGAGCGCAATCATGTGCGAACGCCAGGCGAGTTCGCGATTCACGTCCTCTGTCGTCAATTTCGCTACGCTCGTCGCCGCCTCGTCATCTGCCTTCGCTGTCATATTGGCTGTCAGTATATGGGTTATCCGCCCTTTCCGGTCGCGGATGGCAACACGCCCTTCGCGGACCGTTACAACAGCCTCCCCGCTCCTGTCGCGCGTCACGCTAAAGCTTGTTCCGACCGCAATCGCATCGATCGGCCCGGCGTGAACGACGAACGGACGCTCGCGATCCTTCGCCACGTCAAAAAGTGCCGTGCCTTCAAGCAGCTCAACATCACGGCGCGAACGCTGAAACCGCACTACAAGATTACTCTTGGTATCAAGCGTTGCACGTGAACCGTCAGACAAGACGGCCATGCGGATTTCGCCGCGCTGCGTCGCAATCGTTTCAGCGCCGGGCAATGCTGCCCAGCCAATCAGCAGCGCGATGCATGCTACAACAGCTACTCTCGGCCACCGTTCTGCACGGATCGACGGCCATCGCCAAAAATACTTCCTCGCGTCCCACCCCAAGGAGTCAGGTTGCCGCAATGCCCGAGACCGATCGGCAAGCGCCATCACGGCTTGCGCACGCGCGAATGCCCCGCGCCGGCGAGAATCACTGGTCAGCCAGGCGTCGAGCGCCGCACTCTCGTTTTCCGACAGCGGCCCACGATCGAGCTTGGCAACCCAGCCGATTGCGGCGGCCTCAATCGCCGAACTGGTCTCGCGGGGTTCCATCATTATCTTTCCTGTTTACTTTTCGCGCCTTAGATGCATCGGGCCTTTGTTTTCCGCCACGTCCGAGTATGTCGGACAGAACGCGGATGGCTTTCCCTATCTGCTTTTCGACGGTATTCTCCGAGATACCGAGCGCGCTTGCAGTGTCACGCTGGGACAGACCATCGATCTTTCGCAGCCGAAAAACCTCCGCGCAGCGTGGCGGGAGCTGTGCGACGGCGTCCGCCAGCTGATGCAACTCTTGTCGGCCCGCCACAATGTCTTCCGGGCTGGGCTGATCGTCAGGCCGGTCGAGAAGTGCGACGTCAGCCACGCTATGGATAGGGACAATTCGTGCCCGCCGGAGTTGCTGCAAAATGATTGAGCGTGCGATTTCGAACAAATAGGCTTGCGGCCGACGAATATGATCAACGGTCGCAAGATCGAAGATTGCCGCGTAACTTTCTTGCACAATGTCGTCGATATTTATGGCGCTGGCCGAATATTTGGCCAGCCAACCGCGCAAGGCTCGCTCATGTGGGAGCACATGCCGCGATATCCATATAGCCCGGTCGGTGGGGACCAAGTCGGTCATGGCCGAAACAATCGCCGCTGCGCCGGCTCGAGGTTGGCGCGCACGCGGCGATCATCATCGAAAATCATCGTCGACGGAGCCAATCCGGCAAACGGCGGCCAATGCGGGAGGCCTGGACCATTGGGATTTCCTGTCCGAGCAAACCGGGCCCAGCAGCTGGCCATCACGCGCGACAAACGGCGTGCGCGATCGCCGCCGCCAGTCGCCTGGTCGCACAGGTCAGTGTTGGCAAAGACAAACGGCACGTCGGCGCCGTGATAGGCCCTCGGTCGACCGTCGAACAACTCGGTTTTCCAATCAAAACGATACATCCAGGTCGGCGCTTGGCCGGCCGCCTCGCGAAGCCTTGCCATGCGTTCGCTGCCCATCTGGAAATGTCGTCCAGACAAGATCGCTGCGATTTCGACCGGCGGGGCTGCCGGGTTGTCCGCGCGGGCAGCGGCGATGGCGCCGTCCGTACGGCGGCCAAGCTCAGCAGACAGATTCTTTGCGAGCTGCTCCCAGTCCATCGCTTCATTTTCGGGCGCGTCGACGCTTCGCGGAAATTCATGATGTGTGCGGCCAATCATCAACGGTACACTCCTCGATGAGACAGGCGCCTTCTCGCCAAAGGGGTGGTCCGGCAGGCTCGGCACACCCGCCAACGGCTGCCAATACCAAGCGGGGGGATGAAAATCCGCCGGTCGACCGGCGCTGCGCTGGACGCCCGCTGAGGCCTTGCCAGCGGCCTCAAGCAAGCGAGATACTGGCATAGCGCGCAACTCGGAAACATTCGCTTCAGGCGCCCCCAGAGCGTCAAGCCAGGCTTTCGTAAGCGCGGCGGCGCTGACCCGGTCATGGACAAAGGGCCGCGCGCCGCTTTGAATGATCGCTTTGTGAAACAAGCCGTTTGCCGCAGGCATTGCAAGCAGGACACTGGTCTTGAAACCGCCGCCCGAGTGGCCGAAGATCGTCACATTATCGGAGTCCCCGCCGAAACTTGCAATATGATCCCGTACCCAGCGGAGCGCGGCAATGATGTCCAACATGCCGACGTTCCCCGAATCCTCGTCTCCGCCAGCAACCTGCGACAAATCGGCATAGCCGAGTACGCCCACCCGATGATTCAGACTGATGACAACGACGTCTTGCTCGCGCGCGAGATTTTCCCCGTTCGTCGCAAGGAAATGCTGGCTCGATCCGCCGCCGAATCCTTGGGCATGCAGCCAAACCATCACGGGCTTTGGTCGATCACCCGAAGCGGGCGCCCAAATGTTGAGCCGCAGGCAATCGTCGCCCGCCAGCGTTACAGGTCCGCGCTGAAGGAGGAATGGCCATTCACTCGCGCTCTCATCGCCTTGACGGTCTTCACTTGGGCAGATCGGCCCATAATTATACGCATTCCGTATTCCAGCCCAAGGCGCGAGAAGGGGCGCAGGAGAAAACCTGTGTGCCGAGGTAAGGGGTCCAGCATAGGGGAGGCCGAGGAAGATCCGGACACCACCCTTGCGGACACCGCGCACTCTACCGCTAGGTGTGTCGCATATAATCCCCGTCTCCACGCGATCCTTGGCCGATTTCTGGTCGGTTCCGGTTGTCGCAACTGCAATCGAACTATCGAGCAAGGGAAAGGCAGAACCAAATATACCGGCCCGCAGGACATTTCGTCGCGCGATCATCAAGGATGTCCCCTCAGCTAAAGCTACATCTTGTATCGATGCATGAGGAGACGGCTTCCGTAATGCCTATCCGGGATTTCAATCGAGCGCGCGCTTCTATGTAGCGCCAATTTCGATCTCTGGCCCTACAACAGACTTAATGGCGGAAAACCTCTCCGCAGTCATCATGAGGGTATGCACAGCCTATTTCCTCGCCGATGGCCCATCACCCTTTCGCTCATCCTCCTTTTCATCCCCGGAAACGCCTCCGGCGAGGAAGGGCAACCTCCACGGCCGTTGACCGACCCCTTGCTGGTCAAAAGTCAGTCGCTCTCCCGGCCGCTGGTTCCATCCGTCGAGGAACTCTTCGCGGCCAAGGATGCGTTTGGAGCGATTTGGATAGATGACGGCGAGACGATCCTCGCGACAGCTAATCTTGATGGGCCATTTAACCTTTGGACGCTTGACCGCGCTGGCGACAGACCCCGATCGGCCTCTCGCTCGCCTGATCGACAATTGAACCCCATAGCGCTGCCGGATCGGAAGCGGATCGTGTATGAGACTGACAGCGGCGGCCGCGAAATGTATGACCTGATCCTGCTCGATCTCGAGACCGGGGCAGAGCGCAACGTGACTGCAAGCCCCGACACATCTGAAATCGGCGCGGTCGGTTCTTATGACGGTCGCCTTCTGGCGTTCAGCAGCCGCGAGGCGAATGCCTCGAACTTTGACCTTGCGGTCTTGGACATCGCGACAGGTAAGCGCCGGACACTCATTGCAGAAGATGCACCCGGCTATCGTTGGGCGCCGGTAGAGTTCACGCCCGATGGTAAGGCGCTGCTCGCCAATCGTCTCAATGTGCAGCAGACTGACGGCGCGATGATCCTCGTCCCGCTCGACGGGTCGGCGCCCCACCCCCTCGGACCAAGCGGCGAGGGCGTCTATGCGATTGCCTCGGATCTTTCCGACGAAGGCGACCGCATCGCCTTCTTTGCCAGCAGTCCCGGCGAGAACAGACGCAGCGGCCTGCTTTCGCTAGACACCGGCGCGATCCGTTGGCTGCGCTCCAGCCCGTGGCCGCAGAGCGGCGGCTGGTTCGTCCCCGGGCGGCCGGATATCGCGTTTGAGGAAAATGCATCGGGACGCAGCGGCATCTTTCTCTATGACGCCAGGCGTGGCGAGAGCGAATCGCTGCTGCTGCCCGAAGGAATGAACCGCTTCGCGTCCTCCGGCCAGTCCCCCTTCACCGCCGATGGCGCAACCCTGCTTTTCCGGCATCAAGCTGGTCATCAGCCGAATGATTTCTGGACATACTCCATGGCTTCGAAAACCGCGGCCAAGATCACCGAACTCAGCCCGGCGGCGCTGGACGGCGACCGGCTGCCGCGTACCGAATTGGTGCATTATCCCAGCAAGGACGGACTGGTCATCAGCGCCTTTGTATGGATTCCGCCCAATCTCGCGCGCGATGGTACAGCCCCGGCGGTTGTTATGGCCCATGGCGGCCCGACGGCGCAGATCTCGGATTTTTTCAACCGCGACGCAGTCGCTCTGGCGAGCCGCGGCTTCGTCGTCATCGCACCAAATTTTCGGGGCTCGACCGGTTATGGCATGGATTTTCAGCTCGCCAATGTAGGTGATCTGGGCGGCAGCGATCTCGACGATTTGGTTGCCGGCGTCAATTTTCTTTTGGCGACCGGTTATGTCGACCGTCGCCGCGTTGGCATCATGGGAGGATCCTATGGCGGTTATCTGACCGTCATGGGGCTGGCGCGCCATCCCGAAGTCTTTGCTTCTGGAGTTGATCTCTTCGGCATCCTCAACTGGCAGACCCTGCTGGCCAGCACCGAGCCGGTATTGCAGGCCTATGTCCGCAATCTGCTCGGCGATCCGGTAGTAAACGCTGAACAATATGAGCGTTCCAGCCCATCCACCTATATCGATCGGATCGAGGCGCCGCTGCTGATCCTGCAGGGCGAAAATGACATTCGAACCCCGAAGAGCGAAGCGACGGCACTGCAAGCCCGACTGCTAGAACGAGGGCGGACGGTCGAGGCAGTTTATTATCCCGAAGAAGGCCACGGCTTTTCGCGCCGCGAAAACCAAATGGATTCTCTCACGCGCGTGGTCGCCTGGTTCGAGCGGACGCTGAGAGAGCGATAACCGGCGCTTCCTCAATGGAATGCTTCACGTGCTGCGGGTCGGCTGCCCCTGGCGCGACATCCACGAGCGTTACGGCAAGTGGAACTCGGTCTATGTCCGCTTCCGTCGCTGGGCCGAACAGGGTGTCTGGGATGCCCTGCTGCAAACCCATCGAACGACTGCGCTTCGCGATCCTGCATGAGGAACCGTGACATCTACACGTCCTCCCAGCTCAATTGAGACGTCGGATTCGACCAGTATTGAATGCGCGTTGATCGCGTGGACTATCCCTCGCACGCCATTTTCATTTCTAGCATGGCCAAAACGAATACGAACAGAGCCTTCGCCGGTTTCCGGATCGTTGATAAACTTTAAAATCGCATCGATCGCCACGTGACAGCCCTGCCCAACCACCAAAAATTGGAATGTTATTATCGATTTTCAGCTGCACTAACGCTTTATAAGCTCTGATCGATATACCAGAATTTTCCGTAGGACGAGTCTCATTTGCTGTTGTTCAGCGCACAGCGAGTGACCGGCCCCCACCGAGTGGTCCGGTTGGATTGTTAGTGCATTGACGCCTCCATCGCGTCCAGCGGTTCTAGAGAGTCGTTACCGGGCGTTATTCTCTCGGCGGATACCGCCCCCTCAAACCAATACGATTGACCAAGATAATGCCGCTCAAAACCGGCCGGTCATCGACGCGCTGGCCGCAGCCCTGTGCTGTGATCGATCGCTCCTGCTTGGCCGAAGGTGCCAGAATTCGCCTAATGGCCTAGCCAGTCCCGCAAAATGGCTTCACGATCGGCGTCTGTGGCAGGAGGTTCTTGCCCAATATTGGCAGGAGTCACCGAGAATCGCGGTGCGGGTGCTGCCTGCGCATTGGCCGTGAAGGTGCCGCGGGCCTGATTGTGCGGATGTAACGGAGCTTCACTTAAAGAAAGAACAGGTGCGAAACAGGCATCGCTTCCCTCGAGCAAATCACACCATTGCGCTCGAGTTCGCGTCGCAAAGATTTCTTCAAGAGCTCGAGATATCTCCGGCCAAGATGCGGTATCATCCCGACGGTCGAAGAGCGGGTCGACAAGCCCAACCCGTTCGCGAAGCTCCGTCCAGAATTGAGGTTCGATTGCGGCAATGGATATCCAACTCCCATCGGCACAACGGTAGCAGCGATAGTAAGGAGCGGCTCCGTCGAGAAAGTTTGCAGACCGCGAGTCGTTCCATTCGCCGCGGGCTTTGAGACCATAAAACAACCCCATCAGCGAGCTTGCTCCGTCGCTCATTGCGGCGTCGACGACCTGACCCTGGCCAGTCGCCCGCGCATGGCTAAGCGCCGCCAGCAAACCCATGGCGAGATAAAGTGATCCACCACCGAAATCGCCTACGAGGTTCAAGGGCGGCAGCGGTGGGCCATCCGCAGAGCCGATGGCATGGAGCGCGCCCGAGATAGCGATGTAGTTGAGGTCATGGCCAGCGGCTTGGGCTAAAGGTCCAAATTGCCCCCAACCAGTCATGCGCCCATATACAAGCTTGGGATTGGTCGCGAGCATCGGTTCCGGACCGAGCCCAAGACGTTCCATCACGCCGGGTCGGAATCCTTCGATTAAGATCTCGGCGCGCTTGATCAAGTCAACGGCCATGTCTCGGTCCGCCGACTGTTTCATGTTGAGCGCAATCGAGCGTTTGCCGCGTGCTAGAACATATTCCATCGGCGCATTCGGCCGATCAATTCGGACAACATCGGCTCCCATGTCTGCCAGCAGCATCGCGGCAAATGGTGCGGGACCAATTCCGGAAAATTCAATAACGCGAAGGCCTTTGAGCGGTCCCGCTGATGTCATAATTGTGCACCTTCCTCAGTCCGTCACAAGCTCGGCGCTGGTTGCAAGATCGCCACCTCGACGTGCGGCCGAAGAACTTGTTGCTCAAGCAGGCATTGTACCGGTCGGATGGCGCAAGATCGCTTGACCGTCGCCGCCTTGCTGCCGGGCAGATGACGCTTGGCTGATTGAACGGGCTCCTCGTACAGCCTTAGCCATGCTCAGTTCGCCCATTGCCCGGAACTTCAAGACTGCTGCCCGCTGCACTGATGGCAAAGATTGCAAGGGTCAGATTGTCCTTCCGGTTCCCGCCCAGTGTGGTTCCTTCAGCAAGCGACGCAGGATCTTGCCGGAGTCTTCACGAGGCAGGGTGGAGTGGAATTCGACGTGCCGAGGAGCCTTGAAAGCTGCGAGCTTGCTGCGGACAAAGGCCCTTACTTCCGAGGCATCGGGTCCGCCAATGTCGGCAGGCTGAATCGCCGCGCAAACGGCTTCTCCAAACTCTGCGTCGGGTACGCCGAAGACGGCCGCGTCTGCGATGCCTGGATGGGAAAGTAGAACGGCTTCGATCTCCGCTGGGTAGATGTTGACCCCTCCCGAAATGATCATGTCGTTTGCTCGATCGCAGAGGAACAGATAACCATCTTCATCGAGAAACCCGATATCGCCGATCGTGACGAAGCCTTCGCGCTCGATTGCAAGGCGGTCAGCATCGCGACCATGGTAGGTAAAGTCCGGGAAACTGGTTGAACGAATATACACATGGCCAGGGGTCCCGGCTGGGACCTCATTGCCCTCGTCGTCAAGAATGCGGATCGCGCAGCCATCCATTGCACGACCGACAGTTCCGGGCTTGCGCAAGGCTTCTTCGGAATTGTGATAAACGGCACCACCAGTCTCGCTGCCGCCGTAGTATTCGTGAATGATCGGCCCCCACCAAGCGATCATGGCTTGTTTGATCTCAGGCGGGCAGGGCGCTGCGCCGTGGGCCACAAACCGAAGCGATGACAGATCGTATTTCGAGCGCACCTGCTCGGGAAGCTTAAGAAGGCGCACAAACATAGTCGGTACCAAGTGAACATGAGTAAGTCGGTGATGCTCGATGAGCGCTAGAAGCCCTTCGGCGTCAAAACGCGGTTGCATTACCACCAACTCACCGACACGGCCCGCTACCAATGCGTACGTGTTGGGTGCGGCGTGATAAATTGGTCCAGTTATGACTGTACGTATTGTCTGACCAGGGACAAGACCGAGCGCCGTCGCCATCAGCGCGGCCATGCGTTTAGCCATCTCAGCATCTGCCGGCTCTCGTTTCACGCCCTTTGGTTTGCCCGTGGTTCCCGACGTGTAAATCATTCCGAAGCGGGTGATCTGCGGTTCGCCTCGCCATTCGGCATGCTTGTCACGCCAGCTCGCCCATTCATCGATTGTCGAGACCGGACTGCCGTAGGCCTCGGCGACCTCTTGCGGGACAGGACAGACCAGGATCGGCAATGAAAGTGACGAATGGTCGCCGAGAACCGGAAGGAGATCCTCGTGAGCGACAATCAGTTTGGCACCACTGTCGGCAATCACGAACAAGGCTTCATCGCTGCGGAAGTGCCAGTTTACTGGTACGACATTTGCCCCCAGAAGGTTTGCTCCAAACGAAATTTCGAAGAAAACCGGATCGTTGCGGAGCAGGATTGCAACAGTGTCACCAGCTCCAATGCCCATCTCGGCCAATCCAGTCGCCACCTTGGCAGCGCGCTGGTCGATGGTACTGCCGGTGATCAGGTTTGATCCACTGATGACGGTTGCAGTCATGGAAGCGCGACCTCCGCTTCGCCGGCCAGAGTTTGCACGTCGCCGCCGATCGTGGCCAAGATCTTCAGGCGAGCCCGTCGCTCACCATCCACTTCGAAAAGCTCGACGACCTCACCGTTGCAGGAAACGACCGCCCCAACTGGGGTGATTGAGACAAACCGGGCCTTCCAGGAACGCAATTGGGCCTGGGGCATCCAGCCGGTAAGTAGTTGCGCAAGGTAAGCCATCGACAGCATGCCGTGTGCGAAGACGTCTTGCATGCCGGCAGACCTGGCAAAGTCTATGTCGACATGGATTGGATTGTGATCGCCAGACGCCCCCGCAAACAGCGCGAGGGTGGTGCGGGAGATCGGCGGCAGCACGTGCTCCGGCAAGCGGGTGCCGACTGAGATCACTTCTGGTTCGTCAGCCATGTCGCACCACCAGGGTTGTCTTGAGCAGCGCACATTCGTCTCCCTTGGTATCGGTGACGGTCATATCGCGCACTATGAATTCGAGCAGTCCGCCCTTTCTGTCATAGGCATCGCTGATCTTCGTTTCGATCGTCAGCTCTTCGCCAGCATAGGCCATTCGCCGATACTCAAAGCTTTGTTCTGCATGGAGCACTTTTGCCAGGGGAACCTTAAGGTCATCGAGCCAGAAGGTTTCAGACGGCGCAAGCAAATCGAGCGTGAACAAATAGGTTGGGGGCAACGGGAGTCCCGGGTGTCCCGCAGCCTTGGCAGCGGACACGTCGCTGTAGACCGGATTGGTCTCGCCCGTGGCCTTTGCGAAGAAACGCAGGGCACCTTCCTCGGCAACAATCGTTCGTTTCGGCCATGTTCTTCCGATTACCGACAGGTCAACCATCTCAAGCAGCCTTGTAAAGGGTAACGACGCAGGCGCCGCCTAGACCGAGGTTATGTTGCAGCCCGACCTTCGCTCCCGCAACCTGACGTTTGTCGGCATCGCCCCGCAATTGCCAGACGAGCTCGCTACACTGCGCGAGGCCCGTGGCGCCAAGCGGGTGTCCCTTGGAAAGCAGCCCGCCAGAAGGATTGGTTACAGTCCGACCGCCATACGTGTTGTCTCCGTCGCGGATGAACTTTTCCGCTTCTCCCGGTGCCGCCAGCCCGAGAGCCTCGTAAGTGAGCACCTCGTTGGTTGTGAAGCAATCGTGCAACTCGACCACCGGCACATCCTTGGGGCCGATGCCTGCTTTCTCGTATACCTGCAGGGCAGCGTCACGCGCCATATTGAACCCGACCGCATCGATCAGGCTGCCATTGCTGAAGGATTGCTCTGGGTCCGTGGTCATGGCCTGCGCGGCTATCTCAACATAGCGACCCGGATTGGCTCGCTTGAACTTCTCTGAAACGATGATCGCAGCCGCCGCTCCGCAGGTGGGTGGGCAGCACTGCAGACGGGTGAGGGGGCCAAAGATCGTAGGTGAGGCCATGATTTCATCGGCTGTAAGCGGATCGCGGAAGATCGCGAGCGGGTTGTTGAAGGCGTGACGGCGGGCCTTTTCCGCTACGAGAGCAAAGCTTCGGCTCTCGAAGCCGGTGCGCCTTTGATATTCGGCGCCGGCACCGCCAAACAGCCGGGCAGCTGGTGGCCTGGTGTTGTCGTCGCCTGGCGCCTGCTCTGCAATCCTGACGTAGTTTTCCAGGATCGAAGGCCGGTCCGTAAACATTACATCCAGCGCACCGGGCATCATTTGTTCAAACCCAACGGCCAAGGCCACATCGACCGCGCCGCTTTCAACTGCCTGGCGCGCAAGGAACAGCGCGGTGGAGCCGGTTGCGCACGCATTGTTGACATTGATAATTGGAATGCCAGTCAAACCGACCGAATAAAGCGCTTTCTGGCCCGAGGTAGAATCGCCATAGACAAAGCCGGCATAGGCCTGTTCGACCTTCGAATAGGCAATTCCCGCGTCGGCAATAGCCGCGCGTACCGCTTCAGCACCCATCAGATCGTATGTTTCGCTTCGCCCAGGCTTGGTGAAGGGGACCATGGCGACACCGGCAACGTAAACCTTCGACACGAGAACTCTCCTCTGTACTTTCGGCCCATTTATTGACCGACCGGTCGTCAAATGCAAGCGCCTTTTGTGGCCGCACGGCAGGTCCAGCGAGGCTGAGTTCATTCTTAAGATGGTGCGGGGAACAGGCCCTGGCGAAAGGGGGCTCAATCTAATTAGACTAAATGTTCGGGCGATGGCGGGCTGTACCCAGAAAAAGCCATCAGGCTACATCGCGGCCGAATTTGAAACGAAGGCGGATTACTTGACAGCCGCGACAACGATGATCTCGACCTTACAACCCGGCCGTGCAAGCCGAGACTGACCTGTAGCGCGCGCAGGGGGAGCCTCGCGATCGATCCAGTTGTCCCAGACGGCGTTCATTTCCTCGAAGTCCGCCATGTCGGCGAGCCAGATGGTCGCGAAAAGCACGTGCGACCTGTTGCTGCCGCTCTGCTCGAGCAGTGCATCGATCTTGGTAAGAATGTCTTGGGTCTGGTTGGCCGCAGATTCGCCAGGCACCCCAATCTGGCCGGCAAGGTATATCGTACCGTTGTGGATCACGGCCTGGCTCATCCGGGGGCCGCTGTTCAGACGTATAATGCTTGCCATGATGGTTCCTTCTGCTTTTGATCCAATTCCAGTTCCGCGAGGTCCATTGGGCGCGGCAGTTGACTGGGGGCTCTGTTGCCTTGGACAGGCCGCCAAGCGGATGGCGAATTGCGGCCTATCGGTAGTATATCACTCGAGCAACAGGTCAGCGCGCCACGCTGGCAGCGCCAGCGCTTCGACGATCGCCGCGTCTGCGACTGCGGTATCGGTTAGCTCGCCTTTATCGATCATGTTTTGGGCTGCACGGCGAAGTTCGCCGCGATCAGGCCCGATTTTGCGAAACCTCGCCAACGCAATGTCGCGTTCAGGGTGGCGGGCAAGCGCGCGGCTGGCAAAGAAGTATCGACGCAATACACGCGACTGCCGCGAGGCTCTCAGAGTCTCAAACGAGGTGGCTTCAAGGGCCAGTCCAGCCTCAAGTCCGTGTTCCACACCTGCGCGTGCAGCCTCAAGGGTTGCCTGCGGAGCCTGCCATTCGGGATCCAGTGCAGTTTCATAGCGACTGATTGCGGCAAGTGCCGCTTGGGCTGGTTCGCCTGCGATGTTGCGAATCGGGCGTTTTGAGAACCTAGGAGCCATCGTCACTGCCATCTGCAGATCGCCAACCGCGTCGACGAAGCCGATTTCCTGCGCTTCCTTCAGGTCAATTGGCTCGGCTCCGATCAGGAGTTTGAGGGCGGCCGGCATGCCGACCAGTCGCGGCAAGAATTGCGTACCTCCAAAGGTTGCCAACAGCCCAAGCTTGACTTCCGGCATGCCAAAAAGTGTGCCCGGCGCCGCAATCCGAAAGTCGGCGCAATAGGCAACAACCATACCGCCACCCAGCACCATACCGTGCATCACGGCGATCACTGGTTGCGGTGCGAGCCGGCAGGCTTCCTCGAGCTCGAGCAGTCCGGGCGCTCGCACCGGATGTTCTAGTTCGGCAATGTCTGCTCCAGCGATGAAGTTACGTCCCTTGCCAACTATCGCAATTGCCTGCGCCTCACTGCGTCCAGCTTCGGCAACTGCGGCAATGAGCTGACTGCGCGCTGCGTGCGACAAGGCATTGACCGGTGGATTGTCGATCTCGATGCAGGCCACTGGGCCACGCTGAACAAGCGATACAGGGGCAGTCATTGAGCCTCGCAGAATCAAAATGCTATCATCGTTGGATTATCCGAATTCCACCGCCATTATGGCCATCCTTTGAATTTAGGATAGCGTTCGTGATTTCGCTGCTGGGCGATTGAAACAGCTTGCCTGGTATCAAAAGCTGCCCGGTCGCGCCGCGTCATGGCTATGCATAGCTATCGAGCCCTGGAATGAGCCTGCAGTTCCAGAAAATGCATCATGACCATGTCTCGACACGCAGCCCTGGGCCCGGCTGATCCTAAGTCAAGGCTGTGAGCAGAAGTGAACGAGGTGATCGGTGCAGCAGAGTTGAAGAGGCGGGCGGCCTCGGTGGGTCTGAAAGCCGCACGCCTCTATCCGATCCCTTCGGGACTTTCGTCCAGAATCGCTAACCTGGGATCCGGGATTACTAGAACTTCAAGCTTGCTCGAACATTCCACATCCGCGGCAGGGACAACTGAACGTTTTGATTTGCCCCTACACCCGGAAAGCCGAAACCGCCCGGACCGACAGAGACCGGAACCTGGTTGTTGAACAGGTTGCTGACATTGAACGCCAGCCGGAAGTTTTTGTCGATCTCGGCTTCGATCGACATGTCGACGGTGTCGCGAGACGGGATCCGCAACGCGGCGCTGTTATCGCGATCCTGGAAGAAGCCATCGACATAGCTGTATTGCGCGCGCCCGCCCAAGGTGAGCCTGTCATTCACAGGCACTCGCAATGTGGCGGTGAGGCTGGCTGTCAGTTCAGGAGAATTCGGAATACGGTTGCCGTCGAAGATCAACGGGGCGCCGCCGGCCGTGGTATCGCGGTAGTCCTTGAACCGCGCGTCAGCGTAGCCGAGCGTTCCGACAACCGTGAACGGCTTGAAGGGACGAACCTTGACTTCCCCTTCGAGCCCACGGATTCTCGCGCTCGCAGCATTCGAGACAACCGCGATCAGCGCCCCGCCGCCGCCCAGTACTGGCACAAGTTTCGCGGTCTGGATGTCGCCATAGTTTTGCTGGAAGCCGGAGAATGCAAAGCCCAGATCACCGTTCAGAACGTCACCCTTCAAACCAACTTCATAGTTGGTCAGCTGCTCGCGATTGAACCGCAACTGTTTAAACGAGGTGATCGAGAAGCTCGTTACGTTGTCGAGGTTCCAGCCCCCGCTCTTGTATCCGCGCGACACCGTCCCGTAGATCGATACGCTCGGCGCAAGCTTGTAGCGCAAGGTAACAAGGGGCGAGAAATCGGTATCGGAACCAGCATCGGTTTCACGTGGCAGGGTGGGCGCAACGAACGGGAAGCCTTGCTGACGGAAGTCGAGGGTCTGATTCTCATAGGTCAGTCGTGCCCCGAGCGTCAGCGTTAGGCGCGGTAGCGCCTCCCAATCAGCATTGACGAAGCCTGCGAAGGATTCCGATCCTACCACCCCGCTCGTAGAACCGGTCAGCCCCCTCAGGAATCCCGGGACGTTGGTAATGTTGCCGAAAGTGCTCGAGGCATAACCGTCAACCTCCTGCTTGAAATAGTAAAGGCCGCTGACAAAGGAAAATTGAGGCCCCAGCTTGCCAGCAAGGCGCAACTCCTGGGAGAATTGCCATTGATCCTGCTTTTTTTGGCTGTCCACGACTGCCAATGGGCCGAAGTCGGGATCATTATTGCGCAACGAGGAGGCGGTCCGGTAGGCGGTAATCGAAGTCAGGGTCAGGTCAGTTGAGGTTGACCAGTCGATCTGACCGGAAACACCGAATAACTCGCGTTTCGCAATCGGGGGAAGGTTGGTGTTGGTCTTGTAGGTGCCAGTGACAGCGCCATATCCGCTAATCGGCTGCGGTACAGGAGCAAGCTGGTCCTCGTTCGTATAATCTGCTGACAGCAAGACCGATACATCGCTGTTTGGCCGCCATAGGGCCTTGATCCGCCCGCCGACGGAATCGATGTTGCCGATATCCTGCCCATCGAGGACGTTGGTGATATAGCCGTGCCGAGTGGTCCGGAAGCCACCGATGCTGATTGCAAGCTTGTCTTCGGCAACGGGTCCGGTCAGGAAGGCAGAAAATCGACGTTCGTCGTAACTGCCGAGTTGCACTGTTGCATCGCCGCCGAATTCGAACTCGGGCTTGCGGGTGGTAATGCTGATCGCGCCGGCAATCGAATTGCGGCCGAAAAGCGTTCCTTGGGGACCCCGCAGGAATTCAACCCGCTCGGTGTCAAACAATTCCTGGTTGAAGCTGTAGAGCTTACCTTGAACTACCCCGTCGACGTAGACGCCGACACCGGAATCGAATCCCGCGTTCACCCGCGACTGACTGGCGACCCCGCGCACGACGATCAGCGAGAGAGAATCGTTGCCATTGCTGATGTTGACAAGATTCGGGACCGAGTTGGCCAGGTCGAGCAGTCGCAGGGATGCTTTCGCATCGATATCGCCAGCTCCGAGAGCGCTGATCGAAAGCGGCACATCGACAATTCGCTCATCCCGCTTGCGGGCTGTTACGACGATGGCGTTGTCGTTGATCTCCGGCTCGGTTGAAGGCGAATCGGCCTCCTGCGCGAAGGCTGGCGTGCTGATCAGAACAGCACCGAGAAAAAACGGTAACTTACGCATCGACCCTTCTCCCCTTGATTACCCCATTAGCGGCGCGGGCTAGCATTGATCGACCGTTCGGTCAATTTATAAACAGCCGACCGGCTGATCAATGATCTATGGGGCGTGGAATCAAAGATCACCACGGCTAGCTGTCGCACAAGAGCTCAATTCGAGCCTCCTCGGGTGGCTATATGCCGATGGGCTTGGCCGGGCTTTGCCTTGCGCGAGATCGGTCTCTCCTGGGATCGCTAGATGAATGGGCAATCAGCCCACCAGCCAAGGCAGCTGCTTGCGCCAGACAAGCGCGATCGGGTCAAAGAGCGGACCCGGCAGTCAAGGATCAGCGATTCCGGTTGCATTATCCGTCCGGACGGTTAATTCATAGTCCATGTTTTGATCAGTCAGTTTTCTGTGGGGCAAATGGTAATCCGAATGACACAATGCAGATATCGCGACCTCGGGCTGACGATCGGGCAGCTGCCGACGGGGCCGCTAAATGCGATAACCGATATTGCCGGGGTCCGAGTTGGGCACGTAACGCGGATTGCAGACTCGCCGCGTATCTTGCGGACCGGTGTCACTGCCATCCATCCGCTGCGCGTGCCCTACTGGCAGGAATCGGTCTTTGCTGGCTTCCATTCCTTCAATGGCTTCGGCGAAGTTACCGGCAGCCATTGGATTGCTGAAACCGGCGTTCTCACCTCACCAATCTGCATGAGCTCGGCTTTTTCGATTGGGGTCCTGCGTGACACGCTGTTGGCTCATCCCAAGCAGAACGGCATTGATGACCGATGGCACCAACCGATGGCCGGCGAAACCTTCGATGGCGTGCTCAATGACGGTTGGGAAGGGCCGATTATCCGGGCAGACGTCGTCGCAGCGCTCGATGCTGCCACTGGCGGACCGGTCGCCGAAGGTTCAATTGGTGGCGGCACGGGCATGATGACTTTCGAATTCAAAAGCGGGATTGGGACTTCATCAAGAGTAGCGGCCACCCCCTGCGGTAGCTTTACCGTCGGCGCTCTTGTTCAATCGAATTTTGGTAATCGGTCCGAGCTTACCGTCGATGGTGTCCCGGTCGGTCGGCATCTCGGCTATGAGGTCGTGGATAGTCCCCAGCGGCGCGATCAGGGCTCGATCGTGATCATACTCGCAACAGATGCGCCGCTGTTGCCGCCGCAATGTGCGAGACTGGCACGCCGCGGCGGCATTGGCTTGGGCCGAGTCGGTGGGTTCGGATCAAATAGATCGGGCGACTTCATAATCGCCTTCTCAACCGGAAATCGCGTGCCCTTCAATGATGTCGCGATCGCAGAAGGCCTTCGCATGCTGCCAAATGAGGCCATGAACCCGCTCTTTCGCGCTGCCTCAGAAGCGGTCGAAGAGGCAATCATCAATTCCATGACCATGTCGGACTCGATGACCGGCGCCGATGGAACAATTGTGCATGCACTGCCGAACGACAAGCTTGTCGAAGTGATGCAACGGTATGGCCGCGGGCCTGCGAGTGCGACATGAACTGTGCGGATGTGCTAGTAATCGGGGGCGGGATCGCCGGCATGTCAGCTGCCGCGGCTCTGGCAAGTTACGCGCGCGTGGTGGTGCTCGAAGCTGAACAGGCGGTGGGTTATCATTCTTCCGGGCGTAGCGCGACATACTACCATTTTGGCATTGGCAACCATGCAGTGCGCGCCATGACCGCCTATAGTCGGGAGTTTTTCGAGCAACCGCCAGGCGATTTCTCGGACCAACCATTTTGCAGACCGACACCAGCGCTGTTCGTGGCTCGCCCAACAATGGTGGAGGCGCTGGCTGGGCTCGAAACCGAGATGCGGCTGTTCACCGATACGATCGAGCGGGTTGACGAAAAAGTCATGCAGGCAATGGTGCCAGTACTGAAGACTGGCGGAGACGACATCGTCGAAGGAGTGGTCGATTACGGCGGTCGCAGGCTCGATGCCGATCGATTGCTGCAAGCCTATGCCCGAAGGATCAAGCATGGCAATGGTGAAACCGTTACCGGATCCCGTGTCGTGTGTATCGATTACAAGGCAGGGTTGTGGCAGGTGACAACCGAACGCGGTCAGCAATATGCTGCGCCAGTGCTAATCAATGCGGCCGGAGCTTGGGCGGATCATGTGGCCGGGCTGGCAGGCGTGCGGCCCCTTGGTCTTGAGCCAAAGCGGCGGACGGTGATTATGTTCGACCCCCCGAACGGGATCGACGCCAGCGAGTGGCCATTCGTCAAGGCCGCAGTCGACGACTTCTACATGATCCCGGAATCCGGGCGGATTCTGGCGTCGCCAGTAGACGAAGTCGATAGTCCTCCCACCGACGCTCAGCCTGAGGAATATGACCTGGCGCTGGCAGCGTGGAAGGTCGAGGAATATACGACGATGACAGTGCCGCGGATCCAGCATCGCTGGGCAGGGCTGCGCTCTTTCGTCTCTGACCGTGTCCCAACGGCCGGGTTCGCGCCCGACGCCGATGGGTTCTTCTGGCTGGCGGGGCAAGGCGGATACGGCTTGCAGACAGCGCCGGCAATGGCAGCGATTGTGTCTGCGCTCGTAACGGGAGGGTCATGGCCGGAAGGCCTTGCAGCTTTTGGTTTGACACCGGATCAGGTCCTGCCGGATCGACTGGTGGGTAGGGAGGTCTCGGTATGACCAATGTAATGCGCCGACTGCTTGGCCGTGAATACCCTGTCGCCGTTGGAGGTGATGGACCCTATGTCATCGATGCTGCCGGCCGGCGCTATCTCGATGCCGCGTCGGGGGCTGGGGTCTCGTGCCTAGGCCACAGCGCCACCCGGGTGGCGGATGCTATTGCCGCCCAGGCGCATACCATGCCCTATCTCTATAACGCGTACTTCACCACGGATGCGGTCGAACGTTTCGCCGAAGCGCTGGTTGCCGCGACGCCGGCCGGGCTCGACTGGGTATATCCCGGTTCAGGCGGATCAGAATCGATGGATGGCGCGCTCAAGCTTGCGCTGCAGTTTCATAATGAAAACGGTGAACCCGGTCGAACCCGCTTCATTTCCCGGCGTCAGAGCTATCATGGATGTACGATTGGAGCACTCGGCGTTAGCGGGAACCTCATCCGCAGATCGCTCTTCGAGGGCTTTCTACCCCCGCATCATTTTGTCTCGCCTTGCTATGCTTACCGTGAGCAGAGCAGCGGGGAAACTGAAGCCGAATATGTCCGCCGGCTCGCAGACGAGCTCGAAGACGCCATCATTCAACTTGGTCCGGAAAACGTCGCCGGATTCGTTGCGGAAACTGTCGTCGGCGCCACTGCGGGATGTATTCCGCCGGTTTCGGGCTATTTCCAGGCGATCCAGGCGGTCTGCCAAAAGTATGGTGTCCTGCTCATTCTCGATGAAATCCTGGCAGGCGCCGGACGCTGCGGAACCTACCTTGCATGCGAACAGGATGGGGTGGTCCCTGACATCGCCGTTGTCGCGAAAGGCCTTGGTGCCGGCTATCAGCCGCTTAGCGCAATCCTTGTCAGCGACCGGATCGTGGCAACCTTAGCTGGAGGTCGAGGGTTCTTTTTCCATGGCCATACCTATAACTGTCACGCGACCGCCGCCGCGGCAGGCCTCGCTGTACTGCAGGAAATCGAAGAGCAGGACCTTCTCGCCGATGTGCGCCGCCAGGGCGAACTCCTGCGGGATTCCTTGAACGACAAGTTCAACCAGCATCCCCATATCGGCGATGTGCGCGGGCGGGGGCTGCTACTCGGAATTGAACTTGTCGCCGATCGGGAGAGCAAGGAGCCATTCGCCCCTGAGCGAATGGTTTGGAACGCAATCCAGAGCGCGGCGATGGACAGAGGTCTGCTGTGCTATCCGGGGTTCGGGACAGTGGATGGTACTCAGGGTGACCACATCTTGCTTGCTCCCCCGTTCATCATCACCGAAGCGCAAGTGGGCGAAATCGTTGACAAGCTTGCGTCGGCGATCGACCGAGCAATTGCGGGTACGGCCTGATGCGCAGACCACTCATCGGTGTCACGGCTGATGTCGAATTGCGAAGTGATGCGCGGCAACTTCATTATTTCGCCAACCAGGCCATGATGGCAGCCCTGTCGGGCGCTGGCGCCCTGCCGGTGATGCTCCCGCACGAGGCCGAGCTCATCGATGACTATCTCGGTGTGCTGGACGGCGTGCTCATTTCCGGCGGTGGGTATCAGTTTCCCCACCCCCAGCTTATCGATCCCTCAACTGTTAATCAGGAACCAGCGGAGAAAGTCGCGCGGACTCGGTTTGAATTGGCTCTAGTGCAGCGCGTGACGGAGCGCGATCTACCTCTGCTCGGTATCTGCGGTGGGTTCCAGGTCATGAATGTCGCCGCTGGCGGCACAATCGTTCCTTCACTCAAGTCGGTGCGTCCCGAATGGCACATGCATCGCGATGCGGCGCCCTATGAAGAGGCGGCGCATGAAGTTATCGTCACGCCGGGGAGCCGTTTTCGCGAAATCGTTGGTCGCGACCGTCTGCCGGTAAACAGTCTGCATTCGCAGGGGGTTACCGAGGCAGGGGTCGAAGCGAGTGCAGCCGCAGTTGCTCCTGACGGCGTTGTCGAAGCGATCGAGCGACGGGATCGATATTTCTGGATAGCTACCCAGTGGCACCCGGAATTTCACATTTCGGAAGCTGATCGCTGCCTGTTTGACGCATTCGTCGCTGCAGCGGCTGCCCGATAGATTGCAGCACCGAGCTCAGGAGCCCCTGAGAAGGGCGAGTGCAGAGGTCAGAGCTGCTTGAGTGATCGGATCGCGCATCCTGTCAGCTTGAGCCTGGGCCTCGGCTATTAGTCCTGCTTCCGCCTCGCTGGAAGCTAACAAGGATCTGATGGCGCCATGCGTTCCGCGCGGAACCCCCGCCAGCTTGATCGTCAGTTTTTGCACTGCATCGGCAAGTCCATCGGCGGGTACGACAGTTTCCGCCAGACCCAGGCTAAGGCATTGCTCAGCAGACAGCGAGCCTCCAGTCATCAGCAGGGCGCGTGCCCGCGCCGCACCCACTGCCGCGATCAGGCTGCGGTTGATGCCCGTGTCAGGAACCAGACCCAGCCGAGCGAACGGAAAGAGCAGCCGTGCGCTGGAAGACATGACCATGATATCCGCGAGCAAGGCGATTCCGGCGCCCGAACCTGCAGCAGCACCGTCAACAACAGCGACGATGGCGACCGGAGATCCGGCGATCGCCGCCGCTAGCCGTCCGGTTTGGTTTGCGACGATTGCGGCCAGTTCATCGGCAGGGCTGTCGGCCAGAACATCGAGCGCAGCTCCGGCCGAAAAGATTCCGTCTTTCCCGGTCAGAACAATGACCCCAACACCCTCGGTTACGGCCAGATCGTTGATCAGGTCGGTGATGCGACCTAGGTCAGCCGGCCCAAGCGAATTGCCCCGCTCGGGCGATGCAAGGCGTGCGATCGCGATCGGTCCGTCGCGTTCGACCTCGAGCGCGATCGCATACCCTTTGCTCATGCGCCTTCCATAATCTTCTGGAATGGTGCCATCCCCGCTGCAAAGTCACCTGGTGCCTCTGCGTCAGCGAAATCAATGATCGTCGGCCATGCGTCGCGAACCTGTTCCGGGGCGAAATCTTCACCGCCTCCGATTCGTTCGCCTCGGCTGCGTTGCCAGCGCAGCTTGCTCACCCAGCCGCCGCCGACTTCGAACAGGCCGCCAGTCTCGCTGCAGGTCTCGTGGGTCAGCCAACCGACAAGCGGGCTGACAAGTTCTGCGCGCATCGGAGCGAGCTGTTCAGGTGTCATGACTGTTCGGGTCAGGCGCGAATCCGCCGCCGGTGCAATCGAGTTGACATGAATGTTGCGGGCGCGTCCTTCAACCGCGAGGGCTTGGGTGAAACCGTGGAGCGCAAGCTTGAAAGTGCCATAATTGACCTGGCCGAAGTTGCCATAAATCCCAGCGGCCGAAGAAGTATTGATGATCCGGCCGTAGCTCTGGTTGCGCAGCCGCGGCCAGGCGGCATGAACGATCCGGAATGCTCCCAGCATATGGACGTCATAGAGATCACTCCAGTCCTGTTCGGTCATCTTGTGAAAGCCGACGTCACGCAGAAACCCGGCGTTGTTGACGATGATGTCGACCTGCCCGAAATGATCGAGCGCTGCTTCGACCAGCCTGGAACCATCGATGACCGAGTCCGTGTTAGCTACCGCTTCGCCGCCGGCCGCGCGGATCTCCTCGACAACCTTAGCCGCTGGTCCAGTGTTAGCCCCAGCGCCGGCCGCCGACGATCCGAGGTCGTTGACAAGGACGCGCGCGCCTCTGCTGGCGAGCATTAGGGCATGTGCCCGCCCCAAGCCGCCGCCAGCGCCAGTGACAATGGCAACCCGTCCATCATAGCGAAGTGTATCAGTCATCAGTCTTCCCTTCGGATAAAGAATTTTTAGCCACCGTGGCGATTTTGAAAGGCCGCTCCTTTGCCCCGCTTCAGTCCGTGCAACGAACGGTGCAAGCGCCGGCGCGCCTGCCGAGACGATCAGGTATTTCGCCCCACTTGGCCCTCGCCGCGCGTGGCCCGCAGTCGAATGCTGGCAACGGCCTCCACATGAGGTCACTCTTACACAGTCCGACAAAACGGCCCCGCTGCAAGACGTGGCTGCGACCGGCAATTGCGAGGAATTTGGGACGGGAACTGTTCCGGGGTGCGGAATCACTGGCTGCCGGTGCGCCGAAGCAATCGGCCGGTCGAGCTTGTGCCCCTCTGGTGTGCGTGATCACGCCGGATTCTCATTGAACGGGCGAGCGGTATCGTCGCGCTTGGCCGCCGGCAGACCCAGCACACGCTCTGCAATCACGTTGCGTAGGATCTCGTCCGTACCACCCGCAATCCGCATGGCCGCGCCAAAACTCCAGGACCTCTCAACAGCCTCCCAGCCTTTGCCCAGGGCGTCCCCGGCAAGCGCTCCTTCCTGTCCGCGCAGGTCAAGCAGCAAGTTGGCAATCAACTGCGCCTGGCTGGCTATCACTAGCTTGGTGATCGATTGCTCTGGCCCGGGCAGCTGGCCGCGACCTAGGTACGTCAAGGTTCGGTAGGTGAGCAGCTTGAGCCCGCGATCATTCAAGTATGCTTGGGCAATCATGTCGCGAACAAGAGGATCGTCGCTTGCGCGTCCGGTTGATGTTTCGAGGCGCCCGCTGAGATCGATCAATGTCGATGAATCGATCAGCCCGATATTCGCACCGACATTGAGTCGCTCGAACATGAGCGTCGTCATTGCTCCTGCCCAGCCGCCGCCTGGCGCGGTCAAACGAAACTCGTCCGGGATTACAACACTGGACAGGAAAACTTCGTTGAACTCGGCGCCACCATCGAGCTGCCGGATTGGTCGGACCTCGACGCCGGGCGCGCGCATGTCGACAATGAAGAGCGTCAGCCCGGCATGTTTGGTCGCGCCGGGATCGGTCCTTGCAAGCACAAGGCCATAGTCAGAGAACTGTGCTCCGGTGGTCCAAACCTTCTGACCCTCGACAACCCAGTGGTCTCCAGCCTTCACGGCCTTCGTTCGCAAGGCAGCAAGATCAGAGCCGGCGGCAGGTTCCGAGAATAGCTGACACCAAATCTCGTCACCATTGATCGCGCGGGCAATGAACCGCTCTTTGACCAGATCGCTCCCAAGTGCGAGTAAGGTCGGCACGCACATACCGAGTCCAATTTCATAGACGCCAAATGGGACGTCGTATCGCTCTTCTTCCTGCCGGAAGATAACCTGCTGAGCGGTTGTCCCGCCACCTCCGCCATACTCGCGTGGCAGTGCGACAGCGGCGTAACCGGCAGCGGCCTTCTTACTTTGCCAATCCCGAGCTGCAGCCACAAGTGTTGCATCATCAGACCAGGAAACCCGCCCCCGACCGCGCGCTACCGGTGCATGACCGGCAAGCCACTCCCGTGCAAGAGCGCGGAACTGGGCATCGACGGGAGAATCGGCAAAGTCCATCTGCAGGCCTTTCAATGCAGCGCGGCCTCGCCGGCGATCAGCCTAGCGGCTAAATGCGACCGCCACTCGATCGCAGGTCCGTGGCTGGCCGCAAGCGCTCGGGCCCGACGGTAGAATAAGTGTGAGTCTGCTTCGAAAGTGAAGCCGTAGCCGCCATGGACCTGTAGCGTTTCTTGCGCGGCAAACAGATAGGCTTCGGTCGCAGCAGCACGAGCCGCGGCAGCAGCGAGCGGCAAGTCGCTTGCCCGGGCACCAAGCGACCACGCAGCATACATTGCATGCGCGCGTGCGATCTCAATCTTGGTCCAGATGTCGGCCAGCTTGTGCTTGATGGCTTGGTATGAACCAATGCTTTGGCCGAAAGCCTGGCGTTCGCGCGCATAAGCAATCGCCCCATCGAGAGCTCGGGAGGCTCCACCAATCTGTTCGAAGGCAACGCATACAACTGCGTGGTTGAGCGCGAAATCGGAAGTGTCGTCGGCCATGGGAGTGGCTGGAGTATTCCGAAATGTGATGCGGCAGAGGGGGCGACCCGGATCCAGGCTCTCTAACGCCTCCCGCTCGACGGAGTTTGCGCCCAGGTCGACAAGCCACAGCTGATTGTCGGCCTGGACAATGGCGACTGATGCATCGCTACCGCCAGAAACAGGCGAAATAGCACCCGAAATGCGATCGCCCAGGGTAGCGAGCGTTGTATCTGTCGCTACGCAGGCTGTCGCTGCTCCGCTAGCGAGTACAGGCAGCCAGCGAGCCCGTTGCTCGGGCGACCCGCACGACTGGATCAAGGGGGTGGCGTAATACAATGACGCGGTCGGCACTGCAGCCACCGACCATCCAATTGCTCCTGCAGCCAGGCAAATCGGGACCGGCCCGAGGTCGTGGCCACCAAAATCCGCCGATATGCCGCTGGCTAGGATTCCCAACTCGCCGAGCAGTTTCCAGGCAGACTGGTTAACTTGGCCGCTGTCGACAGTTTTCCGCGCTGCTTCCAGTGGTGCAGCTACGTCGAGAGCGCGCCGCAACTGGTCGGCAAGGAGCCGGTAATCTTCGGAAAAATCGAACTCCACCTAGCTGTCCTCACTGCAGTCAAGCGCTGATGCGATATCCTTCGCCATGAGTCGCGCTATCCCATTAATCGAACGGTCGGTCAATGGATGATCTGACTTGCGCCTTGCTCGCAGGACCGGCGTTTAACGGCGCACGCGGACTGCCAGAGACCAGTAATGATGTCCCGACAGAAATGCTGCGCCGTGACTCTTTGGGTGACCACCTGCTACCACTGATCAGCTCGGTGCAGTTCAGAGCATGGAAGATGATCAAGGCCCGGTCTTACTTGAGGCGCTTCTGCGCCCCCCTTATCACGCGACCCGGCCGCGCACCTGTCGCTTGCCCGTGGCAATAGACAGGCAACCCACCAACATAGACGCTCTCGACCCCTCTGCTTGGCTGGACCGGGTTTTCGAAGTCGGCGGCGTCGGCAACTGTAGCCGGATCCAGCACAACCAGATCTGCCACGGCGCCAGCGGCAATCACGCCGCGCCCGGCCATTCGAAACCGTCGCGCTGGCAAGCTTGTCATTCGGCGGATCGCTTCCTCGAAAGGAAATAGACCCTCCTCGCGCGCGTAACGTCCGAGAACTCGCGTGAACGTCCCCCACAGTCGAGGGTGAGGACGAATACTGGTGGTAGTCCCGTCCGAACCGATCATCGCGTCAGGGGAGGCAAGGATGTGGCGCAGGTCATTCTCGTCCATGCAGAAGTAAACCGCGCCGCCCGGCGCCAGTGCGGTCAGCGCCGCCTCGCCGCTGATACCTAGTTCGGCTGCGACTTCATCAAGTTCTCGGCCTGCAGCATCAGGCTTAGCGGCACTCCACGTGATAAGAACGCGCTTCGAGAGGCGGTAGAGGTCAAGATTGAACGAACTAGCAGCCGCAACGTAAGGGTAGACATCAAACGCAACTTCCTGCCGAGTTGACGCCTGGACAATCCTGCGCAGCGTTTCAGGCGCCCGGCCGAAATTGGCCTCGCCCATGAGCTTGTGATGCGAAATGATCAGCGGCATTTCCGCACGTTCGGCGATAAGGAGCGCCTCATCAATTGCGGCATCGATGGCACCAGCCTCATCGCGCAAGTGGGTCGCATAGATACCGCCGTACTCGGAGACAACCTCCGCAATTGCCATCACCTCTTCCATCGGCGCAGCCCTGGCAGGCGGATAGAAGAGCCCTGAGGACATACCAATCGCCCCGGCGGCCATGGCCTCAGCGGCCAGTGAGCGCATCGCCATGCGCTCACTGGCGGTTGCAGGACGATCGAGCCTGTCCATCGTCGCGGCGCGAAGGGTGGTATGACCGACAAGCGCGGCGACGTTGACCGCGGGTGGTGCGCCTTCCAGTGCGTCGAGATAATCGCGGAAACGTGCAAAGCGGAAGTCAGCCTTGGCGGCGACTTCTGCGAAGGGGGAATGGAGCTCTCCGGAGGCGACGAAGGGGGCGAGACTCACGCCGCAGTTTCCAACGACGACCGTGGTTACCCCCTGGCTGACCCGGGGAAGCGCCGAAGGGTCGGCGAACACGAAGTGATCGTCATGAGTATGTGCGTCGATGAAGCCAGGACAAAGCGCTCGGCCTGCTATGTCGATTGTCTCGCGCGAACGCCATCGAGAAAGGTCTCCGGTCGCAACGATTACCCCGTTTTCGACTGCCACATCCTGGATCACGCCGCGCGTTCCGGTGCCGTCGATGACGAGGCCGCCGCGGAACAGCAGGCTGCACTCCAGTGATTGCATCATCGCAGTCCAGCAACTGCAGTTAGCTCGGCCCGAGCCTGCGCTTCGCGCAGGACCCGCAGCACGTTTCCTCCCCAGAACTTGCGGAGATCTTCCGCCGTGAAGCCGGCCGCCAGCAAGCGCTGGCTTATCCGTGGATAGTCACTCGCTTCGTCGAAGCCATCGATACCGCCACCACCATCGAAATCACCCGACAAACCGACATGATCGATACCGACAAGCGCGACAGCGTAGCGGATCTGAGCGACCAGAAGATCGAGATCGGCGCGCGGCGCCGGATTTTCACGTTCGATCTTGAGCACAGTGGCGCGCTGCTCGCGAAGCTCGGCGATGGTGGCGACCGGTTGCCCGAGCAAAGCGCGGGCCGGTGCGCGTCCAGGACTGTTGGGCACGCCGAGATGGCTCGACACGGCATTGATCTGAATGACACCGCCCTTCGCGGCAAGCGCACGCAGCCTCGTGTCGTCGATGTTTCGAGGATTGTCAGCAAGGCTTTTGAGACTGCTGTGGGACAAGATGATGGGCGCGCTGGAAAGCGCAAGAATATCATCCAGCGCCTCCGGAGAAGCGTGTGAAGCATCGATCAGGATACCGAGTCGATTGGCCTCGGCTACCCACCGGCGCCCAAGCGGAGACAGGCCATGCCATTCTGGCCCATTGTCGGGATTTGAGCTGTCCGCCAGATCATTGTTGCCGACGTGGACCGGGCCCATCATCGTTACACCGAGCGCACGGAAGGTGTGCATCAACGACAAATCCTGGCCGATTGGATAACTGTTCTCCATACTCATGAAGACGGCCCGCTTGCCCGATTTGACGATCTTCTCGGCGTCGTCTGCCCGTGTTGCAAGTTCAAAGGCCTCATGGTGTCGCGCGACCATGTCCCGAATTTCAAGGGTGCGCATCAATGCTTCATCGCGCGCCACGGTGTAACCTGTCGGGGTTCTCGGGCCCTGCTCGGTGAAGACGACGAAGAAGCCACCATCAAGCCCGCCATCTCGCATGCGCGGAAGGTCAACCTGTGTTCCGTCTACCGAAAGCGAGTGGCGATCCATAATCGACCAGCCGACAACGTGCAGCAATGCAGGGGTGTCGATATGAGTATCGAGCACGATTGCGTCGCGGTGTGCCGACTGCATCGGGGCTCCATTGCGAGCGAATACGACAGAGGATGCCACCAGCGCAGCTGCGCCTAGGATGATTGCACGCTTTCGCATCAGGAAATCCCTCTCTTTGATTGACCGACCGGGCGGAATATGAAATATCGCTTTGCCATCAAATGCGCTGGAAATCCAGCGGTTCGATTGGCTGAATGAGCGAGGCAAGATCTGATGACTGCAACAAAGCTTTTCCTGGCGCTGACGGTCGCAATGCCAATGGCGACTTCCCATGTCGATCCGAAGGAGCTCGATGCGGTATTTGCTGATATCCGGCCGGATCAACCGGGCTGCGCTTATGCTGTGGATCTGCGCGGCAAGGTTCTCTATCAGGGCGGCTTTGGACTTGCTGATCTAGCCACCCGCGAGCCGATCACACCCGCAACACGCTTCGAACTGGCGTCAACATCGAAGCAGTTCACGGCCGCTCTCATCCTGATCTTGGTACAGGAACGCCGACTTAAATTGGCGGCATCTATCCGCACCTATCTGCCTGACCTCCCTAAGGTCTACGATCCGGTCACGGTCGCGGACTTGTTGCACCACACCAGCGGCATTCGCGAGTATTTCGATGCATTCAGGGCACGCGGAGACGATGAGAGCAAACCCCATTCCCGCGAGGAAGTGCTGGCCTTCGTCAAGGCGCAACGCGGACTCGACGGCCCACCTGGCCGTCGTTTTTCCTACGTCAACACCAATTACTTCCTGCTCGCAGAAATCGTGGAACGCCTAACCGGAAAGTCATTTCCGGATGCTGCGCGGGAGCGGCTCTTCATTCCGGCGGGCATGACGGAAACTCGCGCAACGCTTGATACGACCAGTCTCGTTGCAGGTGACGCGCGCGGCTATCAAATCGACAAGAACGGTAGCTTTGTCTCCGCAGCCTGGACCTGGCAAGGCTATGGCGACCGCGGCGTGCGGACTAATGTTGGCGATCTTGCTCTTTGGCATGGGGCATCGCTCGCGGCGACAACCGGCGGTGAGGCACTCGAAGTGGCCCGCCTCGCGAACGGGAAACTGCGTTCTGGCAGATCTGTCGATTATGCCGGTGGGTTGTTCGTGGATGATCGGCAAAGCGAGCGTGTTGTGTCGCATTCGGGCTTGGTTGTAGGCAATCGCGCCATGGATGTGCTGTATCCGGACAGCGGCATTGGTATCAGCGTGATGTGCAATCGCGACGATATCGCGCCAGCTGAGCGTGCGCGCAAAATTGCTTTGCTCGTGAAGCCGGGGGCGCCCGATCCAGCATTTGATCGCGCAATTGATCCTGCCGAAATGAAACGCCTGGGGAAAGTTGGCGACCTGCGCTCCGCGCCTGACGGCTATTATCGCGATCCCTTGTACGGACAGTATCTCATCGTCGCTCACCGAGACGGTGAGCCGATTGTCAGCTACAATATGAGAGCTGAGAAAGTGACGCGCCGCCAGGACGGCATCTACCGCGCGCGCCGGGGTGTTCTGCTAAGCTATGCAGTCGCACAGGTTGGAATCGAGCGTGTCGTTCAGTGGACTGAAAGTGGACCCATTCCGTACGATTATGTCGGAACTGGCGCACTTGAAACCAAGTTGTTTCGGCCCGGACAATATCGCAGCGATGAGCTTGGCATCACTGTGACCCTGTCAAGAGATCTGAAGGGATGGTCGTTGGATACTCCTGCAGGTGCAGTGCCTTTAGAGGCTGCGCTGGCAGATGACCTTGTGGGCCCGGACGCTGCATTTTCGTTGCATGCTGTTGGTCCTCAAATCTTTACATTTCACACCGTCAATCTGAGCGGGATAGAGTTCAGACGGCTTCCGTAGCTCGCCGCGAGCGCTTGCCGATCGCGACGAAGATCGTTGCTGCCAGCAGCGGAAACACTGCGCAAAGCAGGAAGAAGTTGCCATATCCGAGTGCAGGTTCGGCGCGCCCCATCAATCCGGCAAGAAAATTGCCAGCGGCTCGCGCGCTATACCAGAACGCGATGGTGACTGCACCTCGCCCTGCAGGCGCTAGGCGCGCAAACAGACTGAGACCGACCGGAAGCACCCACAACTCGCCAAAGGTTACCATCAGAAAAAATGCTGCAAGAACAGGCCAGAAAATCTGACCGGGTTGCCCGAGCTGGATGATCAAAGCGAGCCCAATAAAGGCCGCGGCCATGATGCAGCTACCAATGGCCATCCTGAAATAGTCGTTCTGCGAGCCACCTCTCGCGGCGGCCTTACGCCAGCCCCAGACGAGGAGCGGGGTGAACAGAATGACCCCCAGCGGATTGAGCGACTGAAACCAGGTATAAGGGATGGTGATATCTGCCCCTAGCGAACGATCGACCTGGCTGGCGGCGAAAAGCGCGACAGTGTTGCCGAGTTGCTCATAAGCGACCCGCAAGACGATTACTGCTGCAAGGACACCTGCCAGGAGCGGGATGACGGACTGGCTCGCCTGCGCCACCGGCGTTTCGTCGACCAGATGGGACGCTGCTCCAGGTCGGTCTGGAGGCAGAAGATGGCGTCCGGCGAGAAAGATAACGATGGCTGCTGCAAGCCCGGTAGCGGAAGCGAGGAAGCTGTACCGCCAGCCGAAATTCTCTCCAAGCGTGCCGCAGATCAGCGGTGCCAGCAGCGCACCAGCGCTCACTGCGAGATAGTAGAAGCTGAAACTGCGCTGGCGATCGGGGTCGTTCGGCGAGAAAAGAGCACCCAGCGTAGCGGGCAGAGTTGGAAGAAACAGGCCATTGCCAATGACAATTGCGGCGAGGCAGCCCGTAACGTTCGCGCCAAACAAAAGGCCGATGTACCCGGCCATCTTCAGCAATGCGCCACCGACAATTGCCGCCGATCGGCCAATAAACCTATCGGCGATCCACCCACCTAGGATTGGCGTTACATAGGCTACGCCGAGGAACGTCCCATAGATAAGTGAGGCGTCCTCGGTCGAATAGCCCAGGTCCTGCGTAAGGTAGTAGACCAGTACGGTTCTGAGCCCGACATAGGAGAAGGCCTCCCACATTTCCGTCGCAGCCAGCAGTAAGACCGCTGGGTGATCCCGAAATGTTTTCGGAACCCACCGGGACATGTTGCTCACGCGTTCGCGCCGGACTTGTCAGTCGCTACGCCCGGCAGCTTTGGCGGCACGTTGCCCCAAGCCAATCGCGCATTGTCAGGAGATGCGGCACCAAGGCTCCTTCCACAAATCAGGACGAGCCCAATGGCCACGGCGAATTCGACCAAATCCCAAGGGCGCCACCCAAGCCCTGCAACCGTTGGAGCCCATTCGGCAGTGACGTTTACGCCCAGTTCGTTATGGATCGCGTGAATGAGCACGCCACCCCACATCGATCCGCCGAGCTTGTTGCATACGAAGACAGCGATGATGGTGCCGGCAATGAACCCCGGAATGATAACGAATTGCTTGACGATAACGCCCCAGGCCGCGCCAGGTTCGCCGGAGAACAGCGTCGGCAAGTCGCGCGGCAAATGCCAAGCCCACCACATGAGGCCGAGGATCACCGCTGCGGCCAGAGGGTCAAACTTCTTGAGGAGCTGCGGCAGCGCAAAGCCGCGCCAGCCCAGTTCTTCGAGCAGTGGGCCAGGGCTGAGTAGCAGAGATGCTGCCAACATCGCATAAATAGCGAGGGGATCTGACCCATAGCGCAGGAAGGTGCGATCAAGCGTACCAGGCGGAGCGTAGATGAATGTCTGAACCCACATAATTCCTGTGAGCGCGAAGAACGCAAGGAAACACACAGCTATGACAGTAACGCCCTGACGCCAGGAAACAGGCGATCGCCACGGGGCGCAGCGGCTCAGCAGTTCACGAAATCCTGCACGCCCATAGCCGATACCGGTTACGATAAGAGCCGCGAACATTGGGGCGGCCGGAAACAGCAAAAGCGTATAGGCTCCCGGATACTCGAACGTGGACCTGACAGCGGTAATAATGTTGAGGTGAGCGTGCGTCTCTTGCAGCATCTTGAACATCGGGCCGAGCGGAGTCGGGCTCATCGCGCGTAGCGCATGGGCCGCGAGAGCGATCAGGATCGCCAACGCATAGAAGCAGAGCAAAGGTCGCTGTTTGACAAACTCCCGCATGATTCAATTCTCCCGTTCCTTTCAGCTAACATTTCAGATCGACCCGAGACGGTCAACAAGAATTGACTGTCCGTTCGGTTGATCTATGAGATGGAGATGCAGCGGCTTGCTGCGAACAACATCAAACCGAAGACTCGTGTTATGCTTGATCGTCGAACATTGATGGGAGGCATATTGTCGATGGCTGGATCGAAGGCGACAGGTGCAACCCTGCTGGGTCGAGGGTTGCGCGTGTTTGTGGCGACCTTCGGCACCGAGACGAATTCATTCTCACCCTTGCCAACCGGACTGGATGCATTCCAGGCGACGATGCTCTGGCGCCCCGGAGAGCACCCGGATTTCGCAACCGAGGCGACCGGACCGCTTTGGGCCGCTCGAGAGCGTGCCCGCGAGGGACGCTACGAGGTCATCGAGGGAACCTGTGCCTTCGCCATGCCGGGTGGTCCGGTCAGCGCGCAAGCCTACCAACTGCTGCGCGACGAGATCCTCGATCAACTGCGACGGGCAATGCCGGTGGATATCGTGGCTTTCGGTTTACACGGCGCAATGCTTGCCTTCGGGGAGGACGAGTGCGAGGCGGACCTTCTCGAGCGTGCCCGGGCGATTGTCGGGCCAGATGTAGCGCTAGGGGCTGAGCTTGATCTTCACGCTCACTTGTCGCCGCGAATGGTCCGCGCTGCCGATGTCATTGTGGCGTTCAAATATTATCCGCATACGGACTATGTCGAGCGCGCGCGCGATCTTCTCGATTTGCTCGAGAGAGTCCGTGCGGGCGAGATCAGGCCGACCTCAAGCCTGTTCGACTGCCGGATGGTCGGCGGATTGACGACGCAGTCGTCACCGATGAAGGACTTGGTCGCAGAGCTGATCGAGCGCGAGCGGCGAGGGGAAGTCCTTTCCGGCTCACTGATCCAAGGCTTTCGTGCGGGCGATGTAGCGCGCATGGGGTCGAAAGTGCTGATCTATACCAACAATGACCAGCCGGCTGCAGCGTCGATCGCACAAGACTTTGCTCGCCGATACCAAGCGATGGCTCCGATCATGAAAGGTAACGGCCCAGAGCGAAGCTTTGCGGCCGATATCGAGCTTGCCAAGGCTGCGACCGCTTTTCCCGTAATTTTGGTCGATAGTTCGGACAATCCCGGCGGTGGGGCTTCGGGTGACAATATGGCATTGGCCCGGGCGATGTTGGATAATGCACTGATCCCGGCATGCATTGGTCCGATATGGGATCCTCTCGCAGTACGATTGGCCTTTGAAGCGGGCCTTGGTGCCGATTTTTCGCTGCGTGTCGGTGGCAAGGTCGGCGAGGCATCCGGGCTGCCTCTCGACGTTCGCGGCAAAATCACAGGGCTTGCCAAGAATGTCACCCAAAACCTGCAGGGTTCCCGGCCGCCCCTGGGACGTGTCGTTTGCATTAGTACTGGCGGTCTCGACATCATCGTCAGCGAGATTCGGGACCAGTGCTACGGTCCCGAGATGTTCCGGGCGGTCGGTGTCGAACCTGCGAAAAAGCGCTACGTTGCCGTAAAGTCGTCCGAGCAGTGGAGAATCGGTTTCGGGGACATGGGGCGCAGTGTGATCTACGTCGCTTCGAGCCAGCAGTCGTCCATCCGTCACTATCACAAGCGCTCCCGGCCGATGTGGCCATTCGAGCCTGTCGACTTTTCAGCCTAGCGAATAAACCAGACCCCATCGATGCAATCGCCAGCGACACGATAGGCGACTATGGTCTCAAAGCGACCATCCGGGCCGCGCGTCGGGTCACCTTCGCCAAGTTCATGATCAACGACGTAGTTGTCGCGGATCATCCGCCCGATGAGCTCCATCCGAAGGCTGGGGACCCTAGCAAACAACCGCCTATAGACCTGTACGATTTCCGCGCGACCCACAGCCACTGGCGGACCCGTCAATTGTTCAAATCGCGCATCGCATGAGAAACAGGCGGCAAAGCCTTCGGCATCGTGTGCGTTGAATCGCTCCAACTGGCGAATCACCGGGTCCAGAAGGCTGATCGTCTTTTGTTGGGACATGCACAGATCCATTAAGAGCGAGGCTCGGCAGTGGAGGCCGGAAGACGGAGCACCAGCATCGCAAAAAGCGCCGCTGCAGCCGTGCCGGCAATTGCCATTGCCATGAGTAACGCCGGGGCCAGCGCCATGCCCAGGTCCTTGAAAACGGGAACAAGGACTGGACCAATGCTCAGCCCGAGCATGATATTAAACACGCCGCCCAATGATGAGCCAATTCCGCGCACCTCGTCGACGAGACGCTCTTGGAACAGGGGCAGTGAAACTGTTTGTGCGAAGGCGCTCGAGAAACCCCAGACCGAGATCGCGCCAATGACGCCGTAAGCGCTTGGAACTAGCAGCAATCCCGTACCGGCCAGTCCCACGATCGTTGCGGCAATAATCGCGGCAGGTCGTCGGTCACCCTTGGCTGTGGCTCTCAGTCGACCGGCGGCAGCCCCCCCGGCTAGCGCGCTTAGCGATCCGGCAAGGATGGCAAGCACACCGAAGATGAAGCCGGTCGAAGAGGTCGAGACACCATAGCTGCGGATCATGAGCGAAGGCGCCCAACTGACCAGCGCGAAATCGCCGAGCGAGAGAGCTGCGCATCCAAAGTAGATGGGGGCAAGCTGTCTTCGTTGCCGCCAAATCCACGCCAACGGTTCTGCCAGCGAATTGGGCGGTCGGCTAACAGCACGCATTGGTTCGCGGATGGAAACGATCGCTGCCGCAAGGAAAATTCCAGGCGTGCCAGCAATTACCATGACGATGCGCCAGCCAGAGAGTCCACCCAGCACAGGTAGTCCGCTGAATGCCTGGTGACCAGCCAGCTCAACCAGTGCCCCGCCCAACAGAAAGGCAAAGCCGTTTCCGGCGATCATTCCGAGCATCAGCAGCGCCAGCGGCATACTCCGCCGCTCCGGTGGGAACATATCGGCGAGCATCGATACCGCAGCAGGCATAAGCATTGCCTCGCCTGTGCCGACAGCAACGCGCAAGATGACCATCGACTCGAAATCACGAGCGAAACCGGTCGCAATCGTTGCGATGCTCCAGATCAGTATTCCGAAAATGATCATGCGTTTGCGGTTGTGGCGGTCGGCCAGCCAACCTGCGGCAACACCCATGGCAGTGTAAAAGACCGCAAACGCTGCACCTACAATGATGCTAAACTGCGCATCGCTAATGCCAAGTTCGCGTTCGATTGGATCAACGAGCAGCGAAAGTATGAAGCGGTCAGTGTAGGAAACCATTGCGGCGACAGTGAACAGTACAGCTGCCCACCAGCCAGCTCGGGAAGAGACGGTTGCTTTGGCGTTGGTCGAGGTCATTGCGAATGCGCCTCAACTGCATCTGGTCGCCATAGTCGCAGCACTTTCTTGTCGATCTTACCGATCGGCGTGACCGGCAAGGCTTTGATGAATTCGATGCGCTTGGGAACTGCGGCTGCACCTCGGCGCTCCCGGACAACACGCGCGACCTCAGCAGGATCAGGCGTGTTGGTTAAGTCCACAGGGACGATGAATGCTGTAACGGCCTCGCCCCAATGCGGATCATCGATGCCTACCACGCCGCAGGCCAGAACCCCCGGAATACCTGCAATGACCTGCTCAATCTCGTTCGGGTAGACGTTGAAGCCGCCCGTGATAATCAGATCCTTAGTGCGATCGACGATGCTGAGGTAGCCGTCTTCATCAAAGCGTCCCACGTCGCCAGTTCGAAGCCAGCCATCACGCATCGCTTCGTCAGTGTCTGCTTCACGCCGCCAATAGCCCTGCATCACAAAGGCCCCACGGACACATATTTCCCCGCATTCACCAGTGGGGACGGGCGCGCCATCTGCATCAACAAGTTGGATATCCACACTGGCCAGCGGCACTCCACAGGAACCCAATCGATCTGGACGACTCAGCACATGCTGTTCCCGGGCCAGATAAGCGATGCAGGTTGGCGCCTCAGTCTGGCCATAGAGTTGCATGAACAATGGTCCGAAAAGCTCGATCGCTTCAACAAGACGCGGAATGGCAATCGGCGCGCCGCCATAAATGATCGTTTCGAGCGGTCCAAGATCGAGCCCAGTATCCTTTGCAAGGTCGATTAACCGGTAGATCATCGTCGGGACGAGGAAAGTTGCGGTGACGTTGTGCCTGCGCGCATAGTCCGCCAAGCCCGCCGGCTCGAATGAAGGTAATAGATGAAAGGTTCCGCCTCTCAGCCATGCAGGGTAGCATAGCATTCCCGCTGCATGTGACACCGGAGTGACGGCTACGACATTCGTGGGACTCGGCCATTCCCATTCACTTGCTGCCATCAAAACCGTTGCCAGAGTCGAACTGTGGGTATGGACGACTCCCTTTGGCCGGCCGGTGGTCCCCCCAGTGTAAGCAATCACCGCGATATCACCGCATTGAGCGACTGACTCCAGTATGGACGGGGCGGCTGTATTAGCCCGCGCCATAAGGTCGATGCCTTGTTGGGCTGCACCGAGAGTCGCAACCTGGATAACACGGTCCAGATTCATCGCCAACAATGCTACTCGCTCGGCCTGCTCAGGTGCGACCAGTATGACGTCAATCTCGGCATCGCTAAGGATGTAGGCCAGATCCTCGTCGGACATGAAGAGCGAAACCGGCGTGACGCGGATGGCGGCAACCATAGCTGCAGCATTGGCAATAGCGGTTTCGGGAAGGTTTGGCGCCATAATTGCCAGGGCCCCGCCACGGGCGAGCCCGAGCGAGCCAAAGGCCGAGATGAACTGAGAAATGCGATTGCCCAGTTCGGCGTAAGTGAGTGAACCTCCCGGCCATTCAAGCGCAATGCGAGGATGCCAGCGTTTACAGGCTCTCGCGATGAGAGATCCCAGCGACCCGCCCAACTCGATCCCCATTCTTGATTCTCCACCGCACCGGACACGACCCCTTGCTTATATCGGTCAAAAGCAGGTTACAATCATATATTGACCGGCTGGTCGGTTAATGGCAGTTTCACTGCACCAATTTGGGGGAGAAACAAAATGATTCGTCGATCAATTGCTTGGGCGACCCTGGTCACTTTGATGGTCTCAGCTGCGCCTGCAGCCCTCGCGCAGAATACGCCCGCAGCAGCGGACGATGCACAGGACGACAAGGCGCCTGATGAAATCGTTGTCACGGCCCGGAAGGTCACCGAGCGCCTTCAGGATGTGCCGATCGCGATCTCGGCAGTCTCAGCCGACAAGATTGCCGAACGTGACAATGTGCGGGTCTCGGAACTGGCAGCTGCTGTTCCCAACGTAACATTTAGCGGTGGTCCACTTGCCACTATTACCGTGCGCGGCGTCTCGAGCCAGTCACGCTACAATCCCGGATTCGACAGCGGAATTGGGGTCTACATCGACGGTGTGGTACAAGGGAAAAGCTACACATTTGACTCCCCGCTCTATGACGTCGAGCGGGTCGAGTTCCTTCGCGGACCGCAAGGGACACTCTTCGGCAAAAATGCAATTGGCGGAGCGATCAGTATCGTCACGCGCAACCCGAGCTTCACGCCCACCGGCCAATTCGAACTTTCAACCGGCAGCTTCAACCGTTTCGAAGCACAGGGGTTTATCTCAGCGCCGCTCTCCAGCAGTCTTGCGGTAAGTGTGGGCGGATTTCGGGTTAAACGGGATGGCTACGTCCGTAACCTGATCGACAATCGGCGCTTCGCAAACGACGATAGCTACGGGGGCCGTGCAAAGATCCTTTGGAAACCCTCCGATCTGGTCAAGCTCGTTTTGTCGGCCGACTACCTGAAAGAGGACAACTACGGCTACGTAGATGAGGTTTCTGCCGGGTATGGCGGACCGACTGGACGCTATGAAAGCAACGTCGACACCCCTAATCTCGCCCGGCGCAAGACCAAAGGACTCGCGCTAACAGCTGACATTGAAACTGGCTTCGGGGCGACCCTTACGTCAATTACTTCTTATCGATGGGCCGAAAACCAGAGAACCAATGATTCCGACGTCGGCCCACTCTCGATCGTCGTAAGCGAGTCTGCGTCCAAGCAGACCCAGTTTTCGCAAGAGGTGCGTTTGTCCGGCAAACTTGCCGAGCGTATCAATTATTTGATCGGCGGTTATCTCTTCCGCCAGGATACCGATAACTTCGCACAAAGTACGTTCGGTCCTGACAGCAGATTTGCACCGCTGAGGGGGCAGGTCGGCAATACCTTTGGCGAGGCTGACACTGAAGCAGTGGCTGCGTTCGCAAGTGTGGATTGGGAACTTGTCGATAAGCTGACTGCCACTGTCGGCATTCGCTACACCGACGAAGCCAAGCGCCTCAATTATCAGCAGATAGGCTTTCCGCTGATCGGCGCCCCCAACCTGCCGCAGGAGTTTGACAGGATCAGCGCGACAGATGTTTCGCCCACCTTTACGCTTCGCTACCAGCCGTCACGCGACATCATGGTATATGGCACGGCTTCGAAGGGCTTCAAGTCGGGTGGATGGAACGTCGACAACATCACTTCGCCGCGCATCACGACTTTCAAAGCCCTGCGTTTTGGTGACGAGAGCCTTTGGAACTATGAACTGGGTATCAAGGCACAGTTCCTCGACAATCGCATCACGTTCAACGCCGACGCCTTTCGGCAGGATTATTCCAACATTCAGACGCCGCAGCTTACCCAAGTCCTCGGCGGTGGCGGTGCTGTCGTAGCTATCGTGACCAACGCCGCATCGGCCCGACTGCAGGGGTTGGAAGCGGAACTGACCGTGCGACCGACCGGCATTTTGACGGTGAATGGAGTACTTGGCTACACCGATGCAAAATATAGCAGGTACACCGACGGGGCGCTGAATTTTTCCGGAAACCGGCTGCCCGGGGCTCCCAAGTGGACTGGCAACCTGTCGGCGACCTTGCGAGTCCCGGTTAGCGACGACTGGTCGCTGGGCGCGCGCGGCGAATATCTCTATCGCTCGAGTACGTTCGGCGATCGCGAGAACTCGGCAGCTCGTACAACGCCGTCATATGCTTCTATCAACCTCTCGGCTGGCATTTACGGCAAGCATTTCGACCTCGTCGGCTTTGTCAACAACCTCGCCGACAAACAGGACGTAATCCTGATTTCCGAAGGTGGGTTCCCGGCTCCGCTTGGTGTCGGGTTGAACACGCTGGTTACCAGGCAGCTGGGGCGTACCTGGGGCTTACGGCTTGCTGGCCGTTTCTGATTTCGAAAGGCGCGGATCTCGCCCCGGTGCCGGGGATAAGGCTGGGATCCGCGCTTGATCTCCGATCGACCAAGTGTAAGGTCAACGCGAACCTGAGGCGGAGATGACAGTATATGGTCGGAGTTAGGGCTAAGGACCATGAAGATAAAAAGCGTTTGATCCTAGATACTGCCTCGGGTCTCTTCGCTCGGCAAGGCTTTGCGAAAACCTCGATCTCTGAGCTCTCTTCAGCCTGTAGAGCCTCCAAGGCTTGGATCTATCATTATTTCCCGACCAAAGAGGACATTCTCTTCACACTGCTGCGTGACTTTCTAGAGGTCGTTCGAGCTCGACTTGGAGCGATCGATATCGAGGAGCTTGCTCCCGAGGTCTCACTGCACAAATTCATCCTCGAATGCCTGCGGATCTATGACAATTACCGCATCAACTACCCGGTTTTGTTCAATGAAATGACGGTTCTGACAAGCGAGCAGCAGGAGGAGTTGCGCGCGATCGAGGACGCACCAGTTAAGCTGCTAACAGCAATCGTAGCCAAGATCAGACCGGAGATCTCCCAAGCTGCAGCTTTTCGTACACCGATAACCTTGCTCATCTACGGTACGATCAACTGGACCTACACTTGGTATAATCCAGACGGGAAGCTGAAGCTCGAGCAGCTTGCCGCTCTCGTGCGTGATTTCGTCCTTGGAGGCATTCAAACCGTTGACGTCGGGTGAGGGCGTCGGGGCGGATCGTTCTCGGCACTTCTTGAATGGGTCTGATGGGCTGAGCCGGACCTTAGGATCGCCGGACTTGAAGTTTGAGGTCGGCCCATTCGAGCCCCGGTCGAGCTGTTGCGCTGCTACCCAACCTTGGACCATGCGGGTCTAAAGTTTTCCGCCTTACTCACGTCCGGTGGGCTGGTTGCACCGGCTGAGTTTGCCAGCCGTATCGGGGGGATAACCGATCTCCCTGCATGCCCGTTCCAGCGTGGCGACCACATCTTCACCACGATAGCTGAACCGAGGATCGACCACGGGCGATAGCCGCGAGAACGTGTCGACCACTGTCAGAATGTGCAGCTTCCGACCAGTCGCCAACTGATCGTGCACAAAGCCCATGGCCCATACATCATTCGGACGGATCGCTGGTGCATGATCCTCCCGCAGTTTCGCTTTCACACGGCGCTTGGGCGGTTTATTGCGCAGCTGCAAGCCCAACTCCCTGTAAAGCCTGTATACCTTCTTCCTGTCCACGGCCCAGCCATCGCGGCGGAGGATGTAATACACCCGCCGGTAGCCATAGCGGACATGCGTCTCGCAGGTAAGCGCTGTTTCCGGGCCACATTGCGCGGTGGGGTGCATGCCGTGACCGATGCGAATGGTCGTCCGATCACCTTTTTCATGACCGCTGGGCAGGTCAGCGACTACACTGGCGCGGCCGATTTGCTCCACTACGACAAGCGCCGCTACAAACGCCGCAACCGCATCGAGATCATGTTCGGCCGACTGAAAGACTGGCGGCGCGTCGCGACCCGCTATGATCGGTGCCAAAACGCCTTCTTTTCGGCCGTAGTACTCGCCGCAATCTCATCTTCTGGCACTGACGA
Source organism: Sphingopyxis sp. YF1 (assembly GCF_022701295.1). NCBI lineage: Bacteria > Pseudomonadati > Pseudomonadota > Alphaproteobacteria > Sphingomonadales > Sphingopyxidaceae > Sphingopyxis > Sphingopyxis sp. YF1. The sequence continues at coordinate 4,094,698 of NZ_CP033204.1, forward strand.
ATCAGTCCTAACCTTAAGGACGCCGATACGCCGGAAGACAAGATTGAGCGTTCGAAGAATGCCGGTTGGGCGGCCATCCAAGTGGCTAGTTCTTTCATTCGGAAACGTGGCGAGCGGTTACTGGGGGAAGACGTCTGGGACGAGAATTCTCCGCGGAAAATTTTATATCGCTCGACATAATTCCCGATGCAGACTGCGCGTCGTCTGCGTTCCGCACGAGGACCGCTTTGCGCCTGATGCACTAATCCGCTTTGCGGAATGATCGGCCCCCACGGGCTGGTCCATTCGGATTGTTAGTGCATTGACGCCTCCATCGCCAGTGTTGGCCGTAGACGAGGAAGCCGCTTGTTTCTGGTAATGAGGAGACTTTTGGCCATCCATGGACGATCCGATGGTGCTGGCGCGTTCGATTATGGAAACTGCTACTTTGCTTAGATCAAGCATACGCCCGGGCGAACCCACAGCCAATTCGAGAAAAATCGTAAAATTGGCTTCTCGGCCTGTCTGCAAAGGCGTTTAGCGCGAGCGCATCTCCGCCACCCAGTTGCGGACGTGGGTTTCGAGCAGATCAAGCTGCACCGCTCCGGGCGAGAGCACGGTATCGTGGAACTCCCTGATATCGAAACCTGCCCCCAATGCGGCCTCGGCTTCGCGGCGCAGGTGCGCGAATTTCTCGTGCCCTAGCTTATAAGCGAGCGCCTGGCCGGGAACATCGGTCGCATAACGCAGCACTTCGGCCGAGGCTTGCTCGGAAGACATCATGGTATGGGCCACGAGGTAGTCGCGGGCCTGCTCGAAATCCCAGCCCAGAGCGTTGACTCCGGTGTCCACCACCAGCCGCGCCGCCATCATCGCGTCGAGCGCGACGAGACCATAATGGTCATAGGGATCCTTCACCGCTCCCATTTCGATCGCGAGATTGGCGGCATACTGGGCCCAGCCCTCGTTGTAGGCGCTGAGGCGAAGGCTTGCGAGTTCACGGCGGATCGGGGGCAGCGCCGTGTGCTCGGCTTGCAGGGCGAGGTGGAAGTGGTGCCCTGGTATTAGTTCATGGTAATTGATCGCCGCAGCCTGCACCATTGAGCGCCTGTCGAGGTTGGCGCCGTTGTAGCGGAACAGGCCCAGAGGCTCGACGCTCGAAGGCTTCTCGTAATAGCCGAAAGCGACACCGCCCTCGCTGGCGGCGGGGATGCGGCGGATGCCGTAGCCTGCTTTCGGCTGGCGGCCGAAATAGCGGGGAATGTGCGGCTCAATCCGGACGATCTGTTTGCGGTACAAGGCTTCCAGCGCCCCGGCATCGGCGACGCGGAAGCGCGGATCGGTGTCCAACATGCGGTGAAAGTCTGCTTGGCTCCCGGCAAAGCCGATCCGGACGCGCAGTTCGGCGAGGCGACGCTGCGTGTTCGCAACCAACTGAAGGCCGAGCGCATGGAGCTGTTCGGGCGACTGGTCGGTGGTGGTGTAGGTGGCGATCGCGCGGCGATAACGCTCGCGGCCGCCGGGATACTGCGAAAGACCGATCGCAGCAGGCGCGCGGGTCTCGTAATCGGCATCGAGCAGCACCGCGATGTCTGTGAGGCCGGCGGTGATCCTTGCCGCAGCCGCGCCGCGCGCCGCAGCGGTGAAACTCTCCGCGCCGCTGTCGGGCATCGCGGCGAGCCGCGCAGGGCTTGGCACCAGCCGTGCCTCCACTCCGCCAGCGAGCGCGAGATAGGTCGCGCGCAGCGACGCGATGGCAGGCTTGGCAAGATAGATCCCGGCATCGCGCTGGGCGATGGTCCTCTCCTTCATCTGGTCTAGCCGGTCACCGATCTCGGTGAGCAGCCAGAGATATTCCGCGCGCTGTTTTGGGGTGGCGAGCGGCCACTTGGAGGCGAGCTCAATGAGGCCATTGAGAGGCAGAACGCCGCTATAGGGTGTGATCGCAAAGTCGTGCACCCAGTTGTCCGGGCCTTCGGCGATGTCCTTGTTGAACTTGATGAGGAACTGGCGCGTGATCTCCTCGTCCGGCGTGAGCGCGGCAGGGTCAATCACCCGCAGACGGGCGAGCAGCGTTCGGGCAGCCGCAGCATCGCGCTCGGCTTCGGCACGGTCGATGTCCTTGACGCCGACGAAGGGCAACCCCGCCGCATCGCGCAAGGCATTGTCGCTGGCCAGCACTCCTTGCCATGACTCCTCGGCGATGGCCGCGACGATCCAGGATGGCTGTTCGGCTTTGTCCGATCCGGCCACGCGGCCCTGATGTTCGCTTGCTTGAGCAAGTTGAGCTGCGCCTATCAGCCATGCGGCGAGGAACGCGTGTCGGATCATGCCATGACATCCTTGTTGTCTGCGTTGCTGTGCCCTGCGAGGGCCTCGAAATTGGGGGAGTGACCGCGCGGCACGATCACCAGGGCCGGGCGGTCGGGAAGGATCGCCAGCTCGACGGTCCATGTCGCGAACCCCACCCTGCGGAAGCCCGGGGCGAGGAGGTTTGCGTCCATCGCGGCAGGCGCGTGCCGGCGCAGCAGCGCGTCAAGCCGCGAGCGACCGATGCGGTAGCCGACGACTGCGGCCGAAACATCGGCGGCGATGCAATCGGGTGCGGCGGCGGGTGCGGCGCTGACGCCGGTCGCGATCCACACCCATCGATCGGGTGCGACGGCGGCGGCATGTCCATCGCCCACCGGCTGAAGTTCGCCGAAAGACGCTGCCTGCGCGATTCCCTCGACAGCCGCAACCATCCCGCCGCCGCGCCGCCAGCTGGCATAGCGCGCGAGGGCGAGATCGCCTTCGGCAAGCCTCTCGTACATCGCCGGATCAAGCTGCATCGCGCATCCTCCCGCCGTCCGGGTCGAAGGCGCATGGGTCGACAATGCGCGCCCGATAGGTGCGCCCACGATTGTCCGGACCGAGATCCCATAGCGCAATGACCTCGCCGATCCGGGCCCCGCCATCAGCGATCATGGCGAGGGCATGCGGGCAGCCGAGTGTCGGCGAGATGACCGATGAGGTGACCCACCCGTCCGATCCCATCCCGCTTGCCGCGCGCAAATGCGCGCCGACGGGGAGGTGCGATCCATCTAGGCTTGCAAGCCCGACAAGCTGCTTGCGGCCCGGGTCTCTGCCGACCGGCATCAATGCACCGCGCCGTCCGATGAAGTCCGAAGCCTTGCGGGCCAGCGCCGCGCCGAAGCGGACGTCCTGCGGCATTGTCGTGCCATCGGTCTCGTTGCCGACATGCAGAAAGCCCTTCTCGATGCGCATCACGTCGAGCGCCTCGATCCCGAAGGGGATGATATCGTGTCCAGCCCCAACGGTCAGTATCTGGCCCGCCATATCATCCGCCAGATCCGCCGGGCAGGAAACCTCGAAACTGAGCTCGCCGGTATAGGACACGCGAGAGAGCCTGATCGGCCTGCCCTCGAAACTGCCCTCAGCATAGCCGAGATGCGGTAGAGAATCGGGCGAAAGATCGACCGCGATTCCGCTGCTCTCGAGCACGCTGCGCGCCCGCGGGCCGGCCAACGTGAGCACTGCCCATTGGTCGGTGACGTCGATCATGGCGACCTTGAGCTGCGGCCATTCGCACTGGAGATATTCCTCCAGCTGCGCCAGCATGCGCTGACGCCCGCCGCTGCTGGTGCCGAGGATGAAGCTGCCGTCCCCACGGCGCACGCAGACGCCGTCGTCGATCAGGATACCCGTCTCGGCGGCGAACAAGGTGTAGCGGCAGCGTCCGGGCGCGAGGCTTGCCATTGCGGCGACGCAGACGAGGTCCATGAACTGTGCCGCATCGGGTCCGTGGACCTCGATCTTGCCGAGCGGGGAGGCGTCGAACAGGCCGACCGCCTCGCGCACCGCCTGAACCTCGCGCGTGATGGCCGCATCGAGCATCTCGCCCGGTGCAGGATAGGCTGCTGGCCGCAGGTGCGAGCCATATTCCATCATCTGCGCGCCGAGCGACAGGTGCCGCTCGTGGGCAGGCAGGCGCTGGACCATGTCGAGAAGCGCCCCGCGTGCGTCGCCTGCAAAAGCGCCGACGGTGACGGGATCATAGGGCGGGCGGAAGCGGGTCGTGCCGACTTCTGCGGGCGCACGGCCGGTCAGGTGGCCCACGACTGCAAGGCCATTGACTGTCGAGGTCTTGCCCTGATCGGTCGCCATGCCCATCGTGGTGTAGCGCTTGAGATGCTCGACTGAGGTGTAGGATTCGCGCGCCGCCAGAGCGACGTCGCGAACCGTGACATCGTTTTGGTAATCGACCCATACGCTACCGCTCGGTCCGGCATTGGGATCGGGAATGGCGATGGGGGGCACGGGCGGCAGGCCCTTGCCCGCAGCGCGCCCGAGGACCCGCCATCCGGCGAGATGCTCGCGTGGGACGAAGCTCGCCAGATCCTCGCGCCATGCAAGCCGGCCCGATGCCTGGGAATGGAGACTGACAGCCGGGTTGAAACCGCCCGCAACCAGCAAGGCATCGCACGCAAGGTTCCGGCTGCCGAACTGCCCCGATACACGCACACCGCGCAATCGTCTGCGACCGGCCGCGCCTTCGATTCGGGCTGCGCCGAGGACCGGCACCCCGGCAAGGCACAGCGTCTCCACTGCCGGGCCCTGCGGGTTCGGCCTGCTGTCGACGACAAAGGCGGGGCGCACACCCCGGTGCAGATAGGCCCGGGCCGCCTCCCAGCCGGCATCGTTGTTGACGGCAAACCCGATCCGGCGACCCGGAACGACAGCCTGACGGTGCAGAAAGGCAAGGCCCGCCGAAGCCAGCATGATGCCCGGCAGGTCGTTATTGGCGAACAGGAGCGGGCGCTCGATTGCTCCGCTTGCCAGAACGCATTGCTTGCAGCGCAGGTGGATCAGCCGTTCCCGGGGGGCATCGTCCTGCGGGTCCAGGATCATCTGGCGCAGGCCGAAGGCATTGTGGTCATACGCCCCGAAGACCAGCGTGTGCGGCCACATCCGTACATTGCCGAACGCGGAAAGGCTTGCCACCAGCTGCGCAAGCTCTGCGTCGTTCTGCGCGCTCGCGCCCCGGCGATGCCCGCCCCAGAACGGTTCGTGTTCGGCGATCACAACATCAAGGCCGCGCTGCGCGAGGGCGAGGGCCTCTGCAAGGCCCGACCGTCCGCCGCCGATCACCAGAGCATCGCAGTTGACGAAGGCGTGTTCGTAGCGGTCGGGATCGGCGATGGCAGGGGCCTTGCCCAGGCCCGCCGCGCGCCGGATCAGCGGCTCGAAAAGGTGCCAGTCGGGCCATTTGAAGGTCTTGTAATAGAACGCGGCCGGGATGAAGGGCCTGATCAGCGCGTTGATGCCCAACAGGTCGAACCCGGGCGAGGGCCAGCAATTGACTGGCGCCGCTTCCAGGCCGTCTTCGATCGCAACGGCGGTCGCCTTGAGGTTGGGCACCGTACGTGCGCCGCGGCCCAGCTGCACCAGCACATTGGGCTCGTCCAGACCTGCGCCGATCAGCCCGCGCGGGCGGTGATATTTAAAGCTGCGCGCGGCGAGAACCTCGTCGTTGGCGAGCAGCGCCGAGGCAATCGTGTCACCGGCAAAACCGCCAAGCCCCCGTCCGGTCCAGCGCCAGCGCAGCGGACTGTCGCGGTCGATAAGGGCGCCGCCTTCGGGGAGACGCCAGGCTGTCATGTCGCGTCTCCGCCGCCGAGGGCGAATAGCGGCTCGCTGCGGCTGATGTCATGGCTTACCGTGTCGCGCTCGGCGATGAACCACTGCCCGCAGCCCAGCGCATGGAGCCAGCGTTCGCGGTGCAGCCCCTTGGGGTTCGCGCGCCAATAGAGGTAGTCCGTCCACTCGGCATCGCTCGCGTCGGCGGGCGGGCGGCGGCGGCTGGCATCGCCGGCACAGTGGAACTCGCTTTCCGGGCGCGGGCCGCAGAAGGGGCAGGCTATCCGCAGCATCAGTGAGCAATCCCCGCAGCGCCGGCCTCGTCAACGAGGCGGCCGGTAACAAAGCGTTCAAAGCTGGCGAAGGCGGCGAGCGGATGCTGCTCTCCTGCGGCCAGGTGATGTGCAAGGCACACGCCGCCCGCCGGGATCGCCTTGAAGCCGCCGGTGCCCCAGCCGCAGCTGAAATGGAGCCCCGAGACCGCGCTCTCGTCGATGATCGGCGAGGAATCGCGGGTCACGTCGCAGATGCCGGCCCATTGGCGCAGGAACCTCAGCCGCGAAAACTGCGGGAACAGATCGACCAGACCCTGCGCCGCGCGCTCCATCCACGGCAGATTGCCGCGCTGGGCATAGGACAGATAGAGATCGAGCCCCGCGCCCAGCACCAGCTCGCCCTTGTCGGTCTGCGAGACATAGGCGCCTGTCGCCGGAGACATCACGACGGTATCGAGGCAGGGTTTGACCGGTTCGGTGACAAAGGCCTGCAAGGCATAGGACTGGATCGGCAGGGTCAGCCCCGCGAGCCTTGCGATCTCGCTCGAATGTCCGGCGACCGCGACGCCGATCTTGCCGCATCCGATCATGCCGCGGCTGGTCTTCACCCCTGTGACGCGTCCGCGGACCAGATCGAAGCCGTTCACCTCGCATTGCTCGATGATGTCGATGCCATGCGCATTGGCCGCCCGCGCATAGGCCCAGGCCACCGCGTCGTGGCGCGCGGTGCCGCCGCGCGGTTGCAGCAGCCCGCCCCAGATCCTGTGGCGCGGATCGGGGTTGAGTCCAGAGATGGCGGCATAGACGCTCTCGGCGTCGTGGAACTCGGAATCGACCCCGTTCAGCCGCATCGCGTTCGCCGAATGGCGCATCCGGTCGCGCTGGTGCGGGTCATGGGCCAGAACCCACATCCCCCGGCGAGAGAACATGATGTTGTAATCAAGCTCGCGCGAAAGCTGCTCGTACTGCGACAAGGCGTAATCGTAGAAGGCAGCGCTCTCGGGATAGAAGTAGTTCGAGCGGATGACGGTTGTGTTGCGGCCCGTGTTGCCGCCGCCAATCCAGCCCTTCTCCAGCACTGCGACATTGCGCAGGCCGTGGCGCGCGGCGAGGTAATATGCTGTTGCCAGCCCGTGGCCTCCGCCGCCAATGATGACGACGTCGTAGCTCCGTTTGGGCTCGGCCTTGCGCCACTGCGGTTGCCAGACCTGCTGCCGCGAAAAGCCTCCCCGGATCAGGGACCACGCGTTGAAGGGCGTCTTTGGTCGCATCTGTCTTTCGTTACAATACACTAGTGTATTGGGCAACCACCTTGCTGCCCGTCACGACATCAGCCCTGCGGCGAGGGCTGCGATAAGGATCAGGGGCACCGGGATGCGTAGCAGCATCAGCCAGCCTGTCAGCACGTGGCCGTCGACCGGCCAACCGAGCATCCTCGCCCAGCTTTCGCGGGGCACGAACCATCCGGCGAAGATCGCGGTCAGCAGGCCTCCGAGCGGCATGGCGATTGCGGAGGTCAGGATGTCCAGCACGCCGAAGAAATTGGCCTCGGCGAACAGCGGCATGCCGGCCAGCGGGCGCCAGTCGGCCGCGAGATTGAACGAGACCACCGTGCCGATCCCGATCGCCCACAGCGCGGCCCCCGCGCCGCCGAGCAGCGGTCCGCGGGCAATGCCCCGTGCCTCGCCGATTGCTGCCAGCATCTCGAACAGCGCAACGCTCGAGGTGACGGCGGCCATCACCACCAGAATGAAGAACACCGCTGCCAGCCATTTGCCGCCGGGCAGGGTGGCGAAGACAGTCTGCATGGTCACGAACAGCAGGGTTGGCCCCTCGGTCGGATCGAGGCCCACCGAAAAGACGAAGGGAAAGATCACCAGCCCGGCCAGCAGAGCCACGACGGTCTGGGCAAACACGATGATCGCGGCTAGTCGCCCGATCCTGTCCTGCGGGCCGAGATAGCCGCCATAGGTCACCAACACTGCGGCGGCCACGCCGACCGAGAAGAAGGCATGACCCACCGCCTTGATGGCGCTGTCCCAGGTGACGTGGTCGGGGTTGACGGCGAATAGGAACTCGAGGGCCGGGACGAACCCGGGCTGGAAGACCGCGATGGCGAGCATGCCGAACAGGGTCAACGCCAGCATTGGCATCATCACCGCCATCGCCCGTTCGAGGCCGTTCTGAAGACCAAGCCTGATGATCAGGAGATTGATCACGATAAAGGCGGTCTGCCACGCCGTCAGCGCCCATGGATCGGCAAGCAGGGCCGCGAAGTCCAGCGTTCCTCCGATGCCGGTCAGCGTGCTCACCCCGTTCCAGGCGAAGGCGAGCGTCCACCCGCCGATGACGCAATAAAACGATACGACAAGGAAACTCGAGCCAACCCCGAGATAGCCGATCGCGCCCCACAGCGGCGAGCGGCCCTCGTTGGCGGCGACCTGCCGCCACGCCCGGGCCGGATCGGCCCCGCCCGTGCGTCCGATGGCCAGTTCGGCGATCACTAGCGGCAGGCCGATGACGAACACCGCGCCGACATAGAGCAGGATGAAGGCTCCGCCGCCGTTCTGCCCTGCCAGATAGGGAAAGCGCCACAAGTTACCGAGGCCGACAGCGAAGCCGATCACCGCGATGACAAACATCAGCCGCGATGACCAGCGTCGCCCTCCCTTGCTTTGCGCACCGTTCATTCCCACTTCCCCCCCCCAACGTCGCATTGACCGGACGATACATATCTGTATTCATGTGTGCAGGCGCTTGAGCAATGTTTTTTTAGCGCCCCCTTGGGGAGACCTGCCGATGACACTACGCAAAGTTGTGATGGGGCTTTGCCTCGTTCCTGCAGCGATGCTGGCTACCGCATGGCCTGCACTGGCGGAAGGCAAGGCTGCAGCAGCTCCCGTCGCTCACGATATCGAGACCGTTCTCGCCCCTTTCGCCGATCATTATGAAATGCGCGTCGAGAAGTCGGCGGACGTCGTGTGGCAACACCTCAAGCGGCTCTATGTCGACGGCGAAAGGCTGCGCCAGCAGGGCTTTGCCGTCTCACCGGTCACCGACGATCCCACGGTATGGCTGGGCGCTGTCCGGGGTGTTCGGGAAGGCGACACAAGTCGTCCCAAGGTGACAATCATGGTCAGCGGTATCGACGAGGAAGCGCGGTTGCTGACTCTGATGATCGTGCTCGAAAATCCCGTGCCGGCCTATGTGTTCCATCAGGTGCGCCCCGATGGCGCGGATGCTTCGATTTACCAGACCATCATTCAGACCCGATGGCCTGTGAAGAAACCCGAAGGTGGCGAGCTGACACCTGAGTACATCCGTCAGAAAATGCAGGCGGACGTCGCGTTTCATAATCAGGAAGTCGCCGAAATTATGCAGCGCGAAAAGGCGATTATCGAAGCGCTGGATTGACATGGATCGCGGCAGGCCTCACGCCACAGGCATGTCGGCCAAAGCGCATGCGATTAGCAAAAGGGACACTCCAGTCGAAAAGGACTGGATTGCCGTCGCGCGCGAAATGCTGATCGAGGGCGGGGTTGCCGCAGTCCAGATCAATCCTCTTGCGGTGCGTCTCGGTGTCACGCGCGGCGGCTTCTACTGGCGGTTCAAGAACCGCCAGGATTTGCTCGATCACCTGCTGCTCGATTGGGAAAGTTCTAACGCCCGTCATTTCCTCGACCGGCTCGCCGAACGCGGGACGCTGGCTGAACGCATGCAGCGGCTGATCGACCTTTGGATGGAAGAACGGCAGTTCGATCCCCGGCTCGAAGCCGCAATACGGCAATGGGCGCTGATAGATCCAGCGGTCCACGCACGAGTGCGCAGCGTTGATCTTGGGCGTATCGAGGCGATTACCGACATGTTTCTGAACGACGACTATGAACCCAACGATGCCAAAGCCAGAGCGCGAGTTACTTATTTCCACCAGATCGGCTACTACACGCTTGAGCTCGGGGAGAGTCCTGAGGAACGCAGGGCGATGCTGCCGCACTACACTCGCGTTCTGTTCGGCAAAGACTGACGTCTAACCAACTTTAGCACAACACAGCGGTTGCGCGATACATATGTGTATCGTAAGCTTGCTCCTTGACGTTCAGATGGAGGGGTTAAAGCGCAATGCACGGGTTTCTGAGCAATGACTGGGCAGGCCTCGTGCTGGCCGCGGGTATGGCGGTGCTGGCTGGCGTCATCTTCGTTCTGACCCGCCGCAGGTGGGCCGCTGCCCCCGTGCTGCTATTTGCTGCCGCGATGGCGGTCGGCAGCGGTGTTCACCTTTATCGCGTTGCCGGAATGGAGCGGCTCTACCCCGCGCCCGGCAGCTTCGTGGAGGTCGACGGGCAGAGGCTGCACGTGCTCGCCGAGGGGGCGCAGGACAGGGGCCCGGTGATCGTGTTGTTCGGGGGCGGCTATGCCCCCGGGACGGCGATGAAGTTTCTTCACGACGCGCTCAAACCGGAATTCCGCAGTGTGTTGATCGACCGTCCGGGGACGGGCTGGAGCGGGCCTGCACGATTCCCGGTTTCGACCGCTACTCAGGCGAAGCAGATGTGGGAGGCGCTCGACAAGGTTGGCGTTAAGGGTCCGGTGATGCTGGCGGGACATTCCTTCGGCGGCCTGCTGGCAGCCAATATGGCGCGGCTGCGTCCGGAGCAGGTGCATGCACTGGTGGTGATGGATGCGACCCCGCCCGACGTGATCCTTTATGGGCCGCGGCTGGAGGAACTCTCCTCGCTGTCCTCCGATCCGTGGTGGAACGGCTTCTTCTCGCTATTCGCCTTAGACTACCAGACCTTGAAGGGTGAGACTGAAACCCCGCCCGCCTACGCCCAGCTCGAACGTAAGATCGCGGCGACCATGGGCAAGGCCTATTCCATCCAGAAGACTTATGTGACTCGGCCGCGCACGCAAATGGCCGCGCATTCGATCTTTCGCGAACTCACCCCCCAAGGAATGGCGGCGGTGGGCTACGAGACCGGCTTTTACGAGGGGGAGTTGGGCAACGTCCCGCTCTACCTGTTTGCGCCGCAGAACGCGGTCGGCCTGTCGGATGTCTCCACGCTGCGAAATGCCGAGCAGCGCGAGGCGCAGAGGTTGCAGAACTTCTATGCCGTCGCCCGCGAGCGCTATCTCGACTACTCGAACAATTCGACCCGGATCGTTGCGCCAGCCGACGCGAGCCATAACTTCCTTTATGAATACCCCGCCGAGACGGCAGATGTCCTGCGGCAGATCGCGCGTGGCAATTACGCGCCGCCCGCAACAGCATTGCAGGAGCCGGGCAAGTGAGCATCCGGCTGGCCATCGCGCTGGCGGCATCGGTGTCGGTCCTCGCGCAGACGCCGGGGGCCGCGGCAGCGGAGCGGCCGGCCACAAGCGCGCTTTCGGACTGGACAGGCGAATGGCGCCTGCCGCCGTTCGACCGCGCGACGCCTGAAGCGCTCGCGCAGCAGGTTCCCGCAGCGGTCGAAGCCTACCGCCGTGAACTCGCCGCGATTGCTGCCGATCCCGCTCCGCCGAGCTTTGCGAACACGGTCGCGCCGCTCGACCGGGCCGGCCGCCCATTGCGGCGGTTGATGGCGTTGCTGCGCACTTTCCTTTCGTCCCATTCCGACGAGAACTGGCGCGCGGTCGGCACCGGTCTGGTGGCGATGAACGAAGCGGTGCAGGCCGAGGCGCTTTCCGATCCGGCGTTGTTCTTGCGGGTCTCGGCGGTCTACCGTTCGCTCCCGTCTGGAACCTCCGACCCTGAAGATGCGCGGCTGACCGAGCTGACTTATGCGGCGATGGCGCGTGCAGGGGCAGGCTTGGGCGCTGTCGAGCGTGCGCGGCTTGCCGAGATCGACGGGAAGCTTGCTAGCCTCCAGCTCCAGCTCAACCAAAACCTCAACCGCGAGGCTGCCGGGCAGTTCGTGTTCCTCGAAGATGCCGCACGGCTCGATGGCTTACCGCAGGCGCAGATCGCCGCCGCTGCCGATCTCGCGAAAAGCCGGGGGCGCGAAGGCGCTTTTGCCATCCCCAACCAGCGCCCGCAGGTTTTCTCGGTTCAGACCTTCGTGCGCGATCGGGAAACCCGGCGCGAAGTGTGGCAGCAATGGATGAACCGCGGCGGCACTGAAGGCGAGTACGACAACCGCCCGATTGCGGCCGAGATCCTCGCCCTGCGCAAGGCCAAGGCCCGGTTGCTCGGCTATCCGCGGTTTGCCGACTATGTGCTGGCCTCGCGCATGGTCGCTACGCCCGAGCGCGCTTTGGACATCATCGAGACAAACTGGACCGCGGTCATGGCCGCCGATGCCCGCCGCATGACCGAACTGGCCGTGCTTGCGCGCGAGGACGGGATCGGCACCATCGAACCCTGGGATCGCATCCACTATCTCGACCGCTTCACGCGCGAACGCTTCGGCATTGATGCGCAGGAGATCGCGGGTTACTTCCCCCTGCCGCGCGTGCGCGACGCGATCTTTGCCGCAGCGGGCGACACCTACGGCTACAGCTTCGAACGACTTAGCGGCGCGCCGACCGTCAGTCCGGAAATCGAAGTCTATCTCGCGCGCCGCAAGGGCGCACCTGCGGGTATTGTCTACCTCGATATCCGTCCGCGCCCGCAGAAGCCTCAAGGATCGTGGGCGGCGCAGTATCGCCCTGCGGGAGATCTCGCTCCCGGCGAACTGCCGGTGATCGTGCTTAATTCGAGCCCGCCGCAAGCCGCCGTGGGCGAGGAAATCCTCCTCCCCTTCGAATATGCCAACGTGTTGTTCCACGAATTCGGCCATGTGCTGCACATGCTGGCGAGCACCGCGAGCTATAACGGAACTGCATCGCTTACCGTGCCCTGGGATTTCGTCGAAGTACCTTCGCTACTCAACGAGCGTTGGCTTCTGACTGACCGCACGCTCGACCGTCTGCCGCATCATCACACCGGAAAGATGATGCCCGCAGACCTGCGCGAACGGCTGCGCGCGGCTCGGCAGTATGAAAGGGTGTTCAGCGTCAATCCCGAATACATGGCGATGGCGCTGGTCGACCAGAAGCTGCACCAGGCCGACGGGCCGATACCCGATGTCAATGCTTTCGAGGCCGCGGTGCTGGCCGAGCGGGGCTTTCCCGCCTCTGCTGATCCGATCATGCAGGCATCGGCCGCCTATCACACCTGGTCGCGCGAATATGCGGCGAATGTCTACACCTACCTGTGGTCCGACATTCTCGCGGCCGATCTTGCCGAGGTGTTCCTGCGCGCTCCGGGCGGCCTGCATGACCGGAAGGAGGGAGAGCGATACTTCGACTTGGTTCTCGCCCGGGCCAATTGCGTGCCGGTCGAACAGGCCTATCGCGAATTCCATGGCCGTGCGCCGGACGAGGCTGCGCTGATCCGCCGGTTCGCTCTGGACGGGGAGGGCGAGGCGAAGTGAGAGCCTGCGCGCCTCGCCTCGCCTCGTGACGGTCGGCATGGCAGATCTTTGGAGAACGAAAAATGCAGGAACATGACGCGGTCCCACTGATGGACCATGTCGAACTGCCGCCTGCCCGCATGCTTGGCGAAGCGCAGGAATTCCTCTCGCGGATGAAGAAGCGCCATACCGTGCGCGAATTCTCCGATCGTCCGGTCGAGCGCGCCGTAATTGAGGCGGCGATCGCCGCTGCCGGCCTCGCACCCAGCGGCGCGAACCACCAACCCTGGCACTTCTGCGCGATCGGCACGCCCGAGGCCAAGGCGACCTTGCGTGAGCTGGCCGAGAAGGAAGAACGCGAGTTCTATGCCGGCAAGGCCGGAGAGGCATGGCTCGACGCGCTCGCCCCGCTCGGCACCGATGCGCACAAACCCTATCTCGAACACGCCCCGTGGATCATCGCCGTCTTCGGTCAGCGGAAGGGCGGCATCCGCGAGGACGGCGAGCAGCAGAACTACTACGTCCCCGAATCCGTCGGGATCGCGATGGGCTTTTTGATCGCCGCACTGCACCATGCCGGGCTCTGCATGCTGACCCACACGCCCAAGCCCATGACCTTCCTCAACGATCTGTGCGGCCGGCCCAAGAGCGAGAAGCCCTATCTCCTGCTGGTGGTTGGCTATTCTGCGAAGGATGCCACCGTGCCGGTTCATGCCCTGAAGAAGAAGCCGCTGGATCAGATCGCCTCGTTCATCTGAGCCATGGGCGCGTCATTCAGGATCTGCGGCCGACATGTCTCCGCCCGCTTCTCGCCACCGCTTAAGGTGCGCATCGAGCAATGACATCGGCACGGCTCCTGGACTCAGCACCGCCGCATGGAACGCTGGCCAGCTGAACTTCTCGCCCAGTGCCGCGCGCGCCTCGGCGCGCATCCGCAACAGTTCGCGCTGGCCCATCGCATAGGATAGGGCCTGTCCGGGAATGTCGGTGGAATAGCGCAGTAGCTCGCTCTCGATCTCGGCCTCGGACGCAAAGGTGTTGTCCTGCATGAATCGCCGAGCTTCCTCATGCGTCCAGCCCTTCGCGTTGAGACCGGTGTCGACCACGAGGCGATTGGCGAGGAACATCTGGGAATAGAGCCGCCCGAAGCGCTCGTAAGGGGTCGCATACATGCCCATCTCGTCCGCCAGATCGGCGGCATATTCCGCCCAGCCTTCGACATAGGCGTTGAGATATAAGAAGCCGTTGGCGCGCCGCAGGAGGGGTAGAGCCTTGTTTTCCTGTTGCAGGGCGATTTGGAAATGGTGGCCCGGCAAGAGCTCGTGATAGATGAGCGCTGCGGCATTGGCATAGGACGTCGTCCCGGGCGAGGCACCGTTGTAGACATACGCGCCGACCGGCTGCTCGGGCGTTGGCGATCGATAAAAGCCGAAGGTCATACCTTCCTCGATATGGGGTGGGGCGCGTTCGATGCCGTAGGGCGCCTTGGGCAGCAACGAGAAATAGCGCGGGAGAATCGGTTCGATCCTTTCCATCCCGCGCCGGAAATGGGCTTCGACGTCCTGCGGCGTGGCGGCCGAGAATCGCGGATCGGCATTGACCATGGCGGCAAAAGCGCGGTCACTGCCGGTGAAGCCGACGCTCTTCTTTATCGCGGCTAATTCGGCCCGCGCATCGACCAGGATTTCAACACCGATCACATGGATTTCGTCCGGAGCGAGGCCGGTCCCCGTGTGCAGGCCTGCGAGACGAGCATAGTGATCAGCGCCGCCTTCCTGCCACATTAGCCCCGGACGTTGCGGGGCAGCGGCGACATAGGCGTCATCTAACATCTCTGCCAGCGCTGAGAAGGCAGGGGCCAGCTCACCTTCGATCAGCGCGGTCACCTCGGCGCGGAAGGACGCTGCTTCTTCGGAGCTCGCAGACACGAGACGTTCGGGCGCGGGCACGAAGGCTGCCGACGCTTGCGCGAGGTTGGCGGCAGTCCGGCGGGCTCCGGGTATTGCCGGAACTGCGATACGGATTCCGCGCTCCGCTTGCAGGGCTAGTTTATCTCGTTGTGAGCGGACGTGCGCCGCGTAGGCCTTTAGCGCAGCGAGATAGTAGGCTCGCTGCTCCGCCGTCTCTAGCGGCGTGCTGATCGCGGATTGCCGAATGGTGTTATGCCGCCATCCACCCGCATAGGGTGTTATGGGAAAGGCATATAGCCAGAAGCGCGGATAGTCCTCAATCCCATGGGTCAGGGCGATGAGGTAGTCGCGAGTCAAGCGATCCTGCTCGTCGAGACCACCGGCCGGAATGGCTTCGAGCTTGGCGCGAACGCCTGCTCCCTTGACCGCGACCGCCTCCCACTGCTCTAGCGTGTCGGGTGGCAAAATCGGGATGGGATCGCCGAGCAATCCGCGCAGGGATAGATCGAAGGGGCGCAGCGTTGCGACCAGCTCGTCATGCACCGCAGCAAGCTGCGCTTGCGGGGCAGGGGTGGGGTTGATCATCGCTTCGGTCGCAAACGAATTGGATTGAGCTGCTGTTGAGGCCGCGCCGAGGGCCGCCGATAGACCGCTGGCAAACCAAACGAGGTGCCGGAACGCATATTTGAAAGTTCGTGTCATAGCGTCAGTTTCCTCGATGGATCAGTGGATAATCCGGCCCGACATAGGGCTTGCCGTGTTCGAGGTCGGTAACGTCGGCAGGGAACGCCCGTTCGCCCGGTTTCTCAGCGAAGATAGCATCGTCGCCCAGCCACCGCGTCGACCATGCGCGCCGCCGAGCCGCTTCGCCTGCCGGCGGTGCGCCGTGCACAATCGCTCCTTGGAATATCAGGGCATCGCCCGGAGCCATGTCGAACGCCGCGATATCATAGTCTGTGCGAGCTTCCTCGATATCGGGCAGGGCAGCAAGGCCGGTGCCCTCATATGGCGAGGCGTCTATGAAGTGCTGGGGGTTATGTTCATCCCAGACGTGCGAGCCGCGGACAAATTCCAGCGCGGCGGTACTAGGGATGGAATCGAGCGCAAGCCAGATGGAACAGACCTGTCGGCCCGAGACCTTCCAATAGGGGATGTCCTGGTGCCACGGGGTGCGACGGGTCGATCCCGGCTCTTTAACTAGCAGCTGGTCGCAGAAAAACCGGGCGGTTGAAGAAACCATAGCCCGTGCGGCAAGACTGGCAAGGCTGCCTTCGAAGATCGCCTCGCGGAATGGGCTGAGCCGCTTCCACACCTGTAACTCACCATAGGAAAGTGGCGCTACCCGCGAGCCTTCATAGATTTCCGAGTCATCCGGTGCGCTCGCAACGGCCGCGTTGGTCGCTTTAGCCAGACGTTCGATCCAGTCCGTTGAAAGCACCTGCGGCACATAGACCACGCCATACGCCCGGTAGTCGGTAATTCCGGTCTGGCTGATCATGGCGTCTCCCTCTCGGAGTTGAACGATACACATATGTATCTAAGCGATCAATAAGCTGCACGGCGGTTTCGTTGCTCGGCGCGGGAGAGATCGACGGGATAAATGATAAATGGCGAGAACTTGGTGCGTGATATGCTGGTGTGGGATAATCACGCCTGCGCCAGCACGACCTCAGCTTTACACAGCTTGCCGATAATCTCTTCCGGGCGATGCTTCTTGCTCGGCATTCCATATCTCCTTCGTCGTCCAAAATATCATCAATTTTGGATCACTCAGAAGGGGGCAGATCAGAAAGAACATCTCAATACATATATGTATCGCCTCTTGCCTTATTGGGCGCAATAAGGCACGATGCATTAGTGTATCGAGTAGGTTCACGGAGAAAGATGCGTTTGAGCGGGAGCAACCGTGCCAGTCCAATGGGAGGCGTTAATGAAGGGGATTTTTTTGCGTAAAGGCAGCCTGCTCGCGGGCGTTGCCCTCATGTCTAGCGTGATCTTTGCCGCGCCAGCGAGCGCTCAGCAAGCTGACACTCAGCCACAGGGGGATGCTGATAGCGACGGCTCGGTCATTATTGTTACGGCTACATTACGCGCCGAGCGGCTCGAAGATGTGCCTATCGCAGTGAGCGCGATCGGCGAAGATGAAATCGCCAATCGCGGCGCTTCGGCGCTTGGCGATCTGCAGGCAGCCGTGCCTGCGCTCCGCCTAGTCGACATTGGTCCAGGATCCCAACGCATCCAACTTCGTGGTGTTTCGCAGTTTCAGGGTTTGCCTACCGTCGGCAATTATGTCGATGAATTCTCCATCAACAATATCGGCGCCTCGGGCGTACCGGAAATCCAGCTGTTTGACATGCAGCGAGTTGAGGTGCTGCGCGGCCCCCAGCCCGTGCTCTACGGCGAAGGATCGATGGGCGGCACGATCCGTTACATTTCCCGCGACCCCAGCCTCAATGAAATCGAGATCGACGGATTGGGCGAAGTATCCTTCATCAAGGGTGGAGAAACGGGTTTTAGGGCTCAGGCGGGCGTTTCGATCCCCATCGCTCCCGGCGTGGCCGGGATTCGCCTCGCAGGAATGTATAACGATGCGGGAGGCTGGACCGACGGGCCTCCGGGTAAAGATATCAACGGCATCGATACTCGCGCCCTGCAAGTAAAACTGGTCCTCGAGCCCAGCACCGGGTTCAAAGCATCGCTCCTCGGCATTTATTCGGAGCGGTCGCAGGCTTTCAAGAGTTATTCTTTTGACGGCGAAAACACCACTCAGCGATTTGACTCGCTCGCGAAGCAGAAATTCTCTCTGGGCAACCTCGTCCTGGAATATGATGCGGGATCCTTCACGCTATTGAGTTCAACGGGCTATCTGGACAGCGATGGACGCTCAATCGACGATTCGGGGCCGTTCTTTAATGAACTTTTTGGAGCGCCTTTGCTCGTTAACGCCTTGAGCGACTCGATAGGCAACACGGCGAAATTCTCACAGGAGCTCCGGCTAACCTCGAATGGGAACGGCCCTCTCAGCTATTTGTTCGGCGCCGTCTATACAGACACCGATGTGAATGGGATTATCATCGGAACCGGCGAGTCTGCTGTTCCCGGATTGCCAGCCGAAGCGTTGGGCGTAGTTTTCAATGTCGACCAATCGGCAGAGTCCAAGACTTGGGCTCTATACGGAAATCTGGGCTACAAGCTCACTGATTGGCTGACATTCGAAGCCGGCGGGCGATACTTCCGCGACAAGCGATCGTTGACAAGCGACTTCCAAATCACGGGATTTCCCGCGAGTTCGGTATTCCAGGACAGCGCAAGCTTCGATACGTTTAACCCACGCGTCAGCCTTACTGCCGATACCGGCTCGGGGATTTTCTTTATTTCGGCGGCAAAGGGTTTCCGCAGCGGCGGGTTCAACGGTTCCGGTGCTCCGCTGGAACTGGCCAGCTTTGATCCTGAAGATCTTTGGACCTACGAAGCCGGCACGAAGCTGAGCCTGATCGATGACACCCTGTTCGTCGAGGCTTCGGTTTACTACAACGATTATAAGAATGTTCAGACGAACGACATCAATCCCAATAATCCCGGTCAGGCAATCGCCGTGAATTCAGGCGAGGCGAGTGGTCTCGGATTTGATTTCGGTTTCAGGGCCAAGCCTTCGCGTGATTTTTCAGTGATGGGTTCCTTCGGCTATAACAATATGCGGTTCGATACTGACACTGTCAGCAATATCAAAGGCGATCCGCTTGACTTGGTGCCAGATGTTAATGTCTCCCTTGCAGTCGACTGGACTCCACAGCTTAACGACGGCGTAGAACTGATCTCGCATTTTGATATTAATTTTACCGATGAAGCAAAGATCACGCTGCGGTCTTTAACATTTCCGACAGCGATCGAAGAAAGCCAGTCGCGGGTAGCAGTGAATGGCAAGATCGGCGCGCTCATCGACGACCGGTTCGAGGTTTATGGATTTGTGCGCAACCTATTCGACGAACGTAGAATCGTGCTTCCCTCTTTTGGGGCGTTTTTCGAGCCTATCTTCACTCACCCCCGTACGTTCGGGATCGGGCTGCGCGTTCGCGGTTGATTATTGCAACTGATACGTCGAAAAGGCGGCATCCCGTACGGGTGCCGCCTTCTTTATTTGCGACGAGTTGCTTCAATCCGCCGACAACTCGAAACGCCGGATCAGCGTCTCTTCCTCGGGTGCGCGCCATTGGAATTCGCGATAAGACTGCCCGATCGGGACGACATTCGCGCGCAAGAGGATATGACTCGATGGCGTGGACAGCCCCTGCACAAGCGTAGCTGTGTCATACTGCGGCGGTTGCGGGCCTTCGCCAACGTCCTGCGTCGCCGAGATCAGTTTGACGCCGGCCTTTTCGAGCTTCCTGCGGTATCCCTCGCATTCATACTCATCGCGGAAGCATCTACAGAAATTGTGGACGAATACGGCGTCATAGTGTTTCGGCTGCGCGCAGGCGTCGGCGATCGTCCGCTGGAGTGCCGGACGGCGGTCCGTTAAGCCGGACGTGCCCGCCTCGACATAGGTTTCGACGATTGTTCCGCTAGGATTGCCTGCAAACAGCTAAGAGGAGGCTTGGCGACCTTTGCGATCGCTCAGCCCTAATCCACCACGTGACTGCAGCTGAAAAGTCCGCGAGGAACGCGATTGATTCCGTCAAAGATCGTCAGACTGCATTCATCGTAAGCAGATCGTATGCCGCCACCAACTCATTGTCTTGGTTGGTTACGGCTACCGACCAGCGGACCTCTCCCATCTTCGGACTCCGCAAGGACTTGGCCTTCGCTGTGAGGGCAACCTTGATGCTCTCTCCCGGTTTGACGGGCTTAATGAAGCGAAGATTTTCAAGTCCGAAATTAGCGAGGACCGGGCCCGGCGCCGGGTCGACAAACAAGCCTGCAGCGAACGACAGGATCAGGTAGCCGTGGGCCACCCGTCCACCGAAAATCGGGCTTGCAGCTGCCGCTACCTCATCCATGTGGGCATAGAAGGTGTCGCCAGTGAAGTGCGCGAAATGCTCGACGTCATCAAGGGTGATCGTCCGCGATTCTGTCTTCAGGGTGTATCCGAGTTCGAGCTCCCCGAAGCGTTTCCTGAAGGGATGTGCAATTGCTTCAGTTTGCGGAGCGCCAGGCAGCCATTGCCGCACCACAGTGCTTAGACTGCGCGGGCTTCCCTGTAAGGCGCTGCGCTGCATGTAATGCTTGACGGCGCGCATTCCCCCCATTTCCTCGCCGCCGCCAGCTCGTCCAGGGCCGCCATGGATCAGCATGGGCAGCGGCGACCCGTGCCCGGTCGACTCCTTCGCGCAATCTCGATCAATGAAAGCGAGCCGGCCGTGAAAGGACCCGGAGCCCAATACAAACGCGCGAACCACGTCTGGCGAATGGGAGAAAACCGAAAGAGCTAGCGATCCGTTACCGCGATTGGCGAGGGCAAGAGCGTCCCCTGGGTCATCGTACGGCATCAGGGTGCAGACAGGGCCAAAGATCTCCAGATCGTGCACAACTTTCGCAGTCCAGGGATCGTCATTCCGGAACAGAAGAGGGGATTGATAGGCACCTCGCACCGCATCGCCGAGGGTTTCGACGGTGTCAATCGAACCGAATATCAGTTTGCACTCTGTGGCGAGTTCGCGGGCCTTGGCGCGCACGTCTTCCCGTTGGGATATCCCGACGAGCGCTCCCATTGTCACGGTATCATTTGCAGGATCGCCAATGACAACCTTGCTGAGACGATCCTCGATCTCCTGCTGGGTGCGATCAAGCAGTCCACGAGGCACGAACGCTCGACGGATCGCTGTACACTTTTGTCCTGCCTTGACCGTCATCTCTCGAACGATTTCCTTGACGAAAAGCCCGAATTCGGGGCTGTCCGCATCTGCGTCGGGTCCCAGGATGGAGGCGTTGATCGAATCGCGCTCCGCTATGAAGCGCACCGCTTCTCTGGCTATCACTGGGTGGGTTTGCAGTTTCACGGCGGTGGCGGCCGAACCCGTGAAGGAGACCACATCCTGGCAGCCAAGGTGGTCGAATGTGTCGCCCACCGGGCCGACGATCAACTGTAGTCCGCCTCTTGGTAGTACACCTGTTTCGACCATGATCCGGACGGCGTGTTCGGCGACCTGGGCAGTCGCGGTGGCTGGCTTGACTATAACCGGGATCCCGGCAAGCAACGCTGGTCCCAATTTTTCAAGCATGCCCCAGACGGGGAAATTGAAGGCATTAATGTGCAGCGCTGCACCGTGGAGGGTGGTGTAGACATGCTGACCGACGAAAGTGCCTTCCTTGCCAATCTGCTCCAGTTCTCCGTCAACAATGAGAACGTCATCCGGCAGCTCGCGTCGGCCTTTTGCGGACATGGAAAAGAGCGTTCCAGCTCCACCCTCAATGTCGATCCAGCTGTCGCCTCGCGTTGCACCAGTTGTTACAGAAAGTGCGTAAAGCTCTTCCTTTCGCTCGATAATTGCCTGCGCCAGTGCTTTCAGGATGTTCGCGCGCTGGTGAAAGGTCATCGCCCTGAGCGCGGGGCCACCCACGGAGCGAGCGTGCTCAAGCATGGCCGCGAAATCGAGGCCCCCACTACTAGCAAGGGCCACCACTTCGCCGTTGATGGCCGAGACGACCGGTTGTTCCGCGCCGACACCGCTCACCCAAGCGTCTACGCTGTAGTTCTGCAGCCTGATGGTCATATTGATTATCCGTTTGCAAGTGATGGGCGGATCATTGTCCGGTGAATTTGGGCGCGCGTTTTTCCATGAAAGCGGCAACCCCCTCCGGATAGTCGTGGCTACGGCCCAACTCGCGCATGAGATCGCGCTCCAAGGCGAGGGCATCGTCGAGTGTGCGGTCGTAGGTGCTTCGCAAAGCCATCTTGGTCTCAACCAGGCCACGGGTCGGACCAGCGGCAAGGCGTTTGGCCAGCTTGATGGCTTCACTCTCCAGAACGTCATCGTCGACGCACTTCCAGATCATTCCCCACGCCTCGGCCTGCTCGGCCGAAAGCGGTTCACCAGTGAGCGCGAGGCCAAGGGCGCGGGCTTGACCCGCAAGTCGCGGAAGGACCCAGGTCCCCCCCGAGTCCGGGATCAGACCAATATTGGCAAATGACTGAATGAATTTTGCGCTGCGTCCGGCCAAAACGATATCACAGGCAAACGCGATATTTGCTCCTGCACCGGCAGCCACCCCATTGACCGCACAGACGACCGGTCTCGCCATCTCAGCGAGTCGCTTCACCAAGGGCGAATAATAGGTATCGACAGCGTGCCCAAGGTCGATCGCGTCGCTGCCGGGCGCGACGGAACTATCCGAGAGATCCTGACCTGCGCAGAATCCTCGGCCCGCGCCTGTCAAAAGGACGGCACGGACTTCATCGGACCGCTCGATATTGCTCAGCGCATCTGCCAGCTCTTCATGCATCTGGACGGTGAAGCTGTTGAGGCGCTCCGGACGGTTGAGCGTGATCTTGGTCACGCCCTCTTCGAAGTCGACCACGATGGTCTCATAACTCATAGCACCTCCCATCATAGCTCGACTCGTTATGAATTAACTGCCCGGACGGACAATGAATGGCAAGCGGAATTAGCGGCGAGAGCTTTACGCGCGATTGCAAGCGTAGCGTTCTCGCGTTTCGTTCCGGGCCGGCTTGCCAGCTAAAGACCGGACCTGGGTTGGATCTGCTGACCCGGAGATTCATTACGTTATAGTTCGCACTCGGCCGCGTGGAGCTGTAGGCGTTGCCAGGCTAGGCGCGCTCTGTGCGCAGAACGAGCCTTTCAACAGGCAGGCTCCTCGAATTGCACTGTCGGAGTGCGATGCACTCGCTGATGACCTCGTTTCCCAGCCACGACAGCATAAATTAATTGACCATTCGGTCGATCAAATCTATTTCAAGTTGCCAACAGAGTCCAAGTGCAACCCTCAATGGCTTGGTGTCTGCGTGCAATCCGCGAGCTGGCTATGGCTCATGTCGACAAGGCTGAGGCAGGCTGGTCTGAGGATGATGTCAACCTGCTGATCGACCCGACCCTGGTTGATCGGAACCGGAGCGAAAGAGACCATGTACACGACGGAACTGGGCAAACCCGCCGCAGAACATCCCGCACTGGTCGAAGATCCTGATCTCCTGGCTGCGTTCGAGGCAAGGGTCGCGGCGGATGACTTCATCGAGCCCAATGATTGGATGCCCGACGGCTACCGGCGCACACTTGTGCGCCAGATTTCGCAGCACGCTCACAGCGAGATCGTGGGCATGCTTCCTGAGGGAAATTGGGTAACTAGAGCGCCCAGCCTCAAGCGCAAAGCGATCCTTCTGGCCAAAATCCAGGATGAAGGTGGTCACGGGCTCTACTTGTATTGCGCGGCAGAAACGCTCGGAACAAGCAGGCAAGAGATGATCGAGGCGCTCCATGCAGGCCGCGCCAAGTATTCAACGATCTTCAACTATCCGACTTTGAACTGGGCGGACATTGGAGCGATAGGATGGCTCGTCGATGGCGCGGCGATCATGAACCAGGTGCCGCTGCAGCGTGCATCATACGGTCCGTATGCGAGAGCCATGGTTCGCATATGCAAGGAAGAGAGCTTCCATCAGCGACAGGGCTACGATCTCTTGCTCTCGATGGTCAATGGGACCACCGAACAGCGCAACATGGCGCAAGACGCACTTGACCGCTGGTGGTGGCCAGCGCTCATGATGTTCGGCCCGCCTGACGAGAATTCGCCCAACAGTGCGCAATCGATGCGCTGGCGGATCAAGCGCGAGACAAACGATCAACTGCGTCAGAAATTCGTGGACGCGACCGTACCGCAAGCTGAACTGCTCGGCCTGACTATTCCGGATCCGGTCCTCAAATGGAACGAGGAACGGGGCCATTATGATTTCGGCCCGATCGAGTGGGAAGAGTTTTATGCGGTTGTGCGCGGCGAGGGGGCTGTCGCGAAGGAGCGTATGGGTGCGCGGCGAAAGGCCTGGGATGAGGGCGCATGGGTGCGCGAGGCTGCCGATGCATTTGCGGCGAAGCGATCTGCCCGCGCAGCCGCATGATCTGAGAGTGAGGTTAAAATGAAGGACTGGCCGCTTTGGGAAGTATTTGTCCGGGCTCGCGGCGGATTAGAGCATCGACACGCAGGCTCGGTGCATGCACCTGACGCTGAAATGGCGCTGCGTCATGCCCGCGACACATATACTCGTCGCCTAGAAGGAGTCAGCGTTTGGGTCGCCCGATCAGCCGATATAGTCGCTTCCGACGGGGCCAAGAGTGAGCAGCTGTTCGACCCCGCAGCAAACAAAATCTACCGCCACCCATCCTTCTATGTGCTTCCTGAATCCGTGAACCACATGTGAGGACTGTGATGGACAATTCCCTATTTTGCTCGCTTGTCCAGCTCGGCGATGACTGCCTGGTTCTGGGTCAGCGATTGTGCGAGTGGTGCGGGCGTGCCCCGACAATCGAAGTTGATCTCAGTCTGTCGAATTTGGCACTCGACATGATTGGTCAAGCGACACTCTTGCTTGACTATGCTGGTGAAGTTGAAGGCAGTGGCCGGAATGCAGACCGCCTAGCGTTTCACCGCGATGCAGAGCAATTTCGCAATGCCTTACTCGTGGAGCAACCCAACGGAGACTTCGCGCGAACGATCGTGCGTCATTTCCTCTACGCGACCTATGCCGAAGCCCTGTTCGAACAGCTCTCCCATTCGCGTGACGATCGACTCGCCGAGATAGCTGCAAAGACGGTTAAAGAGCTGCGCTACCACGCCGAATACTCCGCAGATTGGATCGTTCGGCTTGGGGACGGGACTGCAGACAGTCGAAGTCGGATACTGGATGGTTTGGAGTGGCACTGGCGTTTCATCGACGATCTGTTCCACGATGATGAATCCTGGATCGATTGTGCCGAAAGGGGCATAGTTCCGCTGAGGCAGGCCTTGCGAACCGATTTCGAGCAAGCCGTTGGAGCCGTGCTTGCGAAGGCAGGACTGGTTATGCCGGAGAAGGTCCGGGGTGTTGAAGGTGGTCGGGGCGGACGCCACAGCGAGCACCTCTCAATGATGTTGGCGATCATGCAGGTCCTGCCTCGTGCTCACCCAGCAGCGACTTGGTGAGGCCAGTGAACGCGGCGAATGAAGTCGGTGCTCAGATTGCCAAGGCGCTTTCGCAGGTGCCAGATCCGGAGATTCCGGCAGTTTCAATCGTTGAGCTCGGAATAGTTCGAGAAATTGGTTTGAAGGATGGCCTATCGTGGGTCAGCATTACGCCAACCTATACGGGATGCCCGGCAACGGACGTGATCAGGCAAAATGTCCGAGTGGCACTCGACCAAGCCGGTCTTGAGGCTGTCGAGATCCGGACCGTCCTTACTCCGCCTTGGTCAACCGAAATGATTACGCTCGAAGGGCGGGAGAAACTGCTTCGCTACGGCATTGCGCCCCCCGAGCCAGCGTCGGGACAAGCGGCATGTCCACGGTGTGGTTCACGTAACACCATGGAGATTTCCCGCTTCGGATCAACACCGTGCAAAGCCCTGTGGCAATGCATAGAGTGCCGTGAGCCGTTCGATCGTTTTAAATGCCATTAGGAATTAGCTATGTCGTCAATGTTCCATCAACTTGCCATTGCTGAGGTTCTTAAGGAAACCGAACACGCGATCACAGTTCGCTTTGCCGTGCCATCGGACTTGTCCGACCAGTTCGAGTTCGAGCCCGGCCAACACCTGACCTTGCGAGCCATGATTGATGGAGACGATGTCAGGCGGAGCTATTCGATTTGCTCGGCACCTCAAGACAAGGAGCTGCGCATTGCCATAAAGCGCATGAATGGCGGAAAATTTTCGAACTGGGCGAACGACAATCTGGTTGCAGGCATTTCAGTCGAAGCTCTTGCTCCAGCCGGTGCCTTCACCTGGGCTTTCGACAGCGCCCGCAAGGCCCATTATGCGATGTTCGCGAGCGGATCTGGCATCACGCCCATAATGTCCCTGTTGCGATCGGGGCTAGAGGGCGAGCCGAGCAGCAATTTCTCGTTATTCTATGGCAACCGCGATGTTAGCAGCATTCTCTTCCTCGAGGAATTAGCCCAATTGAAGAACCGCTATATGGACCGGCTCGCGGTGCACCATTTCCTCTCGCGCGAGGACGATGAATTCGTCTTACTGAACGGCCGGATCGACATGCAGAAAGCAGCGGCAATCATTGAGCATTTTCTCCCCAGTGATGCCATCGATGCAGCTTTCATCTGCGGACCCGAGGCGATGATGGAGGCTGTCGAAACTGTGCTCAAATCTGCCGGTCTTGATCAGAAGCTAATCAAGACCGAACGCTTTGCGGCGGGTGAACTTACCGTTGAACGCCGGGCCATCGTGGAACGGCTCGAAGAGGCCGCCGCAGGAAATCCCATCCGGATTACCGTAAACGGCAAGACTCGAACCATACGGTACGATCCCAAGCTCGAAACAATTTTGGAGAACTCCAGGGCTGCCGGACTGCCAGCCCCATTCGCGTGCAAGGCGGGCGTCTGCGCGACGTGCCGCGCGCGAGTAATCAAGGGTGAGGTCGAAATGATTCGCCAGTTTGCCTTGTCACAGGACGAGATTGAACGGGGCTATATCCTGACCTGCCAGGCCATTCCAATTTCGGATGATGTCGATATTGATTTCGATGCTTGAGATGCGTGGTCGCTAGCTCACTTCCCGTCCAGCGAGTGCCATTTCGAGGGTCATATCGGCCAGATCGGCGTAGGTGAGCTTTCCGCTCTGGTCGAACCAGTTGCTTGTCCAGTTAATCATCCCGAAGATCAGCATCGTCTTGACCCTGGCGGTTGCGGGGTCGGCCAGCTTATCGGGAAAGACGCGAACGAGCAGCGACTGGACTGCGTCAACGATCTTTCGTTGCTTCGAAACAATTTCCTTTCGAACCGTCGGAGGCAAGTTATCGAGTTCATGAAGCAGGACCTTCTGCCGATTGGCCGCGCCAGCATAATGCTCCAAGAAACGATGGAGCATTTGCCGCAGTCTCTCATCAGCCGACATAGCGTCTGCCAGGACCTCAGAGGCAGTGTTGAGCAATACATCAATATGGGATGACATTACTCCTGCGAGGACATCTTCTTTAGACGGGTAGTAATGGTACAGCAGCGATTTCGACGCTCCGCAGGCGTGGGCAATGTCCAGAACGGAAGTGCCTAGGAACCCTTTTCGTGCAAAAAGGGCGGCAGCATGATCGAGGATCGCCTCTTTGCGATCTTCGTAGTCGGCAGCCTGGGTTCTGGCCATAACAAGTCTTTCATCAGGTCCGGGAATCTCTCCCCGACTAGGCCATTGCGTGGGGGGGTCAAGGTTCTCGAGTATCAAACGGCCCTGTAATTGCGTGTATCTGTCAAGCCTGATTGTCGATCCGAACCGGGGTCATGCCCCTTTTCGAGGTCATAGCCTCATGATGATCTCCGGGCGGGTGCCTCAACGTGCGCAATTCGGTCCTCAAGGTCCGCAGGCGTTTGACCGAGGTCGCCGCAACCACCGTCCCGGTGGTTCAACGCAGATCTGACATCAGGCCCGCGTGGTCCAAGGTTGGGTAGCAGCGCAGAAAGAGCCGGACTCTACCTCTGACTGGCAACAATCAGGGGAGCACGTCACATCCAAAGAAAGGGATCCGCGCCGGCGGCGACCATCGTGCCAGTTTTCTCGAGCCGATCATCGTCACGTCTTCGCCGTATGTAAAGTAGCAGCACCGCGCTAGAAATTTTGGCTGAACCTCTATCAACCCATCTTCATTGCTCATCGCCGCCGGAATGGTTCGCACGCCACGCCGTCGCCGTCTCCATCCATCTCTGGCCGATATCCCGGCTGACCGCGGTATAACGGCGCGGCACCCGCTGCCCATGCCGCATTGCAATTGCGGTAATAGACGCCGGAC
Organism: Sphingopyxis sp. YF1; assembly: GCF_022701295.1. Classification (NCBI taxonomy): domain Bacteria; kingdom Pseudomonadati; phylum Pseudomonadota; class Alphaproteobacteria; order Sphingomonadales; family Sphingopyxidaceae; genus Sphingopyxis; species Sphingopyxis sp. YF1. The sequence continues at coordinate 4,122,826 of NZ_CP033204.1, forward strand.
GGCGCCGGCGAGGCAATAGGCTGACGCGCGGCGGATGCCTGCGGTTTGGGTCGATGGGCTCTGGGATTGGCGGCCCGATAGTCGGCCGGCTGTTGGAAATCGGAATTCCAGATGCCCAGTTTGAGGGCCTTGGCGCGCGCCTCGGCGCCAAGATAGCGATCGCTAAACTGAGGCAACGCAACTGCAAGGCCCGCTTCGACCATGGCTTGGCCCAGATCTATCAGCCGCGCGGTGCAGCTGGCGACGATCCGGTCATAATCATCGACATCGCGCTGCTCACACCGCATTTCGGCACCATTGACCAGTTGCGCCAGTTTCGCCGACGCTTCTTTGCCGCATGCCCAGCTTTGTCCCTCGCGCGCGCAAGTCTGGTTGAGCTCGGGGGCGTCCACACCGTGCAAGCGGATGACGATCCCCGCCATATTGAGAGTGTCGCCGTCCATCGCCCGGGCCGAGCCACTAATGCCCTGCGCGAATGCGAACGCCGGCGTCAGCGCCAGCCCGATTACAAAGAACCATTTCATGGGGGATAAACTAGCCCGGTCCGCTTACCAATTCCTTGATCATCCTCGATCGATTGAGCTGAATGTCCGCTATGCAAATATTCGCCCCCAAGACCGACTGACAGAATTGGCGATAGCTCGATCGACCAAGGCGCCGACCGCCCCGAAGTCCTTCGCCGCGGATCTGGAGCCGGTGACGGCCACGACAGTATTGGCCGAACCTTCAGACCAATGCCAAGCGCGCCGACTCTTCTAAGCTCCCGAACGGCGCTTCTGCATTCCCTTGATGATATCTCCAAGAACCAAGCGGTCGCGCAGATCGAGAGATTTCAGTTGACGGTAAATTACGAGCAACTGCTCGTCATCGCCATCTTCGTCCGGCTTCTCACCGACAAGGTGAGCGATGGACACCTCAAAATAATCGGCGAGCTTTCGGACGAGTTCGATCGACGGATTCTTGGCGGTGCCTTTCTCAAGCTCCCAGATATGGGCTTTCGACGCACCAATAGCGTCAGCCACTTCCTGAAGCGATTGCTGCTTTGACGTGCGAAGGTTCTGCAGCCTCATCGCCAACGACACGCCCATGACCTCCTTAGACCCAACTTACCATGAGATCGGGGACATAGAAATCAACGATCGTTCGGTCAAGTGAACGCTTTCGTTCGATCGATTGACTTCGCTTATCGTATGATATATCGAACGATATTGTTATTATCTGTCATACTGGAGGTGACGCTTGGACCATAGCCAGCATAGCATTGCCGAGCCTCGCGGCTGGGCCGTCCACTCGGCGGAACTCATGCTCTTGGATCAACTATCCGGCGGCTGATGAGCGAGCGCGATACGCGCGCAGAGACCATCCGGCACAACACCCTGAGGCCTTGTCGGGGGCGAGTGGCATTGATGTTTCAAACCAAGCGGGAGAATAGGCATGGCTAAGAATACCATCAAATCGCAGGCGCTTGTTCCGGCTGAGCGGCGCCAGACGGCCGTACGCAGGAAAACGGCGACGCTAGTCGTCGTGCCCGCAACGGTCGACACGCTGCTGCCGATCCTCGGCTCCGAATTCGCCGCCGAGAAGCTGATCGGCGACGGAGGCGATGTCACCCGAGAGGGCGGCGTCGGTCTCGTTACCGGCCGCGCCTATGCAACTCGCGAATGCGTCGTTCCCGCAGAAGAAATATTCTACGATCAGGCCGCGCGGCCCGGTGGCAAGGGCGCGTGGCTCGGAGAGGCGGACAAGGTCAGCTGGCGCGATACGGCGAGTGGATACGACTGCATCATGTTGCGTAACACGGATAATGGCTTTCTCTGCGGATATGTCGGCATTCCCAAGGATCACCCTCTCTGGGGCTGGGATGCAAACGCCGTTCCGCCGGACATCGGGATCGATGTGCATGGCGGTTTGACTTATTCAAGACTGTGCGAAGAAGGGCCGAGTCCGACGCGTCGGTTAGCCGTCGAAGCGCGCCGCATCTGTCACGTGACATTACGACCGGCGGTCTACCATCCGGTAGAACACGCAACCGACCACCGGGTCGAAGATTCGCATGCGTGGTGGTTCGGCTTCAGTTGCGATCATGCCTTTGATCTTATTCCGAACGCTAGGCCGAATTCCTCCGGATCGAAGTCCTCGGAGCTTGGACGGATATATCGCGACGACGCATATGTTGTCAGAGAAACGGTCGCCCTCGCAGCTCAGCTGCGAGCAATCGCTGAAGGAGACGCGGCGCCCGCGCGCGATGGCGCGCCGCCGCCGCTCGGCCTCGACCCTCGTCGCGGGGGTGGCCGTGGCTGACTTTGAGCGTCACGTCGGCGAACTCCCGTGGGGCTGGTGGCTTCGAGCCAATCCGCGCGGCTACGAGGATGCCTCTGGGCGAAATTGGGCGAGCGTCAGGGACGCCTTCTGGGAGGGAGAACTTGGATTCCCGCCGGTCCACTTCGCACCCGAACAGCATGAACTGATGCTGAGGGTCATGACCGCGATCGATGCGCGCTGGTTTGGCACGGAGAGCAACCACGATGTTTTCGGCGGGGACATGATGTTCTGGCGATTCTATCTGTGCTGGCTCGCCAGCATCGGTATGGTCGAGACATCGGCGGGGAGGGACCTCTTCGGTGGGGGGCTGAGCTCATTGGGCAGGTCCGTCCTCATGATGCTGCAGGCCACGCGCGAGCCGGAATTCGAGCGCTTGCCAATGGCGGCGGTCGTGGCAGCGGTCAGCGTGAACAAGGGGCTCGACGCCGAGGCGCGGGAGCAGGCGCTGATCGACTTCGAGCGGGAGGTGGGTTTCCGCCGCCATGTGTTCGCGCGCGAAAATCTGGGAAGGCGATACCTGGTGACGTTGACCGGACTTAAGGTTGGCGCGCGAATGCCGACGCGCAATATCGCGTGGTCGCAGTCCTTCGCCGATGCAAATTCGCGCGATGATCTCTTCGCCTGGCTCGCCGAGCGGGTGCACTGTTGGGATGATTGGGGTGAAATCGCCTACCGAAAGGGCGCGTCTGCGCTGACAAGCCATTTGTTGTCGGTCATAGTCGGAGCGGGCGGCCTGGCTCGGTGATCGCTCGTCGCGGGGAAGATGCAAGCTGGCCGTTGAGCGTGGTCTATCATGTCGTCGAGCCGACGGCCAATTGAGCGTGTCCGCGCGATGACGGAGCTTCTGTATTCGCGTAGGACATGACAGCTTTCTCCGGAGGGATGTCTCGGCAAGGAAGCTGTTCAGAACAAGTCGAAAGCGAAATCTATATCACCCGGCAAGGCAGCGATCTTGTTGGGATAATGCTAAACTGGATGTAGGAACCTTCCATATAAATGTTTCACCATGAACGACCGGACACTTTGCAAAATAGTCGCTTCGGCTGGTCGAAATTTACCTGGATGGCCTGTTGATCGCCAATTTCTATCGAACTGGCTTCAGTGATGATCATGTCGCTGGACAATATGGGATGCTCGATCAAGCGAGTTATCGGCTGACCCGCCAATTGGCTGATCGCGATCTCGGGAAGGGTGCAATTCCACAACGTGAGCGAGCTACCATTCCAGTGAAAATTGGAATTTTGCGCGTCGTAACCTTCGCAGCCAATGTGTCCGTCTCGGACATACAAGTACAAATCAGGATGACGTGCTTCAACAGTCCGATTGGCGACCCACCTTATTCCGTCAGCGATATCACATCGCTGCGCGATAGCATTGATTGCGATTTGGTCAATCGACCCGTCCGCTCCTTGGCGCGCCAGTTCGGTTTTCCTAGCGAATCTTAAGTCCATAAGTTCTCTGTGCGTTTTGAGCTCCGCGTTCAGCAAACTTGGATGGTCTGCAAAAATATTGAGTTCAGAAGGTCTGAGTTTATTATCAAGCACTCGAAATTCTAAATCTGATAGATATTCTTCTCTTCCGCACCACTCGTCTCTCAACAGCCGCGGTTTTACCAGTTCGGCATGCGTTGCGCCTCCTGACCATGTCGATAGCGTCTTTAGTGCCTCATGGCGGGCGTCATAAAGCATTGCGGAGAGAACATTTATCCCTGTTTTGCGAAAGTCCTCAAACACGGCGCGTATAGCCTGACCGATCGCATAGCTGTCGGTGCATATCCCTCCTCGTTCTGTGTCGTCGCAATCGCCATATCGAACAACGACAAATGCGCCCGAGGAGAATTCAAGTTCGACCTCGAAATCATAAGTGTCACCGCAGTCTGCCCTTATACCGATCGATGTAATTCGGGGACGCCAATCGAAACCCCTCAAATGCTCATCCACATATTCAAGTATTTCAAGTGCGAGCTTGGACGCTTTGCTCCTGCCCTCATGTCTATACCACATTTTCATTGCGTTAGGCTCCAATGGCACATGACCGCGCCGTTAATTTTTTGAGGGTGGCAGATCGACATGCGCCGAGGCTTGGAGCGCACGGTTTTTCACGGCGACAAGGTGGGCAATTAGTATCATTGCCAAATGAACAGGCCGATGATCAGCGCAGTCTGGAATGCGCTAATGGCATAAAGCCTCCAGGGCTGCGGATTGAGCTGCTCGCGGGCTCGTGCGAGAAACTCTGTGGTCCAGACGCGCATTTCCGTTTCGATGAATTTTTGGAATGAATCACGCGTGTACTTGAATTCCCCGTGCGCCGACGCAAAGTGGGCGGCAAGTTGGCTGACGTCGCGCCCCAGCCGCTCAATTTTTGCAATCCGCATGTCGAGTTGTCCGGCGCTCTGACTGGCGGCGGTAGAAATTTGAGCTACCAGTCGACCCGCCAATTCTTCAGCGTCCTGCATACTCGTCCGCCGCTGCGTTTCCGCGACTGCAATTACCTCTCCCGTGTATTGGGTAGCCCTCAGCAAATCGTTCACGAGGTTGCTCCCGACCTTCAATATGCCTGTCAACAGCCAGACGAGATTGTCCTTTTCAAGGTTGTGTTCTTCGGCGAAGCGCAGGATCAGTTCGACGTCGCCGCTGCCGTACAAATATTTCTCGAGCAGCTCTCGCGCCGAGGTAGAAGACAGAGTTTGCAGATCGATATGGGGCTTTTTCATCAGAAAGGCCTCCATTCGATGCCTTCGAGACCCAGCAGGTCTTCGATCTTCTGGAACTCGCGAACCCATTTGTTAAGCCATGAGGCCATGTTGAGCCGGTCATATTGTTCATAATCGCCACCGACATGAGTCGCGGACTGGGCAAATGTGAGGCTCAGCGCCTCCGCCAGCGCGAACGGCCGCATGGGGGCGGGTGGCATGTCGATGACCTGACCGCCCGCTTCTTCGAACTTGCGACGGACGTTACCGCCGACCGTGCGGCCATAAAAATTAGTGAGAGGTTCGGACGACCAGAGCCGATAGTCGTCATCCCGCACTCCCGCCATATAGCGAGCCCCGACATAAGACACCTCGCCGAAGGTATCGATGGCCTTGCCCACGCCGCGGATAGCAGCAACGGTTGGTCCAAAGGGGACAAGAACGATCGGCTCGCGATCATTGTCGCGAATATGATCGACAAGATCGCGGGCCGTCAGCGATTCAGACAGGGATCCGAAGCGATCGAGCGACCCTGACGGCGTATCGATGATTACAAATTCAGCATCTGATTCTATCGCGTGAAAGATTGGGCGGGCGCCGTCGCGATCGAACAGATCAGCCTTGATAATCCCCTTATAGGGATCCTGCTCAGCGAGCAGTTTGCCAGAATCATCGCGCTCGCCCAAACGCTGAGTCAGAGAGCCATTGGCCTTGTCGGCGTCGACGATCTGGACACGGAAATGACCTTCGCCAGTGGCCCGCAAAACGGTCGCGAGCGCGGTCTCCGTCGTGCTGAGGCCTGCGCCCCCCTTATCTTTGGCGCCGATGACTGCAATGCGGCGTCTTATGTCTCTGGTCGTCATTCGCATTTCTCCTTCGTTTCGGATCAGATTTCTTCTCGAAGCCCGATGCGCGAGGCAAACGGAGGCCATCTTCCTTGGTCTAGGGTCTTCATGAAGCCTGGGGCGGTAAAGGAGCGGCCACGGTCTCGGCGGCCGTTGGCACGGCGGTCTCGGGCGGCTTGCTTGATTGCTCGGCGCCGGACTGCGCTGCAGTCGCATGAGCACCAGATTCGGCACTCGACGCCGCTATCTGGTCCACGTCTGCGAAAAGCTTTCCGGCATTCGCGTGCCAAATTCTCTCGATAGGAGTCGTTGGGTTGTATCCGCCCTTGTGCTTGCAGCAGAAGATCGCGGGGCTGCGTGCTATTTCTTTGGTCGCCATTTAATTTTTCCTTCGTTTGGGATCAGATTTCTTCATCGAGATCGATGCCCGGCTTGAACGGGGTCTCAATCGTCTTGGTCTCGCGCGCTGATGAAGTTTGGGACCGCGTCAGGATGGCTTCATCCTGGGCAGACGGTGGTTCGACGATCTCGGGCGGTTTATCTGGCGGCGCGGGATCGGACGGGGCTGCCGCGGCATGCGGATCCATTTCGTCACTCGACTCCGCGATCTGGTCCATCTCCATGGATGGTTCTTCCGGATTTTCGCGGCGCAGGCGGCTGAGGTACACCCGCAAAGTCTCTGCCGAGATTGCAACGCCAAGCTCATGCAGGAATTCGACGATTTGCGCGTCGGTCCAGCCATTGGCACGGCGAGTAAGGATTAACGGCGCTGCCGTTCGAATGACGCCCATAAGGGGGACGCGCCGCTGAGGAGGATCTTGGACGTCTGCCTCGCGCTGAGCATTGACCACAGTCTCGATGGCCGCGGCATCAAACAATGGACGCTTGCCTTGAGGTAACCTCGTTCGTCCTTCGGATAGCGCTGCGCTTGCGAGCTTTGGTGGGGGCGATGATGTGTTCATCCCAGCATTTTAGTCTGGAGGCATTGACTAAAATGCAAAATGTCACATATTTTTATTCAGGATTAATCTGCGGTCTCATCGGCATGCGGAATTTTAGAGAAAGTTATACTCAATGCGACTGTTCGAACCCGAGGCTGAATTACGAAAGGCCCGGAAAGCGTGCAATTTGACACAGGCTAAGCTCGCACGACGGACTGGCTACAGCCGGGAGACAATCTCGAGGATCGAAAGTGGCCAACGCAAAATGTCACGCGCATTTCGCGATATTCTTTTGCGTGAGGAGGTGTTGGGCAAACATTTGCCTCAAGAAGCCGGTCTAGGCGACGCGCCGGCGGGATGGCGCAATTATCGCTGCTATCTTGCGCGCTGGATCGGAAAACGTTCAATGGCCGATGTTGCACAGGCGGTCGGGATCAGCATCAGCTCGGTGAGGAAGTTCGAACGCGCCGAGGCGACGCCCCGGGGCATCGTGGGAACCCGGCACTCTGCCAACTATTGGGACGTTAGCGAGTCCTATGCCAAGGCGCTCGGTTTCGATGGCGTCGAAGATGCCGAAGCCTATTTGGACGCGAAAGATATCACCCCTTGGCTAAGGCGCATCGCCCGAAAACGCGGCACTGAAGATCGCCTTAAAGCCGCTCGCATGCCGGCGCCTGACTACTGACGTGGCGACGTCGATGGGTTGATCAAACCTAGCGCCAGCAATCTTAGGCCATCGCTGACGATCCGGAGCCTCCTGCCGGGCCATTGCACTGCCTTGTTATGTTATGTCATGTTCGGACATGACGCCCAAGATCACGTTGTGTTCCAGCCTATTAGGTGCGGCTGCGCTATGAGGCGCAATGAAATACCGGTCCATTTTTTTGACACAGGATGGGGCTTCACCTGAGAGGTGAAGCCGACGCCACGGCTGCTCGGCGCTTCGCTTCTTGCAGCCATGGCGAATTCGGCCACGTTAGTAGTAGTCCCACGCTGTAGGTGATTGTTACGGAAGATTAGATTGGCGGCGCCGCGCAGCGCCACCATTTCCCAGTGATGGTCATTGTCGAAAAACCGGCGAAAGAAAAGGGCGGCGCGGGATCCCACCATGCGCGGTCGCTCGCCCGCTATATGGAAACTGCCAAGCGTAATGGTCAGGCTCACGAATTTGGTCTGGATCTTGCCCATTATTTGTTGGCTGACAAGTCGCCCGACGCACCGCAGGAAGAACGCGTCATCGACCTTGGAGGCCTGAGCCAAGGGCAAAACATGGATTGGGCCTCCGCTCGCGATGAAATGGAACGTCGCCTCGCGCTGCGCTCTTCGCGGTCGAAGAAGCCGGCGCGACATGTGATCGCGTCGGTGCACGGCGATGAGAAAATTGATGGCAATTCCTGCAGCCGGATAGCGATGGTGTTGGCCGAAGAACTTGGTTGCACAGATGCGCTGATCTTGTGGACACTGCACGGCGACACCGACAATCTGCATCCGCATTTTTTGATCGTGACCCTTGACGAGAAAGGCGGCGCCACCCCCTTTGGTCCTTCGGGTTTGTCGCATGAAGCAATGCAGCGAGCGTGTGCCCGTCTGGAATATGAGCTTGGACTGAGACCGGAACCAGGGGCTCGCTACGTAGCCGATGCCCAAATGGTTCGCCGCGTTGAGCCGGTTGTGACCAAGCCCGATAAGGCGAAGCAGCCCTCGCCATCACTCAAAACCCTGCAATGGGAGGAAGAAAGCGGCGTCGAGTCTTTTACGCGTTTTTCCCAAAAGCAACTCGCACCACTTCTGCATTCCGCCCGGAACTGGAGTGAGGCCCAGACGGCACTGGCCGAGCACGGCGTGATGGCGGTGCAGACAGGATCAGGCGGCGAGCTACGAAGCGCAGACGGCGTTCATCGCGTCAAGATGTCGGTCGTGGACCGAAAGCTGAGCATGCCGCGGCTAATCAAGAAATGGGGACCCTGGACGACGCCCGAACCGCCTGAGCATCAGTTCATTCCACGCATCATCGACCAGGAAAGGGCGGGAGCCTGGGCGACACGCGACCGGCATCGGACTGCCGCATGCGCTGTTATCCAAGAACGCATCGCTCGGTTAATGGCGGAAAAATTAGCCGCGGTGACGATGCTGGAAGCCGAGCGTCGAATCTGCCGCGCCGAGGTTGCAGCGCTTGCGCCCGACCCTGCGGTCATCGGGGTTGGTGCGCTTCAGTCAGCGGTCTCATCGATGTTCAAATCCCGGATCGCCGACGTTCGGGTGCAATATGATGCCCGGATCGCTGCGCTCCGCCAATTGCGGGCTCAAATCGACGAATTCCCGGATCCTGCGGCGGTCGATCTCCCATCTCTCGAGGGAAGCGATGCGTCGTTTGATCTGCCATGGTCGCCGATTCAGCCGGGCCCGCGCGAATTGCACGGCTATCGGTCCGTCGAAGTGGGCGATGCGACCCAATATTGGTCCATCGAAGAAGGCATTCGGCAGCCTGCATTCGTCGAACGCGGCAACCGCATCTGGCTACAAAATACTTCCGACGCGACCCTTCGGGCTGCGCTGTTGGTAGCAATGAATCGTCATGGAGATGTCGCAGCGTTTGGCGGCAAGGACTTTATTCGCCAAGCTCAACGGCTCGGCGCAGAACTCGGGATAGCCGTTCAAGCCCGTCCGATCTTGCAGCCAGAAACGGTGCGCATGCGTTCGCGGCGTGCTGAGCGCTGGTACGCGGCTATCGACGCTGCTGCAGGCCGCAGTCAAAATGTCGCATCCCATACTGCGGACCCAAGCACCGAGGCCGACAGGGCGGGCGGTATCGACCGTGATGTGACAGCATTCCCGGTCAATGCTTCGGAAGGATATCGGCTGCCTATGCGCCTGCGTCGCCGGGTCCGGGCTGTCGTCGCACAGCGGCTGGCCCGCTGGGACTGGGATCCCGGAGAATACCGCGAACGTGACACAAGCGTCGCCCGCGCGGGTCCGCATAAATACACTGATGCCGATCGCCGGTCGGGGCCAATCAGGCCAGATGAGCCGAGAAACACGATGCAACAGGCCCGAAGCCGGCCACCCGCTGATTGGTCGCGATGACCGAATTTACTGTTCACCAAGGAGAATTGCAGTGCCGACCAACGATGTTTTCCAGCCGAGCCAGTTCCAAACCCTGCGGCGAGATGACGACCATATCAGCCCAGTACTCAGCCATCCGGCATCCGGGGTGACGTTGACGCCCGATCCCGCTTGCACCTCGTGCCGGGCTGCGATGTGGCTATTCGACACCGACATCCGCTGCTTCTGCAAAGTGCTCAAGGAATATACGTGGGGACGAGGGCGTGATCCGGTCATCGCCTGTGACGAGCGCGAAGCCTTGGCCGAAGTCGCTGAAGAAGCAAGCCGCGGATCGGATTGATCCGCAGAGTACGTTTCGTCGACACCACAGGCGCAACGTCGTTCTTCTGCTCATGTACCAGTCTATGGGGAAGAGACTAATCGGCAGCCGCCGCCGCCGATCACCGGCTCCCAGAAATACTTGCCACCCATAAATGACGACCACCCCTGCGGCGCAGCCGCAGACCGACCTCGCATGTTCGCCAAATGGAAAAGCGGGACGCGCCTTCGCGCCCGCTGAACAATGGAGACGCTGACGCGGGAAGCGAGGAACAGGGTGAAAGGAAAAGAGGCAGGAGTTCTGTCTCGGATCCCTGATCCTCCGAAAGGAGAATATCGTGAACGAGTATCAACTTCCCAAATGCCTGCAGGTGATCGGTCTGGCGTGCATTCCCGTCAACGACATACCAGACGAGCATCCGGCGCTGGCACGCAGGCCGGTTGCGGCGGCGGTCCTGACGATGGTCGATCAAGATGATGGTCATCGCTGGATCAACACGATCTGCGTCTCCGACGCGCGCAAGTCGGAAATCCCATTGCCGCACTTGCTCGACAAGACGCTGTTGCCGGCCGCAGTCCAGATCGTGTCCACGGCCGATCGCATGACGTTGGCGATGGACGCGATGAGCCGGCGCTTCTTCGTTGAGCCGGCGCTTGCCGATCTCTGCTTTGGCGAGACGGCTATCGATCCCGCCGCAATGGGTAACCATGGGTTCGATGAGCGAACAGCGTGCCGTCGCTTCTCGATCCCGATGCCCGAGATCGGCGATGCGGACATCGAGCTGGCCTGGTCGCGCTCCGCGCCGGCGGCAGCCGAAGACCATGCGCTTCGCATAGCGACGGCACGCCTGATGCTGTGGGCGCATGTCGAAGCGTTCCGCAGCGCGCGGCCGGAACCCTTCTTCGAGACCATGCTGGCGCTTCGCGACTGGATCGATGCCAGCGAGTATCTGACAGCCGCGCTCGCCGATATCGGGAACTCACGCCCAATTCGCCGCGCAGACTCGTTCGCGCACCATTATCGCGACTATCGACAACGCCTCGCTGCGGGCGACGAAACCGCGAGATGGGTCAGCTTCGAGGACGGCCTGTTCCACGCCTGAGCGCGCCTAACGCGTAAACTCACTATCGATGAAAAAATGGCCTCGCTGCTCGGGTCGCTCGAGCAGCGAGGCCTGCGAGCGTGCATATGCACAACGCTTCGCATGCGATGGGCCGCTGTCACGGCCGACGGCGGGCCACTAACGACCACTCTTAAATATCCGGTAAATCAACGCCCGGCAGCCGCTGCGGTGCCGCTTCGCCGTTTCTCCATCACACACAAACTCAGCAAGGGGACCGCAGCGATGCGGCCCCTTTTTATTCGTAGAAAGAAGTACCAAATGACGACCATCCACAACATCCGCCCGTTCAACACCCGCTATGTGATCCGGGACCGGTCAAGCCGCTATACGCCCGAACTCTTGCGCACCCACCGCACGGCGCAGGCGAGCTACGCTTACATCAACCGCCAGAACAGCGTCGATGAATGGGGTCCGACGCCGAACTGGGCGTCGCGCTCTGACCTTGCGGCGGCGGGCCGATGTGCTCCTGCCCGCGCCGCCGGACCCAAACTGGGGGGAATCGCGCTGTGGGCACAAGCGGACGAGAATGCGGCCCGGTATAGGCCCGACGAGCCGACCATTGCACATTGCGTCGGCAGCCTGCCGCGTCATGAGGATCTCGCCTTCTGGCGCAATCTGATCGAAGGCTTTGCCGAGGATTTTCTTGTGGCCCGCGGCATGGTGGTCGACTGGGCGATTCATCATCAGGCGGAAAGCGACGATCAACCCGAAATCGCGCCGCACGCGCATCTCCTCATCACCTTGCGAGGATATGACCCCGAGCACCGCGATTACGGCAAGGTCCGGCAGAACTGGCTGCGGACGGACAATTCTCGCAAGCGCCTCGCGGAGCGTTGGTGGGATCGGACCGGGATCGTCCCGCCCGAATATGTCATGGCAGCGACAACGCAAAAATCCCGCTGAGATCGTGTCGGCACCGAGCACCGGTAACGCCCGGTGCCGGACGTTCTGAATATCAATTTGCTGTTTCTGGCACCTTGGAAGGATCGGGCAGCCATGCCTACAGGCCGGAATGGGGAGAGGAATTGAGCGGAGAGGATGATCTGAAGATCAGAGGAGAAAAGAAATGTTTATCGTCGGACCAATTGCCGTGGTCGTTGCCGTGTGTGCCACCGTCATTTTTATGCGCGAAATGCCGCGCCTGTTTGCATTGCTCATCGTCCGGATCGCCGACCGGCTGTCGGCAGCTAGGCACACTCAGATAGTGGAAGCGCTTAACGGCCGCAAAGTGCCAGCGACTTGGACGGCGGCGTCGGAAGATCGCAAGTTGTTGCACGCCGCCATGCGCTCTACGATGCGTGTGACGACGTTTCGCTCGCTCTATCCTCTGAACCGCTGAAATCGGCTGTTAGGCCCATTTTGACTGCGACAATTTACCAGAATGATTTGCATGCGGTTCGCCTCGCCCGCAAAACACGGCATTCTCTAATTTCGAACCGTGTGACTCGAGGAGCCAATGTCTCCAAGGAAGCGGAGATCTCAGATGATGGCTTTTCGGGGAAATGCTTACCTCCCGGTCAATTGGCGATAGAGCGACACGATCTCCGACTTTGACAAGCTCGGATTGCCCGCCACGTTGAGCGCGACCCTGGTAAAGTTGAGCCGTTTCATTATTGGCTCCACCTCGCCTCGAATGAAATAGTGGGAAGACGGACTCCGCGTGAAGTCTCGGTGCACGCGGCCTGCTCGCGCACCGACGCGCTGTATCGCGAAGTCGGCTCGATCTGGCGTCGTAAAGCTAAAATCCCGGTGATGGATTGCGACATGTTGCAACTCTCGCAGCTCATCGCGACGCTCCCAGATCTGGAATATAGCCGGTACGTCGTACGGCTTGGACCTGAATAGGAACGCGTCACGCTGCACAGTCTCCTCGTGGATTAGATGGAAGTTACGATCGAGGCGATTTTCTATGGAAGCCTTCCGAAAGGTTCGCGGCAGTATCAGTGCGATGACACTCGCCTGCCATGCAGCATGGTTGAAGAAGCGTACTGCCATACTGGCACTCCGGCCGAACGGCGGATTGCCGACCACAGCCACCTCTCGTTCGCTGCGGATTTCAACAGATAGGAAATCAGCTGTAACTATGCCAGGGAACTTTGGATCAACATCAAACGCCAAGCTCCCTTGGGGCATCAGCATGAAAAACGATCCCGTACCGGCGCTCGGCTCGACTAGCTGGTATCGCTCTGGATCGCATAATTTCCGGAAAGATCGATAGAGTTTTTGTGCTACGTGTTGACGTGTGTAATACTGGTCAAGCAGTACATCACTCGCTTCCATAAAATTTTTCATTTTTACACCTTCGAGACAAAATTCAATCTCGTCGGGCATTTGTATTTTGCCGACCCTAGGTTTTAGGATGGCCGGCAGGTTCTCCCAAGCTGATGAGTGATTTTTTTTCAGATATTCTATTTTTTGGCTATAGAAGACATAATATATATGGGCGTCATATTGCATTTAAGGTCGGCAGAAGGCCGGATTTGCGCGGGGGACATCGCGGCGGGGGTGCGTAGGCGAATGGATGCGCTTGCCTTTCGGGACAAGCAACAAGGCGCCGCTGATCTCGGTACAATCGCCCGTTAAGCCACTTGCTGTTCAGGAGCCGGGCTAGCGGATGCGGGTCGAGCAAGTTCCTTCTGGGACGCTTCCGCTACGCGCCTCATATCGGACGTTCGAAAGAGCGTCGGAACAGGTTGAAAGGGCAGCCCTTCAAGTGATCGCAATGTCCGCAACCGCCAGCGCACTCTGCTGTCGAACGCGACGCGGGCCCATATGTCGGAGTTCGGGATCGTGGCGCCGGTGGCGCGCATTGGGCTCGCGCGCCTGCTGGCGATAGTCGCCGAAAAAGATGACGAGAGGATTCCGCGCGATGGCATCTGCCTGGAGATGCTCGGAGCGCAGCTTACGGTCGTGAAGGAGCAGATCCTCGAGAACGACCGACTTATCCGAGCGAGTGCGCGCGATACAGAAGTCGGGCAGCGGCTGATGGAGATCCCAGGCGTAGGCCCGCTGCTTGCGCGCGCCTTCGTCGCCAGCGTCGCTGATCCGCAGGTATTCAAGACATGCCGTGACCTTGCTGCATGGATCGGCCTCGTGCCACGACAGAACTCCAGCGGCGGGAAGGAGCGGCTCGGCGGCATATCGCGTGCGGGCAACCAGTATCTGCGCCAGATGGTCGTTGTTGGGGCGATGGCGGTAATCCGTCACGCAGAACGACGCGGTACCAAGCGGGTCTGGCTTATCGAGCTGATGAAGAGGCGTGCCACGAAGGTCGCGGCCGTCGCGCTCGCGAACAAGACCGCGCGCATGGTCTGGACAATGATGACGAGCGGCGAGCACTACCGCGAACCGCAGGTCGCGCACGCATAGGAGATCAGGCGCCGGGCAAGGCGTCGCCGAGGTTGGGAAGGGCAGACAGGAGCTGATGCACAAAGCCGGTTGAAATCGCCGGATCTGGAAAACCCATTTTGGCCGGTGCACTCCGAGTGCGAGCAATTGGTCGGGGCCCGATCCGCGCGAAAGTCATCATGGCCAGCGGCGCATGACAAGGCCGCATCATAGGCCGACACATGGCTGCACCAACCAGCAACTGCATCATCCAGAAACCGCTTGCCAACGGAGGGCCGTCCACACACGGCCATCTCATGCCTTGGAAATTCCAGCCAAATTCTGATCAATGTGTGGCACTGTTAAGATGTTATGAAAAACGGCGACCCCCGCACTTTCGACGTGGCGCTCGCCGAGCATAAGCTCGCCTTCGACGCTTGATGGAACCGCCCGAGGATCCTTTGCATAATTGAAAGCGAAAATATGGTCGCCCGCCTGCCGAAGACGCAGCCCTTCTGGTAAATCGTGGGTGGTTAAGTCGGTGTTGCTGATGGCGCGAACAAGAAGCTCGTGCACGAGATTCTGAGTCGGCCAAGCGCCAAGATAGCGGATACCGCCCGCGCGCCAGCTGGCAATCGTGCCATCCCCAGCGATCAGCTCGGGCTCGGCGTCGGTTTCCAAATGTTCCAACCATTGCGTGATTTGCCAGTCGTCGCCGCAATGCTCCAATCCGGGGCGTAGGCTCTCGACCCGCGCGACCTTGCCCGGGAACAATGGGCCGGGCGGCAGTCCATTGGGAATGGCGAAATCATTATCACGACTGCCCGAACGAGGCCCGATCACGACCTGACCCTTGAATTGCTCCAGATTACGCAGCAGTATCTCAGGCACGATCGGCAAACACGGGACGACACACAGCGCATAGCCGTCGAGCGATGCGGAAGGATGGACGATATCAACGTTCAGCCCCATTCGGCGAAGCCCCGAGTAAAAGTTGAATGCTGCCCATAGCGCTGATAGGCCTGCGCCTTGCGGCTGGATGCTCGTCACCCAATCGGCATCATATGAAAATATCAGAGCAACTTGGCGGGGCGCCGAGCCCAACGGGCCGAGTTCACGAATCTCGTTCGCAACCTGCGCGACCTCGCCTAGCGCCGGCGCGGGTCCATCGTCGGGTCGAAGCAGGCCGGCGTGCAATTGTTCTTGCCCGAACGGCGCTTGTCGCCAGCGAAAATAGCTGACCAATTCAGCGCCATGGGCCATCGCTTCCAAGGTCCAAAGTCGGACCATCCCGGCCATGGGCGCTGGATTATGCCGCGCCCAGTTTACTGGTCCCGGCTGCTGCTCCAAGACCCACCACCGGCCATTCGCCGCACATCCGCGATACAGATCATGATGAAAAGCTGCGATGTCGGGGTGGCCCTGGCGTGCGTAAGCAAGCTTATCTGCATCCGAAAAGCGGAAAGACTCAAGAAAGCCGAGCGGGTAGCTGTCCCATCCGACCGCGTCGAGATCGGCCGCAACGTCATGATGGTCGAACTCGGTGAAGAAGCCCATGAAATTATGGACGACGTCGCGTTCCGGCGACAATTCGCGCAAGATATCGACCTGCGCCCGGTTGAACGTCGCCACTTCATCCGACGCAAAGCGGCGGAATGCCAGCCAATGAGCCGGGTTTGCCTCGGTGACCGTCAGATTGGGCAGGTCTATTTCGTCGAAAGCACGATACTCCATGCTCCAGAAGACATTGCCCCAAGCCAAATTGAGCGCGCCTATTTCGTTATAACGGGCTGCCAGCCAGCGCCGGAATCCGTCCCTTGCGGCGTCGGAAAAGCTCAGCACCGTGTCATGACAGCCATATTCATTGTCGGTCTGCCAAGCGACGATGGCGGGATGGCGACCGTATCGCTGCGCAACCGCGCGCGTGATACGCGCCGCCTCGGCGCGGTAGCCTGCATGGCTGAAACAATAGTGGCGCCGCGATCCGAATTTGCGGGGCCTTCCGTCGCGGTCTACCGCCAGCATATCGGGCATTCGATCGATCAGCCATTTGGGCGGCGTCGCCGTCGGTGTGCCGAGGATGACACCCAATCCCGCGTCGTGAAGCGTTTCGATGGCGCGATCGAGCCAAGCCCAGTCAAATCGTCCCGGTTCTGGCTCGATCCGCGACCAGGCGAATTCGCCGATGCGCACATGCGAAAGGCCGGTTTCGACCATTCGGCGCGCATCTTTCGCCCACTGTTCTTCCGGCCAGTGCTCGGGATAATAGCATACGCCGAGCCGCATGCGCTGGTGCGGACAAATCGCCGTTGGACTGCTGATTTTCAATTTTCTTGCTCTTCCGATGCCGACTGGCCAAAAGTCTATTGGCGAAACATCCAATTAAATCCGCGCACCGGCGTATTTCCGTGAACGGTTCGATCGAGGTACGTCGACGTGACTGATGCTCTTAAAAGACCGGCCAAAATATCGCGAAAACGCGTTCGTCTGGCGCCGCAAGAACGGCAGTCGCTTATCCTCGATCACACCGCAGAGATCGTCGCCCGCGACGGCGTTTCGACGCTGTCGATGGACAGCATCAGCCGGCAGGCGGGTATCAGCAAGTCGCTGGTCTATAATTATTTCCCCAACGTCACCGATCTTTTGCGGCAGTTGCTGCAACGCGAATGGCGGCGACTGCGTCGGCTGCAAGCCGAGGCTGCCGAAAAGGCGGAAACCTTTGAGGGGTTGGTACGAGCGGTGACGCATGTGTACCTCAAATATATCGATGAGCGCGGGCTCTTGATCGAGCGCCTGCAAGCTGAACCTTCCGTCTCCGCTATTCATGATCCGACCGAATTCGGCCGCGACAGCGCCGTCGATTATCTCGCCGACATTGTCGCCGACCATTTCGGTCTGCCGACCGACATCGCTAAGGCGGCGACCGATATCAGCTTTGGTTTGCCAGCGGCAGCGGGGGCGTATCTGTTGCAGCGGAAAATGAGCCGCAAGGAGCTGGAAGATCTGACGGTGACGATGATCCTTGGAACCTTGAACGAGCTCAAGCGCGATTACACGAGCCGGCGGCAGCCGATCCGGCGGCGCCGACCGCAGTTCTGATCCTGTCATGCGGCGGCCATAAGCAGTTCCGGTGTGTTCACTTGCGGCGTTTCGCCGCTCGCACGCGTGGGACGCAGACCAAATTCGGCCTGGATGGCCTCCAGCGGCTGATCTAGCCGATCTTCAAAGCGGATAAACTGAATGCTTCGCGCAGACCGGCCGTGGCCCCAGCCGTCGGTAATCGCATCCATGGCCGGCTTGATTAGATGGGGATCAACCAGTGCCATATGGCCGGTCACGACGGCAATCCACATCGCCGCATAAGGAAAATCCATTTGCGCGAGTTGAAAAGCCTGAAGCGCGAGTTCGCCCAGCGGCGTCGCTGGGTATCCCGTCAGTACGTGATGAAGATCATGCGTCTGAAACCCGCGTAAAACCTTGTAGGCTAGCGCATCAGGCATTCGGTCGATCTTTCCGCTGGTGCGCAGCTCATCGTGCCGTGCGCGATACCCCGCTGCCAACTGTTCGACCAGATCGTTCTCAACCATGAATGCGCGATACGCGTGACCGAGCGTGCCGGGCTGGCAGTCATCCAACGCCGCGAGGCGGAAGGCGGGCGCCAGCCATGCCTCCCGTGCCAAAGGTCCGTGCTCCGGATGATCCAGAATGGCGGCTTCATATTTGGCGATGGCGTCCGCCGGTGCGGTTTCCCACCATTCGTTGTAGAGCCAGTCGATGCCATGGCTGTAGAAATTGTCGATGCTTTTGAGAAATTTCTCACCAAAACCGCGCTCGATGGGGGTGATCATTAAGGGTCTCCTGAAATTGGGGCGTGCTATTTGGCGAGCGTTCCACCATCGACAGGCACCAGCGCGCCGGTCATGAAAGCTGCGGCATCGCTCACCAGAAAGGCCAGAACGTCGGCAATTTCTTCGGGCGTTCCATAGCGACCCATTGGCGTGCCCTGCGCCAGTTGCGGTCGCGCCGCTTCAGGGTCGCTCGGCGACAAGCGGCGTTCAAGCTGGAACATCATTTCGGTCGCGGTCGGGCTGGGGCAGAGGGCAAGCACCCTTACCCCGTCGGGCGCAAGGGCAATCGCGGCTGACTTCGTCATGCCGTTCACCGCGAACTTGCTGGCGGTATAGCCGAAGATGTTGCCGCTGCCGCCGAACCCCGACACCGAAGATGTATTGACGATCACCCCGCTGCGCTGCGTCTGCATGCAGCGCCCGACATATTTGATGCCAAGATACACGCCGCGAACATTGATCGCCATAATCCGGTCGAATTCATCTTCGGGATAATCGATGGCGTTGGCGATAGCGCCCGAAATGCCCGCGTTGTTGAAGAGGATATCGACCTTGTCGCCCAAGGTAAGGGCAAGATCGATCGCACCTTGCCAATCGGAGGTCTTGACGACGTCTCCGGAAAACGCTGCGACCCGGCCCGCAGATAAGGCAGCGGAATAGTCGGCGTCCGGACGGTCGAACGCAACGACACTTGCGCCCCCCGCGCAGAGCCTTTGGACCGCGGCAAGTCCAATGCCGCGCGCCGCACCGGTGACGATGGCAACACGGCCCGCCAGCGATTGTTCGATCATGATAGTTCAACCTTTTCGTCTGGAAGCAGGGGGTGCTGCGCTACAAATGCGGTGATGAGCTGCGCGCAGCGCGCGGGTGCATCGCGGTGCGGCACATGGCCGGCATCGGCGAGCCGTTCCAACCGAGCATCACGACACGCTTGGGCGGCGGCCTCGGCCATGGCTGGTACAAACACCGTGTCCTGATCGCCCCACAGAATCAAAGCGGGGGTCTCGATAAGAGGGGCTAGCACCGAAGCGGGCAAGGGGGCGCAGGCATCGACGGCAGGCACGTCAAAGGGCGCGGCGCGGTACCACGCCAGCATCGCCTGCCATACGCCTGACCCGGTCCACGCCTCGCGATAGGCCTCCAAATCGGCTTCGTCGATCTGACCGGCTTGCCGCGGCGCGCTCAAAAAACGATCGAGAAGGGCTTCGACATTAGCCTCTTTGAATACGGCGTCAGCCTCGGTGGACCGTAGGAAGCGAATATATTGGGACGCCAGACGCTGGTCTGCGTCATGCCATATCAGGTGCTGGAATACCGCCGGCGGAGCGGCGTTGAGTGCAATAAGTCCCGCGACACGCGCAGGATGGCGCTCCTCAACCGCGAAAGCCAGAACGCCGCCCCAATCATGGCCGCATATATAGGCGCGGGGGATGTCGAGCGCGTCCAGAAGCGCAACAACATCGCCGACCAGAAGATCGAGCCGGTAATCGGCGACGGATCCGGGGCGAGAGGTTCTACCATAGCCTCGCAGATCGGGTGCGATCAGACGAAATGTGGGCGCCATGCGATCGGCCAACGGGCGCCACGCCGCGGCATGGTCGGGAAAACCGTGGAGAAGCAGCATGGGTGGCCCGCTGCCCTGCTCTAGATAATGCATGTCGAGGCCGCCGACGGGAATGGTTCGGCTTTCTCGCTTTGCCAACGTGACACCGCGGGGCATATCCGTACCGGTCATGCCGCCGCGCCGGCGGCTACGCTTCGATAAGCAGTCCGGGCCGTATCGATGAGCTGACCATCGGGTTTCGCCAACATGGCGCCAACGGTCACCCCGGCACTTGGTCCCGGTTGAAGCAACTCAAAAATATTGCCGTCGGGGTCGCGGCCGAAAGCGACCCGCGCAACGCCGAACTTCATCGGGGCGCCGTGCATTTCGACACCCGCCGCCGCTAACCGCGCGTAGTCGGCGTCGATGTCATCACTCTCGAAGCAAAGGTGATTCCAGCCTATTTCGGCGGCATTCCGCCGTGCTACGGAGATTGTCGCGGGCTGCCGATATTGCCAGAACTCAAGCTCTGCATTGGCGAGACGGAGCCACGCTCCGTCGAATTGTACGTCCGCGATGCCGGCAACGATGTCGAATTTGCGGTCGGGACCGAAGCTGCCGCGCTGATGGACATCGATTCCTGTCAGCATTGCGTAAAATCCGCTGAGGCGTTCGATGTCGGGCGTCACCAGCGCGGTGTGAGCGAACCAGGACCGCGTTGCTGCCGGCGGTGCCCAAGGAGTTCCCTCCAATTCGAGCAAATTGCCCTCGGGATCGCGGATATAGGCGTAGCTGTTTCCCGTCCCCAAGCCTGCTGGCCGTGCGTGCGCGCTGGCACCGGAGGCGCACATTGCGTCGAAGAGGGCGTCGGATATGCCGGTTTGAAGGCAGATATGTCTTATGCCCGCTGTATAGACTTCGCGCTCGCCAAAATCGCCGTCCCATTCTGCCGAGAACTGAAAAATTTCGAGACAACCCAGCGCCCCTTGCAAAAATGCCCCGCGGGCACCGGCATTGGGCAATTGCAACATTGTGCGATTGGCGTCGCTGTCGGCAATTTCGAAGCGGTAAAGGAGCGTAAAGCTGCGCTCCCGGGTATAAAATGCGATCGCTGCGTCGAGATCACGGACCGACAGCCCGGTGTGGTGAATACCAGTGATCATGTCAGGACTCTCCCTTGCCCACGGTGGCAAGTCGCGCATCGATCTCGCCGCGAATGGCGCGGTGGCGTTCCGCCGTCAGGCTGTATCGCCAAGACAAGGCTGCCGCGATGAGCACGAGAACACAAGGGATGAAACTGTAGCTGATGGTCAGCATGAACAATGGTTGTGCGCGCGTCTCGCCCGCTGAGGTATAGCCCACGGCGCCGAGGATCAGCAGGGGAAGCCCGGCTCCAAGCGCATAGCCCATCTTTTGCACCATCGCGATGGCGGCAAAAAACAGTCCTTGCTGACGGTCGAGGGACTCGGCGGTATCGATATCGACGGTGTCGGCAACCATCGCGTTGGGCAGTATTAGCACGCCGCCGTAACAGGTCCCCTTCAGCAAGAAGAGGGCAGTAAAGATCGCCGTGCCGCCGACGGGCACAAAAAACATCAGGGCATTCGTGATTGCCACGATCACGAATGCCACCGTCAAAGCGCGATGCTTTTCGACGCGTTTGGCTAGCCATACCCAAAACGGAACCAGCGCCAGCGCGGTCAGGAAATAGAGAAAATAGATGATACCGATGTTGCTGACGCCAACGACATCACGAGCGAAAAAGATCGTGATCGTCTGCCGGAATACCTCGCCAATCGTGGCGATCAGCACCACGGTCGTAACCAGCAGAAAGGCGCGGTTCGACCCCAGCATGCGGAGCGCGCTGCGGAGATCGAAAGGCACCTTGCGGATCGGTGCGGCAGGTTCGGGAACCAGAAAAAATGCGATAGCCGCACAGACCGGAAGCGCGATGAAAATGAATGTGCTGATAGTGGCCATGACATCCGCACTTGTCGCGCCCGGCTGCAACAGCACATACGCCGGAATCAACGTCGATATGATCAGGCCGAGAATGCTGAAAAATTGCGAAACCGAGCTGATGCGTGTTCTGAGGTCATAGTCCGACGAGAGCTCCGCCGCCCAGGCATTATAGGGCAGCTGGATCAGGGTGAAGCCGAAATAGACGAGCGATACCGCCAGCAGGAAATAAAGGATATCGACCCCCGGGGTGGGCCGAAACAGCATATAGACCCCGGCCAGCATGGTGACTGTGCCAAAGAGCAACCACACCCGCCGACGGCCGATGCTGGGGCGCCAGCGATCCGACAAGATGCCGATGATCGGGTCGGTCACAAAGTCGGAGAGTCTTGCAATGATCAGGGCGACGCCAATCATCTGCAAGCTCAGGTTGAGCTGGCCGGAATAAAGCGGGGCCAGATAAATAGCGATCGGCAGACCGATCGTGCCGAGCGGTAGTTGCACCGAACCAAAGGCGACAATTCTCCAGAACCCAATGGCGGGATCAATGGCTGCGGATCGGGTCACGCGCGCAGCGCCTTACACGCGCGGCGCATGTGAATTATGCATATCATTCGAGCCAGTGGCACTGGTCTCTCTCCTTTTACCAACCGCCTTACATCGGAAAGATGGAATGACCGCCGTCAAGAACCAACGCCTGGCCGGTCATGAAATTGCTCTGCTGCGACGCAAGATAGACCGCGATCCCCTCCATATCCTCCAACTTGCCGATTTCACCCGATGCGGCGCGGCGGCGGCACGCATCCTGAAAAGCCTTAGGGGTATTGAGCGACATTTCGGTCTCGATGAAGCCGGGAAGTATGGCGTTAACCTGGATGGACTTTGGTCCCAGTTCGACTGCGAGAGAACGGACCAAGCCGGTAACTGCCGCCTTGGTCAGGCAATAGCCTGCGGAGTTCGGTAGTCCCAGAAGCGCCGCTACCGACGAGGTGACGACAAGCTTTCCTTTCGCCTTCCGGTCCAGCCAATGGCGCGTGGCCAGCTGGAAAGTGTCGATAACGCTCAATATGTTGAGGTCATTCGTGGCCGTCCAGGAGTCGCGGTCGAGATCGACAAAGGCACCCCGGACGCCCGCGCCGCCTGCATTGGCAAAACAGCTGTCGATGTGGCCAAAAGCCGCGACAGTTTCTTCGAAGGCAGCGGCTGAAGAGGCTTGATCGGTGACATCGGCCACAAAGCTTCGCGTGGTCCCGCCTATTTGTTGCAGGGCCTCGACCGCGGCGGCATTTTTTTCCTCGCTCCGGCCCCAGATCGCCACGCTGGCGCCCGCGCGCACAAGTCCAGTGGCCATCGCGAGGCCAAGCCCCCCATTGCCGCCCGTCACCAATGCGACATGGCCGCCGAGATCGAACAATTTTCCGCTCACGGTCATTCGCCTGCTTTCTTATGATGCATTTCTAATCCTCTTGCCCAGCGGCGCTGAAATCCGCGCCAATATTCGGGTTGGTCATCGCCAGCGACCTGTCCTCCCCATTGCTGTCCAAAACGGCTTGGCCATTGGCCATCGTTGGAGACGGCCGAGGGCACATCCAGATAGGCAGATCTGCTCGCATCGCCCTTGAGCTGGCGATCTAGAAAGGCGACGATGAAATGTTGGTTGATCGCCGCGATCCGCTCTTTGCGCCAAACCGGATCGGTCAACGATTCGATGACTGCAAACTCGGCGTTGGGGGGCAATGGCAGTGCGTTCCCGGCAATATTGTGTGCGGCTTCGCGAAACACGAGCAGGTGGCGACTACTGCCCTTGCTCTGCTCAAAAAGCCTTTGAACCCCTTGTTTGAAATCGACGACGTCGTCGCCATCGCCGCTGATGTAGAGTAGCGGTGTTTTTAGTTTGCTGAGTTCGGCATCGCTCCATACGCCCGCCTCCGGTTGACCGCCCCACGGCGCAATCGCGACGACCGCTTTTATCTGGGAGGCGAGCGACGGGTCTGGCGCGGGCATCGTACTCCGGACGGCCGGCGGTAGTTGGGCGAAGGCGGGCGCTACGGGATCGATTGCCGCGCCCGCGGAAATAAGCGCGCCATAACCGCCCATCGAATAGCCGATGAGTCCGACGGCGGAACCGTCGATGCGCGCCGCGATCGCGGGCGCCGCCAGCCTTCCCGTCAGCAGAGCGTGCAAGACCTGCTGCTGGTCCGAGGATCGGGTCAAAAGCACCGTTCCGAACGACGTGGCAAAGGAGGCGGCGTCGCTAAACGGCAGATCGCGATGATCTATCGAAGCGACGATGTAGCCGCGGGACGCCAGAGCCTCTCCGAGCCCGCTGAAATGCTCAGCCCATCCGCCATAACCGTGCGAAATCAGTACCAGCGGGTATTTTAGAGGCGTCGCCGGAGGGGGACCCGCGACTGCAATCCCGGTTTCTGTCAGTTCAATCGGCCGCTGACCGGGCAAGGCGTGCCTATGACGATAAGTCGTCGGCAGCGCAGAGGCTGCGCGCGTCGCGGGATACCAGATCCGAACCCCAACCGAACGCGTGCCGACCGTCATTTCCCGATATTCGGTTCCGACGCCATAGTCTCCCAAGCCTGACAATGCGGGCATTTCCGCTGAAGCTTGCCGTGCTCCAGGCTGCTCGGCGTGAGCCGTCCCTTGCGTCAGCGTCAGCGCGGCTGCAACCGCAGCGGCGGCAAGTCGGCGGGCGACTCTAGTCACAGCGCCGCGCCGCGCCGCGCCGCGAGCCGCCGGAAAGCGGCCGGCGAAGGATATGTCCTTCGCCGGCCCAGGCGGAGAGGCTGGTCGCCAGATTGGACCAGTTGGTGCTCAACGGAACCCGACATGCAAGCTCACGCCGAAGGTGCGGGGATCGAGCAGAAACGCGCTGCGAAAGCTCCCGACGAGGTTGGAATTGGCCTCAAGGAAGGTGATGCTGTCTTCATTCGTCAGGTTTTTCACAAAAGCGGTCAGGCTCCAGTCCTTGTCGCCGTTGGCAACCTGGACCGAGGCATCGAGTTGTTTCCAGCTGCCGACGCGGTCGGCCGGAACATTGAACTCGCGCGAGTAGAAACCCGCCTGCGAGTAGAAATCGACCCTAGGACGTACGGTCCAGTCATTTCCGGCTTCGATCGTGTACTCCGCGGCCAGCTTGAGGGTGCGGCGCGGCGCATTAGGCAGCTGATTGCCCTTGATCTGAAACAGCGCACTGCCGCGCGTCGGATCGGAGGAACGAAAATCGCTGCGGATCGAGGTGTCGAGCAGGCCGAGGGACGCTTCGAGGCGAAGCGGATCGGTTGGCGTCAGCACCAGTTCGGCCTCCAAGCCGCGAACCCGTGATTTGGGAATATTTACGTTTGCCACCGCCGTGCCGACGAGATTGCCGACGATCAGGTCGGAATAGTCGTAGTTGAACGCCGCAAGGTTCAGGCGGCCATTGCCGTTGAGGAACGTGTTCTTGATCCCAAGTTCATAGGAATCGATCGCTTCCGACCCAAAGACCGGGATCGTGTTGTTCCCGGGGTTGAAACCGCCCGATTTAAATCCCCGCGAGAAGGACAGATAAACATTTGTGTCGGCTGTGAAGGACAGGTCGGGATTCCAGCTGACGATGGCGCGGCCCGTGACCTTGTCGAATTTTTCGTCACCGATGAAATAGGGGCCGAGCACGAAGGTGCCCGACGCGGTCTCGATATGCTTCTTATCTTCGGTATAACGAAGGCCGCCGGTCAGCTTGAGAGTCGGCGTGATATCGAAATATGCTTCGCCAAACACCGCGTAGGATTTGACCTGCCCCAAGCGGGTGTCGAATTTCGAAACGGCGCCGCGCGTCAAATTGGCAGGCGCCCATGTGTCGACATAGCCCGACGTCCGCGCGTTAAGATAGAAGCCCCCGAAAATGAAATTGAAGGGTCCGTCAAACTGTGAAGACAGGCGCAGTTCCTGGCTGAATTGGCGTGCGGTGCCGCCCCCCGTCTGCGACGTGCGATAGTCGGTCGTTGTGACGGGCCTGCCAGAGAGCAAATAGGTCAGCAGGCCATTGCCCTTGCCGTCATTCGGCACAACCAGC
Organism: Sphingopyxis sp. YF1; assembly: GCF_022701295.1. NCBI lineage: Bacteria > Pseudomonadati > Pseudomonadota > Alphaproteobacteria > Sphingomonadales > Sphingopyxidaceae > Sphingopyxis > Sphingopyxis sp. YF1. The sequence goes on from NZ_CP033204.1 coordinate 4,148,874, forward strand.
GTACCAAAGGTGCCCGGATTGAACGCGTTGGGTCGGTAGCCCTGGTCAAAATCGCGCTCGCTGGTGTTTTTCCCGTCGCGCAGTCCGGTGACCGAGGTCAGGGTCAACGCACCGAATTTGTGGCTCATCTCCAGCGTGGCAAGAAAGTCCTCGGCCTTCTGAAAGGGCCTCACGTCGATGGCCACTTCGCGAAGGTTGCGCGGATTGGGCGCGAATGTTCCCCCACGCACGACGCCGGGGAGCAGAAAGCTGTCGATGAGGAAGTTGCTGGTCGGAAACCCGGTCGATGCCGACGCAGGCGAACAGCCGAATGCCGGGTCGGGCGTGCAGAGCGACTTGGCAGCGTTCTGGCGATCCGAATCTTCCTTGAAATAAGTCAGGGTGAGATCGATCAGCGTCGAGGAGGTCGGCTCGAAGCGCGTGCTCGAGCGTAGCGTGAACTGGTTTCGCCCATCGACATTAGCGCCGTCGAGTAGATTTTTCGTATAACCGTCGCGGTTGATGTAGTTCGCGGCGAAGCGTTGTGAAAGCCCGGGAGCGAGCGGAATGTTGAGCGCCGCGCTGGCACGTACGCCGCGCGGGCTTTCGCCCTGCAGATCGACATAGCCTTCGAACGCGTCGGTCGGTCGCCGGGTCACGAAGTTTACCGCGCCGCCGGTGGTGTTGCGGCCAAAAATCGTCCCTTGCGGCCCGCGCAAGACCTCGATGCGCTCCATGTCGAAGAAATCGCCAAAGCTGCTTCCCGACTGGAGGAACACGCCATTGACGAGAACGCCGATATTGGTGTCGCCTGTGCCGCCAAAGGATTGCGATCCGACGCCGCGGATCGTCAAGTTGCGGTTGGCGGAAAGCGTCACGTTCGGCGCGTTGAACTGCAGATCCTTGCTATCTTCAATTTTTGCGGCCTCGAGGGCGGCAGCATTGAGCGCCGTGATCGCGATGGGAACGTCCTGAACGTTTTCGGCCCGCTTTTGTGCAGTGACGATGATCGTGTCGCGATCGTCGGCCTCAGCGCCGTCCGCTGGGTCGGTTTGGGCTAGCGCGGTTGGGGCGGTCAAAGCCCACAATAGCGCAATTGCCGAGGAGCCCGCACTGCAGTTGAATCTTTTGGACATTTTTATCCTCCCACCATTCTTGTTGACGCCTTGTCTAATATAAATGGACATATAGTCAATAGAGAGATTGCATCGGCGCTTTAGGCGGCATTATGGCGCCATTCAGCTCGGTATATTGCAGGCTTGTTGACCAAATGGACCAATAAGCTATTCCTCGATTTGTCGACTTCGGACTTGCCGCGGTCGATGCATTCCGGCGGGGAGTCGTCGAAAAACCCTGCTGTGAAAGGGAGGCCATGTGTCAGACGGTTCGGAATCGCAGCGCTACGCGGACGACGGGCAATGATTGTCCGATCCGAGCAAAAGCTCGCGAACGGCCGGACATTGACGAAGTGGGAGCTTATCAATCGCTCCGGTGCCAAGGTTGCCGTGATGGATTTGGGCGCAACGCTGCTTTCGGTGACCGTTCCCGATCGCCGCCAAAAATTGGGCGACGTTACGCTCTGCCATGCCCGGCTCGACGACTATCTGACGCACCGACAATTTTTCGGGGGCATCGTTGGGCGCTACGCCAATCGTTTGGCCGGCGCCTCGTTCCGCGTTGGAGGGCAAAGCTTCAGGCTCCAGCCCAACGAAGGGCCTAACTTGCTACACGGCGGGGAGGATGGCTTCGACCGCCGCTTTTGGCGAGGCGACATAGTGGAAACCCCCGATGGCGAAGGCGTGCGTCTGGAAATACTCTCACCCGACGGCGATCAGGGTTTTCCAGGCGAGCTTCGGGTGACCGTCACCTACGTTTGGACCGAGGATAATCGCCTGATTACGGATTTCTCGGCGACGACAACCAGGCCATGCCCAGTGAACCTCACCCTCCATGGCTATTGGAACCTTGGCGGCGATGAGGCAGGCAACGGCATCGGTGAGCATCAGCTGCAGCTTTTCGCCGATCAATATCTGCCGCGAACGGCTGATGGAATTCCGACCGGAAGCATTGAGAGTGTTACAAATACACCGTTTGATTTTCGTGTGTCTCAGCCACTATCAAACCATCTTGAACGGCTCGACGGCCAAGCAGGAGGCGATATTGGCATCGATCATTGCTGGGCGGTCCGCGGGTCCGGGCTGCGTCCAGCAGCTCTGCTGTATGACCCGGCGTCGGGCCGCACGTTGACAATCGACACGGATCAGCCGGGCATCCAGGTTTATACGGCGGACCATCTCGATGCGACGATACTGCGCCGCGGTGGGCTGCCCTGTGAGCCCCGCTGCGCGATCGCGTTGGAAACGCAGCAATTTCCCGACGCACCAAATCAGCCTAATTTTCCAGACCCGACTCTTCGCCCCGAGACAATATGGCACAGCCGGACGGTTTATTCCTTTAGCGTGCGCTGATCCGTGCGCGATCGTCCTGTATGAGATGAGCGCCCGGCGAAGGCGAAACGCGAAACGCAAGTTGCGGTGCCATACCCGCATCGCGCCAGAACGCCGCCAATGCAGCGTCAACAGCGCTTGTCTCGCTTGCGGCGAAGACAGCAACCACGCATCCGCCGAACCCGCCTCCGGTCATCCGCGCGCCACCCGCAGCGCCGATGGCCTCGTTAAGGCAATCGACCAGCGCGTCAATCGCGGGTAGGCTGACTTCGAAATCGTCACGCAGCGAGGCATGCGAGGCGCGCATGGCGCGGCCAAGCGCAACCAGTTCGCCTGCTTCCAGGAGGTCCTTGAACCGAAGTGTGCGTTCGTTCTCGGCGACAACGTGGCGCGCTCGCCGGAAGGAAATCTCGTCGAGATCCGACTTCGCAAATTCGAGTGTGGCAGCGTCCAGATCCCGCAAAGCCGCGACCCCATAATGATGGCTAGCCGCGACGCATTGCTGGCGACGATCATTATATGCGCTATCGACCAAGCCGCGCGTTACGCCCGAGTGGACGATCATGATCGCGGTTCCAGGGGGAAATGGCACGGCGTGCGTCTCGGTTTTGCGACAATCGATGAGCAGGCCTTTTCCTTCCTCGCCGAACGCTACCGTCAGCTGGTCCATTAGGCCGCAATTGCAGCCGACATAGTGATGCTCCGCCCATTGCGCCGCACGCGCGATGCGTGTCCGGTCAGGCGCGTCATCGCCGGCCAGCGCTGCAAAGCCAAGCGCCGCCGCCACGCCGAGCGACGCGGACGATGAGAGCCCGGCACCTTGCGGAATGTTGCCCCCGATCGCAACATTAGCGGCGGAAATCGGCAAGTCGAATAGCGGCATCGCCGCGGCAACGCCGCGGACGTGGTTCTCCCAGCTGCCATCATCCGCTTTCGCGATAGTGGCGCCGAGAGTGAAAGATCCAAGCTGACTGCCAAGGTCGAGGGCTGCTGCCTTGATGGAATCGTCGTCGCGGGGCGAAAAGGCTACGACCGTTCCGCATTCGATAGCGCAGGGCAGGGCAAACCCATCGTTATAATCGGTGTGCTCGCCGATCAGATTCACGCGGCCTGGCGCAAATGCGATAATGCTGGGTTCGTGACCATAAAGCCGACGAAAACCGGCGGCCACGCGGTCAACCAGATCTTCCTTTGCGCTCATCTCGAATGTTCCTGCTGGGCGAGCACAGGGTTCGCTGCCCGCAGCAGCTCCGCAGCCTGCTCGGGCGTCAGATCGCGCTGCGCCTCGGCGAGCATCTCGTACCCCACCATGAATTTCCTTACTGTCGCAGATCGCAGGAGAGGTGGATAAAAGTGGAGATGCAGTTGCCAGTGGTCCTGAGAGCCGCTGGAATAAGGCGCGCCATGCCACCCCATGGAATAGGGGAAGGAACAGCCAAAGAGGTTATCGTACCGCGCGGTTAGCTCGCCGAGGACCGCGCCGAGATCGTCGCGCTGCAACGATGAAAGGTCTTCGATCCGCTGCACTTTGGCCCGCGGGATGACCAGTGTCTCAAACGGCCAGGATGCCCACCACGGCACGATCGCCAGCCACGCGTCACTCTCGATCACGACGCGCGGGCCGTCGGCTTCGCGTCGGGCAAGATCGACGAGCATCGCGCGTCCGTGCCGTGTATAATATTGGAGCTGTGCGCGATCTTCCACCGCCGGTTCGTCGGGAATATGGCTGCTCGCCCAGATCTGGCCGTGAGGATGCGGATTGGAGCAGCCCATGGCTGCACCCTTGTTCTCGAATATTTGCACCCATGCGTAACGCTGTCCGAGATCGGACGACTCTCGGGCCCAGGAATCGATGACGCTGCGAATTTCGGGTTGCGACAATTGTGGAAGCGTTTTGGAATGATCGGGCGAGAAGCACATCACGCGGCATTCGCCGCTCACTGGCTCCGCCCTTAGCAGAGGGTCATCGATGCTGATGGCGCCGCCTTGAGGCGAAAGCGCGGGGAAATCGTTCGAAAATACCCACGGGCCGCAATAATCAGGGTTTACCGCTCCGTTGGCGCGCGTATTTCCCGGGCATAGATAGCATTCCGGGTCATGTGCCACCGACAGGCGCTCCACGGGATCTTCTGTTCCGCCCTGCCAAGGCCGCTGCGCCCGGTGTGGGGAGACCAATATCCAGCGCTCTGCTAGCGGGTTATATCGGCGGTGAACCGCCATCGACCGATCCATATTGCTATTCCTTGCAGCGATCGAGCACAAATATCGGCAACCTGATCATGACGTTGACCATGAACGCCTGCGCACCGTGGAAAGCGCATTTAGCATTATTGACGATCTATGCAATAAGCGCGATGTGACGGTCATGAGCAACCTGCCGCCAGCTGTCCGCCTCGATCGATCTGCCCACTCGATGATATTCGATTTGCGCCGAGGCGCCGCCGAACTCGTGTGGCTCGGTGAGCCACTGCCAGTGGACCAGGATTTACTGGCCCTTTGCAACAGCGTTCGGCAAGGACGGCGACCCTCACAGCCCGATGAACCCGCGCCGTTTTCCATCTTGCCGCAAACAGGATGGGGCTACTCTTCTACGCCCGCCGTGGGCTTGATGCGCTGCGGAACTTTGCTGCCTTTGCATCTGCGTCTGGTCGAAGTCTTACAATCTCCCTCGTCGCTTCTGTTCATCCATCGTGATGAGGCGAATGGTATCGGTATCGAGGTGTCTTGGCGGATTTTGAGTTCGGGGGTGATTGAAGCGCGCGCCCGCCTGACCAATTTCGGTCGCGAGCCGGTTGACGTCCTCGACCTTGCTTCGCTTGCGCTTCCCCTGCCAAGCTGGGCCAGTCACGCGACCCGATATTCCGGCCGCTGGGCTGCGGAGATGCAGCAAACGCGCGTCAGGCTCGCCGACGGGGGAATTGCAAGCGCATCCTATGGCGGGCGACCAGGCTTTGGTGGTGGCAACTGGATACGGATTGAATCCGCCGATCTTGGCGAAGACCATGGGCATGCGATTTCTTCTCATTTTGCGTGGAGTGGAGATTATCGGCTGAGCGTGGAGTGCAATGCTGACGGCCGCGCTATGCTGATGATGGGGGTCCGGCTCGACCCCGGCGAAATCATGGTTCCTCCGGGGCAGAACTGGGACACGCCGCGCGCCCTGTTCACCGTGAGCAATGTGGGCGTGATGGCGACACGTCATGCTTTTCATCGCCATGCCAATTCGGAGGTGTTGCCGAACAGCAGCAGTCGATCGCCGCGCAAGGTCCATCTCAACAGTTGGGAAGCCTTGGGATTTGCGATGGATATGCCGAAGCTGACCCAGCTGGCCGACTCAGCAGCAGCGATCGGGGTTGAGCGTTTTGTCGTGGATGACGGTTGGTTCAAGGGCAGACGCAACGACCGCACCAGCCTAGGCGATTGGATCGCGGACCCCGATATATTCCCGGCAGGGTTAAAACCCCTTGCCGATCATGTTCGTGGCCTCGGTCTCGATTTTGGTTTGTGGGTCGAGCCCGAAATGGTCAGTCCAACAAGCGATCTTTATCGCCACTATCCGGACTGGTGTATCCACATTGCCGGGCAAGAACGCCCCACCCAGCGCAATCAGCTCGTTCTCGACCTCACGAAAAGCGAAGTCAGCAATTACGTCTATGAGCGCCTCGATACGCTCCTGTCGGAAAACGAAATATCCTATTTGAAATGGGATCATAATCGCGAATTGTTTCCGCTGGCAGGAAAAGGGCACGCGCAGGTTATAGCACTTTACGCATTGCTCGATCGGGTCAGGGCCGCGCATCCGGATGTTGAGATCGAGACCTGTGCCAGTGGCGGAGGCCGGGTCGATTACGAAATCCTCCGCCGCTGCGCGCGATATTGGGCCAGCGACAACAATGATGCGATTGAACGGCTTCGCATCAACTCAGCGTGGTTCGATTTTCTGCCGCTTGGCGCCACCGGCAATCATGTGGGGCCGAACCCAAATCCAATAACCGGACGCTGCTTGCCAATGGATTTCCGGGCGAAGGTCGCAATGTTTGGTCATATGGGCGTAGAGGCTAATCCGGCCTCAATGTCGACATCGGATAGGGCGTCGCTCGCGGCGCATATTGCGCTCTACAAAGAATGGAGGGACGTTATCCATCGTGGTACCATTACCCGGACAGTTGAGAACCTGCCAGGTGCGTTTGGGTACCTTGCGTTGTCGGGGGCACGTGGCTTGGCATTAGTGGCGCAAACGAAGTTCACCGATTATTATTCATCCCCGCCGGCAAGGCTGCGCGGCTTGGATCCCTCGGCGAGCTATCATATTCGCCTTCTGCTTCCCGGGTCGCCACCAAGCGATGCGTCGGTCGCTCAACCCGAATTATGGCATTCCGGTACGGTGAAATCCGGTCAGGAGCTCTTGCAACGAGGTATCCTGCTTCCAATGTCGGGAGCCGAGACTGCTTGGTTAATTTCGCTAGAGCGGGTCGCTTAAACGGAAACTACGGTTCGCTATCCAACCAAACTCAATTTCGAAGCGCCGCAATCAACGCGTCGCGTGCTATTGCCACGCGTGGATGGCGCAGCGATGAGCGGGCCCATACCAAATAGAATGTGTTATGTGGCACGGTGATCGGGGCCGTTATCTCAACGAGCGTGCAGGCGGCGCGTTCGGCACGAGTGAGATAGGCGGGCAGAACCGACCAGCCGAGCCCTGCGCACAACCCTGAGCGAAGCACCCGAAGGTCGGGCGCAGTTAATCCGGGTTGACGCGTCAACTCGATCTGGTTTGCTTCTAGCCATGTGCGCAGCAGCGGCCGATCGAGATCATAAGCCAGATGCGACATTCGGTTTAGGGTGTCGTCCAAGGGTCCGTCCGCTATTCGTTCGGCTACCGCAGGCGATGCGACAGCACGCAAACGCTCCTTGCCCAGCACTTGAAAGGCCAGTCGCGGATCATCGGGCTGCGAGGCGGTCACGGCGAGATGCACCTTATCCTCGATCAACATGGAATAGAGCGCGTCGCGCCCGCCGATATGAAGGCGTAGGTCAAGGCCTACGTCCAGCAGCGGCGCCAGTCGCGGCGTGATCATCTCGCCCAGAAGATCCGAAGGAGCGGCAATATGAACCGTGCCCGAAATGCGCGAAGATCGGGCCCGAGCGGTGGCCAGCGCCACTTCCGCCGTGTCGAGACTGCTTCCGATCGAAGCCGCGAGATCGTCGGCAATCGCTGTCGGCCAAACGCCGCGCGAATGGCGATCGAACAAGGGGTGACCCAATTGCGCTTCTAGCGAGGCGATATGCTGCGACGCGGCCGGTTGGGTAATGCCGATCGCCCGAGCCGCTTCGGTGAGCGAGCGACAGCGATAGACTTCGACGAATGTGCGCAACTGCAACAAGGACATTCTCGTTCCATAAGAAGATTTATGGCTGATCGCAATTTCAATTGGATTTCATGATGCCGGGCAGCGCGTATCTTGGCCGTCGAAATGAACGGATGAATGCCCGATCGCCGCCAGCTTCTGAAGACACTCACCGCCGCAATTGTGGCGGGCGCGGTCACACCGAGCGCGCTCGCCCGTCCTCGCTACATCAAAGGAAAAGGAAATCTGACGATGAATCGCATACTCATGGTGACCACCTCCGCCGACCGAATGACTCCGGGGACTGAACCGACGGGCGTTTGGCTGGAAGAACTGACTACGCCGTATTATGCATTCCGCGATGCCGGCGCCGAAGTGACGCTGGCCTCGATCAAGGGCGGCGCCGTCCCAGTCGATCAGCGCAGCGTGAACGCAGACGGCGAGAACGACGCCTCGGTCGAACGCTATCTTAAGGACGAAGCGCTGAAGGCTGAGGTTGCCAGCACCCCTGTATTCACCAGCATCGATCCCGCTGGCTACGACGCGCTGTTCCTGCCCGGCGGCCACGGCACCATGTTCGATTATCCCGGCAGCGACGAACTGGCGCGGATGGTCGAACGCTTCGACCGCGAGGGCAAGATCGTCGCCGCCGTCTGCCATGGACCGGCGGGCCTGGTCTCGGCGAAGAAGGCCGACGGCACGCCCTTCGTGGCTGGTCGCCGTGTTGCAGGCTTCACTGACAGCGAGGAGCGTGCAGTCGGCCTCGATCAGGCGGTACCGTTCCTCCTTGAAACGCGCCTTAAGGAACTGGGCGGCAAGCATGATGGCGGCCCGGACTTTGCTCCGTTCGCTCTGCGCGACGGCAATTTGGTAACTGGCCAGAATCCCGCCAGCGCAACCCGCACCGCGGAGCTTGTGATGGAAGCCCTCAAGGAAAAGGTGGCCTGATCGTGCGTTATCTCCACACGATGCTGCGCGTCGCCGATCCCGAGGCGGCGGTGCGGTTTTTCACGCTGCTGGGTCTCAAGGAGACCCGCGCCAGCACATCCCGGTCGGTCCTGGCTATCAGGTGCCGCTGGCCCGGACGGTCAAGGACGCGGTCGCCATACCTGTCATCGCCGTCGGCATGATTAACGATCCGCATCAGGCGGAACGCATCCTTGAAGACGGGCATGCGGACGCAATAGCCATAGCTCGCGCTGCCCTATGGGATCCGCGCTGGCCTTGGCACGCCGCCGCTGCGCTGGGCGCATCGGTCAGCGCGGCGCCACAATATCTCCGGTCCGAGCCCCACGAAGCGGGCCACATCCTCAAGGAAATGACACCATGAAAACGTCCGTCAAACTGCTTCTGGCCGCTGGCGCGGTCCTCTCGCTCGCCGCCTGCGCGACAACCCGCGAGGGTGCATCCGCGCCCCGGATCGAACAGGTCGCGACCTTCGATGGCGCGATGCCGACTGGCGTGACCGTCGCCCCCAATGGGCGCATCTTCGTCAACTTCCCGCAATGGGGCGACAACGCGCCGTTCACGGTGGCCGAGCTGGTCAATGGCAGGGCGGTGCCCTATCCCGACGCCGCGACTAACCGTCCCGATGCGGCCGATCCGGCAGGGCATTTTATCTCGGTGCAGAGCGTGGTTGCCGACGGCGCCAATCGCCTCTGGGTGCTCGATACGGCGGCGCCCAACTTCTCGCAGCCGCAAGTTGGCGGTGCAAAACTGGTGGCGATCGACCTCGCGACCAACCGAGTGGTGAAGACAATCGTCCTGCCGCCCAGCGTCGTGCTGTCCACGACCTATCTCAACGATGTGCGCTTCGATCTTCGCACGGGCGCTGAGGGCGTCGCCTACATCACCGACAGCAGCAACACGGGCGTCGGCGGCATCATCGTCGTCGACATCGCCAGCGGGCGTGCGATCCGCCGCCTGTCGAACCATGCGACTACCAATCCCGAGCCCGGCTTCACCCCGACCGCCGACGGCGCGGTGCTGATGAACCGCCCGGCCGATGGACCCGCGACGCCGTTCGCAGTGGCGAGTGACGCGATCGGGCTTAGCGCCGACGGCAGCCTACTCTATTACGGCCCGTTATCTGGCCGCACGCTGCACGCGGTCCCCACGGCCATGCTGCGGGATCCCGCGGTGTCTGAGGAAGAACTCGGCCGCGCCGTTCGTAGCATGGGGCGCAAGGGTGCTTCGGACGGGATCGCCGAAGACGACCGGGGCCGCGTGTTCGCCGGCGACTACGAGAACAACGCGATCCGCGTGCTCGACCAAGGCCGTTGGTCGACGCTGGTCAGCGACCCGCGCATCAGCTGGCCCGACACGCTGTCGATCGGTACCAACGGCTATCTCTACTTCACCGCCAACCAGCTCCACCGCCAGCCCGGCTTCCACGGCGGGCGGGACCTGCGCCGCAAGCCCTATGAACTGCTGCGCATCAGGGTGGGCGCCGGTCCCGTCCTGTTGCGCTCGAAGTGATCCCATCCGACCGAGCAGGCTCGACATCGCGCCTGCCCGGCCTTCCCAATGGAGACCTTCTATGGTTGAGCCAATTGTCTCTGACCCTACGGTCGAGCGCTATCTGCCGCAAATTGCCGACGCGGTCGGCACAGACTTTGCCGCATACCGCAACCACATTTACCGGGCTCTGAGTTACGCAGCGCACTTCCTCGGCGACGATCCGAGGGGGCGCGAACATATCGCATTTGCACTTGTTTTCCACGACGTCGGCATGTGGACCGATCACGAACTGGCTTATCTGGAGCCGTCGGAAGCAGTGGCCGAGCGCGTGCGAACCCAGCACGCGCCACATCTCGATCCCACACTCGTGGCCAACATCATACACTGGCATCACAAGCTGCTATCGTTCGCGGGGCCAGACGCCGAGATCGTGAACGCCGCGCGCAAGGCCGACTGGATCGACGCAAGCATTGGCATGGTTCGGCATGGCGTTGCCCGCAAACAGGTGGTCGCCATAGAGGAGGCAATCCCCGTATTGGGCTTCCCGGGGGTCCTGATGCGCCTCGCCAAGGATCTGCGCCATGGCAACCGGTTTGCCGGGCTGTGGCGGGTGCTCTCTCGAGTTTGCAAGTTCTGACCTTCGAAGGTGATACGGCGGAAAACGGGGCGAGATCGCTGATGCACGAACCGCTCGGCAGATTGGCTCGGTTCTCGACGTAAAGCCGTCGAGCGGGCGCCACACCTCATTGAACGTCGAGTGCCGTAGGTAGACCCTTTCGGCTCCATCGACTGAGGAGTCGAACGATGGACGAGCTTATCCAGATTGACGCGATCAGCCCGCTGAGCCAGTGCCTGATCGACAATATGACCTTGCGCGGGTTCTCTCCGGAGACGCAGCGTAACTATCTTCTCGACGTCGGACGGTTCGCAACTTGGCTGCGTCGCTCGCCCCACACCGCGAGCACCGAGGATATCCGGCAGTTTCAGTTCGAGCAGCACCAGTCGGGCGTGTGGGCGCCAACGATGAACAGCATCGTCGGCGCGCCTAGGTTTTTCTTCATGCACACCCTCGACCGCTCCGATCTCGCGCGTAGCTCAGCGCATGACCCTTGCGGTTCGGGCATTGAGGACTTTCCGACGCCGGCGGCGTCTGAAACTCTCAACGATAGCCTACAGACCGCTTACGGCCAGCTCAGGCCGAACAGTAGCCGGACAGCGGTTCGCTTATTTGGCAGCAACATTAATCGAATCCCAATCGATGAAAAAGAACCGAACTCGCTTTAGGTGGGCTGCAAGATTGCCGATCGCCCGTCCCAAACCGTAGCCTCCGCCCACATCTGCGGGCGAATGCCCCATAAGCTGGTCGTGCACGTCCTTGGGAATGTTGGCGTCGCGGCAGAGATCCTTGAAGCTGTGTCGGAAACTATAAAACACGAGGCGCGGGTCGTCGCCGACGGCATTGTCGATTAGGCGGTTGGCGCGGCGGCTCGCCTCCTTGGTCTTTACGCCCAGCGAATCAGCCTCGAGGTCAGGAAAAAGCCGGACTGCTCCGCTTGACCGCATCCGTTGGACGTAGTCGAGAAACCCGAGCGCTATCAGTTTGGGATGGAGCGGTATCACGCGAATAGAACCGTCGGTCTTCACCCGTTTGCGCTCGTCAATCTCGTCCATGACGTAGTCCGTGACGTCGATATAAGGGATCCCTTGCTCGGACTTGATGTCCGCGAGCAATATCTGACCAAGTTCCTCAATTCGAGCGCCCGTGCAAAGCCCGAGCAGGAACAACCAGCGCAGCGTCGAATCGGAGACCTTTGACTTGCTCAGAGGGTGAGACCAAGCCGCGGTGAACAGCTTGGCCGCAAATAGCTGAGCGAGTTCGTCCTTGGTAAATGGGCGCCGCGTGCTCTTTTTTGTGTATCCTTCGACTTTGATACCGGCGGCGGTGTTCGCAGGGATGAAGCGCTCCTGGAAAGCGAACCCGAGGAGGGCTTGGACCGCGCCGAGATATTTTTTGATCGATTGCGGGGATATGCGGTCTACGCCCGATCTGTCCGCATAGAGCGCATGAATGTCGACAAACTCCATCATGCGATGCACTCGCGGCATACTTTTTGGCAGCACCGCTATCGCGTCACGAAATTCGAACAGATCGTTGGGCGTGATTTCGCCGATGCCGACATCGCCGATATAGCTTTTGAAATAGCGTACGGCCGTTTTCGTCGCGGCCTGCGCCTTCGGCGTCGGCTTGCGCGCCGCGATCCATTTCGCCTCGAGGGCGTCGAGCTTCATGTCCGGTTGGAGCCGGCTCGAATTTGCGCGGCGCCGGGCCGAGGGGAGTACGGGAACTTGTTCGCGGACTTGCGGCGAACCCAGCGCATCGGCCAGTGCATCGGCGAGCGGTTCGTCGATCCCGCGATTCGCCTCCTCGGGTAGTTTTAGTTCACGCTTTATTTTCGCGACGGCGAAGCTGAGCAGGGGGCGCCAACGGCGGTGCGGTACCCGTTTCTGAAAACTGAACCACAGATCGCCAAGGTCGCGATGGACCGAAGCATGGTGAGCCTCGATCCGAGCGAGTGTTTCGGGAGAAAACTCATCGTCGGCGTCGCTTCCCGCCAACCTCTTGCGATAAGCGATCCATTCGGTTGGACTCATGTCTTGTGCGGTGGCCCGATGGTCTCCCGATTGGTCCGCGACGGCGTCGTCGAGCTCCTTGAGCAAGAAAGCGACATCCATACCGCCGCTCGCAAACCCGGTAGCGGACCTGGCGGTGAGGAGGCGGTCAACCAAGACACGCGCCTCGTCGGAAGTGAAGGATCTTGGAGCGTCGTTTGCGAGCGCGTCGCGAAATTGTTCGCACTTCTGCTCATATTCACCATTGGCAATCGCCAGCTTGCGTTCGGCATGGCGCTGATCGGCGGTGCCGAGGCTTACCTTGTAAAGTTGGCCGCAAGCGAAGGCGCTTTGCAACGGCAGCGGGATACGGCGGCGAAGATAAAAAATGCCGCTGCGTGGATCGCGCCAGAGTCCCTTCGGATTCATGATTGTTCGTCCTTTGTGTACTCATTTGGTGTACCCACCGAGTCACTAACGAACAGAAAACCGAGACTTCTGCGCCTTTGCGGCGATTTGGTGACCCCTACGGGACTCGAACCCGTGTTTTCGCCGTGAAAGGGCGACGTCCTAGACCGCTAGACGAAGGGGCCGTCGTTCGGTGAAGCGGCGCATTAGACTCGCCGGTCCGGCCGGTCAAGCGCAGCGATGCCCGCCCGCGTAAAAATATTGCGGCGCGCCCGTTCCATCGGTGCCTAGTCGGCCCAGGCGGCGTCTTCGAGATGGAGTTCGGCGGCGGGGCGGCTGCCCCAATCGTCGCGTTTTGCGCGCCCCGCGAGCCAT